>NZ_JBHUQZ010000001.1:0-981187 GCF_042674205.1 Kribbella sp. NPDC056951
CGCGCGATCGTCGTGTGATCAGGCACGTCCTGGGCACAGATCACCCGGAACGCCACATCCACAGTGCACAACCGCTCGATCTGCCGCGACGACCGTACCTTGTTCGCATACGCATACATCAGCAACACCAACAGCATGTCCGGATCGAACCCAGCCCGCCCCTGCCCCACCCGCACCCGGCCGGCATGCAGCACCGACGTGTCCAGCTCCTCGACCGTATCGATCAAGAACCACACCAGATGATCACCCGGCAACCAGGCCGCCATATCCGGCGGCAACAAGAACCCCTGCCCACGATCAACCCGCCGATACCCATTCGCCACCACCCAATCCTCAACCAACCCACCCACCCCGACCACCACCGCCACACCCATTCCGCAACAGGCTCCAGGCGCCGAAAATGCTCCGATCAACGCGCCAGATATCCCCCGGGGCCCGAGACCGCGGGCCGGCCATCACCTTGTGCACCCACCATCCATTCGGGACCCGCCGGAACGGTTGAACCGTGCTCAAGGTCGACGCGACCAGCGCACCTTGGGCACCCCTCGACCACCTTCGGCCCGCGCAGATGGTTGATCCGTGCACAACGTCGTACCGGCTCGTGGGGAGAGCCCTAGCCGGCCTTGGCGCGGTCAGCCCATCGAACGGCGCGGGACGGAGTGGGGTGGGTGTGCTCCCATTTGGCTGGCTGGGTAGGGAAATTGGGGGTTTGGCACTCTGGTTATGGGTGTAGAACCCCTGAGGTCGGTGGGTAGCCGGGGAAATGGGGTCTGGTCAGAGGAGGTTGGGGGTTAGGGCGGGGGTGGGCATTTCGGGGTCGAAGGGGTAGAGGGGGCGGATTACTCCGTGGTGGCCTAGGCGGAGGAGGTCTTGGTCTACGCCGCCGGGGGTTAGGGCTAGGAGCCAGTCGGCGGCGAGGGTGTAGAGCTCGGGTTCGAGGTAGCCGATCTTGACGATGACTAGGTCGGTGGCGGCTGGGTCTAGGCCTAGCAGGGTGAAGTCGGCTAGGTGGTGGTAGGGCTTGCGGCGGGAGGTGAGGATGGCGTGCAGGCCGCCGATTTGGATGACGGCTACGGTTCCGCCTACTGGGTCTTCGGAGAGGGAGAAGACGGTGCCGGTGACTTCGACCGGGCCTGCGGGGCCGGAGTCGACCTTGCCGCCGGCTGCGACGCTGATGGGGTTGCCGACGCCGGCTGCGACACAGGCGGCGACTGCATCGGGGTCGGTGATGCTGGCGTGGATCGCGGTCGCCTGGCCGCCAATCAACTCCTCAACCGACAGCAGTTCGCGCAGGGTCCACGAGACGTCGCCGGCACCGCCGGCGGTCGGGTTGTCGCCGGAGTCGCTGATCAGGAACGGGCGCGCCGTACTCTTCAGACCCGCCGCGACGCACTCGTGCAGCGTCCCGGTCGGTGCTACGAACTCGAAGTCGGACCGTGCATCCCAGTAGGCCTGAGCCAGCTCGGTCGCGCGCTCGGTGATCAGCGCCTCGTCGTCGCCCATCACCACCACGGCCGCCTGGCATCGCGGCTCGTCGGCCCACGCGTACCCGACCCAGACGGCCGCATCCAGTACGCCGGGCTCGTCCGCGATCTCGCCGACCCGCTGGTAGATCGAGGCCGCCGGCTCGATCCGGGTCGACGTCTTCTCCCCCGGCAGCAGCACCGGCACCTGGATCCATGCCTTCTTCGGCGTACCCAGCCCGGAACGCAACCGCTCGACCAGATTCCGCGCTGTCCGCTCGCGGCTCTCCATCGCGTCCTCGTGCGGTGCCATCCGGTAGCAGGTGATCAGATCGACGGCCGAGCCCAGTTCCCGCGACACGTTGCCGTGCAGATCCATCGAGGTCGAGATCATCACGTCCGGTCCGAGCGCGGCCCGAACCCGGGTGGCCAGATCCGCCTCGGCGTCCTGACGGCCGACCACGCTCATCGCGCCATGGATGTCGAAGAACAGGCCGTCGAGCTCACCCGCCGTACCGATCCGCTCGATGATCTCCGCGGACAGGGCGTCGTACACCTCGGCAACGACTGCCCCGCCCGGCAACGACCGTGCATGCAGCAACGGCACCCACTCGACGCCCTCGGCCCATTCCTTCGCGAGGAAGTCGTACCGCTTGAGCAGGTCCTCCCCACGCCGTACGTCGAAGTCGTCCAGGCCGGCGCGATGCGGCGAGAACGTGCTGGACTCGATGGCGATCCCGGCAATCCCGATCCTCATGAAGTCCAACCTTTCACATCCGCTCAGGGCGTCGCACTGGTTTCGACGGAGCGGGGAAAGCGCTGAACCTCCTGGGGCCAGTCGAGCGCGACCGCGAGCCGGCCGGCCCAGTACCGCGCGGCTTCGTCATCCGGTACGTCGATCGCCGCGAATCCACCGAGGTGTTCCTTGGACTCGACGTACGGGCCGTCGGTGAAGACCGGCTCGCCGTCGCGGGCGGTGACGCTGCAGACCACGGACGTGGCATCGAGGCCGCCGTTGCTGAAGAGGAAGACGCCGGCCTCCTTCATCTCCTCGATCACGGGGCGCACGGACGCGGACTTCGCCCGGATCTCCGCCTCCGTGTGCTCAGGAACCCACTCGTCGTTGAAGCTGATCAGGTACTCGGGCACTGTCGTCTCCGATCAAGTCTGGGCAGGCCGGTCGGCCGCCGCACACCAACTCCACGAACAGCTGCACTCCGATCCGACACCACTCACCAGACTAATTTCAACGCTGACCGGTCGAGCCGCGGACAACCAACTCGGTGGCAAGTTCCACGTGCAGGGCTTCGAGGGTGTGGCGATCCAGGAGCCTAGTGAGGAGGGAGACGGCCATCCGGCCCATCTCGGCCAGCGGCTGGCGGACCGTGGTGAGTTGCGGGGTGGTGGCTTGGCTGAGGTCGAGGTCGTCGAAACCGGCGATCGACAAGTCGGTGGGCACGCTGAGGCCTCGGGCGGTGGCGGCTTGGAGGGCGCCGATGGCCGACTTGTCGTTGAACGCGATCAACGCAGTAGGGCGTGGGTCGAGAGCCAGGAGTTGGGTGGCCGCCTCGTAGCCGTCGGCGGTGGTCGGATGGGTATGGCGGACGAGATCCGGGTTGGGCAGGATGCCGGCGTCAGCGAGGGCGGCGTGGTGTCCGGAGAGCCGGGCGTCAGCCGCGAGCCACTCGCGAGGACCGGCGATGACGCCGATGCGGGTGTGGCCGAGGGCGGCCAGGTGAGTGGTCAGTTGTCGAGCACCCGAGTGGTGAGCGGCTGAGACCGAGGGGATGTCGCGCGGGAGGGTCGTGCGCGGATCCACCACGACGAAGGGGAAGCGGCGCGAGCTGAGGCGGACGAGGTCTTCGCTCGACTCGGGCGGGAGGATCAGGATCGCTCCGGCCAGACCGCTCTGGGACGGCAGCCGGGACAGGACCGGCTCGTGGGCCGCGGCTTCGCCGGCGTTGAGGACGACCTGGCGGCCGTGGCGGTCGAGGGTCTCGGCGATGGACGAGACGATCAGCCCGAAGTAGTCGGTCAGCAGGTACGGGCAGCGCACGTAGACCGCACCGGCGACGGGCTTCGGCGTACCGCCGCGGGGAGTCGGAGCGAGCAGGCCGAGCTCCTCGACCGCGCGCTCGACCAGGAGGCGTGTCTCGGGCGCCACGCTGCTGGCCTGGTTGAGCACCCGGGAGACCGTCGCGCTCGACACTCCGGCCGCGGCCGCGACATCGCGCACGGTCGCGCGCCGCCTAGACACTTGTTACATCGCTTTGTTTCACGCTCAGCACTCTAAACCCAGGCGGCACACCATTGACAGGGCTCAAAGAGAGTCGTTTCCTGACGCTGTTTGTTGCACTGTGTTTCACACCCTGAGGAGTGCGATGCGAACACCGATGATCGCCACCGCCTTGGCGCTCACCACCGGTCTGCTGACCGTGCCGACCGCCGAGGCCCATCCCCCGACCACCCAGGCCCGGATCTGGGTGACCACCCCGGACCGGGCCGAGCTCCTGCACGAGCGCACCCCGGTCGCGTTCCAGCGAAACAGCAGCGACCTGACGACGATCACGGTCGACCCGCGGACGACGTACCAGACCATGGACGGGTTCGGCGCCTCGATCACCGACTCGTCGGCGGACGTGCTGTACCGGCTGAGCCCTGCGGTCCGTGAGGAGACGTTGCGGAAGCTGTTCGATCCCCGGCACGGCATCGGCGTCAGCTTCCTGCGGCAGCCGGTCGGGTCGTCGGACTTCACCGCGGCGACCGAGCACTACACGTACGACGACGTGGCCCCCGGCGAGACCGATTTCAAGCTGAAGCAGTTCAGCATCAAGCACGACGAACAGCAGGTGCTCCCGCTGCTCCGCCGCGCCAAGCAACTGAACCCCGCGCTTAAGGTGATGGCGTCGCCGTGGAGTCCGCCGGCCTGGATGAAGACCGGTGACTCGCTCGTCGGCGGTCGCCTCAAGGACGACCCCAAGGTGTACGACGCCTATGCGCGCTACCTGGTGAAGTTCGTCGAGGCGTACACGCGGGCCGGCGTACCGGTCGACTTCCTCTCGATCCAGAACGAGCCGCAGAACCGCAAGCCCGGCGGCTACCCCGGTACCGACGTCCCGGTCCGGCAGGAGGCCGAGGTCATCTCGCGGCTCGGGCCGCTGCTGCACAAGGCCAGCCCGCGGACCAAGATCCTCGGCTACGACCACAACTGGTCGACGCACCCCGGCGACATCGGGACCACCCCGCCCGGTGAGGACCCGGAGACCAACTACCCCTACAAGCTGCTGCAGTCCGACGCGGCGCGATGGATCGCAGGTACGGCGTACCACTGCTACTCGGGCAATGCGGCGGCTCAGACCGCGTTGCACAACGCCTTCCCGGACAAGGGCATCTGGTTCACCGAATGCTCCGGTTCGCACGGGCCGAATGACACCCCGCCGCAGATCTTCCGCGGCACGCTCACCTGGCACGCACGCAACCTGATGCTCGGCACCACCCGCAACTGGGCGAAGTCGGTCGTCAACTGGAACATCGCCCTCGACTCCACCGGCGGTCCGCACCTCGGCGGCTGCGGGACGTGTACCGGGCTCGTCACCCTGCAGGCCGATGGCACGGTGAGCACGGATGCGGAGTACTACACGATCGGCCACCTGTCGAAGTTCGTGAAGCCGGGTGCGGTGCGGATCGGAAGTACGTCGTACGGGACGACCGGGTGGAACGGGCAGCTGATGACGTCCGCCTTCAAGAACCCGGACGGATCGACCGCACTGGTCGTGCACAACGAGAACGACGCGCCGCGGAAGTTCGCGGTCGCGGTCGGCGACCAGTCGTTCGAGTACGAGCTGCCGGGCGGTGCGATCGGGACCTTCACCTGGCCGTCCTCCCGGCTATCCACGCCGACGCCGGTGTCCTTGGCCGGCGCGACCGCAACCGCCTCGGTCAACGGCGCCGAGGCCGGGCTCGCGATCGACGCGGACGGAGCGACGGTGTGGTCGAGCAAGGCAGCCCAGGCGCCGGGTCAGTCGATCCAGCTCGATCTCGGTTCCCGCAAGCTGTTCCGGGAGATCGCACTGGACAGCGGCGGACAGAGCGGTGACTTCGCCACCAGCTGGGAAGTTGCCGTCAGCAACGATGGGGTGAGCTGGTCGAAGCCGGTGACCGGTACGTCGACCGGCCAGCTCACCACGGTTGACCTCAAACCGTCGTACGCGAGGTATGTCCGGATCACCTCGAACGGCAGCAGCGACCACTGGTGGAGTCTGGCGGATCTCCGGATCTATCGCTAGAGCACCTCGAGCCGGGCGCTGCCCCGTCCGGTTCGCACCTGGTAGCTGGTGCTGACGCCCGCGTCGGGGTGCAGCTTGTCGACCGCTCGGTACGACAGCTTCGCCTCGTAGCGGGTCACCTCCAGTACGCCGTACCCGTGCTGCCGCATGTCGACCTGCTTCAGATGCGGGTTGTACTGCAACCGCTTCTGCTCCTCGGCCTTCGCGCCCGCAACACCCTTGGTGTCACCGGTGTTCGTCGACGACACCGACGGTACGACGAACTCCACACCTGCACGCTTTGTCCCGGCCGGGTTGCCGGGCGTGCCCGGAGCGAACCCGGTGTTCCACAGCTCACCCGAGAACGTGTCGTGGTCGTCTCCGGTCACAACGACCAGGTCGGAGACGCGGTCGGCCGCGAGGGACAGCAGTTCGGTCCGCTCGGCGCCGTACCCGTCCCAGGTGTCCATGAACGCCCGCTCGCCGGCAGCGCCGGTGACCATGCCCATCATCATGTTCGGGTTCGCGAGCACCTTCCATTGCGCGCCCGACGAGCGCAGACCGTTCTCCAGCCAGGCCTTCTGATCGGGACCGAGCATGGTCCGGCCGGTGGCGTCCGCTGCCGCGCAGATAATGCTGCCGCCGTCGTTGCACGGCTGGTCGTCCTTGTACTGCCGGTTGTCGATGGCGAACAGTTCGGCCGTCTTACCGAGCCGCAGCGAGCGATACGTCCGGGTCATGTCGTTGGCGTACCGCGGAACCGGCATCCGCTCGAACCACGTGTGCCAGGCTGCCGACTTCTTCTCCTGGAAGAACAGTTCGGGCAGCGACCATTTGTTCTTGGTGTAGTTGTTGCGGAACTCGTGGTCGTCCCACAGCGGCAGGAACGCGTGCTGCGCGTGCATCGCCCGCAGGTCGTCGTCGCTGCGATAGAGCGTGTACTTCGCGCGCATCGACGACAGGACCTGCGGATAGAGGTTCAGGTCGATCCCGCGAACGCCGGGAACCGTGGCCTCGTAGACGTAGTCACCGAGGCCGACGACGAGGTCGAGTTCCTCCGCGGCGAGGTGCCGGTGCACGGCGTAGTACCCCTCGGTGAAGCCTTGGCAGGTGAAGAACCCGATCCGCACCGGCTGGTTCGAGTCCGCCGGGCGCAGGGTCTGGAACCGGCCGATCGGCGAGACCGTGTCCTTCCCGCGGAACTGGTAGAAGTACTCCTCGCCCGCGGTCAGCCCGTTCGCCGGGAAGTGGACGCAACCGTCCCACTGCTTCTCCGCGATCACCGTCTTCACGATCACCGGGCGGGAGAGGTCGCGATTACGCGAGACCACGACCGCCAGCTCGGCGTCGCCGTCGAACAGTCCGCGGGGCACGCGAGTCCACAGCATCGCCCCGTCGGTGCGCGGCACCCCGGCCATCACGCCCTCGGGGAACGTCGCCCCTGTGACCAGGGTCGGCGACGCATCCGCCGCAGTCCGCAGCGCCGGCGTACCGAACGCTTCCAGTGGGACGGCAACCGCCGCACCGAGAACACCTACCGTGCCGAGCACCGTACGCCGAGTCACAGTCATGCCCTGGATAATGAAAGATTTTCATGAATAGTGGAAGACCTCACGGCGACCCGGATCTGGCGAGAGGAAAGCGAAACAGCTGCGTCACGCCTGCTTGCTACCGTCCGGACGCATGATCGAGAACCTGGAACTGCGCGCCGTACCGGGCACCGATCCCGCCATCCGCACCCTCGCCGCCGCGCAGCAGGCCGAGCTCGCCGCGGTCTACGGCGACGACCAGCCGCAGGTCGGCCTGCACCCTGACATCGCATTCATCCTGCTGCTCCTCGAGGGAAGCCCCGTCGGATGCGTCGGCCTCCAGCCGGTGGGACCCGGCCTTGGCGAGATCAAGCGCATGTACGTCGACCCGTCCGCCCGCGGCTGGGGTCTGTCGCGGCACCTGCTCACCGCGGTCGAGGCGGAGGCGCAGCGCAACGGCATCACGCGACTCCGGCTCGAGACGGGTACCCAGCAACTGGAGGCGATCGCGCTCTACACGCATCACGGGTATGTGCCGACCCCGCCGTACCCGCCGTTCGAGAACGAGTCGGCGTCGCTGTGTTTCGCGAAGGACCTCTAGGGCGTCACGGCGTACAACTGCTCGAGTCCAATGGTCAGAACCTCTGGATCAAGACCCGGCTCGAATCCCGCCCCGCTGTAGCAGGCAAGCTTCGTTTCGGACGTGTCGTAGTCACGGGACAGTAGATGCTTGGCCCGCTCCAGCCGCTCCACATGACGGCGCCCCATCACCTCGCCCCACTTCACCTCACCCAGCGACAAGACCTTCTTCCGCTGCCCAGAGGACGCCGCACCCATCACCACGACATCTATCTCGATCTGGCTGCGCCGACTGGGGTCTGCGACCACACCTGAACCGATCTCGCCCGGCAGCTCACCGCCGTACAACTCAGGCTCGGCCCAGAGCGCGAAGTCCCGGCAGAGCTGCTCGAAATGCGGCCCGATGATCTGAGAGGAGAACTTCGATCCCGACAGCCGCCACACCGTGTCGGCCCGACCGCTCTCCAGCAGGCCCCACTGCGAGCGCATGACCACCTCGTAGAAGGTGACCAACGGCTCGGCGATCCGGTACACAGCACGCCGCGACCGGAAGATGTCCGTCTGCGCCCGAAGCAGGCCGCTGTCTTCGAGGACCACCAGGTGATGGCCGATGTCGGTGGACTTCCGGCCGACGTAGTTCGCGATGCCACCGCGCGTATTGTTGCCCACAGCAACGGCAGCCAGCACCGAGTGGTAGAGCGCGGTGTCCCGGACCGCCATCTCCTCTTCCAGCAGATAGCGGGCCTCGCGCATCAGCGGGGTGCGGGAGTTCAGCACGGTCCGCTTGATCCAATCCTCGAAGTCCGCCACCGACTGTGGGGTGTCGTCGCGCGCCAGGGCGCGGTACGCCGGAGTGCCGCCGACGACCGAGTGGACGAGCACGGCAAGCCGCGGGTCCTCCAGTTCCCAGAACTCCTTGGCCCGCCAGTACTCGAACGGCCGAACGATCATCTCCAGGGTTGCCCGACCTCGGAGCGGCGCATTACCGGCGAGCAGGCGCCCCATCACCGACATGGCCGAACCACACAGCAGCAGCCTGATCGGGTGCTGCGCGAACGCGGCCCGGTCGATCTCCCGCTGGATGATCGACGGCACCGCCGGCGCACCCTTGGTGAGGTAGGGAAACTCATCGATGATGAACGGTCCGACACCTGGCTCGAGCGCGAACAGATACCGGATGGCCTCGTCCCAGGTGTCGAGGCGCGGTGGCGACGACTGACCGAGATGACGACCGAGAGCTGCCGCGAAGAGAGCCAGCGACTCAGTCTCTGTCGCCTCGGTGGCGCCGAAGTACAGACCACCGGTCAGATTCGCCAACGACTCGATCAGGAAGGTCTTGCCCTGGCGCCGCCGCCCGCTGACGACACCTAGCCCGGGGTGCGGCGTCGTACCGGAGGCGAACCGGACGAGCGCATCCCACTCACCATCGCGCGCAAAGATCCGATCGGGTTTCTGCATGTTGTAGAACTGTACTTATTATAAATACAGTTATCAAACTTCCATCTCAGGTGTTCGGCAGGTCGAGGACGAGGGCGTCGCCGTCGCGGTGGAAGCCGAGGCCGTTGAGGTACGGCGAGGAGTCGCGCATCCGGGGTGAGGCGAGGACCTGGTGGAAGCCCTGGTCGGTGAAGACGTCACTGCGGCGGTAGACGAACTCACCGGGGGTGAAGTCGCGGTACTTCGGGAGCACGTAGTCCAGATCGATCTGGGCGCGACCCTCGCCGGCGTCGTGGGCGAGGACGACGCCGATCGTTCGCTCGCCGCGCTGGACGAGGAACGCGTACGGGCTCGCGGCGAGCTCGAAGCCGGGGTTGAAGCGGCTGATGTCGCGAGCGTGGGTGGCCAGGACGTGACCGAGGTACGCGTCGTCGGCCCGGACCCGGAGCACCTCGTACTCGGCCTCGTCGTGCCGGTGCCGGAGCAGCCGCCACAGGTGGACGACGTTGATAACCGCCAGGACGGCGTTCATCCCGACCATCGGCCAGACCCCGATGACGAGGTTGAAGCCGACCAGGATGATGCAACCGACCAGGTTCAGCAGACGCAGCCGCAGGATGCGCGTCTGCAGCAGCGACACCACCACCAACGCGGATCCGCCCCAGCCGATGATGCTCCACACGTCCACGATGCGAGCGTAGACCAGAATGACTCCGTGTCAGAAACCTTGTTCCTGAACGGCGAACCACTGCCCACTGTGACGTTGGAGTTGCTCCGAGCAACCACTTATGGCCACTTCTCCTCGCTGCAGGTCCGCGACGGCCGCGTCGACGGCCTCGACCTGCACTTCGAGCGCCTGGACCGCAGCTCCCGCGAAGTCTTCGGCCGCTCGCTGGACTCCGCCCGGATCCGCCAAAATCTCCGTACGGCGCTCGGCGACGCCCGCGACTGCAGTCTGCGCGTCAACGTGTTCTCGCTCGCGGGCGATCTCGACCTGCTGATCCGCCGCAGCGCCCCGATCGAGCCCGGAACCACCCCACTCCGCTTACGCCCGGTCCAGCACCAGCGCGCACTGCCGCACCTCAAGCACACCGGCACCTTCGACCTCATCTATCACGCGCGTCAGGCAACAGCGGCCGGGTACGACGACGCGCTGTTCCACACGCCAGCGGGTGAAGTGTCCGAGGCGTCGATCTGGAACATCTGCTTCGCCCGCGGCACCGAGATCGTGTTCCCGGCCGCGCCGATCCTGGCCGGCATCCGGCAGCAAGTCCTGCAGCGCGGCCTGGCGTCGGTCCCCCTCGCCGGCCTGACGACGTTCGAGACGGCGCCGGTGCCGCTCGCCGACCTGGCGACGTACGACGCGGCTTACCTGACCAACTCGATCGACCCCGCGCTACCGGTCGCCGCGATCGGCGAGATCACCTACGCACCCCATCCGGAGTCGGCCGCGACGATCGCGGCCGCGTACGCGACGCAGGAAGCGCAGCCGATCTAGCGCTCGGCCCACCAGCGGAGGAGTTCTTCGCGGGCCCGCTCTTCGCCGAGTGGGCCTTGGTCGAGGCGGAGTTCCATCAGGAACTTGTAGGCCTCGCCGACCTCACGACCGGGAGCCAGGTCGAGGATCTGCATGATCTGGTTGCCGTCGAGATCCGGGCGCAGCGAGTCGAGCTCCTCCTGCTCCTGCAACCGCGCGATCCGCTCTTCGAGATCGCTGTACGCCGCCCGCAGGGTTTCCGCGCGGCGGCGGTTGCGGGTGGTGCAGTCGGCGCGGGTCAACACGTGCAGGCGTTCGAGCTGATCGCCGGCGTCGCGGACATAGCGCCGTACGGCGGAGTCGGTCCACTCGCCGTCGCCGTACCCGTGGAAGCGCAGGTGCAGCTCGATCAGCTTGCTGACCTGGTCGATCTGCTCGTTGCTGAACCGGAGTGCCTTCATTCGTTTACGCGCCAGCTTCGCGCCGACGACGTCGTGGTGATGGAAGGTCACCTTGCCGCCGTCTTCGAAGCGACGCGTCTTCGGCTTGCCGATGTCGTGGATCAACGCGGCGAACCGGCTGACGAAGTCGGGAGCCTCGTACGGGAGTCGGGACTCCAGATCGATTGCCTGATCGAGCACAGTTAGTGAGTGTTCGTAAACGTCCTTGTGCCGGTGGTGCTCGTCCTTCTCCAGCCGTAGCGCGGGCAGCTCGGGCAGCACGTGGTCGGCGATTCCGGTGGTGACCAGGAGGTCCAGACCGATCCGCGGGTGGTCGGCGCAGATCAGTTTGATCAGCTCGTCGCGGACCCGTTCGGCGGACACGATCGTGATCCGGTCGGCCATCGCGGTCATCGCAGCGACCACTCCGGGATCCGGCGTGAACCCCAGCTGGGCGGCGAATCGGGCCGCGCGCATCATCCGCAGCGGGTCGTCGGAGAACGAGTCCTCCGGGCTGCCCGGCGTCCGGATCACCTTGTTCGCGACGTCGGCGATACCGCCGTACGGGTCGACGAACTGGTGTGACGGGAGCAGCACGGCCATCGAGTTCATCGCGAAGTCACGCCGGGCCAGGTCGCCCTCGAGGCTGTCGCCGTAGGCCACCTCCGGTTTGCGTGAGGTGGGATCGTAGGACTCTGACCGGTAGGTGGTGATCTCCAGCACCCACTCGCCCTTACGACAACCGATGGTGCCGAACGCCTTGCCGATATCCCAGACATGGTCCGCCCAGCCGGCCAGCTGCCGCTCGACCTCGTCCGGATGCGCAGACGTGGCGAAGTCCAGGTCCTTGCTCCCGCGACCGAGGAGAATGTCCCTGACGGGGCCGCCGACCAGGGCGATCTCGTGGCCGGCGGCGGCGAACCGGGCGCCCAGTTCGTCCACGACAGGGGCGATCGCCAGCAGTGACTGGACGCCTTGGCGCTGTACGGCGGACAGGGATCCTGCAGGGCCTGACTGGTCGGCAAAAGGTGACACGGGGAACTAGGTTACGGTGACGGCGTGTTCAGACGGCGACTGAGGCTCTCCGCGGCGGTGACCGCGAGCCTGCTGATCGTTGCCCCGGCAGCGATTTCGGCCGTCCCGGCGATGGCCGTGGACGACGAACCGACCGTCCAGGTGACGATCGACTCGTTCCTTCCGGTGGCCCCCAAACCCGGTCAGCCCGTCACCATCAAGGGCACCGTCACCAACACCAGTGCGGCGACCTTCGAGAACGATCCGCAGGTCGTCACCTGTATCGACCGGCACCCGATGACCACGCCCGGCGAGATCGCCGCGGTGCCGAACGAGCAGAACACCCCGATGAACGACCGGGACAGCTGCTCCGGGATCGGCTTCCAGAACTCGGATTCGACGGCGTACCAGGTCCTCGGCGAGAAGCTGACTCCGAATGCCAAGGTGCCGTTCACGCTGACCGTGCCGTGGAAAGAGTGGCGGATCGACAGCCGCACCGGCGTCTACACCGTCGGTGTGATGTTCCGCGGCGACCCGCAGGACAAGTCCCGGACGACTGCCGGCCGGGCACGCACGCTGATGCCGGTGATCGGCACCGACCCGTTGACGCGACCGGTCAGCACTGCGCTCGTGATCCCGCTGCAGCACCGCCCGACGTTCCTCGGCGGTCAACTGTTCGTGGACGACTCCCTGGCGCAGGCCATGACCACGGGCGGTTCGCTGCGCCGGGCACTCGACCTCGGCAAGCAGCGCCGCGTCACCTGGCTGCTGGACCCCGCGCTGATCGACGCGATCCGGAAGATGGCGGGCCAGTATCGGGTCGGCACGAGCTACAGCCACTCTGTCCCCGGCCTCAACGCCAAGATCGCCCAGAACTGGCTCGCCGACCTGACCAAGAGTCTGGAGACCGGTAGCCAGGTCGTCGCGCTGCCGTACGGCGATGTGGACGTGGCCGGCCTGTACGACGCGGGTGGCTCGCTGAAGGAGCTGGTCCGGCAGGCCCGGATGGCGACCGAGCAGGCGAACCTCGGCTTTCCGGGGCGCACCAACGGGCTCTGGCTGGAGAACACCACCGCCGCGAGCCGCTATCTGGCCTTCGCCGCCAGCGGGTTCGCGGGTGCCGACGAGGCCGAGGACCTGAATCTGGTCAACAGCGCAGCCTGGTCCGGCGACTCCGCCAAGGTCCTGACCCCGGGGACGTCGGTCTACCAGGTGCTGACCCCCGAGGGCCCGGCGAAGCAGACCCGCACAGTCGTCGCCGACTCGGCGATGACCGCCGGTGGACCGGACGCCGGCTCCGATCGTGACCCGCTCCAGGTCCGGCAGCGATTCCTTGCCGAGACCATGCTGCTCGCCGCCTCCTCTGGTAAGCGCCCGGCGACGGCGGTCGTCGTACCGCCGCGGGGTTGGGACACCGACGGCCGCCTGACTTCTGCACTGGCCGGCGCGCTCGCAGCGCCGTGGCTGGCGCCGGTGACCGTCGACCAGGTCGTGAGGGCCACTCCGAAGCCGCGCGCGATCGTGGCCCCGGCCGCACCGAAGACGAACGGGGCCATCAGCGGTCCTCAGCTCGACAAGCTCAAGCGGCTCGAGAAGTCGATCAAGACCTACACGAGCCTGCTGTCCGATCCGGAGTCAGCCGGCCCGGACATGTCCAAAGGGCTGATGCAGTCCGCTTCGCTCGGCTGGAACGGTCAGGCCGACAAGGCCGGGCAGTACGCCGATGTCGAGCTCGGCTCGGTGAACGGGCAGCTCCGCCAGGTGCACCTGGTCAACTCGAGTCTCGACAAGGGCAAGGGGATCAAGGTCAACCTTGCCGGCAGCAACGGCACCTTCCCGCTGACGGTGGCGAACGACCTGGACCACTCGATCCGGGTCGGCGTCGTCGTCCGGTCGGTGAACCGGACCGACCTGCGGGTGCGGCCTGTCGACACCGTGGTCGTGCGGGCGGGCCAGAAGTGGACTCCGCGGATCACCGCCAGCGCCGAACAGAACGGTGTCATCCAGGCCACCGCGCAGGTCGTCACCGTCGACGGCGACCCGGTCGGCGCCCCGCAGCCGATGCTGATCCAAGCGAGTCAGTACGGCAGTGTCGGCTGGATCCTGGTCGGCGCCGCCTGCGCACTGCTCTTCGGTACGTCGTTCGTCCGGATCTACCGGCGGATCCGCGCCGAGCGCCGCAACCCACCGGCTGAGGCATCAGAACCAGAGATCGACCCGCTGCACCCGGCGCCGCTGCCGGCCGCCCCCGGAACGCCCGCCACGAACGGGGATGCCGGCCTCCCGGCGGACGCGTCGCTGAAAGAAGGAGTCGGCTCGAAGGATGGCTGACCGCACCCTGCGCTCCGCGGCGGTGATGGCAGCCGGGACCGTGCTGTCCCGCCTGCTCGGATTCGTCCGGCTCGCCCTGCTCGCGGCCGCCATCGGCACCGCGCTGCGGGCCGACATCTTCAACGCTGCGAACACGATCCCGAACAGTCTGTACATCCTGCTGGCCGGTGGCGTGTTCAACACCGTCCTGGTCCCGCAGTTGGTGCGGGCGATCAAGAACCACGACGACGGCGGTCAGGACTTCACCAACCGCGTGCTGACGTTCGGCTTCGTCGTACTGGCCGTGGTGACGACGGCTTGTGTGCTGCTGGCACCGGCGATCGCCAACCTCTACACCCCGGACGAGCTGCACGACCCGTCTCTGATCACGGAGAAGGCGAACCTGCTGCTGTTCGTTCAGCTCTGTCTGCCGCAGATCTTCTTCTACGGCGCCTTCGTGCTGGTCGGCCAGGTGCTGAACGCGCGGCGCCGGTTCGGTCCGATGATGTGGGCGCCGATCGCGAACAACATCGTCGCCTGCGCGTCGATCGTCGTGTTCCTCTTCATCTACCGCACCGGGGACACCCCGGCGACCTTCACGCACGGCGAGCAGTTGCTGCTCGGTCTCGGGCACACGGCCGGCATCGCGGTCCAGCTGCTGGTGCTGCTGCCGTACCTGAAGGCGAGTGGGCACACCTTCCGGCCGAAGTTCGGGTTGCGCGGGACCGGACTCAGCCAGACCGCCAAGCTCGGCATCTGGACGATGCTGTTCGTCGCGGTCAACCAGGTCACGCTGGTCGTGGTCACCAAGCTCGCGCTCGCCGGTAGTGCGTCCGACGACCTCGGTGCCAAGGCGGGTCTGACGGCGTACCAGACCGCGATGCTGATCATCCTGATGCCGCACGGCATCATCACGGTCTCGCTGGCGACCGCCGCGCTACCGCAGATGTCGGCGCTGGCCGCGGATCGCGATCTCACCGAGGTGGCCAGGCTGTCCGCGCGCTCGATCCGGCAGACGCTGGCGATCGTCGTACCGGCCGCGGCCGCGATGATCGCGTTCGCCTACCCGATCGTCACGGTGATCGCCGGCTACGGCTCCGGTAAGAACAACCTGACGCTGATGGCCTACACGCTCGTCACGCTCGCCTTCGGAGTCGTGCCGTACACAATCCAGTACTTCCAGCTGCGCACGTTCTACGCCTTCGAAGACACCCGTACGCCGTTCTTCCTGCAGTGCGTGATCGCGGCGACGAACATCACGGCCGCCCTGGTCGGAGTCCGGGTGCTGTTGGACGAGGAGCACCTGCGGTACTCCGGTGTGATGCTCGGCGGCGCATTCGCGCTGGCTTACACGGTCGCCGTACTGATCTCCCGGCCGGTACTGCGGCGGCGCGTGCCGCGGGTCGCGGGTGCCGGAATCGGGCTGCCGCTGCTCGCCATGGTGATCGCGGCCGCCCTCGGCGCGGGTGCCGGGCGGCTGGCGCTGTGGGCGGTCGGGCTGGCCGTCGAGTTCTCCGGACCGATCGGCGCGCTGCTCCAGCTGGCCGTCGCCGGAATCGTGCTGCTGCCGGTGTACGCGGGCGTTGCTCGGGTATTAAGGATCCACGAGGTCAACGACGTGGTGTCGATGGTCACATCGAAGCTGCCTGGCCGCCGCTGATCGGACCGCTTGTGCACTCGTGCACCGGGACTGGATCACGATGCCACTACGATGGTGGCTGCCGACCACAGCATCCAGGAGGGCGAGAGACACCGTGTCGAACCAGACCGTCAGTCCTGGTGCACTGCTCGCCGGGCGGTACCGGATCGCCGAGCTACTCGCGGAGATCGACGGTGCACGGGTGTGGCGAGCCGTCGACGAGGTGCTCAGCCGGGCGGTCGTCGTCGATGTCCTGCCGGTCGGCGACCCGCGGACCAACCTGCTCTTCGACGCCGCGCGGCGGGCCGCCGCAGCGGCCGATCCACGCTTCCTGCGGGTGCTGGACTGCGACATGTTCGAAGGCGTCACATACTGCGTGCGTGAGTGGGCCGGCGGTCGTCCGCTGGAGCGGATGCTCGCCAGCGGACCGCTGACCGGCCAGCAGGCCGGCTGGCTGGCCCGCGAGGTGTCCGAGGCGCTGGAGAACCTGCACCGCACCGGTCACGCGCACGGCTCGATCAGCCCGTCGACGGTCGTCGTCACCGACGCCGGCGCGATCAAGGTCGTCGGCCTGGCGACCGAGGCCGCCCTGCGGTCCGCCGGTCCGGGCTCGGCCGAACAAGACGTCTACAACCTCGGTGAGCTCCTCTACGCCTCGCTGACCGGCCGCTGGCCCGGCGCGGCCCCGGCGTGGGGTCTGCAGCCGGCACCGGTGGAGCACGGTCGGCTGATGAGCCCGCGCCAGGTGCGGGCCGGCGTACCGCGCTCGCTGGACGACATCAGCGACCGGCTGCTGGCCGACCCGCCGCGGCACCACGCGCCGCCGATCACCAGCGCCGCCGGTCTGTCCGCAGCCCTGTCCGGAGTCGTCGGCAGCTCACACGAGCCGCCGAACCAGATGGACGAGACCGTTCAGGTCGCCCGGCAGAACGGCAGCATCGACGACGCCACCCAGGTCGTCCCGCAGGCGCCGCCGCCCGCGCTCGACCCGACACCACCGGCGTACCAGTCCTCCAACGGTCACGCCGAGACGGCGGCGTACGCCCCGGCCGAGGCGCGGCCCGCCCGGCGGCAGACCCCGCCGCCGTCGAACGGGAACGGCGGCGGCCGCCGCCGCGCCGACGAGCCGAAGCGGAAGGGCTCGTGGGGCGGCCGGATCCTGATCCTGCTCGCCATCCTGGCGCTGCTCTCGGTGGTCGCGATGGCACAGTTCCTGCTCAAGGGCGCGATGAACAACGACCAGACCGACGACCCCGGTACCGGGAACAAGACCACCCCGTCGGCCAGCAGCAAGCCGTCGGCCACCGGAGCGGTCGCGAAGATCGTCAGCGCCAAGGACTTCGACCCGGAGCCCGCCGGTAACGGCGAGGAGCACCCGGAGGACGTCCCGAACACCTACGACGGCAAGACCAGCACGGTCTGGGAGACCCAGTCGTACAACAACAAGCCGAACTTCGGTGGTCAGAAGCCGGGTGTGGGCATCGTCTACAACCTCGGCGCACCGACCCCGATCTCGAAGGTGATCGTCACGCTCGAGGGTGACGGCACCAGCCTGGAACTCCGGGTGCCGAAGGGTGACGACAAGACCAAGTCGCCGTCGGCGGTGAACGGCTGGGAGCCGATCGCCACCGAGGAGGACCAGCCCGAGGGTGCGGTCACGCTGACTCCGTCGGCACCGACCGAGACGCAGTACGTGATGGTCTGGCTGACGAAGATCCCCAAGGAGAGCGGCAGCAAGTATCGCGGCACGATCGCGGAGGTCTCGATCCAGAAATGACCGCACACCTGGATTCGGGGATGAATCAGCTCCCCCGGATCGGCGTCGACGAACCCGTCCACCCGGCCGGCCCGGTCGGGTACGACCAGCTGGACGACCACGAGCTGCTCCGCCTGCACGTGGCCGGCAACCCGGACACCTTCGGGTTCCTGGTCAAGCGGCACCGGGACCGGATGTGGGCGGTCGCGATCCGGACGCTCGGCGAGCCCGAGGAGGCGGCCGACGCGCTGCAGGAGGCGTTCATCTCGGCGTTCCGCCGGGCCGACTCGTTCCGCGGTGACGCGAAGGTGACCACCTGGCTGCACCGGATCGTGGTGAACGCCTGTCTGGACCGGATCCGCCGCCGGCAGGTCCGCCAGGCCGACCCGCTGCCGGAGGACGAGGACCGCGCGGCCGAGCTGGCCGGACCGGTCGAGGAGGACGCCGCCGAGGTGCGCGAGCGCCGGCTCGACGTCCTGAACGCGCTCAAGCAGATCAACTCCGACCAGCGCAGCGCGCTCGTACTGGTCGACATGGAGGGCTACTCGATCGAGGAGGCGGCCGCGATCCTGGGCTGCGCGCCGGGGACGGTGAAATCACGCTGTGCCCGCGGGCGCGCCCGCCTGCTGCCCCTGCTGCGGCACTGGCAGACCACGCGCGGTGGCGACTCCGACGTGCCGGAGAAAACTGCTGCCGAAATCGGGGGAACCGAATGAGCGGCCAGGCCGTCGTAGCGGAGTCGCCTGGGGTACGCCCCGACTCTGGCGGCCCGATTGCCGACGTCTTCGACCGGAGTACTCCACCGATGACCACCACGCGCGCCTCTCGGGGCACGTCCCGTCTGGGGGCGAGTTCACGATGACCGAGTCCGGTCTGCCGACCAGCGAACATCTCGAGCACCTCGACACCGACACGATTGCCGACCTGCTCGAGAACCTGCTGCCCGCCGCCGAGGCGCACAGCGCTCGTGAGCATGTGAAAGCGTGTCCCGACTGTCAGTTCACCTATGACGCGCTGCTGGAGCTCTCCGAGGACCTCGCGGACGAGGGCCGCACGGACATCCCGATGCCGGCCGATGTCGCCGAGCACCTGGACGCGGTGATCAGTTCCGAGGCCGTGATGCGGGCGTCGACGGTCGGCGTGCACTCGCTGGCGCAGATCCGCGAGGAACCGCACCGGCACATGCCGAAGCTGTTCGGTGCGGCGGCGGCCGTCGTACTGATCGCAGCGATCGGTGTCGGCGTCGTGATGGCAACCAAGGACCGCGCGGCCGAGAACGCGGCGAACACGAACCCGACCGCGATCCTGCCGACCGGCGTGGTCTCGCTGAGCACGTCGCAGATCGCTCCGCAGGTGCAGAAGTGGCTGGAGAACAGCAGTACTTCGCTACTGAACGGCACCGAGGCCGAGCTCAGTTGTGCCCGGACCTTCGCTTCCACCCGCCCGAACCCGCAGGTCCGGCTCGTCCAGCCGGCCAAGGTCGACGGCGCCCGCGCGACGGTGGTCGGCCTGGAGGGCGGCTCACCGCGTGACATCGAGGTCTACGTGCTGACCGGGTGTGACGGAGGCGGCGGCACCGGTACGTCGATCTACGACACCTCGGTGACGCTGCGCAATCGCTGACCGCTTCTGGTGGGCCACGGCGGCGTAAGCCTCCGGCAATCGGTACCGTGGGAATGGTCGGCCTCAAGGATCCGTTGAGTACGACGTACCCGTCTCAACGATTCGAGGAACGCCTGCATGAGCGACTCCGTAGTCCGCAACGTCATCATCGTCGGCTCCGGCCCGGCCGGTTACACGGCCGCCGTGTACGCCGCGCGTGCGCAGCTGGAGCCGTTGGTCTTCGAGGGTTCGGTCACGGCCGGCGGTGCGCTGATGAACACCACCGAGGTGGAGAACTTCCCCGGTTTCGCGCAGGGCATCATGGGCCCGGCGCTGATGGACGAGATGCGCACCCAGGCGGAGCGCTTCGGCGCTGAGCTGGTCGCCGACGACATCGTCGCGATGGACCTGACCGGTGAGATCAAGTCGGTCACCGACTCGGCCGGCACCGTCCACCAGGCGCGTTCGGTGATCCTGGCGATGGGTTCGGGCTACCGCAAGCTGGGTATCGAGCACGAGGACCGGATGTCGGGCCACGGCGTCTCGTGGTGTGCGACCTGTGACGGCTTCTTCTTCCGGCAGCAGGAGATCGCGGTCGTCGGTGGCGGTGACTCCGCCATCGAGGAGGCGACCTTCCTGACCCGGTTCGCGTCGAAGGTGACGCTGGTCCACCGTCGCGGTGAGCTGCGCGCCTCGAAGATCATGGCCGAGCGGGCGTTCGCGAACGACAAGATCGACTTCGCCTGGAACTCCGAGGTCGCCGAGATCCAGGGCGATGAGAAGCTGTCCGGCGTGGTCCTGCGCGACACCGAGAACGGCGAGACCCGCGAGCTGCCGATCACCGGCCTGTTCATCGCGATCGGTCACGACCCGCGCTCGGAGCTGATCCACGGTCAGATTCGGCTCGACGAGGAAGGGTACGTACTGACTCGCGAGGGCAGCACGGAGACCAACCAGCCGGGTGTGTTCGCGGCCGGTGACCTGGTCGACCACACCTACCGTCAGGCGATCACCGCGGCCGGCAGCGGCTGTGCCGCGGCCCTGGACGCGGAGCGCTTCCTGGCCAGCCTCGAGTTCGAGCACACCGTGGCGGCGGCTGCCGCCACCGAGTCCGTCACCGTCTGAACCTGATAACCACCTCTGAAGGAGATATCGCCGTGGGCGAGAAGATGAACGCCGTCACCGACGCCGAGTTCGACCAGACCGTGCTGAAGAGCGACAAGCCGGTCCTGGTCGACTTCTGGGCCGAGTGGTGCGGCCCGTGCCGCCAGGTCTCGCCGATCCTGGAGGAGCTCAACCAGGACCACGGGGACAAGCTGACGTTCCTGAAGATGAACGTCGACGAGAACCCGGTCACCCCGAGCAACTACCGTGTTACCGGTATCCCTACCATCAACGTCTACGTGAACGGTGAGCTCGCGAAGTCCATCGTCGGCGCGAAGCCGAAGGCGGCACTGCTGAAGGAGCTCGCCGACTTCACGGCGTGATTCTGTAGGTAGGACACCGTCCGCCACGGCTAGGAGTGATGTATGGAAGGCCCGCACGGCGTGTACAGGATCGGCGACACCGGTGAGGCAGTCGCCGAAATTATTGGCAAGCTCCAGCGACTGGGCTTGCTGACCGGCGGTCATGACGTCTACGACGAAGCGACCGCCCACGCTGTCCGGGGCTTCCAGCAGCAACGCGGGCTGATGATCGACGGGATCGTCGGCCCGCAGACGTATCGCGCGATCGACGACGCCCGCTGGCGGCTGGGTGACCGCCTGCTGACGTACGTCGTCTCGCACCCGCTGACCGGGGACGACGTACTGGCTCTGCAGGCGAAGCTGCAGGAGCTCGGGTTCGCCGTCGCCCGGATCGACGGCATCTTCGGACCGGACACTCAGCGCGCGGTGACCGAGTTCCAGCGCAACATGGGCCTGCCCGCGGATGGGACGTGTGGCCCGTCGACGTTCAAGGCGCTACAGCGGATCAAGCCGATGGCGACCGGTGGCCGGCCGGACGCGCTGCGTGCCTCGGAGGCCGTGCGCGCCGCCGGACCGCGGTTGTCCGGCAAGACCGTGGTGATCGACCCGGGCCACGGCGGTTTCGACTACGGCTGGGAAGGCTTCGGGCTCCGCGAGTCCGACATCGCCTACGACCTGGCTGCGCGGATCGAGGGTCGGCTGGGAGCAACCGGCGTACGGGCGTATCTGTCTCGCGGCCGCGACCAGGGGCCCGATGAGCTGGCCCGGGCTGCGTTCGCGAACGAGACGGACGCGAACCTGTGCGTCTCGCTGCACACCGACGGCTCCGCGAACCCCGACGCCCAGGGCGTCGCGACCTACTTCTACGGCAACGACCTGCACGGCGCTTCGTCGAGCGTCGGCGAGCAGTTCGCCGGGCTCGTCCAGCGCGAGATCGTCGCCCGCACCGACCTGCTGAACTGCCGCACCCACGCCAAGACCTGGGACCTGCTGCGGCGGACCAAGATGCCCGCGGTCCGGCTGGAGATCGGCTACGTCACCAACCCGCACGACTCGGCCCGGCTCGCCGACGCGGCCTTCCGCGACGTGGTCGCCGAGGCCATCGTGGTCGCAATCCAGCGCGTCTACCTGCCGCCGGAGCAGGACGCGGCGACCGGCATGCTCCGGTTCGGTCAGCTGACCGTCTGATAGTCCGGCAGCTCGATCGCCCGCGCCGCGTCGTGAATCGGCTGGGTGATCTTGCCGACGAGCGCGTCCTTCATCGGTAGTTTCGGGAGGACGCGCAGCATCATCGCGCCCGCCCAGCTCTGCAGCGCGCTCTTGGAAATCATCCGGCCGAGGTTGTCCCGGCCGAGCGTCAGATTCCGCTCGACGTACGGGCGCATCAATCGCTCGTACGCCGTGAATGCCGTCGCCGGCGCGGATTGCGACAGCTCGCCGGCGAGGATGTAGGCGCCGACCAGGGCGAGGCTGGTGCCTTGACCGGAGGCGAAGGACGGACAGTACGCCGCGTCGCCGACCAGGCTGACCCGATCAACGGCGTACCGGTCGAGCTCGACCTGGCTGACGGTGTCGAAGTAGAAGTCGTCGGCCACCGCGACCGCATCGAGAAGCCGGTCGGTCTCCCAGCCCGCGCCGCGGAACGTGGTGTTGAGAATCTCGAACTGCTGCTCGCGGCCCTCGTACTTCTGGTCGGTGCCGAAGAGGAAGAGTGCCTTCGCGTCGTCGTCGCGGCCGGTGCTGTAGAGGTTCACCGTGCGACCGGGCACCGAGTAGACGAGCTCCCATCGATCCAGCTCGAGGTGATTGGGCACGGTCGCGATCGACACCACGTGGTTGAGATCGCGGACCACGTCGCCGCCGAACACCTGACGCCGTACCGTCGAGTTGAGTCCGTCCGCGCCGATCACCAGGTCGAAGGTCTGCGGTTCGGCCCGTTCGAAGCTCACCGCGCCGGTGACCGGATCCAGTTCCGTGATCGTGTCGCCGAATCGATAGTCGACGTTCGCCCGCGTCTCGTCGTACAGGATCTGGCTGAGGTCGCCGCGCATCACCTCGAGGTCCGCTTCACCGCGTCCCATGAACAAATCGGACGGTACGTCGACCAGTCGGCGGCCGGCGCGGTTCACGAACGACATGAACTGCATGTCGGTCGCCATTCCCTCGAGCCGCTCCTTGAGACCCATCTGCTCGACCACGTCGATCGCGGCACCGCGGATGTCGATCTTGTAGCCGCCGGGCCGGAGCGCAGGCGCGCGCTCGACGACTGTCACCTCGAAGCCGTACCTGTGCAACCACCAGGCGAGGGCGGGACCGGCGATACTCGCGCCGACGATCAGGACACGTTGCGGGCTCATGCTGCCTATCCAACACCGACACACCTGTCACTCGCCTGACAAGGCAACGACCCCGCTAGCGTTGGTGATGACATTTCGACCTGGGGGTTGCCATGTTCCGCCTGCTCGGCAGTATCTGTGTCCTGGCCGCACTCCTCACCGCGACCCCACCTGCGCAGGCCGCCGAGGCCGGTCGCCTGGTGGCGGTCACCGATCAGAACTACGACAGTCCGTCCGCGGCTCGGATCCGGTTGATGGATCCCGCCGTAGCGAACTGGGGTACGGCGGCCGCCCAGAAGTGGACGTGGTCGCCGACCAGCGCCAACGGCTTCTCCGGCCTGACCGGCGCCTGGGGATTGCCGACCGACGTGAAGCTGCGGATGAAGGCCGAAGCGTACGTGGCCGTGGTGTCGGACTCTCGCGGACTGGCCGCCCTGATCGGCTATCCGAGCGGACAGCGCCTCTGGGCGGTCAACGTCGGCTCGGCCAACAACCCGCACAGCGTCGAACTGCTCCCCGACGGGAACGTGGCCGTTGCCGCCAGCAACGGTGGCTTCATCCGCGTCTACACTGCTTCGCAAGGCTCGTCGTCCGCGACCTACGCCAGCTTTCCACTGCCCGACGCGCATGGCCTGCAGTGGGATCCGGTGCGGCAGGTGCTCTGGGTGCTGGGTGGCAGCAAGCTCCTCGCGCTGAAGATCACCGGTACGCCGGCCGCACCCACGCTGACCGAGGTGTCGACGGTCCCCGGGCTGACCGCCGGCGGCCACGACCTCACGCCGGTGCTGGAGGACCACGACCGGCTCTGGGTCTCGACCGGCTCGAAGGTCTACCAGGTGAGCAAGTCGAGCGCCTCCATCGTGGCGACGTTCGACCAGCCGGGGATCAAGAGCGTCAGCAGCATGCCGAACGCGCAGCAGGTCCGGACCACTCCGAAGGCCGGGTGCCGGACCGGTTGGTGCACCGACACGGTCAATTTCGCGGTCCCGGCGGCGAATCGAACGATTCCCGGCGCGGAGATCTACAAGGCCCGTGTGTGGAGTTCGCGGTATGAGTAGACTGCCTACATGAAGGCGGATGTTCTGCGTGGGCACCTGGACCCGATGATCCTGGCGGTCGTCGAGCACGACCCGCTGCACGGCTACGCGATCATGGAGGCGCTGCTCGAACGCAGCGGCGGCGCGCTCGACCTGCCGACCGGCACGCTGTACCCGGCACTGCGCCGGCTGGAGCGGGCCGGGTACCTGGCCAGCGAGTGGCAGACCGTCGGCGGCCGGAAGCGGCGGACCTACCAACTGACCTCGGCCGGCCAGAAGATGCTTGCCTCTGGCAAGGAAGAGTGGCTGACCTTCCGGACCGTGGTGGAAGGCGTGCTACGCCCGAATGAGGCGTAGCCCGCGACCGGCCTGCAGTCCGACCAGCAACAGCGGTCCAACGACGAAGGCACCGACCGGGAGGATGTCGAAGTGCCCGGACGTCGTACTCGACTCCCACGTCATCGACAATCCACCGAGACTGATCACCACGGCACTCGCCAGCGCGAAGAAGGCGGTCACCTGACCGGCGTACCGCCGTACGAAGGCGAACCGCTGGCCGAAGCCCGTGGCCAGCACCGCGAGCACCGCGCCCGCGATGACGAAGCCACCGACCCAGCGGACCACGAACTCGAGCACGTCACCCAGCACACTCGGTCCGCCGGCGTCCTGGTTCCAGCCCCACATGCCCGGTTGCCAGACCAGCGGCTGCAAGATCATCACCGCGAACAGCAGCACGGCGGTGTTGCGGCTCTGCGCGACCGACAGCTCTTCCCGGTACGCCGGGACCACGTCGGACAGTTCACCGAAATCCGCGGTCGCCGCCCGTTCGGCCGCCGTACGGTCGAGTCCGTCGGCCTCGAACGCCTCGGTGGCATCGATCAGGTGGTCGCGGGCTTCGGCCACCAGGTCGGCCCGCTTGCGGCGCGGGCCGGGCAGGGCCTTGGTCAGACCCACCAGGTAGTCATCGACAGACGTGGACACGTTCCTCATTGTCCGTCAGGTGAGGGTTCTTCACGTCGGGGATTTCACTGAGCCGACCCTCGATCGCCGCCGGCTGCGCAGGACGAAGAAGCCGACGTACGAGATGACGATCAGCGCGAAGCCGACCTTCTCCGCGATCGGCGTGGAACCCTCGGGCCAGATCGTGCCGTCGAGGTAGTGGTTGATGTAGCCGCCGGCGTACACGTCCTCGCCCCCGCGGCGGAGGAAGTACTTCTCGGCGCCGGTCAGTGGGCAGTCGTAGTCGATCAGCACGATCGCCAGGCTCCAGACCGCAACCGCGAGATGCCACCACACCACCTTCGGCCATCGCCAGGCGAGGAATCCGCCGAGGACGAAGAACAGCAGGAACGCGGCGTGCAGGACCAGCATCACGTCGGCCAGGAGGCGCCACTGCATGTCAGTGCGTCCGGGCCGGCGGTGTGGACTCCCGGACCGTCACCGGCGGCGTCGGCTCCGGCCGGATCGCGCCCATCAGGCGCTCAACCGCTGCCTCCATCTCACTGCGCCAGGTGATCGCCGACCGCAGATCCAGTCGCAGTCTCGGATTCCGCGGGTGCTCACGGACGACGGCGAAGCCGACGGCACGCAGGAAGTCGGTCGGCCAGACACAGCCAGGTCCCTGCCACCGCGAGTCCCCGAACGCCTCGACCGCCCGGAAGCCGCGCTTGAGCACGTCCTTCGCGACCGCCTGGACGAGCACCTTGCCGAGGCCCATCCCGAGATACCGCGGCAGGATGCGCCCGGTCGCCAGTACGACGGCGTCCGGGCTGACCGGCGCGGTCGGGAACGCCTGGATCCGTGGCAGGTAGGCCGCCGGGGCGTAGACCGCGAAACCGGCGAGCTCGTCGTCGACGAACAGCACCACCCCGGCCGGACCCCAGTCGAGCAGGAGCTGGGACAGCCACGCTTCCTTCTCCAGCGCGGTGTCACCGTTGCGGCCTGCTTGTTTCGCGGCCACCGGGTCGAGCTCCCAGAACACACAGTCACGGCATGGCACAGGCAGCTCGCCGAGCGTGGCGAGAGTCAGCGGTTCCAGCCGGCGGGTCATCAGGTCACCGGATTGCGGACTGTTACGTTCGTCACGTTGAGTGCCCGTCGCCTTAGCGGGTGGCCTCGGCCGGAGCGGGGGCCGGTGGCCGCACGTCCGGGGTCTCTGCCGCCCGGGGGGCGACGTAGCGTTGCTGCACCTTCGCAGCCGGTTGCCGCCGGAACAGCTCACCGGCGAATCCGGCCAGTACACCCAGCAGCAGCCCGCCCACTGTCCAGCCGGCTGCCTTGCCCACGCTCATACGTCCACCTTCCGCCGTACTGCCCCTATAAGGCATGGTAGTGAGAGGTCGCGCCGTTCCACAGCCCAGGCGCGTTCGGGCTATCGGGGTTAGCCTGGTGACCTTCCCCTCGTAGACCTTTGTGGAGTGGCTCCGTGAGCGCTGACGTGCCCGATGTCCGGCAGACCCGTCTCGACAACTATGTCGACCGGTACGCAGCACGGACCAAGGGCATGACCGCATCGGAGATCCGCGCACTGTTCTCGGTCGCCAGCCGGCCCGAAGTGGTCTCACTGGCCGGCGGGATGCCGAACATCGCCGGCCTGCCGCTCGACGTGGTCGGCAGCGCGGTCCGCGACCTGGTGATCGACAACGGCGCGGTCGCGATGCAGTACGGCTCCGGCCAAGGTGATCCCGGGCTGCGGGACCAGATCTGCGACGTGATGCGGCTGGAGGGCATCGAGGCCCACCCCGACGACGTCTGCGTGACGGTCGGCAGCCAGCAGGCCGTCGACCTGGTGACCCGGGTGTTCTGCGATCCGGGTGACGTCGTGATCTGCGAAGCGCCGTCGTACGTCGGCGCGCTCGGCGTCTTCCGCGCGTACCAGTGCGAGGTCGTCCACGTCGCGATGGACGACAACGGCGTCGTACCGGAGGCGCTCGAGCAGGCCATCGAGACGGTCCGCGCGGCCGGCAAGAAGATCAAGTTCTTCTACACGATTCCGAACTTCCACAACCCGGCCGGAGTTTCGCTGTCCGACGAGCGGCGGGCCCGGGTGCTGGAGATCTGTCAGCGGGCGAACCTGCTGATCCTCGAGGACAACCCGTACGGTCTGCTCGGCTTCGACGGTGAGCCGCAGCGTGCGCTGCGCGCCGAGGACCGCGAGGGTGTCATCTACCTCGGCTCGTTCTCGAAGACCTTCGCGCCGGGCTTCCGGGTCGGGTGGGTGGTCGCACCGCATGCGGTGCGGGAGAAGCTCGTGCTGGCTCAGGAATCGGCGACCCTGTGTCCGCCGGTGTTCAGTCAGCTGGCCATCTCGTCGTACCTGAGCAGGCACGACTGGCTCGGCCAGGTGAAGCAGTTCCGCGAGATGTACCGCGAGCGCCGGGACGCGATGCTCGCGGCCCTGACCGAGAAGATGCCTGCGGCAACGACCTGGACGAAGCCCGGCGGCGGCTTCTACGTCTGGCTGACGTTGCCGGAGGGTCTGGACGCGAAGGCGATGCTGCCGCGAGCGGTGACCGCGCGGGTCGCCTACGTCCCCGGCACGGCCTTCTTCGCCGACGGTTTCGGCTCCCAGTGCATGCGCCTGTCGTACTGTCATCCGACGCCGGAGCGGATCACCGAAGGTGTGTCGCGACTGGCCGCGGTGATCAACGAGGAGCTGGAGCTGCGGCAGACGTTCGGTCCACTGCAGCCAGGAGCGAGCCACGGCTACGAGGCGCCGGGGCCGGAGCTCAGTTAGCCCTTCCGGGCAAAGGTTTCGCTATGGATCTCCGGGCGACGGGAGATCGTTGATTCGCTAGCGGTACCGTCTCAGTGGGCCTCGGGACCGGCGCCCGCCGGATGTCGCCTTCGAGTGATCGGGAAATGTGTGATGAGTGATCTGGGTCGAGTGCTGGTACTGGCCGGCGGACTGTCGCATGAGCGGGACGTCTCGCTGCGTTCGGGCCGCCGCGTCGCCGAAGCCCTGCGCAGCGTAGGTGTCGAGGTCGAGCAGCGGGATGTCGACTCGACCCTGGTCGACCGCCTCCGCGAAGACACCCCGGATGCGATCTTCCCCGTCCTGCACGGCGTGACCGGCGAGGACGGCGCCCTGCGTCAGGTCCTCGATCTGTACGGCGTTCCGTACGTGGGCGCCGACGCGGCCGCGTGCCGGACCGCCTTCGACAAGCCGGTCGCGTCGACCATGGTCGGCAAGGCCGGGCTGTACACGCCGGAGTCGGTCGTCCTCGGACACGACACCTTCCGTGAACTGGGCGCGACCGCGTTGATGGAAGCGGTCGTCCACCAGATCGGGCTGCCTCTCGTTGTGAAGCCGGCCCGTGGTGGTTCGGCTCTCGGTGCATCGATCGTGCGCTCCGCCGACGAGCTGCCGTCGGCGATGGTGAACTGCTACGCGTACGGGCCGGTCGCGTTGATCGAGCGGTACATCGACGGTATCGAGGTCGCGGTCACCGTGGTCGACGTCGGCGACGGACCGCGTGCGCTGCCTGCCGTCGAGATCGTCCCGGACTCGGGCTTCTACGACTACGAGGCGCGGTACACGGCGGGGGCGACGGAGTTCGTCGTACCGGCTCGAGTGCCTGCTGACGTCGCCGGTGCATGCGCCGCTGCGGCCGTGACCGCGCACGTCGCGCTTGGGCTGCGGGACCTGTCGCGGTCGGACCTCGTGGTCGACGCCGACGGTGTGCCGTGGTTCCTGGAGGTCAACGTGGCGCCGGGGATGACCGAGACCTCGCTGGTCCCGCTCGCCGCCGAGGCCGCTGGCATCGAGCTCGGTGTGCTGTGCCGCGATCTCTTGGCTGCGGCCGCGGCTCGTTGAGATGAACCCGGAACGACCCCTCTGGCGAACGGCGCTCTCGCCGCGCTGGACCGCGTTGCTGCTGCTCGCCCTCGCGATCGCGGGGGTGATGTCTGTCCTCGGTGTGTGGCAGCTCGACGTGTACCGGTCGAAGACCGCGGAGGCCACCGCCAAGCAGGCACTGGCAGCACCGATCCCGCTGCAGTCGCTGTTCTCCGTTGACGAGGGACTACCGGCGAAGGCTGTTGGTCGGCGCGTGACGGTCGCCGGCACTTGGGGTCCTGCCGCGGATCAGGTCTTCATCACCGACCGGCGGAACGGCTCGCAGAACGGCTTCTGGGTAGTCAGCCCGGTCAAGCTCGACAGCGGTGCGGTGATGGTCGTTCGCGGTTGGGTTGCGTCGGTGAACGACCCCGCCGCTGTGGCTCCGACCGGTCCGGTGCAGTTGTCCGGTTCGGTGGTGGCGTCCGAGGCCGCTGACTCATCCGGTGATGCAGCGCGCGGGCGGGTGCTCTCGTCGCTGCGGATCCCCACGCTCGTGCACATGGTCGACTACCGTCTGTACGACGCCTTCGTCGTACAGACCTCGCTGGAGTCGGGCACCGTCCCGTCGCCGGCGCCTGCTGCCGTCACCCCGCCTGCTCCCCCGACCGATCACGCCGGTCTGCGCAATGTGGCGTACGCCTTCCAGTGGTGGATCTTCGCCGCCTTCACCCTGTGGATGTGGGCCCGCATGGTCCTCGACGCCCACCGCGGTTCAGCCGAGGACGACGAGGACCTCCCCGACCAGGACCGGCCGACCGAGTCCGTGGCATCGAGCGGTACCGTTTCAGCGTGACTTCACCCGCAGACCCCGCCACCGCCAGCCCGCAGCTCACCCCCGCCGTCCGCGGCGCGCTGACCCGCTACCGGGTGATCGCCTACATCGTCGGCGTGATGCTGTTGCTGCTCCTGTTCGTCGCCATGCCCCTGAAGTACCTGGCCGACAACCCCGCCGCCATGAACGTCATCGGCCCCCTGCACGGCTTCCTCTTCGTGGTCTACCTGCTAGCCACCTTCGACCTCTTCCGCCGAGTCCGCTGGACCCTCCCCCGCCTCGTCCTGATGGCCGTAGCCGGCACCATCCCCTTCCTCAGCTTCTACGCCGAACGCAAAACCACCCACGAACTCCAGGGCCGCTAACCCCCTGCGCCCTTCATGCTCCCCCTCCTACCGTCGGAGCATGAACCCCGCAGACACCCCCGACCGCCCCCACGAGACCACCACAAGCGCGCCCGCCCACCCTCGTGAAGTCACCACAAGCAACCCCAGCCACGCGGCCCCCGCAAACGCACCCGCCCCGCCTCAGCCAGCAACCGCGGACGCAGCCGGTTCACCTCGTGCGACCAGCTCAGATTTGCCCGGTCGGCTTCACGCGATCACCGCGGCCAACCGAGTCAGCTGGAACGCGATCCACGGCGACCGCCCCGGCCAGCCCGCCGCCTTCTTCGCCGCGGGCGGCTCGGCGCTCGGCGCTGACGAGATAGCCGCCGCCGGTGACGTCGCCGGCCACCGCGTCCTTCAGCTCGCCTCCACCTAACCCACTTCACCGAGTCCCCAGTCCCCGACATGTACGACGGTCTAGGCGCCCCCGCCGCCCACCTACCAGCGACCTACCTCATCCGAGCAACCCGCAATGTTTCACGTGGAACCACGCCGCGTGTCATCAAGTAACTTTGTCGACATATCTACCGTTCTCGGCAGATGCCGATATTCCTCTGGGAGCACGATTCTCAGCGCTCAACCAGACGCCTCACCAGAACCTACACCCCCACCCCGCCCCGCAAAATCAACCTCCCAGAGGAATTCCAGCCCCCGCGAACCACCCGAATCGCTCCACCCGCGGACGACCCTCACCGACCGGCAGTCGCCCACAGACGCCACCCCAGCACGCCCAAGCAAGACCCGCACACAGCCGCCGCCCCGCCCACCACCCTCGACTTGCCCGCACTCCCACCGGGCCACTCGCTGGGTCGCCCATTGCCCCGACCGCCCAGTCCACCCGGTCACCCACTCGGTTGTCACCCGACCACCCGGTCCACCCGGTCCCCCACCTCTCGGTCACTCCATCGCCCGACCGCCCGACCCCACCCGCCCTCGAGCCGACACCCGTCGACCCCGTCATCCCACTCGATGAGTCGTGTCGCGGGCCGTACCTGCAGATCGGCCGCAGATTGCACTCATCCCCGATTGCCCGTGCGACGCGAACCGCCTGCCCGCCGATGTGGTCTCGAGCTGCGCGCGTCACGCGACGGCACGACCCTGCTCGACCGCGATCGTCGGGCCTCGGGTCGAGTCGGCCTGAAGGGTCGGGTGGGCCTGTGGGGTCGAGTAGGCCTGCGGACGGGGTAGGCATGTGGACGGGGTAGGCATGTGGCTCGGGTGTTGCGGCTCGGAGCGGCCGCTCGGCGTGCGGCTGGCCGACTTTGGTCGGCTGAGGCGTCAGATGGGTCTTCGGCGCCGGTTGATGCTTGGAGTAGCTACCCCGCATTTGACTGGCCGCGGTGGTCGGCCGCGGCGTCCAGTAGGCCCTCGGTGTCGGCTGGGCCTTTGGCTGCGGTGTCGGTGGTTGGTGCGGCTGCTCAGCAGGCGGCTGGCCGGCCGTGGTCGGCTGTGGCGACGGGCAGGCTCTCGGCTCGGAGGTTGGCGCTTGGGGCGCCTGCGTGGCACGCGCCAGCGGACTGAGGTCGGCTGGTGCGTGAGGCTGGGCCTGGCGTCGGGGCGCCTCGGCTTCGAGCGGCTGCTCAGCACGCCGCCGACCGACGGTGGCCGCCAGGGCGTCGTTAGGCCCGCGGTATCGGGTGTTGGTGCTTGGAGCGGCTGCTCTGCGTGCGGCTGACCGACGGTGGTCGGCCGAGGAGTTCGGTCGGCCCTCGGCGTCGGGTGCTGCGGCTTGGCACGCGCCGGCCGACTTGGGGTCGGCTGGTGCGTGGGGTGGACTAGTCGGTCTGCTTGTTGGGGTCCATCAGGGTGACGATTCGTTCTAGGTCGTCGATGGAGGCGAACTCGACGGTGATCTTGCCCTTGGTTTTGCCTAGGTCGACTTTTACTCGGGTTTCGAAGCGGTCGGACAGGCGATCCGCCAGGTCGACCAGGCGAGGTGCCACCGGCTTGTTGCGGCGGCGGGCGGGGGTGGGGTCGTCGCCGTTCATGTCGCCTAGGGCGACGATCTCTTCTACTGTGCGGACCGATAGGCCTTCGGCGACGATGCGTTGGGCTAGGCGTTCGATGGCGTCGCCGCTGGGCAGGCCGAGGAGGGCACGTGCGTGGCCGGCGGATAGGACGCCGGCGGCGACTCGGCGCTGGACGCCTGCGGGGAGCTTCAGGAGACGGAGCGTGTTGGAGATCTGCGGGCGCGAACGGCCGATGCGGGTGGCGAGGACTTCCTGGGTGCAGCCGAAGTCGTCGAGCATCTGCTGGTAGGCGGCTGCCTCTTCGAGGGGGTTCAGTTGGCTGCGGTGCAGGTTCTCGAGCAGCGCGTCTCGGAGCATGACGTCGTCGGAGGTGTCGCGCACGATCGCCGGGATCGTGGTCAGGCCCGCGGCCTGGGTGGCGCGCCAGCGGCGCTCCCCCATGACCAGTTCGTACTTGTCGCCGTCGAGCCGGCGGACGACGATCGGCTGCAGGAGGCCGATCTCCTTCACGGAGTGGACGAGCTCGTCCATCGCCTCTTCGTCGAAGACCGAGCGCGGCTGCTTCGGGTTCGGGGTGATCTTCTCGACGTCGATCTCCGCGAACTCGGCGCCGGGTACGGCGGCCAGCTCGGGCCCGGGCTTCGTCACCGGCGGTGCGCCGGGGATCGAGTGGGACTTGGCGCCGAGCGTCTGCGGAGTACCGGGCGTGGGATTGCTGGGGATCAGCGCACCCAGGCCGCGGCCGAGTCGGGTGTTCATCGGGCTCCCTCGAGGTTGTTCCGCATGGCGATCTCGCGCGACGCCTCGAGGTACGACAGTGCGCCGGCCGAGGCCGGGTCGTAGGCGAGCACGGTCTGACCGTGGCTCGGCGCCTCCGAGATCCGCACCGAGCGCGGAACAGCGGTGCGCAGTACGGCGTCCCGGAAGTGCCCGCGGACCTCCGCGGCGACTTCACCGGCCAGCTTGGTGCGGGCGTCGTACATGGTGAGCAGGATCGTGGAGACGTCCAGGCCCGGGTTCAGGTGCGACTTCACCATGTCGATGTGGCGGAGTAACTGGGACAGACCCTCGAGCGCGTAGTACTCGCTCTGAATCGGGACCAGGACCTCGCGAGCCGCTGTCAGCGCGTTGACCGTCAGCAGGCCGAGCGACGGCGGGCAGTCGATGAAGACGTAGTCGTACTTCTCGCCGGCGGCCTCGGTCTCGGCCAGGTGCGCGTCCAGGACGCGCTTCAGCCGGCTCTCCCGGGCCACGATGCTGACGAGTTCGATCTCGGCACCGGCCAGGTCGATGGTCGCCGGGATCACCTGGATGCCCGGGTGCTCGGCGCACGGCTGGAGCAGCTTGCCCAGCGGCTCGTTCTCGATGATCGCCTCGTAGACCCCGGGGGTTCCCTCGGAGTGGTCGATCCCCAGCGCCGTCGAGGCGTTGCCCTGCGGGTCGAGGTCGATCACCAGGATCCGGGCGCCGTACAGCGCCAGGCCGGCGGCGACGTTCACCGTCGTGGTGGTCTTGCCGACGCCACCCTTCTGGTTGGCGACAACGAAGACCCGGGTCTCGGCGGGCAGCGGGAACTCGCGGCCCATAGTGCGTCCTTCATTCACCAGCAGGGTCCGTTCGGTGGCGGCGGCGATCGGAGTCTCGAGAAGTCGTCGCTGAAGCTCGTCCGACGTGGCCCGCGCGGCGATCTGTGCGGCAGTCATAGCGCCCATTCCAATAGGTGCGGGACTTGGCCCGAAGAGGATGTCAGTGGGGGTTGGTGCGGGTCTGCCCCCAGCTTCATCCACAGGCCTCTGTGGATGAATCCCCGCGTAAGAGGGCAGTTTCGTGCGGTCGTCATCCACAGGCGGTGGAGACTCGGAAAGGTCAGTGTCGGCATCGACCAGGGACGCCGTTTCACGTGAAACACCATCATCTCCCGAACTCTCCGTTTCACGTGAAACGGGATCGGGTGTCGACGGCGGAGTGAGATCGAGACCACTTGCTGCGGCCGCCCGAAGAGCCGACCCATCAGCAACTGGCGGAAAGCTGGGGGCCGCGGCCGGCGCCGATTCCGCAGGGACGGCATCCACAACTGCGGACTCCGCCGGAGCTGACTCCGCGGCAGCCGACTCTGCGTGGGTCGGCTCCGCGGGGGTCGGCTCCGCGGCCTGAGGGACATCAGGGGCGCTGTCTGCGACGAGGACGTCCGCCGGTGAGAGGTCAGTTGGTGAGGGGTCGGTCGGCCAGCCGATGCCTTGTGACTTGCCCGGCTCCCCGGTGCTCTTCTCGGGCCACCCGAGGGCACGACTCACCAACCCACTCACCTCCTGCGTCCTCCGCGCCGGGAACCCCCTGCAGCACGTCCGGCCACAATACTCACCACAGTCGTCGGCTGGGCCAGTTCATCCGTGCCGAGTTGATGAATGTGCCAAAGCTCTGCACCCAGCGCCGAAAGTTCGCGCTCGGAGGCCTCGAGTTCTTCCTCCGCGGACGATCCCTTCATCGCCAGCATCAGTCCTCCCTCGGTGCACAACGGCAGGCACCATCCCGCCAGTTTGCCCAACGGAGCAACCGCTCTCGAAGTCACCACGTCGTACGACGCCGGTGGCAGATCCTCGGCGCGAGCCCGGACCACCGTCGTGTTGTCGAGGTTCAGCGCGTCGACCGCTTCCTCGAGGAAGGTGGTCCGTCGCAGCAGGGGCTCGACGAGATCGACCTGCAGATCGGGGCGGACGATCGCGAGCACGATGCCGGGCAGGCCGGCGCCGGTACCGACATCAGCGACCGAGGCCCCCTCGGGGATCAGTCGTTCGAGCACCGCACAGTTCAAGAGGTGCCGGTCCCACAGCCGCGGTACCTCGCGCGGGCCGATCAGACCGCGCAGTGTTCCTTCGGTGGCCAGCAGTTCGGCATAGGCCGCAAGCGGCGCCGCCGCCCGCGGAAAAAGCTTCTCCACGAGCGGCGGCGTTTCACGTGAAACGGAATCTTCGGTCATGCGGGTTGGACGACCACTCGGCGGCGGGGCTCTTCGCCCTCGGACTCGCTGGTCAGGCCGGCGGCCGCGACGACGTCGTGCACGACCTTGCGCTCGAACGGCGTCATCGGGTCGAGACGGACCGACGTACCGGAGGCCTTCACCTCGTCGACCGCCTTGCGGCCGACCTCCTCCAGCTCGGCCTTCCGGTTCGCCCGGTAGTTCGAGACGTCGAGCATCAGCCGCGACCGCTCACCGGTCTCCCGGTAGACGGCCAGCCGGGTCAGCTCCTGGAGCGCCTCCAGGACCTTGCCGTTCTCACCGACCAGGTTCTTCAGGTCCGCGCCGACGATCGACACCGCGGCCCGGTCGCCGTCGATGTCCATATCGATGTCGCCGTCCAGGTCGGCGATGTCGAGCAGTTCCTCGAGGTAGTCGGCGGCGATGTCGCTCTCCGCCTCCAGGGCCTTCAGTCGGTCCGCGGCGGTCGGCTTCGCCGTCTCGGTGTTCTCCAGGCCGTCGGTCACGGCAACTCCTTCATCATGTCGAGGCCCGCCCCACGGGGACCCAGGGTCAATCGCAACAAGGGCACAGCAAGAAGGTCAGCGGCAGGCGCGGTCAGCGCGAACCGCCTGGCTTCTTCTGGGCGGCCCGGCGCTGCGCGGCGGTCTTCGCCGCGGGCTGGCGCTTGGCACCCGATCCCTTCTTGCCGGCCGGCTGCTTCTTGGCAGCATTGGCCTGAGGCTTGTTGGCAGCGTCCTGCTGCGCGGGCTTCGAGGTCTGACCGTTCGCCGCAGCGGTCGGCTCAGCAGCAGGGCCGGTCTTCCGGTCGCTGCGCGACTGACGCTTCGGCTGCTGGCGCTGCGCGGGGCGACGGTCGGTCAGGGTGTCGCCGCTCTCGTCGCCGGCACCGGCCAGGCCCTCGTCGGCCGGACGGCCGGCGCGCTTGTTGTGCTCACGCTTGCGGGCCTCCATCGCGTCGTACGCCGGAGTGCCGGGGGCCGGGTTGCGGCGGATCACGTAGAACTGCTGGCCCATCGTCCACAGGTTCGAGACGAACCAGTAGATGAGCACACCGATCGGGAAGTTGAAGCCACCGATCAGGAAGAAGATCGGGAAGACGTAGAGCATGATCTTCTGCATCTGCGCCGCCTGGCCCTCGAGGGCCTCCTTCGGCATGTTCTTGCGCATCAGCTGCAGCTGGGTGATGAACATCGTCGCGGTCATCAGGATGATCAGCACGATGGCGACGGCCTTGACGTTCGTCGCGCCCGGCCCGTTCGCCTTCAGGAAGGTCTGCGAGATCTCCGCACCGAAGATCTTCGCGTGCTGCAGCGAGCTGACGTACGGCCGCATGATCTCGGAGTGGACGTTGCCCTTCGAGGCGTAGTCCAGCACCCGGAACAAGGCCAGGAAGATCGGCGACTGGAGCAGCAGCGGCAGGCACGAGGAGAACGGGTTGGTGCCCGTGTCCTTGTACAGCTTCATCATTTCCTGACCGAGCTTCTCCCGGTCGTGGCCGTACTTCTTCTGCAGCTCCTTCATCTTCGGCTGCAGCAGCTGCATGTTCCGGCTGGAGCGGATCTGCCGCACGAACAGCGGGATCAGCAGGGTCCGGATGACGATCGTCAGACCCGCGATCGACAGCGCCCACGCCCAGCCGCTGTCCTTGTCGAACACCTGGGAGAGCAGCCAGTGCCACCCGACCAGCAGCGCCGAGACCGCCCAGTACAGCGGCGTCATGACGGCGTTGAAAACGTCTACGATCCCGTCCCACAGGGCGAACTGGGGGACAACCAGATCAATCACTCAAGCACCTCGCTGCACAGGCCCGGCGTCCGCCGACGGACCGAGCTGATCGGCGGAGACAGTCTCTCCGCGGTGGTCGACATCTTTGGGTGGAACGGGGTCGTAGCCGCCGGGGTTCCACGGGTGGCAGCGGGCGAGTCTCCTCGCCGCCAGCCAGCTACCGCGCACCGCACCGTGGCGTTCGACCGCCTGCAGGGCGTACGCCGAACAACTTGGGTAGAACCTACACACCTGCCCATAGAGCGGGCTGATCAGCAGCCGGTACAACTTGAGGAAGCCGATGATCCCACCCCGCACTGGATTACGCAGCGCGGGATTCCTCAGTACATCAGTGAGCCTCATCGCCGGCCCGACAACCGGCTCAACGCGCCGTCGACATCCGCGACCAGTTCGTCGTACGACGCCGAGGCGGACGACGGAAGGGCGCGGACAACGGTCAGACTGCCCGGCGGCAGATCGGGAAGCCGCGCGGCCAGTACGGCGCGCAGGCGGCGGTGGACCCGGTTCCGGAGAACCGCGTTGCCCACCGCCTTGTTCACCACGAATCCGACGCGAGCGGGCTCAGACCGGACGCCGTCCGGGGACAGCAAATGGACCACCACCGCGCGCCGACCGGCTCGCCGTCCAGCACGGACGGCGCGACGGAAGTCGTCGGACCGGTGTAACCGGTTCGACGCAGGCAACACGGGGTGGTCACCGTCGACGGGTCGCTCAGGCCGCGAGGCGCTGACGGCCCTTGTTACGACGGGCGGCGATGATGGCGCGGCCCGCACGGGTGCGCATCCGAAGACGGAAGCCGTGCTTCTTGTGCCGGCGACGGTTGTTCGGCTGGAACGTCCGCTTGCTCACTGGAATGACTCCGGTTACTCGAGAACTCAATGGATGCGACGCTTGCGAGCGCAGCACGAAAGGGCCGGTTCAACACCGACCGATCCACGGTACGTGGACGCCTGTGGACAGGTCAAACCAGGTATCCCCAGAATTATCCACAGGCCCTGTGGACAGAGTAGTGGACGAAAGCCGGAAGCCTGCCCTGTCACACAGTGATCAGACTGATCACGAACTGCAACCACGCACCACGACTACGCTCCGGCGTCTACCCGACACGCCGCAAGTTGCCCCCAATTTGGGGTCCATAGCCTGTGGATGACGGCTTGAAGCAGCGTGGGCAGACTTGTTAGCGTCAGCCCCTCACACCAGAGGTCCCGCACTCCGCAATCGGTAACCAACCCGAACCAGCCGTCGTTCACAACTGTGGACAACCGTGTGGACAGCGCGGTGCCGGGTCCAAGGTCGCGCCACTCCGGAGCAGTCCGGACGGCACCGGCCACCGCAGCGATGAATTCGGGGAGCAACGCGTGGTCGAGGACCATTCCGCCGGTACGGAGTACACGGCGGCGGAGTACACAGGAGTGGACCAACCTGAGGACAAGTACCGCGGTGACGGCGAACCGCCGCTGAACCGGTACAGCCTCAGCATCGACGAACAGCCCGGTACGACGAGCGCCGACCTGCGTCCCGAGCCCACCACCGACTTCCGCTCCGAGCTTCCGCCGGCCCCGACTCCCGATCAGCTCGACTTCCTGGTCCCGCCGCCGGCCCCACGCCGGCCCGAGCCGGAGACCCACCTCAGTCCCTCGCTGCCGATCCCGATGCCCGAACCACTGGCCCCGCGCGATCGGCCAGTCGAGGAGACCCCGGCACTGCCCGAGCAACCGACCAGTACGTCGTACTTCGCGCCCGCACCGTCCGTCGCGGGCGCGGGCTGGCGTACCGATCAGACCGCGAGTTGGAGCAGCGACCAGCACCACCCGGACCCCGAGCCCGAGCCGATTCCGGTGGAACCAGCACCCGAGCGGGTACCTGAGCAACTGATCGAGCGGGCACCTGAGCCGGCGCCCGTGCAGGTAGCAAGTGCAACACCTGGCGCGACACCGAACACGGCACCCGACTGGGGTGTCAGCGGTGGACCGGTCTCCGGACCGAGGCGGAACGAGGGTGATGGACGTGCAGAGGCCGAAGGCATCATCGCAAGCAACCCCACCGCAGCACCGCGGGTCGAGGTGCCCGTTCGCACCGAAGCGGTTGCACCCGTGATGGACCTCGGCGATGCCTGGACCCGAGTGCTGGCCGGCCTGCCGCCGAACCAGCGGGCCTGGCTGACCAACTCGCGCCCGGTCACACTCCACGAGAGCACCGCGATCGTCGCCGTACCCGATGACTTCACCCGCGGTCAGCTCGAGACCCGGCTGCGGCCCGACCTCGAGCGGATCCTGTCCGAGAGCTTCGGCCGGGACATCCGGATCGCCGTCACCGTCGACCCGTCCCTCGACCCAGAGCTCCAGCCGCAGGCACCGCCCGCACCGCCGGTGGTGCGCGAGCCGTTGCGGACCGAGGGTTCGTACCAGCCGACCATCCAGTCCGCGCTGACCGATCCCGACCAGGGCAACCAGCAGCACTACGCGCAGCCGACACCGCAGCCGCGACCGGATCAGGCACCGTCGTACGAGCAGCAGCAGCCCGCTGCCCAGCAGTACGCCCCGCAGCCGAACCAGCCGTTCGCCCAGCCGGCGCAGCAGCCGTTCGGTCACCAGTCCGGCCCGGACAGCCGACCACCCGGTGCACCTGCACCGGCCCAGCCGGCCACAGAGGCGCAGGGTGAAGCACGGCTGAATCCGAAGTACACCTTCGAGACCTTCGTCATCGGCAGCTCGAACCGGTTCGCGCACGCAGCCGCGGTCGCTGTCGCCGAGGCACCGGGCAAGGCGTACAACCCGCAGCTGATCTACGGCGACTCAGGCCTGGGCAAGACCCACCTCTTGCACGCGATCGGTCACTACGTCCGCAGCCTCTACACCGGGGCCCGCGTCCGGTACGTGTCGAGTGAAGAGTTCACCAATGACTTCATCAACGCGATCCGCGACGACAAGGCGTCCCAGTTCCAGCGCCGGTACCGCGATGTCGACGTACTGCTGATCGACGACATCCAGTTCCTCGAGGGCAAGATCCAGACCCAGGAAGAGTTCTTCCACACCTTCAATACCCTCCACAACGCGAACAAGCAGATCGTGATCAGCTCCGACCGCGCGCCGAAACGCCTGGAGGCGCTGGAGGACCGGCTGCGGAACCGGTTCGAGTGGGGACTCATCACCGACATCCAGCCGCCCGACCTCGAGACCCGCATCGCGATCCTGCGGAAGAAGGCCGCCACCGAACGGCTGACCGCGCCGCCCGAGGTGCTCGAGTTCATCGCGTCGAAGGTGCAGACCAACATCCGTGAGCTCGAGGGCGCACTGATCCGGGTCACCGCGTTCGCCAGCCTGAACCGGCAGCCGGTCGATCTGAGCCTGGCCGAGATCGTGCTGAAGGACCTGATCCCCGAAGGCAGCAAGCCCGAGGTGACGGCCAGCATGATCATGGGCCAGACCGCCTCGTACTTCGGTCTGTCGATCGACGACCTCTGCGGTTCGAGCCGGAGCCGGGTGCTGGTGACCGCGCGCCAGATCGCCATGTACCTGTGCCGTGAGCTGACCGACCTGTCGCTGCCGAAGATCGGGCAGCAGTTCGGCGGCCGCGACCACACCACCGTCATGCATGCCGAGCGGAAGATCCGCCAACTCATGTCCGAGCGTCGCTCGGTCTTCAATCAGGTGACCGAGCTGACGAACCGGATCAAACACCAGGCGAAGCAGCAGTAGAGCAGTGCACACCGATTGGCCACACAGGTTGGGGACACAGCTGTGGAAAACTGTGGGAAACCTCGGTGTGTGTTGTGGACGCCCTGTGGGGACAGAAAAGTTCATCCACGGCCGTACACAGACGAAGCGGTGGCCGTCCACACGGCGTACACAGGCCGATTCGGTGTCTGACCTGCGAAGTCTCGGGTTTCCCACAGGATCCACAGGTGCTAAGAACCTTATGGAACCTGTAGAGGAATCTGAGTCCACAAATTGAACGAACGGCCCAACCTGGGGAAAACCCGCTCGAAGGCCGCGACTCGCATCGGTTGCCGGTACCTGTCAGGCTGGTCCCTTCAGCACCTGACAGCATCATCAATTTGGCCCCTTCAACCGATGCAGACGCGACCCGCCCAAAGCGCCACGTCATCCCCGATGGGCGAACACCACCCGTGTCCGTGGCAGGATCTGCCTGGCACCCAGCCGAATCAGGAGGCACCCCGCGGTGAAGTTTCGCGTCGAGCGCGACGTACTGGCCGAGTCGGTGGCCTGGGCCGCGCGCAGCTTGCCCAGCCGTCCGAGCGTTCCGATCCTTGCCGGCCTGCTGGTCGAGGCCGAGGACGGGCAGATCACCCTGTCCGGCTTCGACTACGAGACCTCGGTCCGGGTCACCGTGCCCGCGCAGGTCGCGGACGCCGGCAAGTGCCTGATCTCCGGACGGCTCGTGGCCGACATCTCCAAGAGTCTTCCGAACCAACCGGTGGACTTCGCTGTGGACGGCGCCAAGGCACAGGTCACCTGTGGCAGCTCGCGGTTCACGCTCCAAACGCTTCCCACAGAGGAATATCCGGCTTTGCCGGACCTTCCGGCGGCCAGTGGCACCATCAAGGCCGACGTCTTCGCCCAGGCGGTCTCGCAGGTGGTCACCGCGGCCGGCCGTGAAGACACGCTTCCGGTGCTGACCGGTGTGCGGGTCGAGATCGAGGGATCCACGATCTCGCTGCTCGCGACCGACCGCTACCGGCTGGCCATCCGTGAGCTCGAGTGGAACCCCGAGTCCCCCGATGCCTCGGCCGCCGCGCTGGTTCCGGCCCGCGTGCTGTCCGAGACGGCGAAGGCGATGACCGGATCCGACGTCACGGTCTCGCTAGCTGCGCCCGGCACGGGTGACGGCATCGTCGGCTTCGAGGGCGAGGTCTCCGGTGGCAACCGTCGGGCCACCACCCGGTTGCTCGACGGCGAGTTCCCGAAGGTGCGCGGCATCATCCCGACCGACGCCGCGATCGCGACCCGCGTCCGGATCGAGACCGCCGTACTGGTCGAGGCCGTCAAGCGCGTCGCCCTGGTCGCGGAGCGGAACGCACCGGTCCGGCTGACGTTCGCCGAGGACAGCGTGACGCTCGACGCCGGTAGCGGTGACGAGGCGCAGGCTTCGGAATCCATCGAGGCGCGGGTCGTCGGCGATCCGGTCACGGTCGGCTTCAACCCGACGTACCTGCTCGACGGCCTCGGCGCGATCGGTACGCCGGTCGCCCACCTGGCCTTCACCCAGGCCACCAAGCCGGCCGAGCTGACCGGCGTGCGAGACTTCGACGGTGACCCGATCAGCGAGTTCCGGTACGTGCTGATGCCGGTCCGCCTGAACAGCTGAACGCCAACAGAACAAGGGGATTCACGATGGAGCTCGGCCTTGTCGGTCTCGGCAAGATGGGCGGCAACATGCGCCAGCGGATCCGCAACGCCGGCCACACCGTGGTCGGCTTCGACCACAACCAGGAGATCTCCGACGCCAAGGACCTGGCCGACATGGTCGGGAAGCTGACCGCGACGGACCAGCCGAAGGTCGTCTGGGTGATGGTCCCGGTGCAGGCGATCGACCCGGTCGTCACCGAGCTGGCCGAGCTGCTGTCGCCCGGCGACATCGTGATCGACGGCGGTAACAGCCGCTGGACCGACGACACCCGGCGCGCGGCCCAGCTCGCCGAGAAGGACATCAAGTTCGTCGACTGCGGTGTCTCCGGCGGCGTCTGGGGTCTCGAGAACGGCTACGCCCTGATGTGCGGCGGCGACAAGGACACCGTCGCCACCGTGATGCCGGTCTTCGAGGCGCTCAAGCCCGAGGGCGAGTTCGGTTTCGTGCACGCCGGCAAGGTCGGCGCGGGCCACTTCTCGAAGATGGTCCACAACGGCATCGAGTACGGGATCATGCAGGCGTACGCCGAGGGCTACGAGCTGCTCGAGGCCGCGGATGTCGTCGACAACGTGCCGGAGGCGTTCCGCTCCTGGCGCGAGGGCACCGTGATCCGGTCCTGGCTGCTCGACCTGCTGGTCAACGCGCTCGAGGACGACACCCACCTGGAGAAGATCCGCGGGTACGCCGACGACTCCGGTGAAGGCCGCTGGACCGTCGAGGCCGCGATCGATCACGCCGTACCGGTGCCGGCCATCGCGGCGGCGCTGTTCGCGCGGTTCGCGTCCCGGCAGGACGACTCGCCGGCGATGAAGGCGATCGCCGCGATGCGCAACCAGTTCGGTGGGCACGCCGTCAAGGACGCCGACGCGGCCGACCCGTCGTACGCGACACCGCCGATCAAGCACTGAGGTGTATGTCACCGCCCTGGGTCTGCTCGACTTCCGGTCCTACCAGCAGGCGGAGGTCGAGCTCGCTCCGGGTGTGACGGCCTTCGTCGGGCCCAATGGGCACGGCAAGACCAACCTGGTCGAGGCGATCCACTACACCGCGACGCTGGGTTCGCACCGGGTGGCCACCGACGCACCGCTGGTGCGGGCCGGTGCCACCCGCGCGATCGTGCGGACCGAGATCAAGAGCCAGTACGACCGCGACGTCGTGGTCGAGCTGGAAATCAATCCTGGGAAGGCAAACCGGGCCCGGATCAACCGATCGCCGGTACCGCGGCCACGGGAAGTGCTCGGATTGCTCCGGACGGTGCTGTTCGCGCCGGAAGACCTCGCGCTGGTGAAGGGTGATCCGTCGGAACGGCGGCGATTCCTGGACGAGCTGTTGACCCTGCGCACGCCGCGGATGGCTGGCGTTCGCTCGGACTACGACCGGGTGCTGAAGCAGCGGAACTCGTTGCTGCGCAGCGCTTCGCAGGCTCGCCGGCAGAACCGGACCAGCGCCGCCGAGGGACAGCTCCGCACCCTCGAGGTGTGGGATTCGAACCTGGCTCGCACTGGCGCCGAGTTGCTGGCGACGCGGTTGGAGCTGCTGGAAGCCCTGCGTCCGTTGACAGCCGACGCGTACGACGCAGTTGCCCGAGGCAAGGGTGATGCGCGGCTCGAGTACAAGTCGTCGGTTCCGCTCGAACCCGGTGTCACGTCCCGCGAACAGCTTGCCGAGGTCATCCTCGCGACCGTCCACGAGAAGCGTCAGGACGAGCTGGATCGCGGGGTGTCGCTGGTCGGCCCGCACCGCGACGACGTCGTGCTGGGTCTCGGGGACTTGCCTGCGAAGGGGTATGCGAGTCACGGTGAGTCCTGGTCGTACGCACTCGCGCTGCGGCTGGCGTCGTACGAGCTGCTGCGGGCGGACGGGGGTGAACCGGTGCTGATCCTGGACGACGTGTTCGCCGAGCTCGACACCAGTCGCCGGAACCGGCTGGCCGAGCTGGTCGCCCCGGCCGAGCAAGTGCTGGTGACTGCGGCGGTGGGTGCGGACGTGCCCGCTGAGCTCAGTGGAGTGCGTTTCGACGTAGGCGACGGGACCGTCCGTCGTGCCTGAACCCCGGAAGTCCTCTGAGAGCGACGACGAGAGCGATGTCGCTCCGGAGCTCCCGGTGGACGAAGAGCACGACAAGCAGGGACTGGACCTGGCGAAATCCCTCGCCGGCCGGCTCAAGCAGCAGGCGGCGAACGGCGGCTTCAAGCCGGTCAAGCGCCGCCGTCGGCCGCGGATCGAGGGCGCCCAGGTCAGTGGCGCCCGCCCCGACGACCGCGACCCGCAGAAGCTGACCAACACCCTCGGCCGGCTGATGCGCGACCAGGGTTGGGAGGTGGACGTCGCCGTACACGGTGTGATGGCGCGCTGGCCGTCCATCGTCGGCCCGGAGACCGCCCAGCACTGCACGCCGGAGTCCTACGAGAACAACATCCTCACCGTCCGAACCTCGTCCACCGCCTGGGCGACCCAGCTCAAACTCCTCGCCCCCGACCTCGTCCGCCGTCTGAACGCCGAACTCGGCGACGGCACCGTCACCCAGGTCAACGTCCAGGGCCCACACGCCCCCAGCTGGCGCCGTGGCCCCCGCACCGTCCGCGGCGGCCGAGGCCCCCGCGACACCTACGGCTGACACATCAGGTTCCCGAACGAATAGTCGGCCCTCCGGATGCCCTAGGATCTTGCGCGATGCGCACCCTGGTCGATGGCTTCCGTGAGATGGTCCAGCTGATCGGAGACACCTTCCGGCTCTGGTGGCGGAATCTGCTGCCTCTGACCACTTGGTGGCTGGTCGGTTATGTCGGCTTCAAGGCCGGTACGCGGGCCGCTATCTGGCTGGACGAGCACGCGCACGGCAGCTTGGGCGTCGGTGTCTTCGCGGTCGGTGTGCTGATCCAGATCACCGCCTCGATCGGCATGATCCGGACCTGTGCGAGTTCGCTGTACCGCTGGCGTGACGCCGCCCGGAACAAGTCCGAGGAGACCTCGGACCCGACGCAGCAGGGCTTCATGGAGCTGGTGGCGCTCACGCTGCTGCCGCTGGTCGCGGTCTGGTCGGCGTGGGGCTTCCTCGAGCAGCAGGTCACCGAGCTGTCGGCCAGCAACGGCGTGGAGCGCGGCATGCAGGCCGGCGCGGCATTCTTCGAGCTGAACAACGGCGCCTGGCACAAGTACCTGCCGGCGATCTTCATCCTGCTGGTACTGCGAAGGGCCCTGCAGGCGGTCGACGACAAGTGGCCGAGCCGCCCGGTCAAGTTCGTTCAGGTCTGGGCCGAGTCGTTCTTCCTGCTGCTGACCGTGGTCGTGTCCTCGTACGCGATCAACGACGCCAAGGACTGGTTCAAGGACCGGAGCTTCTGGTACTGGTCGGTGGACTGGTGGGACGCGTGGAAGGGCTTCTGGGAAGGGATCAACATCCCGCTGCCCGCCGGCATCCAGTTCCTCTGGGGATTCACCTGGGAGACGCTCTGGCCGCTGTTCAAGATGGGTGTCGCCGAGCCGCTGACCTGGCTGGCGATCACGACCGTGGTCTTCGGGCACCGCGTCCTGTCCAGCCACGGCGTCTTCACCGGCACCGGGCTGGAGCGCCGGCTCGGTGGCCGGGTCAGCCCCGAGGCGCCGCAGCCGAACCGCTTCGTCGCGCTGACCAACAAGGCGCCGGATCTCGTCCTCGGCGGATTCCGGGAGAAGTTCTACCCGACGCTGAACGCGTTCCGCCTGCTGGTCCGGGTCGGTCCGGTCTTCCTCGGCGTGGTCTGCATGCTCTACACGGTCTGGCTGCTCGGTGACGACTGGCTGTTCGTCCTGGTTCAGCGCGCGATCGGCATCCACGGTCTGCGCTGGGGCCTGATGAACCACGAGATCGCGGACCTGATCCGCAGCCTGATCTTCGAGCCGATCCGGATCGCCTTGCTGGCGGCGGCGTTCGACCTCTGCATCTCGGTCGGCAGTGAGCGCCGGGCCGAGCAGGCGGCCGCGGCCAAGGTGCCGGCGACCGCCTGATCCACCGCGGTCAGACGGTGATCAGGAACCGCTCGTAGTCGTCGCGGTTGACGATCACGACACCCTGTAGGTGCGACAGCGCCTCTTTCGGTACGACGAAGACCTGGGCGAGCTTGTACGGCTTGTTCCGGACCACCGGGTGGTCACTGTCCGAACAGCTTGTCGGTATGACGAACTTGTAGGCGCTGGTGGCCTGCCAGTTGTTCCCGCGGTCGTCCCGCAGCGTGGCGAAACAGTGGAAGCCGTCCTTCTTCAGCCGGAACCCGTCGAGTGCGGTGACGCGCAGCTGGGCCACGACGATGACCGAACCGGCCGGTTGGTCGATCGAGATCTCTTCACCCTCGGTGTCGACCAGCCGGGTGTAGACGGTCATCGAGTCCAGCTGCCAGCTGAGCCCGCCGACGGTCACCGGCCCCTTGTCGACGACGTGGTTGATCGCACCGTCGTTGAAGTTCTGCTCGGGGTCACCGAGGTAGGTCCTCAGCATCAGGAAGCAGCTGGTGGCCAGCAGAACCAGCAGCAACGAGATCTGGGCCGCCAGCCGGGCGGCCCGGTTCGCGCCCCTCATGAGGCCACCCGGGTTTCCCGCTCGGGGATCTGGTAGAGGTCCGTGGCGCCGTCGACGAGTCGCTGAGCGCTCTCCTCGCCGGGGATGCCGAGGTCGACCGACACCATCCGGTTCAGCACGTTCCAGAGCTGTCCCGGCCGGACCTGGAGCGTCAGACCTTTGAGCTCGGCCGGATCGACCTCGAACACGATGGCTCCGGAGACGGTGAAGCCGGAAGCGCCGAACTCGATCCCGGAGTACGTCAGCGGGATCGGGGCGAACACCGCGCCCCCGTCCGAGACCAGCTTGGGCCCCGGGTTGTCCGGTTTGTCGACGCCCGGAGTGGTCTGCCACTCCAGTGCGACGAAGACACCGTTGGTCTCGATCGGCTTGTCGTCGGACTGCGAGTTCGCATCCAGCACCGACTTGGCCAGCTGCATCCGCACCACCGTGATCGACGCCTGCTTCCCGAACTCGAGCGGCTGGCCGATCGTGCCGCTGCTGACCATCATGTTCTGTTCCTCGAACACCTGGTCCGGTGTCGCCAGGCGGGTCAGCCCGCCGATCAGGATGAAGAGAACGCCGACCAGGACGGTCGCGGGGCGGTAGAGCTTCACTCCTACTTCTCCTCCTTGACGACCACGGTCGGCTTCATCCGGACGACCGCGGCCGCCTTCGGCTGCTGCCAGTACGGGTCCTCGTTCGCACCGATCAGCCCGTTGTCGGAGATGTACTGCTCACCGAGGATGCCGACCTCGATCTGGTCCGCGGCGAAGTCGGGCGCGATCTCGAACTTGGTGAAACAGCTCTCCGGCGGCAGGCCGGGCACGATCGCCCAGCCCGTCTCACCGCGGCAACTGGCACCGTTGGACTTCACCAGATCCGCGCCGCCGCCCGGAACCATCCGCAGTACCTCGTTCCGGACCGAGGTACTCGCGTGTTCCTCGGTGTCGATGTTGCGGACGTCGAAGTAGACCCGCAGCTCGGCCTTGGCGGCGGAGTACTCGGTCTTCGGCTCCCGGATGATCTCGGCCTTGGTGAAGCTGAACTCGAACCGACCGGCCGCCACCGTCGCCGGTGCGTCATAGGTCGGGACGGCCCGGCCGACCCGCTGCTTCCAGCCGCCGGTGGCCAGCACCAGCAGCGCCGCGGCGATGACGACGCCGATGACGATCAGCCAGGTCCGCCGGTGCCGGCGGATCACCCGGTCGGCGATCAGGTCGTCGATGACGTCGTCGAGACTCTCCACGGCAGCGATCCTAAGGGGCAGCGGGTGCGCGCGGGGCGGTCTGGACCGGTCCGTGGCCACCTCGCCGTACCGAGTCAGTGGTCAAACGACCGGAGGCCACTGAGCGCCCGTGAGCGCTTTCCGGCCCCCCACCCGCGAGAGGGGACATGGCGAGGAGGGCGAAAAGACGCCCTGAGGTGAGTTTCAGGCGGCTGGTGGCAGGTTCTGCTTCGGTCGACGGGTAAGATGGACCCAGTACGACGAGCCGTGCCCCTAACAACACTGTAGAGGCGGCTTCCACTGTGCCGCGATGCCTCGCGAACGCGGGGTCCGAGGAGGACAACAGCCGGTGACCGACGAGCCGACCGAGATCGACGAAACAACGTCCGCAGACAGCACCGGCATCGCAGAAGCAGCAGTACCAGAAGAAGCACTGCTGACCGAGATCCAGTCCAGCGTCGTCGAGAAGGAGTACGACGCCAGCGCGATCCAGGTCCTCGAAGGTCTCGACGCAGTCCGCAAGCGGCCCGGTATGTATATCGGATCAACCGGTGAGCGGGGACTGCACCACCTGGTCTACGAGGTGGTCGACAACGCGGTGGACGAGGCGCTGGCCGGGTTCTGCGACAAGATCGTCATCACCCTGCTCCCCGACGGCGGCGTCCGCGTCGTCGACAACGGCCGCGGTATCCCGGTCGACATCGTCGAGTCCGAGGGCAAGCCGGCCGTCACGGTCGTGCTGACCGTCCTGCACGCCGGCGGCAAGTTCGGCGGCGGCGGCTACAAGGTCTCCGGTGGTCTGCACGGCGTGGGTGTATCGGTCGTGAACGCGCTGTCCAGCCGGCTCCAGGTCGACGTCCACAAGAACGCGAAGGTCTACACCCAGTCCTTCACCGTCGGCGTCCCGGACGCCGACCTGGCCGAGGTCGGCACATCGGACTCCGACGGCACCACGATCACCTTCTGGCCGAGCGCCGACGTCTTCGAGACGACGGTCTACTCGTACGAGACGCTGACCACCCGCTTCCGCGAGTACGCGTTCCTGAACAAGGGCCTCGAGCTGGTCATCCGCGACGAGCGGCCGGACCACACCGAGGACGGCAACCCGGTCGAGCAGTCCTTCAAGTACGACGCGGGCCTGGTCGACTACGTCAAGTACCTGACCGGCATCCGCGAGACCGTGCACCGCGACGTGATCGCGTTCGAGGCCGCCCAGGCCGACAACTCGCTCAGCCTCGAGGTCGCGATGCAGTGGAGCGGTTCCTTCCAGGAGTCCGTGCACACCTTCGCGAACACGATCAACACCCACGAGGGCGGCACCCACGAAGAAGGCTTCCGGGCCGCGCTCACCTCACTGGTCAACTCGTTCGGCGAGGACCAGGGCATGATCAAGAAGAAGGAGGACAGGCTCACCGGTGACGACATCCGCGAGGGCCTGACCGCGATCATCTCGGTCAAGCTGGGCAACCCGCAGTTCGAGGGCCAGACCAAGACCAAGCTCGGCAACACCGAGGTCAAGGGTTTCGTCCAGCGGGTCGTGAACGACCGGCTCGGCGCCTGGTTCGAGCAGAACCCGCAGGAGGGCCGCGAGATCATCCGCAAGGCCACCGCGGCCGCGAGTGCCCGGATCGCCGCTCGCAAGGCGCGCGACCTGGCCCGCAACCGCAAGGGTCTGCTGGGTGGCGGCGGGCTGCCGGGCAAGCTGTCCGACTGCCAGTCGACCAACCCGGAGGAGTGCGAGGTCTACATCGTCGAGGGTGACTCGGCCGGTGGCTCCGCGAAGGGTGGCCGGGATCCGAAGTACCAGGCGATCCTGCCGATCCGGGGCAAGATCCTGAACGTCGAGAAGGCCCGGATCGACCGCGTTCTGCAGAACAACGAAGTACTGGCGATCATCTCCGCGCTCGGGACCGGTATCCACGAGGACTTCGACGAGGAGAAGCTGCGGTACCACAAGATCGTGATCATGGCCGACGCCGATGTCGACGGCCAGCACATCCGGACGCTGCTGCTCACCCTGCTGTTCCGGTTCATGCGGCCGCTGATCGAGCGTGGCCACGTCTACGCTGCGCAGCCGCCGCTGTACAAGATCCGCTGGAGCAACCAGCCGCACGAGCTGGCCTACACCGAGCGGGAGAAGGACGGCCTGCTCGAGGCCGGTGTCGAGGCCGGCAAGAAGCTGCCCAAGGACAACGCCATCCAGCGCTACAAGGGTCTGGGTGAGATGAACGCGCAGGAGCTGTGGGAGACCACGATGGACCCGGCCAACCGGGTGCTGCTGCAGATCACCCTGGACGATGCCGCCCGGGCCGACGAGACCTTCGCCACCCTGATGGGTGACGACATCGAGGCCCGCCGGAACTTCATCCAGCGCAACGCCAAGGACGTCCGGTTCCTTGACATCTGAGTGCCGCGGCCCCGCAGGTGTGGGGCCGCGACCACTCCAGCGCCGACTTCAGCGACGTACGACGTCTGACACGAACGGGACGAGCATCAGATGACCGAGACCCCCATTTCTCCTGGACACGACCGGATCGAGCCCCTCGATCTGCAGACGGAGATGCAGCAGTCGTACCTGGACTACGCGATGGCCGTCATCGTCGGCCGCGCGCTGCCCGAGGTGCGCGACGGCCTCAAGCCGGTGCACCGCCGGATCCTCTACGCCATGTACGACGGCGGCTACCGGCCGGACCGCGGTTTCTCCAAGTGCTCGCGCGTCGTCGGTGACGTGATGGGTCAGTACCACCCGCACGGTGACTCCGCGATCTACGACACCCTGGTCCGGCTCGCGCAGCCGTGGGTGATGCGGGCGCCGATGATCCAGGGCCAGGGCAACTTCGGTTCGCCGGGTAACGACCCGGCGGCCGCGATGCGGTACACCGAGTGCCGGCTGGCCCCGCTGGCGATGGAGATGGTGCGCGACATCGACCAGGAGACGGTCGACTTCCGCCCCAACTACGACGGCCGCTCTCAGGAGCCGGTGATCCTGCCCAGCCGCTTCCCGAACCTGCTGGTGAACGGCTCGGCCGGCATCGCGGTCGGGATGGCGACCCAGATCCCGCCGCACAACCTGCGCGAGGTCGCGGCCGCGGCGAACTGGTGCCTGGAGAACCCGGACGCCACCCAGGAAGAAGTTCTGGCCGCGTGCATGGAGCACATCAAGGGCCCGGACTTCCCGAACGGCGCCCTGATCGTCGGCTACAAGGGCATCGACGACGCCTACCGCACCGGTCGTGGCTCGGTCACGATGCGCGCGGTGGTCGACATCGAGGAAGACGCCAAGGGCCGGACCAGCCTGGTCGTCAGCCAGCTGCCGTACATGGTCAACCCGGACAACCTGGCGCAGAAGATCGCCGAGCTGGTGAACACCGGCAAGATGACCGGCATCGCCGACATCCGCGACGACACCTCGTCGCGGACCGGCCAGCGCCTGGTGATCGTGCTCAAGCGTGACGCCCAGCCGCGCGTCGTACTGAACAACCTCTACAAGCACACCCAGCTGCAGGACACCTTCGGCTGCAACATGCTGGCGCTGGTCGACGGCGTACCGCGCACGCTCAGCCTCGACCTGTTCATCACGCACTGGATCGACCACCAGATCGAGGTCATCCAGCGGCGGACCCGGTACCGCCTGCGCGAGGCCGAGAAGAACGCGCACATCTTCCGCGGTTACGTGAAGGCGCTGGACGCGCTGGACGAGGTCATCGCGCTGATCCGCCGCAGCCCCGACGTGGAAGACGCGCGCCAGGGCCTGATGAGCCTGCTGGAGATCGACGAGATCCAGGCCCAGGCGATCCTCGACATGCAGCTGCGCCGGCTGGCCGCCCTGGAGCGGCAGAAGATCGTCGACCGGCTCACCGAGCTCGAAGCGATCATCTCCGACCTCGAGGACATCCTGGCCGACCCGGTCCGGCAGCGGAACATCGTCCGCGACGAGCTGGCCGAGATCGTCGAGCGGTACGGCGACGAGCGTCGTACCGAGATCATCGCGGCCGACGGCGACCTGTCCGTCCAGGACCTGGTCCCGGACGAGGACGTCGTGGTCACCATCACCCGCGGCGGTTACGCGAAGCGGACCAAGGCGGATCTCTACCGGACGCAGAACCGCGGCGGCAAGGGCGTCCGCGGTGCGCAGCTGCGGGCCGAGGACGAGATCAACCACTTCTTCGCCACCACGAACCACCACTGGATGCTGTTCTTCACCACCAAGGGCCGGGTCTACCGGGCCAAGGTGTGGCAGCTGCCGGAGTCGGCGCGCGACGCCAAGGGTTCGCACGTGGCCGGGCTGCTCTCCTTCCAGCCGGACGAGGACATCGCGCAGGTGCTGACGCTGCGCGACTACGAGCAGTCCGACTACCTGGTGCTCGCGACCAAGAAGGGCCTGGTCAAGAAGACGGCACTGACCGACTACGACTCGGCCCGGCAGAGCGGCATCATCGCGGTCAACTTCCGCGAGGACGACGACGAGCTGATCGGCGCCGACGTGGCCAGTGCGGCCGACGACCTGCTGCTGGTCTCGCGCAAGGGCCAGTCGATCCGCTTCACCGCGAACGACGAGCAGCTCCGCCCGATGGGCCGGGCCACCTCGGGTGTGACCGGCATGAAGTTCCGCGAGGGTGACGAACTGCTGTCGATGTCGGTCATCCGGGCCGGCGACGACGAGGAAGCGCAGTACGTCTTCACCGTCACCGACGCCGGCTACGCCAAGCGGTCGCAGGTGTCGCAGTACCGGCAGCAGGGTCGCGGCGGGCTCGGTATCAAGGCGGTCAAGCTGAACGACGAGCGCGGTTCGCTGGTCGGCGCGATCATCGTCGTCGACGAGGACCAGGTGCTGGCGATCAAGGCCAGCGGCCAGGTCGTCCGTAGCCGGGTCGACAGCGTGCCGGTCAAGGGCCGGGACACGATGGGCGTCCGGTTCGCCGGGGTCGGCGAGTCCGATGCCGTGGTCGCGATCGCCCGGAACACCGACCTGACCGTCGAGGGCGCCGAGGGTGCCGAAGAGGCCGAGGGCGTCGAGGCGGCCGTGTCCCAGGATGTGGACGCTTCGACAACCGAAACCCCGTCTGGGAGCGTCAGTACTACCGACGAGCGTTCGACGGATGTGAACGGCGCGGCTACCGTCAAAGACGACGAAGCCGGCCAGGAGGGTAACTGATGACCAACCGCGCGAGGCCGACCTGGCCCGAAGGTGCGGACAGCTCCAAGTCTCAGCGCCCCGCGCAGGGCGGGAAGCAGTCCACACCGGCCACTCCGACCTCCAACGGTCAATCCGGCAACGGCCGCCCCAGTGGCAACGGCCGAGCCGCCACGCCGCCGCCGAGCACGCAGCGGCCGGCCAGTGAGCTCCGCCCGCAGCAGCAGCGACCGGGCGGGACGGCCGGAGCGCCGGCCCGCCCCGCACAGCAGCTGCCGGTCCGTCCGGGGGCCCAGCCCAGCACCGCCCGGCCCACCCAAGCACCCAGTACGCCGGGCCGCCCGGAACCGTGGTCGCCGACCGCGACGCCGGCTGCGGGCAAGCCTGCTGACGGCGGATCGTCGTACGGGCTGACTGGGCGCAGTGACAAGCCGGGGACCTTCGGCGGTAAGACCGAGTCGTTCGGTGACAAGGTGAGTGCGGCCCGTCAGGCCGTCCTCGACAAGGCCGCCGCTGTCACCAGCAAGTCCGACAGCGAGAGCGTCGAGCTCGGGGACGCCAAGGCGTCCGCGAAGGGCCAGACCCGCAAGGCCCGGCTGCGGATGTCCCGGATCGACCCGTGGTCGGTCATGAAGACGGCGTTCCTGCTCTCGATCGCCTTCGGCATCGTCACCTGGGTCGCGGTCTTCATCGTCTGGTCCGCGATCGGCGCCGCCGGCGTCTTCGAGAACATCAACAGCACCGTCACCGAGGTCCTCGGCAACCCGAACACCGAGCCGTTCCGGATCGAGAACTACATCAACACCGGCAAGGTGATGGGTTTCACCACCCTGCTCGCCTGCGCCGATGTGCTGATCATCACGGCCTTGGCCACCCTCGGATCCTTCCTCTACAACATCGCCGCCACCCTCCTCGGCGGCCTCGAAGTCACGCTCGCCTCAGAGGACTGACCCCTTCCGGCCGGGCCTTGGTGGGCCCGGCCGGAACCGGTTTGGGAGACAGGCACCTGGTGCGGTAATCTCTCCCAGGTTCGACCCCGTAGATACGGGCCTATAGCTCAGTTGGTTAGAGCGCTGCCCTGATAAGGCAGAGGTCACTGGTTCAAATCCAGTTAGGCCCACCAGATCGTGAAACCCCCGATCCGAGGAGTCCCGGTGCTGAGAAAGATCCTGCTGGTGCTGCTGGCCGGCATCGGTGGATACTTCGCTTACAAGAAGACCCAGCAGTCCCGCGCCGACAAGGACCTCTGGGCCGAGGCCGTCGACCCGGTCACCCCGGGCCGCTGACCACCCCACCACGGGGGCGTAGCTCAACTGGCAGAGCACTGCCTTTGCAAGGCAGGGGTTAGGGGTTCAAGTCCCCTCGTCTCCACGAAGGTCGATGGGCGACCCGTGTCCGCGGAAAGCGCGGACCGGGTCGCCTTCGTCATTTGTGCGGCTGCGCTTCGCTTGCCGCGGGCGGGGGCTTCGCCACCCGCACCCCCTACGGGTCTCGCTTCGCTCGCCCTGCTGTGGCTGGGCGCCGCGGTGGGGTCTCTTCTCCCCCGCGGCAGCTACGCCCACTCCTTCGTCGCGTGCTACGCAGCCGCCCCACCCACCCCAAGCTCTGCGCGCTACCGCGCGCGTTGCGGGCTGCCGCCCGCGGGTGACTGCGGGTGGTTGGCGGGGGTCTTTCGTGGTGCTCGGCGGGTGGTTAGCCGGTTGCGAGCTGGATGGCGTTTCGGAGGTCTGACAGGCTCTCTGGGTGGGCCATCTTCAGGTTTGTGAGCTCGGTGGGCCGGAACCAGCGAAGGTCGTCGTGCTCCTCGGGGGCGGCGTTGACAGGCTCTCCGTTCCAGCGTGTGATGAGGAACGCGTGCACGGCGAGGGTCGGATCGCTGACTGTCATCGGGATGGGTAGCGGGTCGTGGATGTGGATACCGAGTTCTTCGAGGCATTCGCGACTGACGGCTTGGCGAGGCAGTTCGCCCGACTCGACATGTCCGCCGGCGGAGAAGCTCCAGGAATCGGGGTACCACCGACGCGATGGATGGCGATGCACGAGGAGCACGAGGCCGTCGCGCACAAGGACAGCGACTGAGATCGGGATCCGGGCAACCATGGCGGCACTCTAAGCGCGAACGCACTCTCGTGCAGACGCGGAAGATGCGAGTGAGCGTGCGCTAGTTTGCGACCAGTCGGGAAGTCTCTTGGGCCGTACGATGGCGCGATGGTTTTTGCTGTTGGGCGGTCGATTGCTCGTCGGGATGTGCACCTCAACGGGATGATTGCGGCGGTGCAGACTACGCGGGTCGTGCGGGATGACGCGGAGGCGTTGCTTACCTGGACTGCGGCCGGGTCGGACTGCATGCTGCGGGGCACTCGGGACGGCGCGTTGATTCGGAAGATGTCGCTGGCGGAGCGGGACTGTACGCCGTCCATGCTTTGGCCGCGGCCATGGGATGGCCGACACGTGTTGATCCGTACCGAACCTGGGGCTGACCATTCGGTGTGGTGGTTCTTCGACCTGGAGATGCGGTTCGAGGGCTGGTACGTGAACCTGGAGTCGCCGGTACGTCGTTGGTCGGCCGGGATCGACGTCCTCGATCATGCGCTCGACATCCTGGTCGCGCCGGATCGCAGTTGGTCGCTGAAGGACGAGGACGAACTGGCCGAGCGTGTCGACCATCCGGCGTACTGGACGGCAGCCGAGGCGGATCGCATCCGCGCCGCCGGCGAGCGCATCACCGGCGACATCGAGGCCGGCCGGTTCCCGTTCGACGGCCGGTACACGGACTTCCGTCCCGATCCGTCGTGGCGACCCGCCGACCTGCCGCCGTACTGGGACACCGAAGTGGCGTTCGGCTGACCTTCGCTTTTAGGTTGGGTTGTTCAGGGTGTGGCGGTGGAGGGTTAGTCCTGGAGAGCCCAGCCGGCTCCGAGGTTACGGCTGCGTGGGTGTTGTTGCCTTGGGAGTTGCGCCAGACGAGGACGGTTCCTGGGAGGTCGTCGTGGCCTTCGGGGGTGCTGTGAGTGGTTAGCCAGGATTCGAAGGGCTCGTCGTCGGGGTGTTGGGCACCTGCTGCTGCCATGACGGTGGCGAAGCAGGAGGTTGCGCTTCCGTTGGCTGAGGGGTTTCCTCTGCTGCCTTTGGCGAAGGTTCCGCTGAGGGGGCGGGCTTGGGGAAGGATGGTTGAGGCGGCGTGCCAGATCTCGTCGGGTACGGACAGGCGTTGGCAGGGGTATTGCCATTCGCTGACGACTCGTTTGAGGACGGCTTCTCGGTGAGGCTCGACGAGGGTTGGCCACCAGACAAATTGGTGTCCGTCGGCCTGGTCGCGTAGCACCTGGGCGTCGAGGAGGTCGGCCCAATCGGTGATGGTGGGTACTGCTCCTCGGCCGTGTCTTGTCTGGGCTCGGATCAGCTCGGCGCGTACGTCGCGCGGCTGAGCGTGGAACGCGGCTTCGTCGAGCCAGACGACTTCTAGGTCGTTGGCGAGGTTCCAGAACTCATAGGTGTCGCGGAGCTCGGGCGATAGGGCGGGGGCGGGGATTTCGGGTGTGAGCTTGAGTTCGGCCGCTTCGGTGGGGGTTAGGAAGAAGGGCTGACGGGGCGGCGCGAGCCAGCCGGCCCAGCGGTGAAGCAGTGACGGGTCGACCTCAATGCCTAGCACGTCCACCGCTCACACAGTACAAGTCGGGGCGACGTGACGGCTGGGAGCGGGAGAGGTCGCTGCTCCATGGGGATGTGCAGGTGATCAGGAAAGCGGTGGCGGGCTGAGTAGGTCGGTCAGTGGGGATCTGATGTCGGCGGGGTAGAGACCGAGGTCGTCGAACTTGTTGGGTCCGATCCACATCAGTTCGGAGATGTTGTTGGGGGTCTGGGCTTCGGCTTCGTCGCCGGACAGGGCTGGGGTGCCGGTGACTTCGGTCATCAGGAAGTACGAGGCGGGTCTGCCGTTGTGTTGGCCGGTCCACAGGAGGCGGTCGACTCGGGCGGTGAGGGTGGTTTCCTCGGTCAGCTCTCGTAGGGCTGCGTTCTCGGGGGTCTCGCCTTGTTCGACGTGGCCGCCGGGTAGTACGGCGTAGTGGTGGCCAGGGCAGTCCGGAGTGTTGTGGGCGCTGGCCTCGCACATGACGCAGGCGCCGGCTGACTGGTGTCGCAGGTAGCGCTTGATCACGAGGGCGCGGGGACCGTCGACGACAACGGCGGCTGCTCTTGGAATCGGCATGGAGTGGAGACTGCCAGGGCGGTCCGACAGAACGGACCGCCGTACGGCGTGGAGTCGTTCTATGCCTGGGTTGGGCCGTGGGGGTGGAGTCGTTTGTCCAGCCAGCGGGGCCATTTGGGCCAACGGGTGTCCCATTCGAGTTGCCAGTAGCGGTTGGCGAAGTCGATGGGGTCGAGGTCGGTGTCTGGTTGGCCGGCTTCGGCGCTGTGTTGTCTCAGGAGTTGGCGCAGCTTGGTGGGGTTGGTTTCGTCAGTGAGTTCGAGGACGACCTCGTGGTTGGCTGTCGTCGTCATCCTGATGACCTGGCCGGTGTCGGTCAGGGCGGCGGTGTATTCGCCGTCGACGACATCAGGCGCTTCCATCCAGCCTTCGGCAGCGGCGAGGGACTGGAAGATGTGCACCTCGGAGTCGTCGAACAGGAACACGAGTCGCGGATCGTTGCTCACGACCACATCATCGCGGTGATGCGAAAGGTTGGGAATGTACGAAGAGTTGGTGGCGGAGCTTGTTGCCGAGGCGCAGCGGGACGAGGAGGTGGTGGGCGTCCTGTTGACGGGGTCGGTGGCTCGGGGGGATGCGTTGGCGGGGACTGATGTTGATCTGCGGGTGATTCTCGCGGACGGGGTGAGTCGGCCGGCGTTGCATGAGGTGCGGGGTGGGGTGCCGGTTGAGTGGGGGTACGCCGACGAGCGGGGCGCTCGGGAGGCGTTGGAGAAGACTCCGATGCACGTGTATGCGTACTTGGATGGGCGGATCCTCCACGACCCGGCTGGAGTTCTGTCGCGGTTGCGGCAGCAGGCTGTGGAGCGGTTCGCGGGGTACGAGGTCTCGGAGGTGGAGCGGGCTCAGGTCGCCGCGAATCTTCGGTATCCGGCGGAGAAGATCCGGGTCGCTGTCGCGGGCGGAGACTTGTTGAAGGCCGCGTTTGTTGCGTCGACTACGTCTTGGTTTCTGATCGAAGGACTGTGGGCGGCGAACGACCGGCCGTTGCCGCCGAACAGTTCGGTGCGGCCGCATCTCCGGGATCTGGCGGGACCTCCGGACGTCGAGAGCCTGTACGGCGAACTGTTCCTGGCGGACGCGGAGCGGCGGGTCGAGGTGGCGCTGTTCTTATCTGACTGGATTCTCGGCCAGCTCGGGGAGGGACGGCCAGCGGTGTGAGGCCCAGGCTGACCAGGTGGGGTGGTCCGGTGGGGCGGGCGCGAGGTGGGTGCCGTCTAGTTCGGCTTGGTCCGGGGGTTCGAAGACGGTTCGCCACTCGGCCAGCTCGGCATCGCTGATGGTGAAGGTCTGGTCGGGGGTGGTGGTGAAGCGGTGCGTGATGCGTTGGCGTTGCTCTTCAGCGTCGATGGGGAGGTAGACGACTTGGCATCGAGCGCCTACGGCGGCGGCGATCCAGCGCAGGGATGAGCGTTCGTCCTTGCTCCAGAAGCCGAAGTCGAGGATGACGTTGGTACCGAGCTGAGCGGCGCGCATGCCGATCTCGATCAACTTGCCTTCGACGAGGTCGCGCCGGTCCTCCGGATTTTCGTAGTCGAACAACAGGATCTGCCACTCGTCGGTGGTGAGGCGGAGGGCCGGGGCCTCGAGCTCCAGTTGTTTGGCGTGCGTGGTTTTGCCCGCGCCGGGCAGGCCGACGATCAAGTAGACAGTGGCGCGCATACGAGCGTTCACTCCTCGTCGAGTGGGTGGAGGTCGGTGGGGGTCAACACCCAGTGGAAGCCGTACTTCGGGGTGGCGGACCGGTCGATGCGGTCCGGGGCGAAGTACTCGGCGATCAGGTCCTGGAGGCGCTGGTTGAACTCGACGGCGCGGGCGTGTGGGACTCGGCCGCCGTGTTCGCCGGAGGCTTGGACAAACGTGGAGCCGAACATGCCCGCTTGCGAGTCCGCGAAGGCCTGCTGGTAGTCGTAGGTGGTGCGCCCCGGGAGCACGGTGGTGTCGTCGGTGGCTGGTTGCGGCGTACCGAGGTAGTCGACGCCCAGTGGCGTTCGCACCCAGAGATGGTCCGTTTGCGCGACAAGACCGGCCGCCGCCAGTTTCTCGACGTACCAGAGCACTCGCGCATCCGTGACCTGCAGGTCGTCGGCGAGCTGGCTCACTGAGCGCGGTGACTCGAGCTGGCGGACGATGTCCCGCGGGAGCGCGGAGTCCAAAGAGTCCAAGGCAGGTGGGTGGAGTAGTTGTTTGCGGAGGAGGGTGATGGTGGTTTCGTAGCGGGCCGGGCCGTCGGGGGTGTCGATGTCCCATGCGCCGAGTTCGCTGCCGCTGACGGTGTAGCCGAGGCGTTCGTACAGAGCTTGCGGGCGGGGGCTGGCGTCATCGATGCCCAGTTCGGCGAAGGTGATGCCTCGGGTGCGGATGTTGTGTTCCAGCGCTCTGATGAGAATCGTGCCGATACCGCAGGATTGGAATGGGCCCAGGACTGTCAGCTGGTAGATCGTCGCTCCGCCCGCCGGCTTCGTGTAGTCAACGGCTCCGTAGCCCAGTGGTTGGCCGGACGGTCCGCAGACGGCCAGGTAGTCGACCTCGCCGACCTGGGCGCGGGCCAGTTCCTTGACCATCGACGTGAGCTTTGATGGAGACTCCCCCAAGGTCGGCAGATCCTCGAGCGTCAGGTCGCGAACGGTCACTGGCACGACAACCTTGGACATGCATCGCACGCTATGGGTTGCCGCTCGTCCTCGCCACGCGTTTATCGGTCGGTCTGAATCCAGCGGTGGTGGTCGGGTGGGTTCACGTTGCTGCCGCAGATGATGGTGGCTACTCGGCGGCTGGCGAAGCGGGTGGGGTTTTCGAGAAGGGCGGCCAGGCCTAGGGCGGCGGAGGGTTCGGCGACGAGGCCGGCGTGGGTGTGGAGCAGTCGGACGCCGGCGATGATCGACGACTCTTCGACTAGTACGGCGTCATCGGCGACCTGCAGGAGGTCAGCCAGTACTTCGGGGATCGGGCGCCGTCCGGCGACGCCGTCCGCGATGGTGTTGGCGGACTCGGTGGTGACGACGCGCTGCTCGCGGAAGGACAACGTCATCGCCGGAGCGCCCGCCGGTTGGACGCAGACGACCTCGATGCCGGGGGCAAGGTCCTTCAGGACGTGACCGATGCCGGTCGCCATCGCGCCGCCGCCGAGGGCGATGAGGACGGTGTCGAAGGGTATGTCGACCAACTCCAGGCCGATCGTGGCTGCGCCTTCGCAGGTTTCGAGGTCGAGGCTGTCCTCGACGAGTCGGATGCCGGTCGAGCGAGCGATCTCGGCGGCGCGGTCGCGAGCCAGTTCGTGGTCGCCGTCGACCAATTCGAGGGTCGCGCCGAGGGCGCGGATGCGGTCGAGTTTGGCGGGGGTCGCGAACCGGGACGCGACGACGGTGATGTCGAGACCGCGTTTGCGGCCGGACCAGGCGAGGGCCTGGCCGAGGTTGCCGGCGCTGGCGCAGACCGCGGCGTCGCCGGTCAGTTGAGCGGCGACGAGTTCGGTACCGCGGCCCTTGAAGCTGCGGACCGGGTTCGCGGTCTCGAGCTTGATGCTGACCGAGCAGCCGAGTTCCGGTTCGAGCGCTTCGCATTCGTAGAGCGGCGTATCGAGGAAGACCGGGTCGATGACCTCGCGGGCGGCACGGATCCGGGCGGTGTCCAGGCGGGTCGGCACGGCCTCAGAATCTCACGCGAAAGTCGCAGATAATTGCGGAAGCAAGTCCGCCGCAATTGTTCCTACCGTTGGGGACATGACGACAAACACGGAGATCCAGCCCTTCACCATCGAGATCCCGCAGACCGAGGTCGACGACCTGCGGGCCCGGCTGCGGTCGGCGCGCTGGCCGGTCACACCGGCGGTCGACGACTGGAGCCGCGGGGTTCCGGTCGGCTACCTGCGGGAGCTCGCGGCGTACTGGGCCGACGACTACGACTGGCGCGCCGCTGAGGCCGCGCTGAACGCGATCCCGCAGTTCACCACCGAGATCGCCGGCCAGCGGATCCACTTCTTCCACCAGAAGTCGGCCGAACCGAACGCGCTGCCGCTGATCCTGACCCACGGCTGGCCGGGGTCGCCGGTCGAGTTCCAGGCGATGATCGGCCGGCTGACCGACCCGGTCGCGTACGGCGGCAATGCGGCCGACGCCTTCGATGTCGTCGTACCGTCTCTGCCCGGGTATGGGTTCTCGACCCCGCTCGGCCCGGCCGGGTTCAACCTGTTCGGAGTCGCGCAGATGTGGGCCGAGCTGATGAGCCGCCTCGGCTACGACCGGTACGCCGCGCATGGCACCGACGCCGGATCCGGGGTGACCGGGATGTTGACGATGATCGATGCCGCGCATGTGGTTGGGGCGCATCTGGCTGGTGTGATCGCGGCGGCGCCGTTCGGTGGGCCGGTGTCGACCGAGGGGTTGTCGGAGTCGGATCAGACTCGAGCTGAGGCCTTCAACCGGTATCTCGAGGATGGGCTCGGGTATCTGACTCTGCAGTCGACGCGGCCGCAGACGCTGGCGTATGGGTTGAACGATTCGCCGATCGGGCAGCTCGCCTGGATCGTGGAGAAGTTCGCCGAGTGGACCGACCCCGCGCACAAGCTGCCGGAAGAGGCGGTCGACCGCGACCAACTGCTGACCAACGTGAGCCTGTACTGGTTCACCGGCTCCGGTGCTTCCTCGGCCCACGCCGTGTACGACGGCATGCAGGCGTGGAAGGCGATGCTCGCCCAGCAGTCCGGCGGCGACTGGGGTTCCGATGAAAGCGCGGACGCCAGCTCCTCCTGGAGCTCCGACGATGCGAGCGCCGCCTCGGACGACTCGAGCGGCGACTGGGGCTCCGACGGAGCCGGTGCTGCCTGGGGAACGGTGACCCCGCCACCCACCGGTGTCGCGGTGTTCGGTGCGGAGACGGCGATCAAGAGCCTGGTCGACCCGGCCGGCGCGATGACGCACTGGACCGAGTACGAGCGCGGCGGCCACTTCGCCGCAATGGAGGTCCCCGACCTGCTCGCCACCGACCTGCAGAACTTCTTCCGCCGGCTGCGGTAGAGGGGCGGACCGCCCACACTCACCAAGTGCCTTCGGCGGCGGTTTTCGACGAGCTGCTGAGCGTGGTGGTGGAGGTTCCTCGGGAGTTGGTGAGTGGGGGCGGTCCGCGATCAGCAGGTACCGGCCGTCGGTACCGGTTTGAGTGGGGAAGGCGCGCCGATCTGGATCTGGGCGTGGTGTGTAGGCCGGTTCGGTCGAGAAGGCGGGGTGGATTGGATCTGGGCGGGACCGCCGGAGGCGGGGCAGGGTGGGGTGTTGGTCGAGGGTGGGAGTTTGGATGTATGTGCCTGCGCATTTTGGTGCTGGGGATGACGAGGTTGAGGAGTTGTTGGGTCGGCGTGGGGCGGCTGATCTGGTGACGATGACGGATGGCGGGTTGTTGGCGACGATGTTGCCGTTTGTGTATGACGCGGAGCGGAAGGTGCTGCGGGGGCATCTTGCTCGGAACAACGAGCAGTGGCAGCGGCCCGTGATTGGTGAGGCGTTGGTGATCATGCGCGGGGTGGACTCGTACGTCTCCCCCAGTTGGTACGCCGCCAAGCGGGAGCACGGGCGCGTCGTCCCGACCTGGAACTACGTGACCGCGCACGTGTACGGCGTACTGACCGTGCACGACGATCCGGTCTGGGTCGGCGACCTCGTACGGCGGTTGACGGATCTGCACGAGGGGGCGCGGGCTGAGCCGTGGTCGGTGGATGATGCGCCGGAGAAGTTCGTGAACGGGCAACTGCGGGCGATCGTCGGGGTCGAGGTCGCGATCACGCGGGTCGAGGCGAAGGTGAAGTTGTCGCAGAACCGGTCGGTCGCGGATGTGGACGGGGTGATCGCGGGACTGCGGGCGGACGGGGAAGAGCAAGCGGCGTCTGCGGTCGAGGAGCATCGGACGTAACGTCAGGCACCTCCCGGGCCAAGTACTTCCGACTGCGACGGAAGGACGGACGTGACTCAGATTGCCGAGATCGGGCGGGACCCGGATGCGTTCGAGGCGTTCTACACCGAGCACATCGAGCGGATTCAGCGGTTCGTGGCGCGGCGGGTGGACGACCCGTACCTGGCTGCGGATCTGACCGCGGATGTGTTCCTGGCGGCGATCGACGCGGCGGCCGGGTACCGGGCGAACCTCGGAACGCCGGTCGGGTGGCTGTACGGGATCGCCCGGAACGTGGTGTCCGCGGAGAAGCGTCGGCATGCTCGCGAGCTGCGCGCGAACCAGCGGATCTCGGGCCGGCGGCTGCTCACGGCGGACGACGTCACGCGGCTGGAGGAGCGGATCGATGCCGAGGCGTCGGCGCGGGCGCTGTTGCGGGCGATGGACGAGTTGCCGGACGGCGAACGCGCGGCGCTGGAGTTGGTCGCGCTCGACGGCCTCTCCCCGGCCGACGCCGCCCAGGTGCTCGGCATCCGGCTCACCGCGTTCCGCGTCCGCTTGCACCGGGCCCGCGGTCGGCTCAGGTCGCAGTCACTCCATCTGGCACCGACTCCCACGGAGATGACCTCATGAACACCTTCGAAGACAAACTGCTGGCTGAGCTCCGCACGGTCGTCGCCGAGCGGCCGGCCGACATCCGCCGCAAACGGCCGAAGCGGTTGCTGGTCGGTATCGCCGCCTGCCTGACACTCGCGGCCGGTACGGCGGTCGCCGTACCGATGCTCGGGTCGAGTTCACCCGCGTACGCGGTGGTCACGCAACCGGACGGCACAGTGCGGGTGACGATCTATCGGGCGGAAGGTGCCGAGGGACTCGAGAAGCGGCTCCGGGCCGCCGGTGTGCCGGCCGAGGTGGACTTCCTTCCGGCGGGGAAGACCTGCCGCCGGACGCCCGCCGGAAAGCCACCGGGAGACGCGGACAGCCGGCTCACGATGATCCGGGCGAACGGGCAGCCGCCGGTGATGGTGCTCTGGCCGGCCGACTACGGCAGCCGCGGGAGGACGCTGCTACTGGAGGGTGGCACGTCCGGGGCCGAGCGGTTGACGAAGGTCGCGACTCTGATGAGCGGGACGTTCGGTCCGTGTGTTCCGGTGGATGCGCCCAAGATCCACATTCCGACAGAGGAGCCGAAACTTCCGGCTCCCCGGCGCTGACATCGTCCGCATCACCAAAGATCGTTGCCCTCGGCACCTTCATGGCGTGACAGTTTGTGCTCGGATTGTCACGGGTTGTTTGCGGGTGCGTGCAGATGTCCGGACAAGGGTGGCGGGTGGTGCACGCGACGGCAGATCGTCGAGGGGAGGAAGAGATCGGGTCTGGCGGTCGACCACGGGAGGGTCCGGCGAGTGCTCGAGACATATCGCGGCATCCCACATCTACTGGATACCTGGCTCGTGCTGACCGGCATGGCACTGCCGGTCGCACTCTCGTCGCTGCGGCGGCCGGGGGCGTTGCCCCCGCGCCTCGCAGCTTTCGGGATGCCGGCGGCGTTCGCGCTGGTCCTGGCGGCGACGCTCAGTCCGACGCCGCACCGGTTCAGCACGGTGGTCGGTCAGTGCGGTACCCATCTCGCCACGACCGGTGGACTGACCTCGGTCCAGGGTCTGCTCAATGTCCTGTTGTTCGTGCCGGCCGCCGGTGCGCTGGCGCTGGCGAGCGGTCGGCCGGGTGACGGGATCGCCGCGGGGATCGGGCTGTCGGCCTCGGTCGAGGCGGTCCAGGCGTTGATCCCGCAGCTCGGGCGCTCCTGCCAGCTGCACGATCTGATCGCGAACACGGCCGGTGCGTTCTGCGGGGTCGGGCTGGTGGCTGGAGTACAGTCCATCCTTCGACGCCGTCAGCTGGTCATCAGCCCGTACGTCGTCGAGCACGCGGCCATGGTCGTCGTACGGCCTCGACCGCCTGCGCGACACCGGCGCCGGGACCACATCACGCTCCGGCCGGTACCGGTCCAGGTGGTCGCCAAACCGGCGAACGGGCTCCGGCCGGTGGTGAGGGCGCGCTGAGCGATCGCTGTTCGAGCAGAGAGTTATCCGGAAGGTTATCCACAAGTTGTGGGTAACCCGGGGGATGACGACTCAGCTACGTAAAGTTATCCACAGGCCAAGTGTCCTGAGTTGGAGATTCGACGGCACTGGAGGCGCCCAGGCACGCACCTCGCTGCGTTGGAGGAGCATCCACGATGAACACCGCATCGAGGACGCTCCTCCGCCTTGCGATGCACGCACCTGGACACCTCCAGCACTCGCCGACTCCCCAACTCAGGACACTAGGGCCGCACATCGAGCCCGAGAGCGGTCGCCACGACCATCGCCTGCGTTAAGTCGATCCGCGCGTCCCGCAGCCCGACGGTGAGTGGGTCGAGGGTCGACAGGTCCGAACCGCGCAGATCGGCCTTGGTGAAGTCGGCCCGCTGGAGCGATGCACCGGACAGGTCGACGTCCCGCAGTACGGCCTTCTCGGCCCGGATGCCGGTCAGGTCGGCCTCGCGGAGTTTCACTCCGTTGAACTCTGTGCCGCGCAGATCCGCGCCGGGGAGACCGGTGAACGACCAGTCGCCGCCGGAGACCTTGAGCAGGTTGTAGGTGCAGTCGTCGAAGAAGCTGCCGACCAGCTTGCACCCGGTGAAGGTGGTGTCGAACAGTGAGCACCGGACGAAGGTGCAGTTCACGAAGGCGGCGTCGGTGTGGGTCGACGCATTGAACCGGACCCCGCGGAACGTGCACTCCTCGAACACCCCGCCGCGGTTCGCCACCTCGGTCAGATCGGTGTCGATGTACAACACCCGCCGATATGTCTCACCGGACGGCTCGGGATCCTCCCACTCACGCACCGTCGACTCTGTCGGTACCGCACTGTGTCCACCCTGTCGGCTCGCCATCCGTCCACCCTGTCACGACGATCCGACAGGCAGTTGTAATCCTTACGAGTCAGGTTGTGATGGTGCCTTCAGCGGACCGACAACTACGGGCCGCACGATGGAGGAGTGAGCGGATCAGAGCGGGTGATGGTGTTCGGCGCGAGTGGATTCCTCGGCGGCCGGATCTGTGCGCTGCTCGCCGATCGGGGCGTCGAGTACCGCGGACTGAGCCGGAATCGGGGTGAGCCACACCTGCGCTGCGATCTGGCGGCGATGCATTCGTACGCGCTGGAGACCCAGATCGGCCTCTACAAACCAACAGTGGTGATCAATGCAGTCGGCGCGACTTCCGGAGACCCGGCCGACCTGGTCGCCGCGAATGTCACCGCGGTCGAGGCGCTGCTGGGTGCGACCCGCGACAGCGCCGGGCATGCGCGGTTCGTCCAGCTCGGGGCATCGGCCGAGTACGGCGGTGGTCCGCATGGCGCGAGTCAGTCCGAGGGGTCCGCGCTGCGGCCGGCCGGTCCGTACGGGCTGACCAAGCTGGCCGGCTCCGAGCTCGCTGTCCGCGCCCAGCGCAACGGCGCCGATGCCGTCGTACTGCGGATCTTCGACGTGCTCGGGCCTGGGGCGCCGGTGACGACGGTGACCGGCCGGGTGATCGCGGATCTCCGCGACCAGCAGCAGATCCATGTCGGATCGCTGGATGTCTGGCGCGATTTCGTGGATGTCCGGGATGTCGCGGAGGCGGTGGTCGCGGTCGCCTTGACCGACGCCAAGCTGCCCGCGGTCCTGAACGTCGGCAGCGGCCGGGCAACGCTGGCCCGTGACGTGGCCGGTCAGTTGTTCGAGCTGAGCGGCCAGCCGGCCCGGATCGTCGACGACCCGGCGCAGGACGGCGCGCTGGGTGATCCCTGGCAGCAGGCCGATATCGGACTGATCGGTGAGCGGATCGGATGGTCGCCCAAGATCGCTCTGGAGCAGTCACTCGCCGACAGTTGGGCCGCTCCGCGGGCAGACTGACCACGTGGAGATTCGCTCGAGCTGTCAGCCCGCACCGGATCGCCAACCGCCCGCAGTGAACGAAGACCTCGTTCTGACCGGCCCTGACTTCGCAGTGGTGTTCGACGGTGCCACTCCGTTCCAGGGCATCGACTCCGGCTGCCGGCACACGGTGGCCTGGCTGGTCGGTCGACTAGCCCGGTACGTCGCCCCTCCCCTGCTGACCGCGTCCACGGCGCCACTAGCCGACGTCCTGGCGGAGTCGATCGCTGCGGTCGGTGCGGAGCACACGCACACCTGCGACCTCACCAACCGGGACAGTCCGTCGTCCACAGTCGCCATGGTGCGAGTCCGGCCGGACTGCGTCGAGCATCTGGTGCTGGCTGACTCACCAGTCGTCTACCGCGCACCCGATCAAGCCGTGACTGTCCATAGCGACGACCGGCTCGAGCAGTTGCCCGAGCGAACGGTGGAGAGCGTCCGCCGGCTCCGAAACGCCCCCGACGGCTTCTGGGTGGCGAGCACCGACCCGTCGGCGGCGTACGAGGCAGTCACCGGTACGACGGATCGCGGCGAGGTCGCGGCGATCGGCGTACTGAGTGATGGCGCCTCCCGGTACGCCGAGCACTACGGCCGGAGCTGGGACGACCTGATGACCGTGCTCACGTCCGAGGGACCTGCAGCGCTTATCCGGCGAGTCCGGGCGTACGACGAGGCCGCGGAAACGATCCGGTGGAAGCGGTACGACGATGCGACCGCCGTCGTGCTCTACGACAGCGGCCGGTACGACGGGAATCCCGGCGGCCGGTAGTCCTGTACCGGCGGCATCGGCGGCGGAGTGGCGCGCTGCTGCTGCCACTGGTTGACCTGGTACATGAGCAGCGTCATGGACACAGTCGCGACAATCAGCAGCAGTGCGGCGACCGAGAAGCCGATGTCGACCCAGAGAGCGATCTTGACCATGACGTCCTGGAAGCCGTAGAACTCGTCGGTCCGGTCGCGGTTGTCGGCGGACTCGACCACCTGGACGAAGAAGGCGAACGTACCGATGGTCGCGGTGAGCAGTCCGGCGAGGATGATCACCCAGTAGCCGACCCAGGCCGCCCACCAGCTGTAGAGCAGTGCGCGGATCTGCTGGCTGTTGGATGCCCCTGGCTGCTCGAGCGGTTCGCTGGCGCGCACGATGTCCTGGACGAGCTGGAGTGGGTACCAGAACTGGACGCCCGGGCAGAACCACGCTCCGACCACCCAGCCCGCACTCCGCCGATGCAGACCCTGGCCGGGCGGCATGGGGTTGGCCGGCGGGCGTGGTGCCAGTGCGGAGTTCAGGAAGTCGCTGTTCTCGCGGGCGTACCAGAGCCAGAGCAGGTAAGCGATGGCTGTCCCGAGCAGGAAGTAGGCGAGGATGTTGATCAGCCAGCCGCTGCCGGCGATGGTGCGCGTGGCGCTCTCGAACTCCTCCTCGGTGAGGTTCAGGAAGATGAAGTTCTTGACCTCGTCGTACGAGCGCCACATCAGCACCGACTGGAGCACGGTGATCAGCGCGGTCAGCACCATCAGTGCGATGGCGACCAGCGCGAACGTGCGCAGCTGCCGGTAGCGCGGCGGCAGCACCTGGTACGGCCCGTGCCGCGGCACCGGATAGTACGGCTGAGTCATCGTCATCCTCCCCGGCAGCAACGGTATCCCGGGAAAGGATCGATCAGACGGCCGCGAACGCCTCCCGGACCGCAGGCAGCGCCAGCTCCCGGTCGGTGGCGGACAGTCCGATCCGGGTCCGCCGGTCGAGTACGTCGTCCTCGTCGAGCGCGCCCTCGTGCCGCACCGCGAACAGCAGTTCGGCGTACGTCGTCCTGAGCCCGGGCGCGACCGGGTCGAGCGCTGCGCCGGGTGCGGAGATCACCTGGGGCGCCTCGGCGCCGTACCGCTGGACGAACCGCGCCGGAGCGGCCACGGATGCCAGCCGGACCCGGTCGGCCGCACCGACCAGCGGGATCCGGTGCGTCACGCAGGGGCGCCGGGTGCTGAGCGTGGACTGTGCGAGAGCGGTGTCGAGTGCGTCCTGCGCCATCCGCCGGTAGGTGGTCAGCTTGCCGCCGACGATGGTCACCAGCCCATCCGGCCCGGTGATCACCGCATGCCGCCGCGAGATGTCGGCGGTCTTGTTGCCGTGCCCGGTGTCGAGCAGTGGACGCAGTCCGGCGTACGTGCCGAGCAGGTCGGCCCGGGTGAGCGGCGTCTGCACCGCACGGTTGATGGTGTCGAGGAGGAAGTCGATCTCACCGTCGGTCGCCCGCGGTACGTCGCTCACCGGACCAGGCGCGTCCTCATCGGTCAGCCCGACGTACACGCGATCGTCCGGCGCGGGAATCGCCATCACCACCCGGCGCAGCTCCCCCGGCACCGGCACGGTCAGCACCGCGGACAGTCCACCGAAGGCAGCCTGCGGAAGGACCAGGTGTGTACCGCGGCTGGGCCTGAGCTTGATGCCGTCGGTGATCTGGCCGGCCCAGATGCCGGCCGCATTGATCACCACCGTCGCGTCCACGTTGATCCGGTTGCCGGTCAGCTGGTCGACCAGTACGGCGCCCTGGCCGGTCACCTCGGTGGCGGCAACTCGGGTCAGCACACGAGCGCCGTACTGCGCGGCCGTCCGGGCGATGGCGACCACCAGGCGAGCGTCGTCGTACAGCTGGCCGTCCCAGGTGACGAAGCCGCCACGCAGTCCCTCCGGCCGCAGTGTCGGCGCGTAGCGCATGACCTCGGCTGAACTGACGCGACGCGAGTGCGGCAGGTAGTCGTCGCTGGTCCGCGCGAACGTGCGCAGGATGTCGCCACCGAGGAACGCACCGCGCAGCAGCGCCGCCTGCGAAGTCTTTGCCTGCGGCAACCATGGTGCGAGCTGCGGAACCGGGTGGACGAGATGCGGTGCGGTCGTCTTCATCAGAATGCCGCGCTCGACCGCACTCTCGTAGGCGATGCCCACATGGCCGGAGGCCAGGTAGCGCAGGCCGCCGTGCACGAGCTTCGAGCTCCAGCGGCTGGTCCCGAAGGCGAGGTCGTGCTTCTCCACCAGGGCAACGGTTAGACCGCGAGCAGCCGCGTCCAGTGCGACGCCGGCACCGGTCACGCCACCGCCGATGACCAGTACGTCGACCTTGCCGGTCGTCGCCAGCCAGTCGAGCTCACGGATCCGGCGAGCCGCATTCAGACTCGCGTTGCCGATCGACGCGATCATGGCGTCAGGTACTTGGTGAGCATGTCGCGGAGCTGCTCGTCGAGCTTCGGGTACTCCTCCTTCGAGGCCATCACCGGACCGGACACGGCCGAGGCGAGCGCGACCAGGATGATCTGGCGAGCCAGCCAGACCGGATCGCTGCCCTGGATCGAGCCGTCCGCCTGCCCGGCCTTGATGCCCTCCTCCACCAGCGCCAGGTGCGCGACCGTACTGCTGCCACGGCGCTCGAGCAGGTACGGCGTGAGGAACTCGGGATCGAGCTCGATGATCTTGCGCATCAGCGGATGCGTGCGGGTGTGCGCGACGACCTCCACCACGCCCTCGACCAGGCGGGTGCGACCGTCGGCGGCATCCGGCTGGAAGGCCGACATCAGCGCGGTCGTCCACTCGCGGGTCATCAAGGCGGCGACCACGGCCTGCACATTCGGCCAGCGGCGATAGAGGGTGGCGCGGGAGACCTCCGCGTGCCGGGCGATATCGGCCATCGTCATCCGGCGCATCCCGATGGCGAGCAGCAGCTCGTACGCCGCGTCCAGGATCCGCTCCTCGCCGATCGCGTTCGCGGGCGCGGGACGGCTACTGGTCTCGGACCCTGATTCGCTGCTACGCTGAGACATCACGCGTCATAGTGTATCAGCGACTTTGACGCCGAGGAACCGTCGTGGGCAGGTGGGATCAGGGGTTTCATCTGCTCACGACGCTACCCCGCCGAACCACTCATGGGGAGCCTGCAATGACCGAATCAGACTTGCCGGTGGTGCAACTCACGCCAGGGCGCTGGGGTGATCCGGAGGTCTCGGTCGAGGTGCCGGCTCCGGCGCTCGCCGCGCTGCACCACCTCGGCGTACGGCGACCTGAGTCCGGGCCGGTCGATCCGGCGGACCGCCCGGGGCTGACGCCTCAGCAGGTGGCTGTGCTGACCGAGGTTGTCGGTGCAGAGCACGTCTCGACCGACCTGACCGCGCGCTGGGCGCACACCCGTGGGTACTCGACACCTGACCTGCTGCGGCATCGCGCCGGTGACACTTCAGACATGCCGGACGCAGTCGTCTTCCCGGCCGACCATGACCAGGTCCTGGCGTTGCTGGCCGCTTGCGCCGAGCACGACCTCGCTGTGGTGCCCTACTCGGGCGGTACGTCGGTGGTCGGCGGGCTCGCGGCGTCCCGGCGGTTCGTGACCGTGGATCTGCGCCGGCTGGACCAACTGCTCGAGGTCGACGACATCTCGCGGACCGCGACGCTGCAGGCAGGTGTGCGTGGTCCGGCGGCCGAGGCGCTGCTTGCGAAGCACGGCTACACGCTCGGGCACTTCCCGCAGTCCTACGAAGGCGCAAGCATCGGCGGGTACGCCGCCGCCCGGTCAAGCGGGCAGTCGTCCGCGGGCTACGGCCGGTTCGACCAGATGGTGGTCGGGCTGACGCTGGCGACTCCGCGCGGCACGGTCGAGCTCGGCCGCGCGCCGATGTCGGCAGCCGGTCCGGATCTGCGCCAACTGGTGCTCGGATCCGAAGGAGCCTTCGGCATCATCACCTCGGTAGTCGTGCGGATTCGCCCGCGGCCGCAGCAGCGGCACTTCGAGGGCTGGCGATTCGACACCTTCGAGGCCGGACTGACCGCCGTACGGCGATTGGCGCAGGACGGGCCGTTGCCGACCGTGCTCCGGTTGTCGGACGAGGCCGAGACCGCGGTCAACCATCCGGATGGACCAGGCGGCGTACTGGCGATTGTCGGTTTCGACGGACCGTACAAGCCGGCGACTGCTGACGTGCTGACCGCAGCAGGTGGTCAGAACCTTGGTGCGGAATCAGGCGAGGCCTGGCGGGTCGGGCGATACAAGGCGCCATACCTGCGGGACCCATTGCTTGATGAAGGCGCACTGGTCGAAACGCTTGAGACTGCTGCGTTCTGGTCGCGTGTCCCCGCGCTGAAGGCCGCTGTGACCGAGGCGCTGGTCGAGTCGCTCAGTGCGCAAGGCACTCCGCCGCTCGTGCTCTGCCATGTGTCGCATGTGTACGAGACCGGCGCATCGCTGTACTTCACTGTCATCTGCGCGCAGACCGCGGAGCCGATCGACCAGTGGCGGCAGGCGAAACTCGCTGCGAACACTGCGATCGCTGAAGCGGGCGGGACGATCAGTCATCACCATGGCGTCGGCACGGATCACCGTGAGGCGTATGCGGCGGAGATCGGGCCGTTGGCGGTCGAGATGTTGCAGGCGGTCAAGGGTGTGCTGGATCCGGCGGGCGTCCTCAATCCGGGGATCCTCTTGACCTCAAGTTAACTTGAAGTTGGACAGTTGCGGGCATGACTCCTGAACCCGCCAACCGTCCTGTCGCTCTCATCACCGGTGCCTCGGCCGGCCTCGGACTCGCGCTGGCCCACGGGCTGGCCGATCGGGGCTGGGCGCTGGTGATCGACGCCCGCGGTGCCGACGCACTCAAGGATGCCGCCGACGCGCTGGCCGATCGCACCGACGTCGTACCGCTGGCCGGTGATGTAACCGATCCACAGCACCGCGCCGATCTGGCCGACGTGATCGGCGAGCTCGGTCGCCTCGACCTGCTGATCAACAACGCGAGCTACCTCGGGCCGAGTCCGCTGCAGGCGTTGGGCTCTGCGGACCTCGACGAGCTCCGTCGCGTCTACGAGGTCGATGTGGTCGCACCACTCGCTCTGACGCAGGCTCTGCTTCCCGCACTCACTGCGGCGACCGGTGTGGTCGTCAACATCAGCTCCGATGCAGCAGTCGAGCCCTACGAGACCTGGGGCGGCTATGGCTCGGCCAAGGCAGCACTCGACCACGCGTCCCGAGTGCTCGGGGCAGAGCACCCGTCGCTGGCCGTGTACGCCGTTGACCCGGGTGACCTCCGTACGGCGATGCACCAGGCTGCGTTCCCTGGTGAGGACATCTCGGACCGGCCAGAGCCCGCGACCGTCGTACCGGCGTTTCTGGCGTTGCTCGACCAGCGGCCGACGAGTGGTCGCTACCGGGCTACGGAGTTCGCGCCGGCGGTGACACCGTGACGGTCCATCCACACACGAGGTTCGTCCTGCCTGATTCGCTCAACGCCAGTGAGCCGCCAGAGGCTAGAGGGTTGTCGCGGGATCAGGTGAAGCTGCTGGTCGCGGAGGGGTCGACCGTCACGCACACCCGCTTCGATCGGATCGGTGATCACCTGCGACCCGGCGATCTGTTGCTGGTGAACACTTCCGCGACGCTGCCGGCCGCAGTGGACGGCAACTGGATCACAGGTGCCGGAGTGGCCCCGGTGGTCGTGCACTTCTCCACCGCGCTCGACGACGGCAACTGGGTGGTCGAGCTACGCAACGGGGGTACCCCGATGTTCGGCGGTTCGGCCGGCGACCAGGTGGAGCTGCCACGAGGCATCCTCACGCTGCTGGCTCCGCATCAGTCCGAGTCCAATCGCCTGTGGCGAGCCAAGCCGCCGGTGACGGACATGGTCGGTTACCTGCATCGGCATGGGCGCCCGATCACCTACAGCTATGTGAACAAGCGGTGGCCGATCGCGTCGTACCAGACTGTGTTTGCCAGGGACCCGGGCAGTGCCGAGATGCCCAGTGCGGCTCGGCCGTTCAGCTTCGAGCTAGTGAGCCGGCTGGCCGCTCAGGGCGTGTTGATCGCGCCGATCACGCTGCACTGTGGCGTCTCCTCGCTGGAGAGCCACGAACCGCCGTTGCCCGAGCGGTACGACGTACCCGAGCACACCGCACGATTGGTGAACTGGGTGAAGGGCAACGGCGGTCGCATCGTGGCAGTGGGAACCACTGCGGTCCGGGCGATCGAGTCGGCGGTCGCGGCCGACGGATCAGTCGTCGCCGCGCACGGCTGGACCGACCTCGTCCTCGGACCCGACCACCCCGCGGTCGTCGTCGACGGCCTGATCACCGGGATGCACGCCCCCGAGGCCTCGCACCTTCTCCTCCTGGAGGCCGTTGCGGGAGGTGGCACCGTGCAGCAGGCCTACGACGCGGCTCTGCATGAGCGATACCTCTGGCACGAATTCGGGGACAGCTGCCTGATCCTCCGCTGATGATGCACCGGGCTCGTTGCCCGGCCTGGCGCGCTTGTCCACAGCACGTGGGCTCATCGAACAGTCCTAACCGCCTGGGTCCCCCGTCGGGACGTGCCTCCATTGGACGCACTCTCGGCGGAACGTGTCACGCTCTTTGACACAACCGAGCGCAAATTGTGGCCTAGCCCGTTTTCCGCTCGTCAATTCGCTCGGGGTCGGGCGTAGCCGTGGAGGAAGGCGTGGACGCCGGTGCTGACGGTGTCGGCGAGGTCGGGCGTGGGGCCTCCGCGGTAGGACGGGTTGGATCCGGAGATGAGTTGTGAGAAGTGCAGGGCTGCAACCATCGGGTCGTCGATCGTGAGCAGGCCGTCGGCGGCGAAGGCTGCGAACCGTACGGCGATGGCGCGCCGAACCGCCAGTGGGCCGGCCTCCTGCCAGGCGTCGATGGCGTCCTGCGGGATGTGACCGGCCTCGGCGTTGACCTGCCGGACCAGGGCCGAATGCTCGGCGAAGTCGGGGATGGGTGTCCGCCAGGCGATGCCGAACGCGACCAGGTCGGACTCCAGGTCGGTGATCTCGGTCAGGTGGCTCTCGACGATGGCCAGTTGCGCGGCGGCGACGCTGGTCGCGCTCGCCTGGATCACCGCTTGGAACAGCCCGGCCTTGTCGCCGAAGTGGTTGTAGAGGGTGCGCGTCGAGACGCCGGCCGCGGCCGCGATCACGTCGATACTCGCCCGCGCATAGCCGTCCCGCGCGAACACACTCAACGCCCCGGTCAGCACATCCTGCCGCTTGCTGCTACGAACCACGGAATCCCTCTGGTCTAGGTACAACGCTCGTTGTACTTTAGCGGGTATGGCATTCACTGAGGAAGAGCTGAACTACCTGAAGACCCAGCCGCTCGCCCGGCTGGCCACCGTCGGAGCGGACGGGCAGCCGGACGTGGTGCCGGTGGGGTTCGAGTACGACGGGACGTACTTCTACATCGGCGGTGCGATGGAGCCGGGGCGGACGCGCAAGGTGCGCAATGTCGCGGCGGGGCAGCAGCAGGTGGCGTTCGTGATTGACGACCTGGTCTCGGTCGACCCGTGGTCGCCGCGGTTCCTGCGGGTGTACGGGACGGCCGAGGTGGTGACGCGCGCGGGGCGGTTCGGTGCGGGGCCGTATTTGCGGATCACGCCGACGACGAGTTGGAGTTGGCACCTTGACGGGCAGGCGCTCGACCACGACGACCTGTTCGGGCCGCGGCGGACGGAGCACGCTGTCAGTTAGAGGCGGGCCTTGCTGCGGCGGCGTTTGGTGTCCTGGAGGAAGAGCCAGGCCACTGCGGCGCCGGTGACGAAGCCGCCGAGGTGACCTTCCCAGGAGATGTTCGGGATCAGGAAGGACAGTACGGCGGTGATGGCGACGTAGCCGAGGATCCAGGTGACGTCGAGGTTGCGGGCCCGGCTGACCACCAGCAGGGCACCGACCAGGCCGAGTACGGCGCCGGACGCGCCGAGGGTCGCCGAACCGGGGGCGCTGATGAGCCAGACCGCGATACCGCCGCCGAGGGCGGACAGCAGGTACAGGATCGTGAAGCGCAGCCGGCCGAGCATCTGCTCCAGCGGCGGTCCGATCTGCCAGAGCATGAACAGGTTCGAGAAGATGTGGAAGATCTGCACGTGGGTGAACGCCGACGTGAGCAACCGCCACGGCTCGGACTCGACCAGGATCGGGAACAGCACCAGATCGTTGAGGACCTGCGGGCTGCCGACGCGAACCGCGATGAACACGAGCACGTTGAGCGCGAGCACGGTCATCGTGATGACTTGGGGATTACCGCGCTGGATGCCGCCGAGCGACGTACGGGTCCGCGGGATCGACTTCACGCCCTCGTTGAAGCAGCTCGGGCACTGGAAGCCGACCGCCGCGCTGTTCATGCAGTCCGGGCAGATCGGGCGGTCACAGCGCTGGCAGCGGACACCGGCGGGCCGGTCCGGGTGCCGGTAGCAGACGGAAGCGGTCGTCACGGCGGGTCCTCCGGGGGAAGGCGACGGGACCGGTCCCTCGACCGGTCCCGCGGGGGTGGATCAGGCGTTCTTGCGCTCGATGACCACGTGGTTGATGACGACCGGGTCGATCGGCCGGTCGGCGGCGGCGGTCGGAACCACCGCGATCTCGTCGATCACCTTGCGCGACGCGTCGTCGGCGACCTCGCCGAAGATCGTGTGCTTGCGGTTCAGGTGCGGGGTCGGGGTCACGGTCACGAAGAACTGCGAGCCGTTGGTGCCCTTGCCGAACTGGATCCCGGCGTTCGCCATCGCGAGCAGGTAGGGACGGTCGAACTGGAGCTCCGGGTGGATCTCGTCGTCGAACGAGTAGCCCGGGGTTCCGGTGCCGGTGCCGAGCGGGCACCCGCCCTGGATCATGAAGCCCTGGATGACGCGGTGGAAGCCCAGGCCGTCGTAGAACTTCTCGTGGCTCGGCTGCCCGGTCTGGGCGTCCGTCCACTCCTTGGTGCCCTCGGCCAGGCCGACGAAGTTCTCCACGGTCTTCGGTGCGTGGTTGGGGAACAACCGGATGACGACGTCACCCATCGTCGTCTGCAGGGTCGCGTACAGCTCTTCGGCCACGGGAGTCACTCCTCGGTAGTTACATCTGACGCCATCGATCCTGTCACGTCCGGGCAAGAATCCGTGGGACCGGGGGTTTGACAGGTGGGTACGCGTACGATGCAGATGAGACCGGATTTGTCCAGAGCGGTATCAGTTGCGTCCATGGAGGGAACTGTGGGTTTGAGGAAGTCCAAGGGCCGGATCGACATCGCGAAGGACCGCGTCCGGCCGTTCGCCGAAACGGCATCGGAGAAGCTCGGCCCGGCCGTGGGCACCGCACGGGAGAAGGTGTCGCCGTACGCCGAGAAGGCTGTCGAGCGTGGCGCGCACCTGGCCCACGTCGCGGTCGAGAAGGCCGGACCGCGGATCGACGATGCCCTGGCCAAGGTCGGACCGGCCACCGAGCACGCCGCCGAGAAGGCGCGTGAGCGGTTCAACGACGACGTGCTGCCGAAGGTGTCGGCCGCGCTGGCGTCACTGGCGGCCGCCGCCGAGCCGGTGGTCGAGGAGACCTCGCGTCGTGGCAAGGCCACCAAGGCCGCGCTGCGCGGCGAGATCGACGTACCGAAGAAGAGCCACAAGCTCCGTACGGCGGTGCTGCTGCTCGGCCTCGGTGCACTCGCTGCCGCGGCTGTGAAGAAGCTGCTGACCCCGCCGGAGCCGGCCTGGCAGTCGACGCCGACCAGCGGCCGTGACTACAGCTCTGCCGCGGCTCCGCGTTCCCAGAGCTCGGAGACTCAGAGCGCGAACGGGCACACGGCGGCAGCCAAGACCGAGACCCCCAAGCCGGAGGCTCCGAAGGCGGAGACCCCCAAGGCCGACGAGACCAAGGTCGAGGATGCCAAGCCGGAGGTTAAGGCGTCGTCCAACGGCACCGCGAAGAAGACCACCACCAGGAAGTCGACGGACACCAAGCCGTCGGATTCCTGAACCGAAGTACCGCAACGGCGAAGGCCGCGATCCCCGGTGGGGGTCGCGGCCTTCGTGGTTGATGCCTGCAGTCAGATCGGCTGCGGCTCGGCGTCGGGCTCCCCGTGCGTCGCGGCCATCGTGTAGCGGCCGGCCGACAGGAGCTGGGTGGCATAGCGGTGGGTGATACACGGATAGGTGCCGCCGCAGTGGGTGCAGAGCGCGTGGTTGCGATGCATCCAGGGGACGATGCCGAAGCGTTTGGTGCGCGTGAGTGGCTCGCGGTCCGGCGCGTGCATCTGGAGGGCGGTGCGCGCGGCGTCCTGGATTTCGGGAGCTGACCACTCCTCGGCGCTCTTGTTCATGAGCTCGCCGAGATCGGGGTGCGGGTGGGGGGTGGAGCGAGTCTTCGTCATGTGGGCGTCTTCCGAGGCAGGTGGGAGGACGGCCGGTCGGTCACTGGCTGAATCGTTTGATTCTTCGGTGATCGATCGATCGCTGATAGCAACGGTAGTCCTGCCAAGTCCAACGAGGCGCGCCGCGCGGGGCTATGTCGGTGTCAGATCTTCGTCAGGTTTCGCTGCGTGCTCGGTCAGGACCACAGGGTCTCGAAACTGACCCGCGCCTCGAGCTCCAGCAGATGCCGTTTGGTCGGGATGCCACCACCGAAGCCGACCATCTTCCCGCCGGCCCCGACGACCCGGTGACAGGGCACCACGATCGGCAGTGGATTGCGGTTGCACGCCGTCCCGACCGCGCGGGAGGCACCCACGTCGTTCGACACGATCTTCGCGACATCGCCGTAGGTCTGCATCTCGCCGTACGGGATCGTGGACAGGTGCTGCCAGACCGCCCGCTCGAAGGACGTCCCGCTGGTGACGGACAACGGTAGGTCGAAATCCTGCAGGTCGCCGGCGAAGTACGCCGTGAGTTGCTCGGCGGCGCGGCTCAGCAGCGGGTCGGACTGCTCGGGATGGTCCAGCCGCTGGAAGCTGACGCGGCACAGACCAGTGGTGTCCACGGCGAGCGAGAGCTCACCGATCGGTGAATCGATGACGGACCAGCGCATGTGTCCTATCTTCTCGGGCGGCACCGACACTTTGGGCGACTCCTGTCCTACATTTGGTCCATGCCGAGCCCCCGGCCGCAGCAACCGCCGCTGGATCGATGGTTCAGTTCTGAGCGGGCGATGGGGTTGGCTTCGTCGGTGCTGATCGGGGTCGTGACGATCACCACGTGGGCGACCACCTGGTCGGACTGGTACTCCTATCGGACGGTCGAGCGGTACGGCGATGATCCGGACCGGCTCGCCGAGGCGGACCTGTTCTCGGGGTCGCTGGGGATCATCTCGGCGCTCGCGCTGTTCGCGGCGGCCGCGGTGTTCATCGTCTGGCTGTGGCGGGTGCGCTGGAACGCGGAGATGTTCTGCCGGGGTGAGCACCGGTTCACGCGCGGGTGGGTGATGGGGAGCTGGATCTGCCCGGTGGTGAACCTCTGGTACCCCAAGCAGGTGGTCGACGACATCGTCGCGGCCAGCGATCCGCGGACGCCGCCGCAGACCGAGTCGCTGCGCGACCTGCCCGGTACCCGGCTGGTCTGGGCCTGGTGGCTGACCTGGGTGGTCGGTCTGGTCTCCGGCAACATCGTGCAGCGCGGCGTCCTCGGTGGCGCGAACACGGTCGGGGACCTGCGGACCAACGTGATCCTGTCGACGATCTCCGCGCTGGCCACGTCGGCGGCCGCCGTACTGGCTGTTCAGTTGATCGCCCGGATCGATGACCTGCAGGCGAACCGGCCCTGGGTGCCTTGGTGGGCGGTCGATCAGTACCAACCGCCTGCGCGGTAAACCAAACCGTTACACACTGTCGGATCTGTCGTTACAAGTGGTGATGGCCGTACGAAAAGAACACGTTAAGTCGATACCCTCCGTGCTGGGACCGGCTCCCTTGGCGTACCTACTTCGTGGTATCAATGTGGCTCGGTCATGCGGGGGCAGGTTCTGGCCGAACCGACTAACAGACGGAGTTCCGGCAACGCGAGGGACGCACGACGTGAGCCACCCGCAACCTGCAGTGCTGTCCGCTGTACAGCAGCACCAACCCGACGACGAGTGGCAGTCGCACGCAACTGAGGAGTTCCAGCAGGTAGGTACGGTCGGCAAGATCGCGATCGGACTGCTGGGCGCGTCGACTGTCACCCACCTGCTGTCCACCTGGTCCGACTGGAACACGTATTCCGTGGTCCATCGCTACCTCGGTGGGATGCCGAACGTCGACGACGCGGATCTCAATCGTGCCGACGCGATCGCGAAGGTCACCGCGATCCCGAACGTGATCATCTCCGTCGCCGCGGCCGTGGTCTTCGTGATCTGGCTGTGGCGCGCGCGGGTCAACTCCGAGGTGTTCTGCCAGGCCGACCACCGCCGCAGCCACGGCTGGGTGCTGGCCAGCTGGTTCGTCCCCGGCCCCAACCTCTGGTACCCGAAGCAGATCGTCGACGACGTCTGGCTCGCCAGCGACCCGAAGACCCCGGTCTACACCGATGACCTCCGCCGGTTCCGGACGCCGACCCTCACCTCCCTGTGGTGGGTCGCCTGGATCGGCGCTCTCACGTTCGACGTGGTCGTTCGCCGGTTCCTGATGTGGATGGAAGCAACGGTCGGTTCGCTGCGCGGCATCGCCTTCGCCGGTACGGCGTCGCTCGTGCTGACCGGAGTGTCCGCTGTCGCCGCGACCCTGGTGATCCGCAAGATCACCGCGATGCAGACCGAGCGCGAGTGGACCCCGTGGTGGGACCAGCGCGAGCCGAAGCTGACCGCGGTCCCGACGTACGCGAACGACGACACCGACGAGCAGCCCGCCATCGCCGAGCCGATCGCGAGCTCGGCGCAGGTCGGCCTCGCGTCATCGCCCACCCGCCGCCTCGAGCGCCAGCCCGAGTTGCAGTTGGCCGGCGGCGGTGCCGCACCGGCCGCGGGCAGCCCGTTCGCCGCAGCGGCAAACGCCCCGGCCGCCAGCCCGTTCGCAGCACCCGCAGGTGGGTTCCCTGGCGACGGTGCGGCTGCGGGGTCGTTCCCCGGTGGCAGCCCGTTCGGGGCGGAGGAGCCTGCTGAGGAGGCGCCCAAGTGGAGCCCGTTCGCTCCGGTGGCGGAGAACTGGCAGAGCGAGCAGTCGGTCGACGCCGGTCCTTCCACCGAGCAGTTCGACGCGGTGTCGACCTGGCAGGACGAGACCAGCAGCACGAACGAGCAGACGGCGTACCAGCCGCTCAAGCCGTCCTGGAGTGAGTACCTGGGCTCGTCGGCCGACGAGGACCCGCTGGCCGCGGCCAAGAGCCGGTGGATGAGCGACGAGCCGTCCCGGACCAGTGTCCAGCCCGACCCGTACGCGTACCAGCCCGAGCAGGCTGACCCGGAGCCGTCGTGGGCCAGCAGCTACTCCGAGCCGTACACGTCGTACGAGAGCACTTCGGACTATCTGACTTCGACGGCATCCCCGTCGTACGAGCCCGCACCCGAGCCTGAGCCCGCGCCCGTTGCGCGCGCTGGTCGCAGGGCCGCTCGGGTCGCGGTGGACAGCCCGTCGGTGATCCAGGAGACGCACAGCGTCTACCCGCCGTCGCACGAGCCCGCCTCGACCGGGTACTACGAGCCCGCGCCGGTGCAGGCACCGCAGGACGACTTCCTGACGCCGTCGAAGCCGCTCCCGTCGGTCCCCGAGTACGGTCCGGAGCCGTCGTACGGCTCGGAGACCCCCTCGTACGGTTCGGACTACAGCAGCTCGTCGTACGAGCCCTCCAGCTACCAGTCCTACGAGACGCCGGCGACGGACTACACGTCGTCGTACACCTCGGAGTACACGAGCACCAGCAGCTACGACTCGACGCAGTACGGGTACAACTCGGACTACACGAGCAGCGCCTACGAGCCGTCGACCCCGTCGTACGACACGTACAGCCCGACCTCGTACAGCGGTTCGGAGTACACGAGCACCACCGAGTCGACGCCGTCGTACGACAACTACAGCTACCGCAACGAGTCGTCGTACGGGCAGCAGCCGGCCGAGGAGTACCCGTCGTACACGCCGGAGGAGCCGAGCCAGCCCGAGCAGCCGACCGGCCCGCGGACCCACCCGCGTCGTCGCTGGACCTGATCGTGCCGTTCGCGTTCTCCACCCTCGGGTGCCACGGTGCACCCCTGGACGAGGTGCTGAAGCTTGCCCTGAGCAACCAAATCACCGGACTCGAACTGCGGACCGCGCCCGATGAGTTCACCCACACCGGGCTGTCGGCGGCCGAGCGTCGCGAGCTACGGAGCCGGATCGAGGACGCCGGTCTGGAGATCCTCGCCGTCAGCAGCTACGTCAAGCTCTGCGCGGTCGAGGAGCAGCCGCTGGAAGCGCACCTTGAGCTCGCCGCCGATCTCGGTGCCCGTGGTGTCCGAGTCTTCCCGGGTGACGACCCCACCGACGAGACCGGTGCGGGCGAGTTCCGCGCTCTGGACCGAGTGGCGACCGCGCCCAAGGAATCCCGGATCCTGCTGGAGACCCACGACTCGCACTCCGCCGGACGCAAGATGGCAGCCCTACTAAGCCTGATCGATTCGAACGTCGCGGGCCACAACGTGCAGGTGATCTGGGACAGCGCGCACACCTGGTCGCACGGCGAGACGCCGGCCGAGGCGTTCGCGCACCTGCGGCCATGGCTGGAGTTCGTCCAGATCAAGCAGAGCGACTCGACGCAGAACTACCGGCCGGTGGCGATCGAGGACGGCGACTTCCCGATCCAGGATCTGCTCAAGGCGCTCGAAGGCACCGACTACCCGCTCTCCCTCGAGTGGGAGACGAAGTGGCACCCGCATCTGCCGTCCCTCGAGGAGACGCTCCCCGCGGTTGCGCGCTGGCTCACTCCCCGCTGAGCGGCGCCGTCAGGTAGCGCGTGACGGTCGGCGCGAGGAAGGCCACGACCTCGTCCTCCGTCAGCGCGGTCACCGGCGGGAACCGCAGGATGTAGCGGCATAGCGCGAAGCCCATGGCCTGCGTGGCGACCAACCCGGCTCTCACGGCCGGCTGATCGACAGCAAGCCGCCCCAGCACCGGGGCGAGCTGGGTGGCGAAGACCTGCCGCATTCGCTCGGCCGCGCTCTCGTTGGTCGCCGCGGTCCGCAACAGCACCCGGAAGGTGTCCTGCTCCTCCCAGCGTGCGAACAGGTGCCGAACCAGCACCGCGCCCACCTCAGCGGCCGGTACGTCGCTCAGATCGGGGAGCCGGACGTCGAACTCGGCCGCCTCCGCGAACAGCTTCTCCTTGCTGCCGAAGTACCGCATCACCATCGCCGGGTCGATCGCCGCGTCGGCCGCGATCGCCCGGATCGTCGCCCGCTCGTACCCGTCGGCACCGAACCGCTCCCGGGCCGCGGTGAGGATCGCCGCGCGCGTTCGGTCCGACTTCCGTTGCACCATCGGGCCAGCATATGCCAACAGGCGTTGACTTCTACCAGACTGCTACTTACAGTGAAAGTCAACAGACGTTGACAAATGCTCGGGGAGGCGGCAATGGACGTCCAGGTCGTAGTGGTGGGTGCAGGACCAGTCGGACTCGCAACGGCGGTGGCGCTCCGGCAGCAGGGGCACGAGGTGGCGGTGATCGACAAGCTCGCCGCGGGCGCGAACACCTCTCGCGCAGCGGTGATCCACGCCGGGACGATGGATGTGCTGGAGTCGATCGGCGTCACCAAGAGCCTGCTCGCCACCGGACTTCCGCTGCCGCAGTTCGCGATTCGCGACGGCGACAAACTGCTGGCGGGGTTCGGCTTCCGGAGCCTGCGAACCAATCACCCCTACACGCTGACCATCCCGCAGACGGTCACCGAGGCGGTCCTGCTGGAGCGGCTGCAGGAGCTGGGTGGCTCGGTGCTGCGACCGGCGTCCGCGGTCGGGCTGACTCAGGACGCCAACGGCGCCCAGGTGACCCTCGACACCGGTGACGTGATCAACGCGCAGTACGTCGTCGCTGCCGACGGCGTCCGCAGCGCGATCCGGGAGCTGGTCGGGATCGCCATGCCGATCGGGACCCCGATGCTCTCGGCCAGCCTGATCGACGTCCGGATCGACGGTGGACTGCGGACGGACGAGGTGACTCTGTACTTCGCCCAGGCGGGCGTGCTCGTGGTCGCGCCCTTCGCGGACGGTTCGTTCCGGCTGGTCGCCGCGACGCCTGATGCGCCAGAGCACCCGGACGTCGCGTACGCGCAGCAGCTGGTGGATGTGCGTGGGCCGAAGTCCGAGCGGCCGATCGTGACCGACATCGTGTGGGGTTCGCGCTTCCGGGTCTACGAACGCGTCGCGGATCGCTACCGGGAGGGCCGCGTCCTGCTGGCCGGCGATGCCGCGCACACGCATAGCCCGGTCGGCGGACAAGGCATGAACCTCGGTCTGCGTGATGCCGTCCGACTGGGCGGCGCGCTGTCCACCGCGCTCACCAGTGGCGACGAGTCCGAGCTCGACGCGTACGTCGTACAGGGCCGGGCGGAGGCGGTTGAGGTCGTGGCGCTGGCGCACCGGTTGACGCGCGTGGCGAACGCGCCGCGACTGCTGCGGCCGCTACGCAACCTGATCCTCGGTCGGGTCGGCCGGTCGGAGTCGGCGAAGCAGCGGGTCGCCCAGCGCATTGCGGGGCTCGCGGGGTCGCGCGACGAAGGTTAGCCCTCGCCGCGCGGAGAATCGCTTCCCCGGGACCGGTGCGACCTCTACCCTCCAGTTACCGCATGCAATGCCTCAACTACTGGAGGTCATCGTGTTCCGTCCCGCCCGATGGACTCGACTCGTTCCCCTCGCACTGGCGGCCGTCCTCGCCGTCGGTGCCGGGAGCCAACTGCCTGCCGCCGTGCAGGCCTCGGCGCCACCGGACCGCAAGGCCGTGGCAGAGCAGAACGACGAGCTGATCCAACTGCTCCGGGTGCACACCCCGACGCAGTCCGACCGTCAGCGGCTGACCAGCCTGGATCTCGACCTGGCCGAGTCAGCCGGACCGACGTACACCGATGTTGTTGCCTATGGCAAGAGTGATCTCCGGCTGCTGAAGCTGGCCGGATTCACCTGGTCGGTCCTGGAGGACGACCTCGAAGGCGCTGATCGGGAGCGCGAGAAGGCCGATGCCGAGTACGCGAAAGCCGTGCGGAACAAGGCGGTTCTGGCCACCTTGCCGAGCGGGCGGACGGCGTACCGGCAGCTTGCCGACTTCAACAACAACCTCGCGAGCCTGGCGCAGCAGTACCCGACCAAGGCCAAGCTGATCAGCCTCAAGGAGAAGTCGCTCGAGGGCCGGACGGTGCAGGGTCTGGAGATCTCGCACGACGTCGCGACCAGCAGCGGCAAGCCGGTGTTCCTGATGATGGGTCTGCACCACGCCCGGGAGTGGCCGTCGGGTGAGCTGACCATCGAGTTCGCCTACGACCTGCTGCAGAACGACGGCACCGACACGCGGATCACGAACATCCTGGAGAAGTCCAAGGTGATCATCGTGCCGGTGGTGAACCCGGACGGCTTCAACCTGAGCCGGACCCTCGGCTACGAGATGAAGCGGAAGAACTGCCGGATCACCAACGGCCAGCTCCCGACCGCAGGTCAGTGCGCGCAGTCGTCGAACCAGTCCCGCGGTGTCGACCCGAACCGGAACTACTCGGGCTTCTGGGGTGGGCCGGGTGCGTCGACCAGCCTGACCTCGGAGACCTACCGCGGTCCGAGCGCGTTCAGTGAGCCGGAGACGCGCAACATCCAGTCGCTGGTGTCCGCGCACCAGGTGACCACGCTGATCACCAACCACACCTACTCCAACCTGGTACTGCGTGAGCCGGGCTACGCGAGTGCGCAGAACACTCCGGACGAGACGGTGTACAAGTCGCTGGGTGACCAGATGGCCGCGCAGAACGGCTACACCAGCCAGAAGGCATACCAGCTGTACGACACCACCGGCACCACCGAGGACTGGTCGTACTACGCGACCGGTGGTCTCGGGTTCACCTTCGAGCATGGTGCGAGCAGCTTCCACCCGGCGTTCTCGAACGTCGTGAACTACTACTTCGGATCTGGCAGTACGGCGGGCAAGGGGAACCGTGCGGCGTATCTGCTCGCGGCCGAGTCCACCATCAACCCGGCCCGGCACTCCGTCGTCACCGGTACCGGCCCGGCCGGCGCCGTACTGCGGTTGAAGAAGTCGTTCACCACCAAGACGTGGAACGGCACCCTGCTGCCCGACGTGCTCGAGACCACGATGACGGTGCCGGCGGGCGGCACGTACACGTACCACGCCAATCCGTCGACGCGCCCGATCACCATCCAGAACGGTGGCGGTACCGAGTCGTGGACGCTGACCTGTGAACGCCCGAGCGGTCAGGTGCTCGAGACCCGCTCGATCACCGTCGCCCGCGGCGGCAGCGTCACCGCCAACCTGACGGCCTGCTCCGCAGCTTTCTAGCCGGCGGTCGACTCCCGGATCTCCAACGTGTAAGGGACGGTGAGGTTGCGACGTGCAGCCTCACCGCTCCCGGCGATCCGTTCGAGCAGCAGTGCGACCGTCTGATCGGCGAGCCAGTCCTTGTCCGCGGAGATCGTGGTCAGCGACGGCGAGTGGTAGCGGCCATCCTCGATGTCGTCGAAGCCCACGACGGCCACATCGTCCGGCACCGACAGACCCGCGTCGGCGAGCGTGCGGAGCGCACCGAGGGCCAACAGGTCGTTGAAGCAGAAGACCGCGTCCGGAGGCTCGGGCAGCTCCAGCAGCGCGCGCATCGAGGCCGCGCCGTCCAGCCGGTGATACCCCGTCCCGGCCAGCTCCAGCGCCGGATCGTGCGGCAACCCGGCCGCCTTCAACGCCTTCCGATACCCACGACGCCGTACGGCGCCTGTCCCCGACGCACCGCCGCCACCGACACCGATGGCCGCGATCCGCCGGCGTCCGAGTGATACGAGATGAGTGGTCGCGTCGTACGCCGCCTGGACGGAATCGACCGCAACATGGTCGAAGGTGCCACCCGTCGTCCGCTCGCCGAGCAGCACGATCGGCTTCCCGCTGCCGACCGCCGCGCTGATCTTCGCCTGTGAACTGGTGATCGGGGAGAAGACGATGCCGTCGATCAGCTGACCGCGCATCCCGTCCAGCACCATCTGCTCGGCGGCCGGCTCGCCCTCGGTCTGCTCGATCAGCACGGTGATCCCGCGCCGCTTGGCGGCCCGCGAGAACGCGGCCCCGAGCTCGGCGAAGTACGCCGAGGCCATCTCCGGGATCGCCAGCGCGATGAAGTCGGAGCGGCCCTTGCGCAGCGAGCGGGCACTCACGTTCGGCCGGTAGTCCAGGTCGGCGATCGCGGCCTCGACCTTGGCCCGGGTGTGCGCGGTGATGTGCGGATAGTCGTTGATCACGTTCGAGACCGTCTTCACGGACACCCCGGCGCGCGCCGCCACATCGCTCAGCCTGGTCGCCATCCGTACCTCCTGTTGCAGACCTGTCGACCGAGTGTGCCACGGTCGCGAGCGGTGAACCCTTTACCGTGGATGTCAATCGTTGTAAGAATCCGCGGTAAACGTTGTAATGCTCTGATTGGTGGAGGTTTCATGGCACGGCTCGTAGTGGATCCGGCGTTCGTCGTCGGAGCGGTGGACCGGCGGTTGTTCGGATCGTTCGTCGAACACATGGGGCGCTGTGTCTACACCGGCATCTACGAGCCCGGGCATCCGACGGCCGACGCGGACGGTTTCCGGACCGACGTCCTCGAGCTGGTCCGCGAACTCGGCGTGACCGCTGTCCGCTATCCCGGCGGCAACTTCGTCTCGAACTACGACTGGGAGGACGGGGTCGGGCCCAAGGACCAGCGGCCGCGTCGCCTCGACCTGGCCTGGCGCGCGATCGAGCCGAACCAGTTCGGCACCGACGAGTTCGTCGCCTGGGCCGGCAAGGCCGAGGTCGAGCCGGTCTGGGCGGTCAATCTCGGCACCCGCGGGATCAAGGAAGCGGTCGAGCTGCTCTCGTACACCAACCTTCCGGCCGGCACCGAGCTCCCCGATCGCCGCGTCGCGAACGGCCACGAGGCGCCGTACGGGATCAAGGTCTGGTGCTTGGGCAACGAGATGGACGGGCCCTGGCAGATCGGCCACAAGACCGCTGAGGAGTACGCACGGCTGGCCGAGGAGACCGCGAACGCGATGCGCCGCGTTGACCCGGAGCTCGAGTTGGTCGTCTGTGGATCGAGCAACTCGCAGATGCCGACGTTCGGCGAATGGGAGCGGGTCGTCCTCGAGGGCACCTACGAACTGGTCGACCATCTCAGCCTGCACGCGTACTACGAACCTCGCGACGACCCGGCGAGTTTCCTGGCCTCGGCCGAGGACATGGACCGGATGATCTCGTCGGTGATCGCGACCGCCGACCACGTCAAGGCACTCAAGCGCAGCTCGAAAGAGATCACCCTCTCGTTCGACGAATGGAACGTCTGGCGCCAGTCCGACTTCCCCGGTGAGCTCGGCCTCGGCATCCGTGAGGTGAGCCCGCTGATCGAGGACACGTACACCGTCGACGACGCGGTCGTGGTCGGCAGCCTGCTGATCACGCTGCTGCGGCACGCCGATCGGGTGAAGATCGCCTGCCTCGCTCAACTGGTCAACGTGATCGGCCCGATCAAGACCGAGCCGGGCGGACGCGCGTGGCGGCAGTCGATCTTCCACCCGTTCGCGCTGACCGCTCGGTACGCCGGTCCGACTGTCCTGCAGACCGCGATCAGTGACGGGCCGGAGATCGACACGGCCGCGTTCGGCCGCGTCCCCGCGCTGTGGAGCACCGCGACGTACGACGAGAAGACCGGCGAGATCGCGATCTTCGTGGTGAACCGGAGCGAGACCGACAAGATCGATTTGGAAATTCCGGCCGGTGGGCTGCGTGCGGTTACGCGGCACCTGGCCCTGTACGACGACGACCGTGCCGCCGTGAACACGGCTGACGATCCGGACCGGGTGGTACCCCGGGTGATCGACGGGACCGCGATCGTCGACGGCGTCTGCACGGCCACGCTGCCACCGGCTTCGTGGCATCTGATTCAGCTCACCGTGTAATCCGAGAGGGGACCCCTGCCCGTGCCTCCCAAACGATTCCTGGCCGCAGCGCTCGCTGTGGCCGCCGTCGCAGCCGGTACGTCGGCCGCGACCGCAGCGCCCGCGCCGACCACGACCAACGCGATCTCGTCGACCTTCGCCGACACCTTCGCCGACCCGTCGATCATCCAGGGCCGGGACGGCTACTGGTACGCCTACGCCACGTCCGACCCGCTGGTTGCGAACGGCCCGTTCGGGCTGATGCACATGGCCCGGACCAAGGACTTCAGCTCCTGGGAGTACCTGGGCACGGTCTTCAACGAGCAGACCAAGCCGTCCTGGGCCGCGCCGGGCTCGTTCTTCTGGGCGCCGGACATCCGGTACTTCGACGGCAAGTACGTCATGTACTTCACTGTCACCGACACGCTGGCCAACCCCGGCAGCGACTTCGCGATCGGCGCCGCGACCGCACCGACCCCGACCGGGCCGTGGACCGTCAGCGATGGACCGGTCGTGACGCCCAAGTCCGACGGGAACGGTGGCTGGTACAACACCATCGACCCCGCGCTGCTGACCGCGGCCGACGGCAAGCGGTACATGTACTACGGCGGTTTCTACGGCGGGATTTCGGTCACCGAGCTGACCCCGGACGGACTGCACGCGGTCGGCGAACCGACCCAGGTGACGATCGGCGACCGCTACGAAGGCTCGTACGTCGTCTACCGCGACGGCTACTACTACCTGACCGCGTCGTCGATGAACTGCTGCGCCGGCCCGACCACCGGCTACTCGGTCTTCGCCGGGCGCTCGCGTTCTCCGAAGGGCCCGTTCCTGGATGCCGACGGGGTCGCGATGACCGAGTCGCGCGTCGGCGGTACGACGGTCATCACGCAGAACGGCAACAAGTGGATCGGGCCGGGGCACCACGCGTTCATGACGGACGCAGCCGGTCAGGACCACATCGTCTACCACGCGATCGACCGCAACGCGGCCTGGCTGACCGACCCGTTCGGGATCAACCGCCGGCCGATGCTGATCGACCGCATCGACTGGATCGACGGCTGGCCGCGGACCCGCGCCGGTTCCGGTCCGTCCGAGGGTCCGGTGCCGGCGCCGGTCACGGGATCCGGTTTGGGAATTGACGCGACCGATCCGGCTGGTGGTCTTGCCGGTGCATCCAGGCGTCCTGGTGATGCGCTGGGTGGGCCGACGGCGGCGATCTCGGGTGCCGCGCAGACCCGCAAGTCCGCTGCACCTAATTCGCTTCGGGTCGAGGCCGATGTTCGGCTCGGGTCGTCGTTCACCACGGTGCTTGGTGGTCACCAGGTCTTCGCGAAGGTTGCGGATGGCAAGGTGACGGTTGCGGCAGGACGTCGTACGGCGTCTGCTCCGTTGCCGGCCGATTTTGACCGGGCGCAGTGGAACAAGCTGATCGTCGAGGTGTCGGGTACCACGGTGAGCGCGCGGGTCAACGACGCCGGGCTCGGCGACGTGTACGCCGAGGCGAAGATCGACGTACCGGGGTTGAAGCTGGCTGCCGCGCCTGTGCGGTGGGTCGGGTCGGCCGAGGTGGACAACCTGACCGTACGGCCGGTGGCCACGCCGGTACGACGGTTGGCCGCCGTACCGAAGCCTGGGAAGCTGCTCGCTGGTGACGACTTCTCGGGTGAGCTCGGCGCGGACTGGTCGTGGGTGCGTCCCGATGCCAAGGCAGTAGTTGCTGATGGCAAGTTGTCGTGGCCGTTGCAGAACGCGGACCTCGTCGGTGGCGGGAACAACGCGGGGCTGCTGTTCCACAACACGCCCGCCGGGGACAGTTGGATCGCGGAGACCAAGCTGCATCTCGACACCGGGTCGGGCGACATCCGCAACTACCAGCAGGCCGGGATGATCGCGTACCTGAACGACAGTGACTTCGCACGGCTCGGCAACGTCGCGATCTGGAAGACGCGGCAGATCGAGTACGGGCGGGAGTTGGTGGCACGACCGTCGGACGGCGCGACGAGCTACGGCGCGGCCGCGATCGGTCGCTCGGCGCCGACGCAGTGGATGCGACTGGCGTACCACAAGAACGCGGCCGGCGAACATGTCTACCGGGCCGCATCCAGCGTGGACGGCAAGAACTGGACCTGGGGTGCGTCGTGGGTGCTGTCGGCCCCGGCAAAGCTCGGTCTCTTCGCCCACGGCGAGTTCACCGGCGCGAACCCCGCACCGGTCGCCACCTTCGACTACCTGCGGTTCTACGAGAGCAAGTGACATGGAGGTCTACGCCGGCAACTTCGCCGACCCGTTCGTCCTGGCCGTGAACGACACGTTCTACGCCTACGCGACGAACGGCCCCCTCGGCAACGTACAAACCCTCAGGTCCACCGACCTGAGAACCTGGGAGCCCGTCGGTGACGCGCTCCCCACGTTGCCGGCGTGGACCACCCCAGGCCGCGTCTGGGCGCCAGAGGTAGTTGCCCACGGCCCCGATCGCTACCTCATGTACTACACCTCCGCCAACCCGACCACCGGCCACCAAGCGATCGGCGTCGCGGTCGCCACCAACCCGCTAGGTCCATATGTCGACAAATCACCTTCGCCACTTCTGAGCCAGGCCGACGAAGGCGGTTCCATCGACGCCTCGCCGTACCGAGACTGGCTCTACTGGAAAAACGACGGCAACGCCATCGGCGCCGACACCTGGATCTACGCCCAGCAGTTGTCCGATGACGGGCTCACCCTGGTCGGCCCGTCGCACCGCCTCATCAAACAAACCCTCCCCTGGGAAGGCGCCTTGGTAGAGGCCCCCTACGTCCTGGAACGCAACGGCCTCTTCCACCTCTTCTACTCAGCCAACGCCTTCGACAAACCGCAGTACGCCGTAGGCCACGCAGTCGGCCCAACCCCCACCGGCCCTTTCACCAAGTCCGGCGCCCCGATCCTGTCGGGCCCCGGCGGCCCCGGCCACAACATGGTCCTCTCAACCGAAGGCCACGACTATTTCGTCTACCACGCCTGGGACCCCACCCAAGTAGGCACCGACCCCCGAGGCCGCACCATGCACATCACCGAACTCACCTGGAACGGCGACCATCCAATCGTCGGTGGATAACAGGTCCGCCCACTCATTCAGACCCATATGACTTGCGAGTCATATGGCACGGATATCATAGTGGTGTCAGCCTCCACGACCGCCTAACCACCCCGCACCCCCACCACTTCGCGGCCAAAGGTGCGGTGGCTGCTCTTTGGGGGTGGGAAGGGGGCTCCGGCACAGTGGTTGTTGCGGTGTTCGCAGGTGACAAGGCCCGGATCGGCGATGTGTTCTACAACTCCGTCGGGGCGCGGGCTGATGGGCTCATCGACCAGTGGAAACGAGAGAAGATGAGGGGACAGGCATGACCGACAACGACACGCCCCCAGCCGGCTTCGAGCGTGGCAACGACTTTTTGAACGAGCTGCTCGCCGATCCGGAGCGGGCGGCACGCGTCGCTGAGCTCCGGGCCGAGATGGCTGAGATGGATCGGCTGTATGCCGAGAACCTGGCGGCGATCCGGCGGGCCGGCGATCTTACCCAGGTTCAGCTGGCGCAGAAGCTCGGTGTGGGACAGGCCGTGGTCTCCCGGGTCGAGCGTCACCACGACATGTTGTTGTCGACGCTGGCCGACTACCTGCATGCGACCGGGGCCAGGCAGCCCCGGATCGTGGCTGTCCTCAATGGGATGGAGGTCGAGCTCGACCTCGACCGGTTCCGGGGCGCTCGGTCGGCCTAGCGATCAGCTGCAGTTCCAGCGGACGGGCTGGTTGGTGTAGCCGTCGGTGCCGTAGAGCTGGCGGGTGTTGGTGATGGCGGCGGGGGCGATGCCGGAGGCGCCGCCGGGGTCTTTCTGTTCGAGGGGGCGGAGGCCTTGGCCGGTGATGGCGGCGTTGGTGTCGATGAGGACGTCGCCGCGGTCGTTCAGGGCGGTGGCTTTGCCGGGGGCGATCGGGGTGGCGGGGGCGCCAGTGGCGAGGTCCCAGCGGACGGCTTGGCCGGCGTCGGTGCCTACTGCGATGCCGTTGCGGATGGCCGTTGCTTCTGGGTAGGAGCCTGACTTCGGAAGGAGGGCGACTGTGCCGTCGGGTCGCCAGATGACGGCTTCCTGGGCGCGGACGCCGGCGTTCTCCCAGTCCCAGTCCTGGATGATGCCGACCACGGTGCCGTCGTCGTCGATGTCGTTGGCGATCGCGTGGTTGAAGCCGGCGGGGACCGGGAGGACACGGGGCTGGTTGGTCGCGCTCCAGACCACGCCGTGACCGTTCTGGCCGTTCGCGTCCGTTGCGTAGCCGACGGCCAAGCCGTGGGCATTGTCGATCGCGCTCAGCCCGGCGTCGGCGTACCCGGCGGGTGTTGGGAGCTGCTCAGCTGATCCGTCGCGGTAGCGCAGGTTCGCCGCGTTGGTGGTGATGAGGATCTGGCCGTCGTCGCTGGCATCGATTGCGAGCGCCCAGTCCCCGGTCACGCCGAGCTGCGTCGGTACGCCGTCGTGCCAGCGGACCACGCTCCGCAGACCGTCACTGCGCTCACCGGTTCCCACCACGAACCGTCCCGCCGGTGCGGCGCCGGATGCGCCCACGCTCGTCAGGCCGGGTACGGCGGTCAGCGGATGCTGCAGGCACTTCTCGGCCGGTGCGGCGTGGGCGAGCTGCGGCGCCAGTAGCGGGAGGGCAAGGGCGAGGAGTGCCAGACCGGCTCGTTGATGCATGGCTCGAGCGTGGCAGGTGGCCGGTCCAGTGCGTCAGCCTTTCGAGTCAGCCTAAAACATCACTTCGGTCAGGATCGTGAGAGCTCGGTTCAGGTCGTCGGTGGTGGGGGTGGCGTAGCCGATGACGAGGCCGGGTGGGCCCGGGATGGAACGGCGGTAGTCCGAGAGCGGAGCTACCGCGACGCCGGCTTCGCGCGCTCGGGCCGAGACCTCGCGGTCGTCGAGGTGGTCGGGCAGGAGGAGCGTGATGTGGAGGCCCGCGTCCTGGCCGATGATGCGGCCGTAGGGGGCGAGGACGGAACACGTGTGGGTACGGCGTTCGGCGTACCGGCGGCGGTGTTTGCGGATGACTTGGTCGAGGTAGCCGTCGCGGAGCATGGAGAGGAGGGCGGCCTGCATCGGCCAGCCGGGCCAGTCGCCGGAGTTGGCGCGGAAGGTGGCCAGGCGGTCGACGGTCGCGTCGGAGGCGACCAGCCACCCCAGGCGTAGCGCCGGGCTGAGGGTCTTGGACAGCGTGCCCAGGTGGACAACCCGGTCGAGGTCGAGCTGGGCGAGCGCCGGTAGCGGCGCGACGTCGAAGCGGAACTCGCTGTCGTAGTCGTCCTCGATCAACATCGCCTCGGTACGGCGTGCCCACCGAATCAGCTCGTTGCGCCGGGCAACCGGGAGCCGACCACCAAGCGGGTACTGATGCGAAGGCGTCACATAAACCGCAGGCAGGTCATCGGTGAGCGCCGAAACCTGCAGCCCGTCCCGATCCACCGGTACGTCGACAATCGCGAGCCCGTGGTCATGCGCAGCGGCCACCGCGTTCAGGTAGCCAGGATCCTCGATCGCGATCCGGTCCCCCGGCCTCTGCATCACCGCGAGCAGCAACCGCAGTCCGTGCACGGTCCCATTGGTGACCAGGATGTTCTCCGGCCCACACGCGATCCCGCGCACCCGCCCGACATGCTCGGCCAACGCCACGCGAAGCGCCGGCAACCCCGCAGCATCGTCGTACCCCCGAGGCGGTGACTGCGCAGACACCTCCCGCCACGCCCGACGCCAGCCCGGATCCGGCGTCGGATCAATGAACGGGATCCCAGGCCGCAGCGTCAGCAGATCCCTCTCCGGAGGCGGATGAAACGTCGTACGCCGCCGCTCAGCTGGCCGCAACGGAGCCACATCAGTGACAAACGTGCCCGCTCCCGTCCGTCCCTCGATCCACCCCTCAGCCTGCAACTGGTCATACGCCGACTGAGCCACCGCCCGCGACACCCCCAGCTGCCGCGCCAAATCCCGAGTAGAAGGCAACCGATGCCCAGCCTGCAATCGCCCATCCACCACCGCCGCCCGAAACTGCTCAGCCACCTGCAAATGCAGCGGCATGCCGACAGACCGGTTCACCACCAGCGGCAGTGAACTGTCCATCGGCATGCCGTCATCGTAGGTGGGTCAGCTGTTCCCGTCGTTCTCCGTCCAGGCGCAGTTGAAGCCGCGGCCCGAGATCTCGGCGCAGGCCTGGAGCTCGGTCGGGCTACCGCCCCAGAAGAAGGTGGTCAGGGCGGAGCCGAGAAATCCGCTGGTCCTGGCGCGAGCCAACTCGCCACCGCCGCGGTACCGAATGATCGCTACGTCAGTGGAGAAGGTGTCGTAGATGTATGCGCGGTAGGCGATCCGGCCGTTCGCGCCAGGCGCGTTGATGCACTGCAGGAGTTCGATCTTGGTCCCCGCGACGCCGCGGTAGTTGATGGGGGTGCAGGTCTCCTGGACCGAGGCGCTGGCCTGGGTGGGGGCAATGACGGCGGCCGCGGCGAGGGCGGCGAGGGTGGCGGCGGAAGCTAGCAGGCGGTTCATTGATCTCCTTGGGCGTGAGGTAAAGCGGTCTATGCCGCAATAACAACAGTGGAGATCAGGTCCGACAACCGAACTTGTACGTAGGCGACTACGTAGCGTGCGGTAAGTGGACTACCTGATTCGACGGCAAGTGGACCGTGGCAGCAGGCCACTCGTCGCCGACGCTGGACACATGACGACGACGCCCATGCAACCGACCGCTCGGACTTCACTTCGCCGGGAGAAGCAGCGCGCCGCTACGGGGCGGTCGGCGCTGTACGACGTACTGGCCGAGGGGATGTTCTGCCATCTGGGGGTGGTGATGGACGGGGTGCCGGTGGTGTTGCCGACGGCTTATGGGGTGGATCTGGATCGGGGGCCGGACGGGACGTTGTATCTGCATGGGTCGGTGGCGGCTCGGAGTGTGGTGGCGGCGCCGGAGCAGACGGTGTGCGTGACGGTGACGCATGCGGATGGGCTGGTGCTGGCGCGGTCGGCGTTTCATCACTCGGTCAACTACCGGTCGGCGGTGATCTTCGGCGTACCGCGGCTTGTCACGGATGCGGACGAGAAGCTGCACGGGTTGAACCGGATCGTCGACCATCTGGTTCCGGGCCGCTCGTCCGGCACGAGGGCGCCTAATCGCAAGGAGCTGGCCAAGACGTCGGTGCTCGCGCTCGCGCTCACCGAGGCGTCCGTGAAGACCCGCACCGGTGAGGCGAACGATGAACCCGACGACCTGGACCTTCCGCACTGGACCGGCGTGGTTCCGCTCCGGGTGGTTGCCGAGGAGCCGATCACGAACTCGGACTGCGACCTGCTGGTGCCGGCTCACGTCCGCACGAGAGCCAGCCAGCTCGGAGCTCCCTCTTAAGCCGCAGTGCCCTTGTTGTAGCTCTTCTGGGCCCAGAAGTAGCCGACGATGGTGATCGCGACACACCAGGCGATGGCCAGCCAGCCGGAGCCGGACTCCATCGGCGAACCGAGGAGCAGGTGCCGGAGCGTGTCGATGATCGGGGTGAACGGCTGGTACTCGGCGAACCAGCGGATGCCGCTCGGCATCGCTTCCAGCGGCAGGAAGGTGTTGCTGAGGAAGGGCAGCACGAAGCTGATCGGCAGCACGATGTTGCTCGCGCCCTCGGCCGTCTTGCTGATCAGGCCGAGTGCGATGGCGAACCAGGTGAGCGCGATGGTGACGAGGATCAGCAGCCCGGCCGCGAGCAGCCAGTCCACGATCGACGCGTTCGGGCGGAACCCGATCAGGACGGCGAAGCCGACCACGAGGGTCAGGCTGACGATGGTCAGGATCACGTTGCCGAGCACGTGCCCGGTCAGGACCGACGGGCGGTAGATCGCCATCGTCCGGAAGCGGGCGACGATGCCCTCGGTCATGTCCACGGCCGCGCCGATCGCGGGTGACATCGTGCCGGAGGCGATCGACATCAGCAGCAGTCCGGGCGTGAGGAAGTCCAGGTAGTCGAAGCCGCCGCCGTTGATTCCGGCCGAGAAGGTGTCGCCGAAGACGAGACCGAACAGCAGCAGCATGATGATCGGCATACCGATGGCGCCCGCCGCGAGGGACGGATAGCGCAGGGAGTGCCGCAGGTTGCGGCGCAACATGGTGGCGGTGTCGGCCACGGCGTACGACGTGGTGCTCATCAGCTGGCAACTTTCTGGTCGGAGTGGTCGGTGACGGCGAAGAAGACGTCGTCGAGGTCGGGAGTGTGGACGGTGAGTTCGCTGACCTCGAGGGATGCGTCCTCGATCCGGGCCAGCAGGTCGCGCAGGGCGTGCACACTGCCGTCGTTCGGCACCTGCAGCGTCAGCGCTTCGTTGTTGGGAAGAGCGGTCGGCAGCACCTGACCGGCGAGCGTGAAGTCCTCCGGCGAGTTGAACCGCAGCTGCACATGGCCGCCGGGCACGAGCCGCTTCAGCTCCTCCGGCGTCCCCTGTGCGACGAGCCGGCCATGGTCGAGTACGGCGATCCTGTCGGCCAACTGATCGGCCTCTTCCAGGTACTGCGTCGTGAGCAGCACCGTGACTCCGCCGGCGACTAGCTCCCGGATCATCGTCCACATGCTGTGCCGGCTGCGCGGGTCGAGACCCGTGGTCGGCTCGTCGAGGAAGATGATCTGCGGGCTGCCGACCAGCGTCATCGCCAGGTCGAGCCGGCGCTTCATCCCGCCGGAGTACGTCATCGCGAGCTTGCTGCCGGCCTCGACCAGGTCGAACTGCGCCAGCAACTGGTCGGCCCGTTCCCGCCCGGCCCGGCGGCCGAGGTGGTACAGGTCGGCCATCATGATCAGGTTCTCGCGGCCGGTCAGCAGCCCGTCGACCGCCGAGAACTGCCCGGTGACGCCAATCGCGGCCCGGACCGCGTCAGGATCGGCGTACAGGTCGTGTCCGGCGACCCGGATCTGCCCGGCGTCCGCGGTGATCAGCGTGGACAGGATCTGTACGGCGGTGGTCTTGCCGGCGCCGTTCGGCCCGAGCAGGGCGAAGATGGTGCCTTGGGCAACGGTTAGGTCGATGCCGTCGAGGACGAGCTTGTCGCCGTAGGACTTGTGCAGTCCGAGGGCTTCGATCGCTGCAGACATGAGGAGTTCCTGTTTCCGGGCAGGCTGCCGCCGCCCTGGGGTGTGGTGTGGGGTGAAAAAGGGTGTGCAGGACCAGCCGGCCGACCTGAAGGGGCGCCGGGAGGTTTGGTTGTGGGGACGAGCTAGATGTCGAGGTCCTCCACCGCGGGCTGGTCGGCGGCCATCTCGACCAGGTCGTAGAGGTCGTTCGGGATCAGGTCACGCAGTTCCTCGACGGTGTCGACCACGTCGAGGGTGGCTTCGCCCTGGGCCATGCTCCAGGACTGGTCGGTACTCCAGTTGCCGACCCAGGACCGCCAGCCGGACAGGTACTTCTCGTCGTCGCCGCCCTGGCTGAATTGCGCGCTTCGGTCGGCGTGCAACACGAACTTCCCGCTCCGGGTGCGGTACACCTTGAAGGCCTCGTAGCCGGAACTGCTCGATCGACCGCCTTCGGCGAGCAGGACCCCGGAGAACCGCTGTTTACGTCCGGATCCACGCCCGACCCGGACGGTGATCTCGTCGTACCCCTCGAGCTTGCCTTCCTCCAGCTCGACGTACTTGCGCAGGGCGATCGAGATCGCCGAGGACAGGTTGCCGGCCAGCTCCTGGGCACGCTTGTACAGCGGCAGGTCGTCGTCCGACACGTAGATCGTCTTGTTCGGCATAAGTACAACTATACGCATAGCTGTACGTAGAGCGCCAGCCTGAGATGAACGGTGTGGAAACAGTCGTCGGCAAAACCTGATTTATCCACAGATTTGGCCCAGTTTGCGGTGGAAACGGTGGAAAAGTTGGGGTCAACCTGGGGATAAGTCGGCCGAAACGGTGTGCACAGCTGGGGATACGGGTGTGGATAACTCCGAGCCAGAGTCGTGATCTAAGGTAAGGCTTGCCTTACTCGATTACCCGTGAAGGAGCTCCACGATGCTGTCCCGGCGAAGTCTGTTGCTCGGAGCGGGAGCCGCCGTCGTGCTCTCGGCCTGCTCGAACTCCGAAGATCCGCAGGATCTGGGCGGTGCCGCGACCGGCCCGTGGGAGTTCACCGACGATCGCGGGGTGAAGATCACCCGGCCGTCCCGGCCCACCACGCTGGTCGCGCAGATCCAGTCCGCCGCCGCGCTGTGGGATCTCGGCCTGCGCCCGGTCGGCACCTTCGGCAAGGCCAAGAAGGCGGACGGTACGGCGGATATCCTGGCCGGCAGCGTGGATCTGACCAAGGTCACGTCGTTCTCGGAGACCTGGGGCGAGTTCTCGGTGGAGAAGTTCGCCGCGCTGAAGCCGGACCTGCTGATCGCGCCGATCCACATCCCGAACGAACTCTGGTACGTCCCGAAGGAGTCCGTCACCGCGATCGGGGCGATCTCACCGACCCTCGGCGTCGACTACCGGGAGCGCTCGGTGGATACGGTCATCGACCGGTACGCCGAGCTCGCGGCCGCGCTCGGCGCCGACCTCAAGGCCGAGCCGGTCCTCAAGGCCAAGGCGGATTTCGCGACCGCCTCGAAGGCGCTCAGCGACTTGGCCGGCCGACAGAAGGGACTCAAGGTCCTCTTCGTCTCGGGCGCCAAGGACGGTCTGTACTTCGGCAATCCGGCTGCGTTCTCCGACCTGTCCCTGCTGAAGAAGCTCGGGGTCGGTTTCGTCACGCCGGACTTCGACCCGAAGGAGCCACACTGGGAGAACGTCTCCTGGGAGCTCGCCGACAAGTACCCGGCCGACGTCATCCTGTACGACGCGCGCAACGCCGAAGCGTTCACCGTGGACAGGGCGAAGTACCCGACGTTCGCCCGGCTGCCCGCCGTACGGGCGAATCAGGTGTTCGCCTGGAACCCGGAGACGCCGACCAGTTGGGCGCAGTTCGCGCCAGCACTGCGTCAGCTGACCGCGGACCTCGGCAAAGTGCGCCCGATCACCGGCTGAGGCCCGCGGGTCAGAAGTTGGTGGTCAGACCCACTGCGTGGAGACGACGAAGCCCAGCGCGATCAGGCCCATGCCGACCAGCAGGTTCCAGTTGCCGAGGTCCTTCATCACCGGGATGTCCTGGCCGGCGACGTAGAAGACGACCAGCCAGGCGAGCCCGAGCAGCCAGGACGCCAGCATCAGCGGGGCCACCCAGACCCGACTCTGGGTCCGCGGCTGCTTCGGCGTCTTCTCGGCCTTGACCTTCTCGGTCTTCTTCTTGTTACGACTGCTCGACTCGGGCACGGCTGAACTCCTTGTAAGGACGCATAAGCTGACCTCTTGAGGGCCAGGAGGCTCGGACCTGTCGGTCCGGTCCCGGGTTAGCGTAGTGCAGAGAGCGATCTGGAGGTGACTGGTGCGTAGGTTGAAGCGGATTTCACTGTGGCGCGCGGGCGTGCCACTGGCGCTGCTGTGCGCCGGTCTGCTCTTCGCGACCAGCGCCACCAGTGCCCGCGGGACCGACCTGCGACCCAGCCGGAACACGACGCTGGCCGGGCTGGTGGAGGAGCAGAGCCGCCGCAGTGCTGCCCTGGTCCGCCAGCACGCCACGCTCACCCAGGAGATCGAGCAGCTGCAGGCGCAGCAGGGGTCGATCGACCCGAAGCTGGCCAAGCGGCTCAAAGGCCTGTCCGACGCGGTCGGCATCACACCGGTGACCGGTCCCGGACTCACCGTGACGCTCAAGGACGCCCCGAAGGAAGTGGTCCGGGACAATCCGGATGTGGACGCCGACTGGCTGGTGATCCACCAGCAGGACATCCAGGCCGTGGTGAACGCGCTCTGGGCCGGTGGCGCGGAGGCGCTCTCGATCCAGAACCACCGGGTCATCTCCACGACCGGGATCAAGTGCGTCGGCAACTCCGTCGTCCTGCACGGCGTTCCGTACCTGCCGCCGTACAAGATCACCGCGATCGGCGACCGGCGGAAGCTGCAGAAGGCGCTCGACGACTCGAAGTACATCGAGAACCTGCAGGACTACGTGGTGAAGTTCCAGCTGGGGTACGACGTGAAGACCGAGTCGTCGATCGCGATGCCCGCCTACGAGGGCACCCTGGACCTGCAGAGCGCGACCGTGCCCGGGTTCGACCGCACGCCGACGGTCAGCCCGACCGCAACCGGCGGGCGTTAACTCGGCTCGCCTGTCAGAATGGGCCGCATGCCGCGGATCCTCGTCGTCGACAACTACGACTCCTTCGTCTACAACCTGGTGCAGTACCTGCAGCAGTTGCAGGCCGAGACCACCGTGCTGCGCAACGACGAGGTCACCCCTGACCAGGTCACGGCGTACGACGGTGTTCTGCTCTCCCCCGGTCCCGGGACCCCGGAAGAGGCCGGTGCCTGCGTGGACATCGTCAAGGAGGCGGGTGGCCAGGTGCCGATCTTTGGCGTCTGCCTCGGTCTGCAGGCGATCGGCGTCGCGTACGGCGGCGTGGTCGGCCGGGCCGATGAGCTGCTGCACGGCAAGACCAGCCAGGTGTTCCACGAGGGCGCTGGCGTCCTGAGCGGCCTGCCGTCGCCGTTCACCGCGACCCGGTACCACTCGCTGGCCATCGCGCAGGACACCGTCCCGGACGAGCTGCAGGTGACCGCGCGCACCGAGGCCGGCGTGATCATGGCGGCGCGGCACCGGGACCTGGCGGTCGAGGGCGTCCAGTTCCACCCCGAGTCCGTGCTCACCGAAGGCGGCCACCGGATGCTGGCCAACTGGCTGGAGATGTGTGGTGACGCCGGCGCCGTCGAGCGCTCCGCCGGGATGGCCCCGCTGGTCAGCTGACTCCGGACAAACGAAAGCCCCCGCCGAGGCGGGGGCTTCGTCGTACCGGGCTGTGGTCAGCCGCCGATGATCGGCGTGGTCGTCGGGTTGCTGGGGTCACCGGACGGGTCCCCTGACGGGTCGCCGCTCGGGTCACCGTCGGGCAGCCGGTTGATGGTGATCGTGATCGTGCTGCCCTTCTGGGCCTTCGTGCCGCCCTCGACGCTCTGCGCGATCACGGTGCCGTCGACCGCGTTCGGGTCCTCGCCGTACTTCTGGCCGACCAGGAAGCCCTTCGCCTTCAGCTGAGCGATGGCGTCGTCGGCAGGGACGGTGAGTAGCTGCGGCACCTCGACCATCACCTTGCCGCTGGAGACGGTCAGCGTGAAGGTCGTCCCGGAGCCGTACTTCTTGCCCGGGTCCGGGCTGATGGCCAGCACAGTACCGGCGTCCTTGTCGGAGTCCTTCTCGATGTTCTTGGCTGCGACCTTGAAGCCACCCGGGGCGTTCTCGATCTTCGATCGGGCCTGGTCCTCGGGCAGCCCGATCAACCCCTCCGGTACCGAGAAGGACTGCTGGCCGGAGGAGAACGTCACGGTGACGGTCGAGCCCTCTTCGGCCTCGGTGCCGGCGGCCGGCGTCGACGAGATCGCCTTGCCCTTGTCGACGGTCTGGCTCGGCACCGAGTCGCCCTGGGCGAAGACCAGCTTCACCTCGGCCAGCTTCGCGGTCGCCTGCGAGGTGGTCAGCCCGCTGACATCCGGTACGGCGACCTTCTGCGCGACCGGGGTGGTCGCGCCGCCCCCGCCGCCGTTGTTGTTGTTCTTGCCCATGTTGTTGATCAGCGCGTAGCCACCGATCGCGACCGCGACGATGGCCAGGCCGAGCAGGAAGTAGGCCAGGCCGCGGTTCCGGCGGGCGCGGGTGTCCTCGAGGTCGTCGTCGCCGCCACCGGGCGGGAGCAGGTCGTCGCTGGTCCGCCGGAACGTCTGGGTGGCGGTCGGTGCGACAGCGGTCGGGGCCATCGCCCGGGTCTCGGCGACCGCGTGCATCGGTGCGGTCACCTGCTGACCGGCCAGCACCCGGTGCAGGTCCTGACGCATCTCGGTCGCGCTCTGGTAGCGCTCGTCGCGGTTCTTCACCAGGGCCTTGAGGACGACGGCGTCGACCTCCGGCGGGATGTCCGGGTCGAACGACGACGGCGGCAGCGGCTGCTCCCGGACGTGCTGGTAGGCGACCGACACCGGCGACTCACCGACGAACGGCGGCCGGCCGACGAGCAGTTCGTACAGCAGGCAGCCGGTCGAGTACAGGTCGGAGCGGGCGTCCACGGTCTCGCCGCGGGCCTGCTCGGGCGACAGGTACTGCGCGGTGCCGATCACGGCCGCGGTCTGGGTCATGTCCGAGGTGGTGTCGGCGACCGCACGGGCGATCCCGAAGTCCATCACCTTGACCTGGCCCTGCGGGGTCAGCATCACGTTGCCGGGCTTGATGTCGCGGTGCACGATGCCGGCCCGGTGGCTGTAGTCCAGCGCCTCGAGCACACCGGAGGTGATCTCCAGGGCGCGCTCCGGCATGATCTTGCGGCCCTCGCGGATCAGGTCCCGCAGGGTCTTCCCGGTGACGAGTTCCATCACGATGTACGGGATGGTGATGCCGGAACCGTTCGGGTCCGGCTCCTCGCCGGTGTCGTAGACCGACACGATGGTCGGGTGGTTCAGCGAGGCCGCCGACTGGGCCTCCCGCCGGAATCTCGCCTGGAAGGTCGAGTCACTGGCCAGGTCGACCCGCAGCCGCTTGATCGCGACCGCCCGGCCGAGCCGGTTGTCGATCCCCCGGCGCACTTCGGCCATGCCGCCGCGGCCGAGCGGTTCGCCTTCTTCGTACCGGCCGCCGACGAGACGTGCCTGCGATGTCATGACCTCAGCCTTCCAACCTGTCCGGAAACACACTCAATTTGCCCACGGTAGCGACTGCGCCTCGTGGATCCCCGTTGGAAAGACGCTCTGTGAACGCATCATTCCGTATGGTGCTCATCGTTGGAGCACCGCCTCCATCACGGCTTTGGAGATCGGCGCGGCCAGTGCGCCACCGGCGATGTCGTTGCGGGCGACGTCCGCCGATTCGATCATCACCGCGACCGCGATCTGCGGGTCGTTGGCCGGTGCGAACGCGGTGAACCAGGCGAACGGCGGGCGTTCCGGCGACGTCTGCGCCGTACCGGTCTTGCCGGCCACCTCGATGCCGTCGATCTGGCCCTTCTTGCCGGTGCCGTTCTTGACGACGTCGACCATCATGCCGGTCAGCTGCGCGGCCACCTCGGGGGTGACGGCCTGGTGCAGCGACTCCGGCTTGGTCTCGGAGACCGTCTTCAGGTTCGCGGTCTTCACGTTCTGGACCAGGTAGGGCTTCATCACCTCGCCCTTGTTCGCGATCCCCGCGGCCACCATTGCCATCTGCAGCGGCGTCGCGCGGACGTCGAACTGGCCGATCGCGGACTGCGCGGTCTGCGGCTGGTTCGGGTCGCCGGGGAACGCGCTGGCCACACCGGACAGCTCCGGCAGGTGGCGCTCACCGAAGCCGAACTTGGCCGCCTGGTCGCGCAACGCATCCGGTCCGATATCCAGACCGACGCTGCCGAAGGCGGTGTTGCACGAGTAGCGCAGTGCGATGGTCAGGGTCGCGTTGTTGCTGCCGCCGCAGTTCTTGCGGTCCTCGTTCACCAGCGGGGTGGTGGTCTGCGGGAGCGGTAGCTCGGCCGGCGAGTTCGTCTTGCTCTCCGGCGTGTACTTGCCGCTCGAGAGCGCGGCCGCGGCGGTGACGAGCTTGAAGGTCGAGCCGGGCGGGTAGGTCTCGCGCGCCGCGCGGTTCAGCGTCGGCTTGTCCGGGTCCGCGTCGAGCTTCTTCCACGCGGCCGAGACCTTGCTCAGGTCGTGGCTTGCGAGCTGGTTCGGGTCGTACGACGGGGTGGTCGCGAGGGCCAGGATCTTGCCGGTCTTCGGATCGATCGCGACGACCGCGCCCTTCTTGCCCTGCAAGCCCTTGTACGCCGCCTGCTGGGCCGCCGCGTTCAGCGTCAGGGTGACACTGGCGCCCTGCTGCGGACGGTTGCTGATCACGTCGATGATCCGGCGGAACGCCAGCGACGGGTCGGAACCGTTCAGCTCCGAGTTCTGGTTCAGCTCGATCCCGGCCCGGCCGAACAGGTACGAGTAGTACCCGGTCACCGGTGCGTAGGCCGGCCCGTTGGGGTAGGTGCGCTGGTACTTGAACCGGTCGTTGGACGGATCGCTCTTCGCGATCGGGGTGTTGGTGCCGATCAGGATCGCGCCGCGGTCGACCGAGAACTGCTGGTCCCGGACCCGCTTGTTGTCGTTGCGGCCGTTGAGCTCGTTGGACCGGAAGGCCTGCAGGTACGTCGAGTTCGCCATCAGGGCGAGCATCAGCACCATCGCCGCCACGGCCAGTCGTCGGATCGCCGAGTTCATGCCTTCTGCACCGCCATCGCGATCGTTTCGTCGGACACCGGGGCGGCGGGTGTCTGTGGTCTGCGGGCCTGGTCGCTGATCCGCAGCAGCAGCCCGATGATCGCCCAGTTCGCGACCAGCGACGTACCGCCGAGGGCCATGAACGGGGTGGCCAGACCGGTCAGCGGGATCAGGCCGGTGACACCACCGACGATCACGAAGACCTGCAGCGAGAACGACATCGCCAGACCGGTCGCGATCAGCTTGCCGAAGATGTCCCGGCAGGCCAGCGCCGTCCGCAGGCCGCGCTCGATGATCAGCGTGTAGACCAGCAGGATCGCGATCAGCCCGGTCAGCCCGAGCTCCTCGGCGAACGAGGAGATGATCATGTCGCTGTTCGCGTACAGGGTCAGGTGCGGCTGGCCCTGGCCGAGGCCGCGACCGAGAATGCCGCCCCAGGCCTGACCCATCAGGCCGACGGCGATCTGGCCGCCGTCGATCGAGAACGGGTCCAGCCAGTCGTTGATCCGCCGCGTGACGTGGCCGAAGGTCTGGTAGGCGAAGTACGCACCGGCGACGAACAGCAGGCCACCGATGATCAGCCAGCCGGCCCGCTCGGTGGCGACGTACAGCAGGAACAGGAACAGGCCGAAGAACAGCAGCGACGAGCCGAGGTCGCTCTCGAAGACCAGGACGCCCAGGCTGACCAGCCAGGCGACCAGGATCGGGCCGAGGTCACGGGCGCGGGGGAGATCCAGACCGAGGAACCGGCGGCCGGCCAGCGTCAGCACGTCCCGCTTCACGACCAGGTAGCCGGCGAAGAAGATGACCAGGCAGACCTTGGCGAACTCGCCGGGCTGGAACGACATCCCGGCCACCCGGATCCAGATCGACGCGCCGTTGATGTTCACGCCGAGGCCCGGGACGAGCGGCAGCACCAGCAGCACCAGACCGACCAGGCCGAGCGTGTAGGTGAAGGCCTGCAGCCGCCGGTGATCGCGGATCACGATCACGACGGCGAGGAACAGGACGACGCCGACCGCGGTCCAGGTGATCTGCTGCGGTGCGAACGGGACCCCCTTGGTCCGGCCGATCGAGGTCAGCCCGAGGTCGATCCGGTGGATCATCGCGACGCCGAGACCGTTCAGCAGCACCGCACACGGGAGAATGACCGGATCCGCGTACGGCGCCCGGAAGCGCAGCGCGAGGTGGGCGATCAACGCCAGCAGGCCGATCCCCGCGGCGTACAGGCCGGTGCTGGCCGGGACGCCGCCCTGCGCGGTGATCCCGATGTTGACATAGGCGCCGACCGAGATACCGACGGCGATCAGGAGCAGGAACAACTCCACCCCGCGCCGGGTGCGCGGGATGATCTGGATGACTGACGTGGAAGCAATACTCATTTGACGCCGTCGCAGTCGTCCGGGTTGGCCGTGCCGCCCGGGGTGCTCGTCGGAGTCCCGGACGGGGTCCCCGACGGGGCCTTCGTCGGCGCGCTGGCCGGCGGCTTCGACGACGCCGGCGGCTTGGACGGTGTCGTGCTCGGCTTCGGCGTCGGCGGGGTGAGCTTCTTCGCGCACTCCTCGGCCGTCGCCTGCAGCTCGCTGACGATCGCACGGGCTCCGGGCAGGTCGTCGGCCTCGATATTGCTCTCCACTTGCTGGCGGTTGTACGTCGGAAGCTTGTCCACCTGCAACTGCTGCTTCTCGTAGACCTTGGTCAGGGTGATGCCGGGAATGTCCGCGTCCACACCTTGGAAGATCGCCACGAAGTCACCGTCGGTGCCGACGTAGTACTGGTCCTGGGTCCAGCGGTAGCCGTACCAGCCGGCTCCGCCGATCAGGCCGAGGATGATCACGACCGCGAGGATCCGCCGTACCCATGGGAAGCGCTTCGGCGGGCGGGGCGCGTAGCGCAGTTCCTCGGGGTCGAGGGTTCCGCCGCGGCCGCCGCTGCCACCACTGTTGCTGCCGCCGGGGACCAGCGTGGTCGCCTCACCGCGGCCGGTGCCGCCCTGGGCGAGCTCGGCCGCGGCCCCGACCAGTTGCGGGGTGGTCCCGCTGGCCGGCGGGGTCTCGACCACATCGGCCACCACACAGGTGATGTTGTCGTTGGAGCCTGCCTCGAGCGCGTGCGTGATCAGCTCGACGACGACCGAGTCCGGCGTGCCGTCGGCCATCGAGGCGGCGATCACCTCGGCGGCGACGTAGTCGGGCAGACCGTCGCTGCACAGCATCAGCCGGTCGCCGGCCTGGACGTCAAGGATCTGCAGGTCCGGATCGGAGTCGGGGCGGCCGTCCAGCACTCGCAGGATCAGGTTGCGGTGCGGGTGGGTGAAGGCCTCCTCCTGGGAGATCCGGCCCTCGTCGACCAGCGACTGCACGAAGGTGTGGTCGTGGCTCAGTTGGTAGAGCAGGCCGTCCCGCATCCGATAGGCCCGGGAGTCGCCGAGGTGCGCGAGGCCGAGCTGCTGGCCGTCGAACATCAGCGCGGTGACAGTGGAGCCCATGCCCTCGCGCTCGGGGTCCTCCTCGACCAGCTCGGACAGCCGCTCGTTGGCGCGGTGCACGGCACCGGCCAGCGCCTCGATCATGTCCTCGCCGCCGATGGTGGCGGTGTCGAGCCGCCGGATCACCTGGACCGCCGCCGCGCTGGCCACCTCACCGGCTGCCGCGCCACCCATTCCGTCGGCGAGCAGCAGCAGGTGCGGACCGGCGTACGCCGAGTCCTCGTTGTTGCGGCGCACCCGTCCGACATCGGACAGTGCGGCGTAGTCGAGCGACAGGGTCATCGAGGCAGGCCTACTTCGCGATGTTCAGCGTCGTCCGGCCGATCCGGATCGAGCCACCGATCTCGGCCGGCACCGGGCGGGTCACCCGCTGGCCGTCCAAATACGTCCCGTTGGTCGAGCCGAGGTCCTCGACCCACCACTGGCCCTCGGACAGGAACAGTCGCGAGTGCCGGGTGGAGGAGTAGTCGTCGTCGAGCCGGATCTGGCAGTCCGAACCGCGGCCGATCACCACCGGCTCCTCGACCAGGGTCGCACCGACCCCGGCCTGCGGGCCGTCGGCGATCGTCACCGATCCGGGCAGACCCTTCCGCTTCTTCACCGGTTTGGCCGGCTTCGGCGTCCGGGCCGCGGCCGGTACGGCGGCTGCCGCGGCGCGGCTGTCCACCTTCGCCCCGAACAGGTCGGAGCGAATCACCGAGAGCACGGCCAGCACGAACATCCACAACAGGGCCAGGAACCCCAGTTTGATCAGGGTCAGCGTCAGTTCCGACATGGTCCCGCGGTCACCACCCGCTGCTCGGCGGCTGAGCCATCGGCTCGTCCGCCAGCCGCAATGTCATCGTGGTGTTGCCGATCCGCACCGTCGAGCCGTCCACCAGCTCCTGCTCGGTGGCGCGCCGGCCGTTGACCAGCGTGCCGTTGGTCGAGCCGAGGTCGACCAGCACCACCCGGATCCCGCCGTTGCCCTCGGGCATCAGCCGGATCTCCGCGTGCCGCCGGGAGACCCCGGGGTCGTTGATCTGGATGTCCGCGTCGGTACCGCGGCCGAGCACGACACCCGGCGGGTTGACCGGGCGGCGGCGCCCGTTGACCTCGAGCATCACCTGCGGGTGGCCGCTGCGGCGTGGCTGCGGGGCGGGCGGTGGGGTGACCGGGGCGCTCTGCAGCACCGTCTGGCCGTCGTTCGGCGGCACGTAGGGCTCCTGCTGGTAGGGCTGCTCATAGGACGGGCTGCGTCGTTGGGGCGTCCCGACGGTCGCACTGACCACCCGGAACTTACCGGTCGGGAGGTCGTCCTGCTGGGTCAGCTCGATCTCGATCGGCCCGGAGAACGTGTACCGCTGGATGTCGGCATGGTCCCGCAGCTCGTTGGACAGCTCGTGGTTGAGGGTCCGGCCGTACGCGTTCAGGCGCTCGAAATCGCCCGGGCCCAGTTCGATGGTGAAGTGGTTCGGCACCAGCCGCCGGTCCCGGGACAGGATCCGGGCGGTGTTGTCGATCTCACGCTTGAGCGCCGCAGCCAGCTCGATCGGCTCGACATCGCCCTTGAATGCGCGCGCGAAGACACCGCTCACGATGCCCTCCAGACGTCGCTCGAAGCGCTGCAGCGGTCGCACGCCTCCTCCTCCAGGTCGGTCCACGGTCCGTGTCCACCGGTCATGGCGGACACACCGGGTACGACGATCGATCGTAACGGGAGGTTCGACCGAACCCGCAATGTGAAGCACCGGGGAATCCCGTGCTAATGTTCCTTCTCGTCGTCAGGACATCGTCCGAGCGGCAGCGCGCGGGTGGCGGAATAGGCAGACGCGCACGGTTCAGGTCCGTGTGCCCGAAAGGGCGTGGGGGTTCAACTCCCCCCTCGCGCACAGCGATTGCCAGCAGGAATCCCGGTCGAGAGACCGGGATTTTTTGTTTGTCCTGACGTGTCCCGGCTCACAGCGCCGTCCGGTTGGTGGACCGTGGATCGGTGACCGCGCGGGAGCGGTAGATCTCGCCCTTGTTGGCGATCGCTCGCCAGGGGCGGGCGGCGCGGAGCGGGAAGTTCAGGGTGGGGTCGTCGCGGTCGATGGTGGCGATGGCGAGCTCGGACTGGCCGACCACCTGGGTCGTGTAGAGGCCGGCCGGGGTGATCAGGCCGGACGGGGTCGGGTCGTCGGGCAGCGCCGGGAGTGAGGTCGAGACCCAGTAGCAGTTGATCGCGGCGTGGGCGGCGGCCTTGGTCTCGAAGGGCTCGTTGGCGCCGTACGACGAGAGCAGCAGGCACTCGACGCCGAGTCGCTCGTACTGCGCGAAGAGGTGCGGGAAGTTGATCTCGATGCAGATCAGGGCGCCGAAGCGGTAGCCGTCGACGTCGAAGACGACGGGGTCGAAACCGGGTGTGTAGAAGTGCGTGATCTCGGTGTGCGAGCAGTACCGCTTGTCGTAGCGGTCGACCAGAGTGCCGGTGTCGGAGATCACGTACAGGCTGTTGTGCGGGCGGTGCGGCGGGGTCAGCGGATGCGCCGAACCGAGCACGACCCAGATCTCCAGCTCGGCGGCCAGGGCCATGATCTTCTCGAGCTCGGTGCGGACGACCGCCCAGTCGACCTGGGACCAGTCGGCGATCTGCGCCTTCGCATAACCGCTCAGCATGCCTTCGGGAAACTGCACGAGCCGGGCCCGCCCGGCCGCTGCCTTCCGCATCAGCGAACGAACCGTCTTCCCGTTCGCCGCCGCGTCCGCAGTGATGGTCGGCTGAGCGATGGCAATGCGAATCCCCGTCATCGCCCTACCGTCTCAGCCCGCGCCGACAGATGTGGGGACCGGCGCGGGGAATCCGTTCGCTGCAACGACTGGTCAGGAACCTTGGTAGGCGGAATCTCTGCGGGACATGTGCTCTCCTTCGTTCTTCCGTACCATCGCGCACGAGGTTTGACCGCAACCTTGTGTCAGCCTTGAATCCGCAGGTCAGCGCGCTGGAGGGACCATGGAGTACGGCGTACTCGGGGAGGTCGTGCCGACGGAGCTGGGGCATTTGCGGCAGCGTTCGGTGCTGGCCGTGCTGCTCCTCGGAGCCGGTCGCCCGGTCACCGCGGACCAGCTCGTCGACCGGGTCTGGGGCGACAGTGCACCGCAGCGCGCACGCGAGACGCTGTACGCCTACCTGTCCCGACTGCGCACTGTTCTCGACGCAGAGCTCGTCCGTCAGTCCGGTGGCTATGTTCTGCAGGTCGACCCGGACCAGGTCGACGTCCACCGCTTCCGTCGTCTGGTGGTGGCGGCCGGTGCCGAGGAGTCCGTAGCTCTCTTCGAGGAGGCACTGGGCCTCTGGCGCGGTGAGGCTCTCGCCGACCTCGACACCCCCTGGTTCGTCGAGCAACGCGAGCGCCTGCACGCGGAACGCTTCGCGGCCGAGCTCGACCTGACCGACCTGCAGCTGGCCCAAAACGAGTACGGCGATCTTCTGCCCGTGCTGCGGAGTCGCAGCCAGGCGCATCCGCTCGACGAGCGCGTGGCCGGTCATCTGATGCTGGCCTTGCAGCGAGCCGATCGTGCTGCTGACGCACTGCAGGAGTACGACCGCATCCGGCGCGCACTGGTGGACGAGCTGGCGATTGAACCGTCCGCCCGGCTCCAGCAACTCCAGCAGCAGCTCCTCGGTACGACTCAGGTCGACCGCGTGGTGCCGCAGCAACTACCCGCGGCACCGGCCACCCTCATCGGACGCGATCCGGCGCTCAAGCAACTCACTACTGCTCTGGCCGGGGACCACCAGCAGGCGACGGTTGCGGTGTCGGCCGTCGGTGGCGCTGGTGGAATCGGCAAGACCTCACTGGTTCTGCACTGGGCGCATCGCAACCTGGCGCGGTTCCCGGACGGCCAGCTCTTCATCGACCTGCGCGGTTTCGACCCGGTGGAACCACCGCTGCCGGTCGAGACAGCCATGAGCGGTCTACTCCAAGCTCTCGGTGCCGGACGGCTCCCACCCGATCCACAAGCTCGGGCAGGTCTGTACCGGACCATGCTGGCGGGCAAGCGGCTGCTACTCGTCCTGGACAACGCCAAGGAGAGCTCTCAGGTCGCACCACTGCTGCCCGGTACGGCGGGGTGCACGGTGATCGTGACCAGCCGCAATCGCCTCGGTGGACTGCTCACGCGGCACGGCGCCGTACCGGTGGATCTTGATGTCCTCGATCCTGCGGACGCGCGGGACCTCCTGCAGCGACAGATCGGTGCTGACCGAGCGAGTGCGGAGCCGGCGGCGTTCGACGAGCTGCTGACGCACTGTGCCGGTCTGCCGTTGGCACTGGCGATCGTGGCCGCCCGGATCGCCGGCCGGCCCGACTTCCCGTTGTCGGCCTTTGCAGATGAGCTACGAGACACCGAGGCTCGGCTGGACGCGTTCGAGGCCGGTGAGCTCGACGCGGGTCTGCGCAGTGTCTTCGATTGCTCGTACCGCGCACTCGACCGAGATGCCGCCGCCCTGCTCGCGTTGCTGGCTCGCGTCCCCGGACAAGACATCAGTACGGCGTCAGTGGCGGCGCTCGTGGACGGGAACCCGCGCCGCAGTCTCGCTCGGCTGGAGAGCGCCCACCTGATTCGCCAACACGCCCCTGGTCGCTACAGCCTGCACGACCTGATCCGCCTGTACGCCCGCGAACAGAAGGTCGACGACAGTCAGGCTCTGTGGCGACTTGCCGACCACTACCGCCGGGGCGCAGTCGAGGCGGACCGGGTGATTGCTCCGGAGCGCTCGCCGGTGAACGGCGACCAGATCGGTCCGTTGGGTTTGAAGGACCGCGACGAGGCCAGTGCGTGGGTCGATGCCGAGGCCGACAACTTGCTGGCCACTCAGCGGCTGGCCATGGAACGCGGCTGGCACGACATCGTCTGGCACCTTGCCTACGGGTTGGTGGTGTTCCAGAGCTGGCGTGGGCAGGACACGTTGACTGCGGAGATGTGGGCGAACGCACTGACCGTCGTACCGGAGTTGGATGACGCGGCGGATCAGTCGATGGTCCACCGCTACTACGGCCGCAGCCGCGGACTGTTGGGGGAGCGTGACGAGGCGTTGTCGCATCTGGAGCAGGCCCTGGTCTACGCAGCCCGCAGCGGTCGGCCGACCGAGCATGCGGCCTGTTTGCAGATGCTGGCCGGCGCACTGTGCAACCAGGACGACTACGAGGCCGCACTGCCCTATGGGCTTGCTCAGCTGGAGCTGTACAAGACGTTCGGCAAACAGCGCTGGCTTGCTGACTCGTACAACATCGTCGGCTGGATCCACGCCAAGCTCGGCCACTACGAAGAGGCGCGGGCAGCCTGCCTGGCGTCGCTTGAGATCTTCGAGCAGACCGGCGACCACGACAGCCGGGGTGATGTGCTGGACTCGCTCGGCACGGCAGCGCTGGCGGCCGGTCGGTTCGACGAAGCACTGGTCGCGTTCGAGGACGCGCTCAGGTCGTACGAGCAGGTCGGCAACGTGCGTCAGATAGCCGAGACCCGGGACCACATCGGCGACGTGCACCACGCCCGCGGCGACCTGGCTGAGGCACGAACGGCATGGCAGGACGCCCTGACGGCGTACAGCGATCAGGGTCGTGAGCAGCAGGCCGAGAGCGTGCGAGTGAAGCTGACCGCTCTCGACGCCGAGCGCTAGACGCGATTGCGGCGGTGGCGGCCGGTGGGTGCGGTCGGGCGGAGGTCGGGTGCGCCGAGGAGCATCCACAGGGCTAGCAGGGCCGCGCTGATGAGACCGGCGATGCCGGCCAGGTCGGTCAGGCTCATGAGTTTCTCTTTCCGATGGCGGGACGACTCGGGCGGCGGCGAGGTCCGCATACAACTGACGGGAAGTGACGTGAGCTCACTCTTCTCGTGATGGCATAGGAGTGCCGTGGCTGATCGGTGTCAGCAAAGATTTGATCAAAGCCGCGCGGAAAACGGTCGCCGTGGGCGTGGGTGGACTGGTTAGCTGGGATCTGCGGAGGTGAATCGATGCAGGACGGCTTGTTGCTCGACGCCCGGGAGGAACGGGCATACCGGCTGCTCGTCGGCTTGTCGGCCGCGCGTTCCGTCGAGCTGGCGGAGGTGGCCGAGCTGTCGCCGCAGGAGGCCGTCGAGGTGCTGCAGCGGCTGCAGGCGAAGGGGCTGGTCGCGGTCAGCCAGTCCGCTGACGAACCGGTGTTTCGCGCGCTGCCGCCGGATGTCGCGCTCGGGACCACGCTGTTGCGTCGCCAGGAGTCCCTCGAAGCGGCTCGCAAGACGGTGGCCGTGCTGAGCGAGGAGTTCCGGGCCAGCGCGAGCCGGCGCGACGCACACCATCTGGTCGAGGTCGTCGTCGGTGCCGCGGCACTGCGCGAGCGGCTCCGGGACCTGCAGGAGTCGGCCCGCGAGGAGATCCTCTGGTTCTGCCGAGCGAACCCACTGGCCATGCAAGGAGCAGAGAACACCGAGGAGTACGGCGCTCTGTCCCGCGGCGTGCGCTATCGCGCGATCTACGAGCGGGCGCTGCTCGAGACACCCGGTGAGCTCGACACCATCGCCGAGGGCATCAGCTGGGGTGAGGAGGCCAGGACACTGCCCACTCTGCCGGTCCGGCTCGCCATCGTGGACCGTGCCACCGCAGTCTGCCCGCTGGTCCGAGACGACGAGCTAGGCATCGGCGAACCCACTGCGGCGGTGATCAGTCGCGGCCAGCTGCTCGACGCAGTCCTGGCGCTCTTCGAGAGTCACTGGGAGATGGCCACTCCGGTGACGATGCACACGGCCGAGCAGACTGGGGTTCTCGACGACCACGAGCGCTTCCTGCTCTCACTCCTCGTCGCGGGCGTCCCCGACAAGTCGATCGCCTCGCAGCTCGGGATCAGTCGCCGTACCGTCCAGCGCCGCCTGGACCGTCTCATGTCGCTCGCCGGTGTGGACACCCGCACCGGCCTGGCCTACCAAGCCGCCAAACGCGACTGGCTCTGACCAGGCCGGTTGCGAGCCTGACTACTTGATGCCGTACGCCTTGATCACTGTCTGAGTGATCTTGGTGCCATTAGTACCGGTTGCCTGGATCTTCAGGGACACCGTGTTGCGGGCGCCGGTGACGACGGCGAGGTACTGGCCGAAGGCGCCGACCACGGGGAGCCGCTGCCAGGACTTACCTTCGTCGTACGACGCCCACGCCTGCAGACCCTTCGTCTTGGGCGCATCGAAGCCCAGGACGTGCGTGCGCGGTGCGCGGCCGTTCAGGTCGGTGGGTGCCTTGTAGCCGACCTGCAGCAGCGACAGCGGGGTTGCCTTGTCCTCTGCGGTCTTGGCCGAGCGGAACTCCCAGCTGGTCTGAGTACGCGTGCCCCAGAGCCATTCACCCTCCGGGTCGTCCCGCTCGGTGCTGAGGTCCAGCCGGTACGACGCGTCGCCGCTGGAGGTGATCACGTCCTGCCACGCATCAGGCAGGTCGGCGATCTTCGTACCGTTCCGCGACAGCACCGCGGAGGCCGCAGTGGTCTCGCCGACCGTGTAGTGCCCGTCTGAGTCGACGAAGGACGGGATGCGCAGCGAGAGCCGGTCACCTGTCCTCGTGGAGACCACACCAGGCGCAGCGGCCGGCCTGACGACCGGACCGAACCACGTCTCGTTCGACGTACCGGTGCGGTAGCTCTTGGGCTGCTCGGCCATGCCGCCGCGAAGCGGGTTCATGTTGTCCCAGGTCCAGAGGTGGTGGACCCGGTGCTGCCAGAGCGAGTCACCGGAGGTCACCCACTCCTCACGGACCTTCGGCGTCTGGACGAACCGCTGGTAGTCGTTCCACGAGTAGTCCTGCCACGGACGCCAGCCGAACCGCTGCTCCTTGGCCCAGCCGAAGCCGCCGTTGTCGTTGTAGCGCGTGGTGACGCGGGCGGAGTTCTGCGCGGTCACCTGGTAGGTGATCTTGCTGGGGATCGATCCGGTCGACACCTGCTGTACGTCGTACAGATACGGGCTCGACGTGGTCAGCGTGACATCGATGCTCGCGTGGCCGCGCCGGGCGCGGTCGATCAGCTTCTGACCGTTGCCGGCCGTGGTGACCATCGCCGGGATCGGTTCCCGATCACCCAGCGGTCGCCAGACTGTCCATGCGCCCTGTCCGGCTGGCCGGACCAGGATGATCGCAGCCGCTCCAGCGGCAGCCGCTGCTGCGATCTGGTCCTGCTCACTCACGTCGTCCCGAGTGGGCTCGACCACCAACGCACCCTTGGCTGCCTTGAGCACGAGCGGGAACCGACGCTTGCCTTCGTACGACGGCGACTGGTGCAGCAGGTTGATGTCGACGCCGGGCAGCGAGGTCTGAACCATCGGTGCAACCAGTTGCCAGCGCGACGAGAACTCGAACTTGCCGTCGGCGACCGGCTTGGTCGGCGTCACGTTCACCTGCTGCACCGTGCTGAAGTGCATCACCCCGTGGCTGATCGAACGGCCGTTGGGGTACTCGCGATGCACGTAGTAGCTGAGGATCGACTGCTGCTCGGACGGCTTCGGCGTCTCGATCGTGATCGGCACCGCCTTGCGCGCGTCGATGACGATCTCCCTGTCCTGGTCGACCAGGACGTTCGGATCGGTGAAGAGACTGACCTGCTCGCGCTCCGGGTCGTAGTTCTCGACCAGCGAGTGCAGCAGGTACGTGCCCTCTTCGATCTCAGCCTGGTAGGTCTGGCCGTCGCCGATCCACGCCAGTACGTCGGAACGCGAGTTGCTGCCGTAGAGCGAGATGACCGGGACTCCGGTCGGCTTGCCGTCCAGTCCGACCGCCCGCAGAGTCACCGTGTGCTTCGGACCCTGCTTGAACGCGCCAACCGCAGTGTGGGTGAGCACTCCGCCCGGTCCGGTCGCTGTCACCCAGCCACTGTGCAGACCGCGCTCGAGCTTCGCGGTGTCCAGGTTCAGTGAGACGTCGGTGCTTCCGTGCGCCGGGACGGTCACTGTGGCGGGGAGGCCGAACGCATCGGTCTCGGCCTTGCCGTTGTCGAGGTTGGTGACGGTTGTGGACAACGCCAGCGTGATCGGTGCGGCGCTGTCGTTCCGGTAGGTGATCTGCTTGCTGGTTCCGGTCAGGCCGAAGTCGGCCACACCGGTGGCGAACACCTGCTGGGCAACCGCACGCGTCAGGTCGACCCGCCCGGCACCCTGCTGGTAGGCGGTCTGGTTTGCCTGCGTCTTCGAGGTGCTGGCCAGCGCGTTCTTGAGCTGGTCCGCCTTCCAGTCCGGGTGCTGCTGCGCGAGCAGCGCCGCAGCACCGGCCACGTGCGGCGTGGCCATCGACGTACCGGAGGCGGCTGTGTAGAGGTTGTCCACCGGGTTGCCCATGGCGGTGCCGGCTGCGCGGGCCGCAACGATCTCCACACCCGGTGCGGTGATCTCCGGCTTCAGTCCGCCGTCATCGATCCGCGGTCCGCGGCTGGAGAAGTCGGCCAGCTTGTCGGTGCGGTCGACGGCTCCGACAGTGAGCGCAGAGGCCGCTGAGCCCGGCGTACCGACCGTCTCTTCGCTCGGGCCGTCGTTGCCGGCCGCGACGACGAACAGCGTGCCGGTGCGGGCTGAGATGTCGTTGACGGCCTGGCTCATCGGGTCGGTCCCGTCGGTGGGCCCACCGCCGAGGCTCATGTTGACCACCTTGGCGCCTTTCGCGGCCGCCCACTCCATGCCGGCGATGATCCACGAGTCGTACCCGATGCCGTCGTCGTTGAGCACCTTGCCGATCAGCAGGTCCGCCTGCGGCGCGACGCCCTTCCGGGTACCGCCTGCGCCCGCGCCCGTGCCGGCGATCGTCGCGGCGACGTGCGTGCCGTGCCCGAAGTGGTCGACCGGTCCGGTCGCGCTGTTGGAGAAGTCCTCGGACTCCTTCACCTTCCCGGCCAGATCGGGGTGCTGCGCATCCACACCCGTGTCCAGTACGGCGACCTGTACGCCGGAGCCCTGGTAGCCCGCCTTCCACGCATCCGGCGCACCGATCTGCGGCACGCTCTTGTCCAGCGTCGGACGCACCTTGCCGTCCAACCACACCTTGCTCACACCGCTGCTGAGCGACCGTGCGCCAGCAAGTGACTTCCACAGCTGCGGGAGCTCACCCTTGGCCGCCGACACCGCAGCGCCGCCGATCGAGTCGAGCTGCCGAGTGGTCGTCGTACCGGCGAGTGCGGAGGAGGCGCGGGCTCCCCCGGCGTACTTGACGATCAACGGGAGCTGCTGTGCGGACGAGTCGCCGTACCCGTCCCGGATCAGCTCGTCCACGTCGAACAGGTCGACGTCGAGAACGCCGGTGGAGATGTATGGGACTGCGTCACTCGGCAGCACGCGCAGTCCACCGTCCGCCTCGACGGTGTGGAAGGCCACGCGTTCGCGGCCCGGTCCGGGCTGGACACTGGCCGCCTTCTTGCCGTTACCGGCGTCGGTGACCGAGACGACGTCACCGGTGATCAGGGTGACGGAGCTGGTGGTGGGCTGGACACTTCCGCGCCGGGGTGGTGACCCCGCGCTGGCAGGCGCCACCGTGACCGCGCCGAGGGTCAGCACCGCGGCGAGGGTGACCGCAGGGATCCGTGGTGAGGGCATGGGCAGGTCTCCTCGTTCGGAGTTCAGTAGTTCACAGGCGTGGGGACGGCCTGTTCCGTTGAGTTTGCAATCTCGTCACGGTGATCCGCTCTGTCCATCACTGCCGCCTGTGCGACATGGCGCAAGGACGCCAGCAACCGGCACCATCAGCACATGAGTGCGATTGCGGTCCGCAAGTGGGCATGGTTGGGGACTCTGCTGGTCGGGGCGGCGCTGTACTTCGCCGTCCTCGCAGTGCTTGCCGACACCAACAATCCGAACCTGTTCCCGACGATGATCCTGCTCGGGGCACTGGTCGTCCCGCTGACGTTCGTGACGTTCGCAGCGGGCCGGTCCGGGCGGTGGCTGATCGACGGGCCGACGCTGGGCGGGTGTCTGCTGTTCGGCGGAGTGGTGGGCGTAGTGGTCGCCGGACTGCTCGAGTACGACGCCATGCGCCGCCTGGGCACGTTGCCGATGCTCGGGGTCGGGCTGATCGAGGAGGCGGCCAAGCTGGTCGTCCCGGCCATCCTGGTGGTGTTCTTCGGGCACCGCTACCGCAACTCGATCGGGCGCGGCATCGTCATCGGAGTCGCGGTCGGCACCGGGTTCGCCGTACTGGAGACCATGGGCTACGCCTTCGTCGCCCTGCTGCAGTCCGGCGGGAACGTAGGCGCTGCCGAGCAGACCCTGTTCGTCCGCGGCCTCCTGTCACCGGCAGGCCACGCCGCCTGGACCGGTCTGAGCTGCTGGGGTCTGTGGCGCTTTGTGAGCGCCCCGAGCGGCAAACACCTCGCCGGGTTCGCCGGCATGTACGCCCTCGCCGTAGCCCTCCACACCGCCTGGGACGGCATCGGCGGCGTCGTCACCTACGCCGTGGTCGGCGTCATCTCCATCACCCTCCTCCTCATCGGCCTCCGCCGAGCCCAACGAGCCGACGCGACCGCCTAACCTCCCCCGCCCAGCCGATCCGCCTCCCACCCGGCGATCCGCCGAGAGTGAGGACCTTGCAGCCGACTGAAAGCAGTCTGCCGCCGGATATCGATTACCTGCCGCAATCTCCCTTCACTCGCCGCCAGCCCGTCGGTTCTCGCCCGGCGACCGAAGCCACCGTGCGAGTGTGAGGAGTCGGTCGGTGAGTGTGAGGACCCGGTCGTGGTTAAGCGTTTTCCGGCGGCACGGTGGGCACAGTCGATGCACGCCGGATGGCGGTGCGGGAGGGGTCGACAGGTCGTCCAGATTGGACATATTGTCCAGGTGTGACGCCTGAGCAGATTGCGCCTGTCGGTGAGGTGCTGGCGCGGTTGTTGTCGCCACATGCCGAGGTGGTGCTGCACGACTCGGTGACGGATCGGATCGCGATGATCTGGAATCCGCTGTCGGGGCGGGAGCCTGGGGATCCGTCGTTGCTCGGCGAGCTCGATGAGCTGGCCGAGAGCGGGCGTGATGCGTACGGGCCGTATCCGAAGGTGCTGCCGGATGGGCGTCGGCTGTCGAGTGTGAGCGCCGTACTGCGAGACGAGGACGGTACGGCGGCCTACGTGCTGTGTGTGAATGTGGATCGGACTGCGTTCGAGACTGCGAGTCGGTTGCTGGCTGCTTTTGCCGCACCGGCGTCCGGACAGCCGCGGGTGTTCTTTGAGCACGACTGGACCGAGAAGCTGAATGAGCTCGTGGCCGGCTACGTGCAGGAGCGCGGTGTGCCGGTGGAGCGGTTGAGTCGGGCTGACCGGGTGGAGCTGCTCGGTCGGCTGGATGTGGCTGGAGTGCTCAGTCAGCGGCGGTCGGTGCCGACGGTGGCGCGGGCGCTGCAGGTGTCGCGGTCTGCGCTCTACCAACTGCTTGCCGAGGCCCGGAAGGAGCCGCATGCCGACCCTGCCTGATTTCCGGCTGGAGACCCATTTCGCGCGCTGGGAGTTCACTGCGCGGTACCACCTGACTGCATCGGATGCGCAGACGCTTCCGATGTCCGAGCTGCTTGCACTGGCCGATGACGACGGTCGCGAGCGGTGGGAGTCGCTGGCGCTCGGCTATACCGAGGTCCGCGGAATGCCTGCGCTGCGGGAGGCGATCGCGGCGACGTACGACGTAGCTCAGCCTGAGGACATCCTGTGCTTCGCGGGTGCGGAGGAGGGGATCTACCTCGCCATGCGCACGCTGCTCGAGCCTGATGACCACCTGGTTGTGCTGACGCCGAACTATCAGGCGGCCGAGACTGTGCCGTCGTCGGTCGCGCAGGTGACCGGAGTCGCGCTGCGGCCGGAGGATGGGTGGGCACTGGATGTGGATGCGATCGAGCGGGCATTGCGTCCGAACACGCGGATGGTCTCGGTCAACTTCCCTAACAACCCGACGGGGGCGGTTGCTGCGGCGGACGCTTGGCAGCGGCTTGTGGAGCTGTGTGCGGAGCGCGGCATCCTGTTGTTCTCCGACGAGGTCTATCGCGGGCTCGAGCTCTCGCGTGATCCGTTGCCTCAGGCAACAGACTTGTCGGGTACGGCGATCTCGCTGAATGTGATGTCGAAGGCGTACGGGCTGCCCGGGCTGCGAATCGGCTGGATCGCGTGCCGGGATCACGCCGTACTGGACCGGCTCGAACGTGCCAAGCACTACACGACGATCTGCAACTCGGCGCCTAGTGAGGTGCTGGCGCTGATCGCTTTGCGGGCCCGCGATCGGTTGCTCACGCGGAACCGCGGGATTGTCGCTGCGAACCTTCCGGTCTTCACGGAGTTCTTTGGCCGCTACCCCGACCTGTTCGAGTTCACCGCGCCGGATGGTGGCTGCGTGACCTATCCGCGCTATCTCGGGGCGGACGGCGTGGAGGCGATGTGCGAGGCGCTGGTGGAACAGGCCGGCGTACTGCTGCTGCCCGCGAGCATCTACAGCTCCACGCTGACCGAGACACCTGCTGACCGGTTTCGGGTCGGTGTGGGTCGACAGAATCCCGAACCGGCGCTGGCTGTTTGGGCGGACTGGTTGGAACGGCGATGACGCTGCCGGTGTTTGGGCTTGACGCGATCAGCCAGGTCGCGAAGCCGGCGGTGGTGTTCGATGCGGTGCGGTCGGCGCTGATCGCGCATGCGGAGGGATGGACGTCGGTACCGGCACCGATGGTGCTCGAGTTCCCGCAGTACGCCGGGGACACGCACGTGAAGGCCGGTCACGTGGCCGGTACGCCGTACTTCGTGGTGAAGGTGGCGAGCACGTTCGGCTCGGTCAACAACGGGCTGGTGCTCGCGGTCGACGCGACGAACGGTCAGCCAGCCGCGGTGCTCGCTGACGAAGGCAAACTCACCGCATGGCGTACGGCGGCCGCCGGTGCGCTGATCACTCACGCGATGACACCAGTCGGGGTCGACGAGTTCGCCGTACTAGGCACAGGTGAGCAGGCACTCCTCCAGATCCTGTGGCTACACGAGCTACGACCGCTCCGTCGAGTGAAGGTCTGGGGCCGCCGCCCAGAAGCCGTCGACCGCCTCTGCACCCAACTGCAGTCCGCCGGCCTACACGCCACACCCGACGGCCTAACCGGCGCGCCCTGTGTAATCACCACAACAGCCGCGCGCGAACCACTCCCGCTAGCTGCCTTCCGAGAAGCCATCCACATCACCGGCATCGGAACCGACATGCCAGGCAAAGGCGAACTCCCACCCGCCCTGTTCGCCAACGCCTTCGTCGCCACCGACGACCACGCCCAATGCCTCCACCACGGCGACCTCGCCAACGCAGTCCAAGCCGGCGTGATCGGCGAAGAGGACGACGTCGCCGCAGGAGTAATCCTCCGCGACGGAATGCCCAGCCGGGCCGCCCCACGCCCACCTGCCCCACCTGCGGCGGCCCCGCCCGCGGTCGCCCCACCCCTGCCCACCCTGCCCGCGTCGGACCCGCGCGAGGTGAGTTCGCGCGGGTTGAGTTCGCGCCGAGACGCCCCGCCTACCCCACCCCCACCCCCAGCCCCGGCCTCGACGCCGGGTGCGCGTCCCCTCTCCACCACCCTCCCCCGCAACCACCGTTCGATCGCGGATCTCACGGGGGTGGGAGCAACTGATGCCGCCGTTGCGGGAGCGATCCTCAGGCAACTGGTTCGTTAATTGGCATCAGCAGGTTCGTAAGTGGACTGGTTGCATCATGTGCAACCAGCGCTGCGTCACTTGAACCGGTTTAGCCCTCCAAGTCCGCACATTCCACCGGGTACACGCTCTCACGGAATAGTAACGGACGCTTCTGAACTATTGACCCGTCAGTCACGCCTGGGGAATTCTCGGGGCCTCTGCAGGAACAGGTTCATACCAGGGGTGATCCATGAAGTTCCGTTCGCTTGCCGTGGCCGCAGTCGCGGCCCTGTCGCTCACCGCCCTCGCGGCGTGTGGGTCCGGCGACAAGAACGCAGCAAGTTCCGGGCCGAAGACCATCGACGTGTGGCTGATGAAGGGGAGCGTCTCGGACGACTTCCTGAAGCGGTTCACCGATGATTTCGCCGCCAAGCACACCGACGTCAAGCTGAACGTCCAGATCCAGGAGTGGAACGGGATCGGCCCGAAGATCATCGGTGCGCTGGCCAGCAAGGACGCGCCGGACGTGATCGAGGTCGGCAACACCCAGGTCGCGCAGTACTCGGCCTCCGGTGGCGTCCGCGACCTGACCGACAAGAAGGCCGACCTGCAGGGTGACGACTGGATCGAAGGTCTGGCCGGCCCGGGCAACTACGAGGGCAAGCAGTTCGGGATCCCGTACTACGCGGCGAACCGGGTCGTGGTCTACCGCAAGGACCTGTTCGCGGCGGCCGGGATCAAGACCCCGCCGAAGACGCGCGAGGAGTGGCTGGCGGCGACCGCCAAGCTGAACACCGGCGGCAACCAGGGCATCTACCTGCCCGGCCAGAACTTCTACGTGCTGTCCGGCTTCATCTGGGACGAGGGCGGCGACCTCGCGGTCCAGGAGGGCGACAAGTGGAAGGGCGCACTCGGCTCTCCCGAGGCGCTCAAGGGGATGGAGTTCTACCAGCAGATCCAGGCGCTCGGTAAGGGCCCGAAGGACTCCGACGAGGCCAAGCCGACCCAGACCGACGTGTTCGCACAAGGCAAGGTCGCGCAGATGATCGCCGTACCGGGTGCGGCCGAGCTGATCGCCCAGGCGAACCCGGCGCTCAAGGACAAGCTGGGCTTCTTCCCGATCCCGGGCAAGACCGCCGACAAGCCGGGTGCGGTCTTCACCGGCGGCTCGGACCTGATCGTGCCGGAGGCGTCGGACGCCCCGGACGCGGCCTTCACCTTCATCAAGGAGCTGGCCGGCGAGAAGTGGCAGGTCGACCTGGCCAAGTCGATGAAGTACGTGCCGAACCGCAAGGCGCTCGCGTCCCAGGTCACCGGTGACGAGGGCACCAGCGCGATGGCGGCCGGTGCGGCCAACGGCAAGGCGACGCCGAACTCGCCGAACTGGGCCGCGGTCGAGGCCAAGAACCCGATCAAGGAGTACCAGACCAAGGTGCTCACCGGCGGTGACCCGGCCGCGGCGGCCCAGGCGGCCGACGCGATCATCACCGAGGCCCTGAACAGCGGAAAGTAGACCGTGGCTGTCGCTCTCGCCGAGCGGACCGCCCCCGCCCCCGAGCCGGAACCCCCGGCCCGGGCCCGGCGGGGGCGCCCCCGTGTGCTCCCCTATCTGCTCATCGCGCCGACCGTCCTCGGGATGGCGTACCTGCTGATCTACCCGTTGATCCGCAACCTGGTCATCTCGTTCCAGAAGTTCGGGATCGCGCAGCTGATCCGCGGCGGTGCCGAGTTCGTCGGCATCGACAACTACCGGGAGATCTTCACCGACGACAAGTTCTGGTCGGTGGTCGGCCGGACGTTCGCGTTCACCGCGATCAACGTCGTACTGATCATGGTGCTGGCCACGCTGGTCGCGCTGCTGATCGATGCCCTGGGCAAGTGGATGCGCTTCCTCGTGATGGGCGGTCTGGTACTGGCCTGGGCGATTCCGGTGCTGGCGGCAACCACTGTGTTCCAGTGGTTGTTCCAGTCTCAGCTCGGGGTGGTCAACTGGGTGCTCGTCCAGCTCGGGTTCACCCAGTACGACGGCTATGCGTGGTTCGCGGACGGTACGTCGACGTTCGCGATCATCGTGATCATGATCGTCTGGCAGTCGGTGCCGTTCGCGGCGCTGACCCTGTATGCCGCGATCACCACGGTGCCGAAGGAGATCTACGAGTCGGCGTCGATGGACGGCGCGGGCCCGATCCGGATGTTCGGCCTGATCACGGTTCCGATCCTGCGGCCGATGTTCGGGCTGATCCTGTGCCTGGAGGTGATCTGGGTCTTCAAGAGTTTCGTGCAGATCTGGGTGATCAGCCAGGGCGGACCGGGTGACGCGACCCTGACGCTGCCGGTGTTCGCCTACCAGATCGCGCAGTCGCTGAACCGGTACGACCTCGGTGCCGCGATCTCGATGGTCACCGTGCTGCTGCTGACCGTCGTACTGCTCGCCTACTTCCGGCAGCTGTTCAAGGAAGAGGGTGAACTGTGAAGCCGAAGCGGATCGTCCTCAACGTCATCGCGCTGGGAGTCTTCGCGTTCGCGGTCTTCCCGGTCTACTGGATGGTGCTGACGGCGTTCAAGCCGACCAAGGACATCCAGGCCGAGACCCCGTCGTTCTTCCCGACGAACGTCACCTTCAGCCACTTCAGTACGGCGGTCAACGCCGACGGCTTCTGGTTGTTCTGGCGGAACTCGGCGTTCGTCGCCATCACCGGCGTACTGCTTGCTCTCGTGGTCGCGTGCCTGGCCGCGTTCGCGGTCGCGCGGCTGAAGTGGAAGGGCCGGCAGGCGTTCATCGTGATGGTGTTCGTCGCGCAGATGACGCCGTGGGAGGCGTTACTGATCCCGATGTACGTGATCGCGCGGGACACCGACATGCTGGACAAGCTGCCGATGCTGACGCTGATCTACTTCATGATGACGTTGCCGTTCACGATCGTGACGCTGCGCGGATTCCTGAACGCGATCCCGGCCGATCTCGAGGAGGCCGCGCAGGTCGACGGGTGCAACCAGTTCCAGGCGTTCCGGCGGATCGTGTTCCCGCTGCTAGCACCGGGACTGCTGTCCACGTCGTTGTTCGGTTTCATCACCGCGTGGAACGAGTTCGCGTTCGCGAACCTGCTGATCATCAAGGAGCAGGACCAGCGCACGCTGCCGGTCTGGCTCTCGTCGTTCAGCAACACCTTCGGCACCGACTGGGGCGCGACGATGGCCGCGGCCACGTTGTTCATGCTCCCGGTCCTGCTGATCTTCCTGGTCCTCCAGGGCCGGGTCACCTCCGGCGTCGCTGCCGGTGCAGTCAAGGGCTAGCTCTCAGTCGAAAGTCAGCCGCGTCGTGATCCGGTACCGGTCTCCGCGATAGATGGAGCGCGTGTACTCGATCACGGCGTGGTCTGCGTTCCGCGTGGTGCGCTCGAAGAGCAGAGCCGGAGAGTGCACCGGTACGCCGAGCAGTTCGGCTTCGTCAGCGTCCGTCACAGTCGGCTCCGCAGTCTGTACGGCGTCCTTCGGCGCAACGTGGTACCGCGAGCGCAGCAGCCCGTAGAACGAACCGAGCTCGAAATCGCGACCGGTGATACCGGGAACGAACACGGCCGGGATGCGGATCCGCTCGATGCACATCGGCGTACCTTCGACGAGCCGCAGCCGCAGTGCGGTGACCAGGTCGTCGACCGGGGACATCTCCAGCTTGTGGCCGAGCCGCGCACCGGCCGGACCGACCTCGAAGCTGAGCAGCCGGCTCGGCCACGGCGACCCCTCCGCCAGCGGCGCCTGGTAGTCGCCGGACGCGGTCGGCTCGAGCGCCTGCTGGATCTTGCGGGCACTGGTGAAGGTGCCGCGACCGTGCTCGCGGATGACCAGACCGTCGCGCGCCAGGTCGTCGAGAGCCGCTCGCAACGTCGGCCGGGAGACGCCGAGCACCTCGCTCAGTGACCGCTCCGACGGCAGCGGCTCACCGGGGTTGCGCTCCTCGATCAGCCGCAGCAGCTGGTCCCGCGCCTCGGTCCGTCTCATGACGAAACCTTACCAGTGGTAAACCACGTTCCGAGATTTCCGAACCTGCTTTACGCATTGACTTTACCAATTGGATAGACCAACCTACGGAAAGATCACCCCGCCCCGAGAAGGAGGTCCACTCCGATGACTCGATCACGTACGAAGCGAACGACCGCCGCCCTCGTCGTACTGGCTGCTCTGGCCGCTGGAACCACGGCCACCACCGCACGGGCCGGTACGACGGCCTGTGGTGCGCTCTTCGACGACTTCAACTATTCGTCGCGGACCGACCCGAACTTCACCGGTCACGACTGGAGTGTCCGGACCGGCGCCGGCGGCCCCGGCATCCCGGACACCTGGACTGCCGCGAACGTCAGCTTCCCGACCGTCGACGGCCAGAAGTCGCTGCAGCTCAAGGCCACCACCAACGGCACGACCGGCGGCACCACGCAGGCGCAGGTCCAGCAGAACCGCCTGCGCTTCTTTGAGGGCACGTACGCGACCCGGTTCAAGTTCAGCGACACCCCGGTCAGCGGCAACGACGGTGACCACGTCAACCAGACCTTCTACACAATCTCCCCGCTCGACTACGACTGGGAACCGACGTACTCGGAGCTCGACATCTCGGAGTACCTGCCGAACGGCGGTTGGGGAGAGACCGGACCGGTCAACTTCATCACCAGCTGGAACACGTACCAGGCGGATCCGTTCGACGGCTGGCGCAAGACCACCGTGCGCAACTGGAGCCACGCCGGCTGGCACACGCTGGTCACCGTGGTCGCGGGCGGGCACGTGAAGTACTACATCGACGGCGCGCTGGCTGCGGACCACACCACGGACGACGCCGGCCGCAACGTCTACCCGCGGCGGCCGATGACGCTCAACTACAACCAGTGGTTCATCGACCTGGACGCCCACACCGGTGGAACCAGCTCGTATGTGCAGTCGGCCGACTGGGTCTACTACGCGAAGAACGAAACTTTGACGCCTGCCCAGATCACCACTCGCGTCAACAACTTCCGCTCTGCAGGCACAACGCACCAGGACACCATCAGCTGCTGAGTCAGCAACCGGGTCATTGTGTGAGATGGCTGCTTTGGGCATGGACAACCTGTGCCGGACTGAGTACGGTCCGTAAACGGCGTCCGCACCACGCCACGACGGAGGACGCCTCCGTACTTGATCGGTGAGGTACCGCCCGCCAGTGGCACCTCACTGGTGGATGGGCAAGCAGCCCGCGGTGAGAGCCGTGGCCTGATGGGGGCCCACCCACCTAGGTGGGGCGGCGAACGACACTCACTCGTTCACCGCCCCACCGACTCAAACCCGGTCCCAGACCGGGCCTTCCGGCGTGTCGGTGACCTGAACGCCGAGCCTCTTCAGCTCATCCCGTACGGCGTCCGCCCGGGCAAAGTCCTTCGCCGCCCGAGCGAGCTCCCGCTCCGCCACCAGTTTGTCCACCGCGGCCGTGTCGACGTCCGCCGTACTGGTGACGTCGAGGTCGCCGGATGGCAGGCCCAGGACCGCGTAGCTCGCAGCGACGATCAGCGCTTGACTCGCCGTCGACAGCGCCGAGTCCCGCAAGGCGTCCTGCAGTACGGCGAGCACCCGCGGCGTGTTCAGGTCCGTGCTGATCGCTTCGTCGATCTGAGCGAGTACGGCGCGAGTCGCGTCGTCGCCGGCCGCGGCGTACGCCTGCTCAGCGGTCTCGACCTCCGGCAGCGGTCCAAGGGCTTTGACCCGGCGAACCAGCTTCCGCAGCGTGGCTTGGGCGCTGTCGAGCGCAGGCAGCGTGAAGTCGAGCTGGGTGCGGTAATGGCCGCCGAGCAGGAACAACCGGAACGCCTGTGGGTGATAGCCCTGATCCCGCAGCTCACTGATCGTCAACGCCTTGCCGGCCGACTTGGCCATCTTGGCTTCGCCTAGCCGCAGGAACTCGTTGTGCATCCACAGCGGTACCCATGGCTTGCCGTCGCCGAGGTAGGCCTCGCTCTGCGCGATCTCGTTGACGTGATGCAGCTGCCGGTGGTCGACACCACCGGTGTGGATGTCGAGGTGCTCACCGAGCAGCTCCATGCTCATCACCGAGCACTCGAGGTGCCACCCTGGTGCGCCCCAGCCCCACGGCGAATTCCACCGCATCGCTCGGATCTGACCTGGCGCCTCGGCCCGCCACAGCGCGAAGTCGGTCTTCGCTCGCCGGCCCGGAACCTGTTCGACCCGGGCCCCTTCGAGTTGACCACTCGCGTCGACGAGACCCAACGCGCCGTACCCGGGGTCCTTGGACGTGTCGAAGTACAGACCGGAGGGGATCTCGTACGTGAAGCCGCGCTCGACGAGCCGCTCGGCGAACGCGATCATCTCGCTCACGTAGTGCGTGGCCCGCGGGTAGTGCTGGGCGGGCAGGATATTCAGCGCGGCCAGATCGGCGAAGAACGCCTGGGTGTACGTCTCGGCGAGCTCCTCGACCGTACGGCGTTCCCGTTCCGCGGCCACCTCGAGTTTGTCCTCGCCCAGCTCGGCCTCGGCCACCGCGTGACCGACGTCGGTGATGTTGATGACGTGCTCGACCTGCCAGCCCTTCCACAGCAGGGCTCGCCGCAATGTGTCGGCGAAGGTGTAGGCGCGCAGGTTGCCGATATGCGCGTAGCTGTACACGGTCGGCCCACAGCTGTAGAGGCGAACCAGGCCCTGGTCAGCTGGTGTGAAGGTCTCGATCCGGCGCCCTAGGGAGTTGTACAGCTTCATCCGCGGATTTTAGTGCCCCCAACGGTCGGGCACTCTGGATCGTCTTGGTCTTCGAAAGCTGAACCGAGAGAACGGGTGCGGATGGCTGACTGGGAACGAGCCTTCGAAGAACTGCTGGCTGGTCGGGGCGGTGCTCTGCGCGCGTACGCGTACCTGCTGACCGGTGAGTCGGCCGCCGCCGCGGATCTGGTCCAGGACGCCTTGCTGAAGGTCTTCGGCCGGCTGCGCGTCGGGAGCGACGTCGTCCAGCTCGAGGGCTATGTACGCCGGGCGATGCTGAACCAGTTCGTCGATGGCCGCCGGCGGGCCGGACTGTGGAGAGCCAAGCGACACCTGCTGGTCCACCCCGCTGAGCACCACGACGAGGACCGGCTGCTGACTGACGTCGTACGGCAGGCCCTGGCCACGCTGTCACCCAAGCAGCGGGCGTGTGTGGTGCTGCGGTACTACGAGGACCTCACCGTCCCCGACATCGCGGAACAGCTCGGCTGCGCACAAGGCACGGTCAAGCGACACCTGGCCGATGCCCACGCCAAGCTCGCCACCCGGCTCGCCGTACCCGAGGAGACGATGAAATGACCGATCTGAAAGAGCTACTCCGTACTGCGGCCGCCGAGGCTGAGAACGTGAGTGTCGACGGCAGTGCGCTGCTCCCCCACATCCGTCGTCGCAGGCGCGTCCGCTCGGCCGCTGTCGGCGTGGGTGGCGTCGCGGTGGCGACCACGCTCGCTATCGGTGCGTACGCCGTACTGCCTGGACCTGCGGTTGTGGAGCAGCCGCCGGTGAGCGGGGGACCCACCAAGCCGACGGGCGGTCCGACGTCCGCGAAGAGTGGTGACGGGCTGCGGTGTGGCAGCAGTGTCGTGGTGACGGATCGGTCCGGCACGTCCGAGCTGTTGGTCTCGCAGAGCATGATGCAGGAGACGATGAAGCGGGAGGGTGCCGGCTGGCGCGGAACCCTGTCGGTCAAGGTGACCAACACTGCCAAGGTGACGCTCTACGGAGGGAACCCGCCGCAGGACTACCTGGTCGCGCAGGAGAAGGGCAAGGCCGGCACTGTGCTCGGGCGGGCGAAGGTGACGCTCGCTCGGGATAGCACCGTGTTGCAGCCCGGTCAGTCCAAGTGGAAGGACGACGTACCGTTCCTGGTGACGAGCTGTGACGGGAAGCGGATGCCGGGCGGGTGGTATCTCGTCTACCTGGACGGGAAGTCGAAGGTGGCGGTCGGGCGCGTGCACCTGAGCTGACCCCGGCGGTTTGCCGGATCGTCCGGCAATCTTCAGGCGGTAAGACGTTTCGCGGCAGTAGCCGGGCGGGCAGGATGACAGGCGACCGATCCCATCCGCCCTGGGAGTCGCTGTGCAACGCTCGCTCCGCCCGGTCCTGATCCTCACCGCCGTCCTCGCGCTGCTCGGCTTCGGCATCACGCCGTCGACCGCCGCGACGCCGATCACCGTCGCCACGGCGATCGGAAGACAGGACGGCTCCACCGCTTCCGTCACCGGGTACGTGGTCGGCCAGCCGACCGCCACCAGCACGGTGGTCCGCAGCAACTTCCCGAACGACTACGCCCTCGCCCTCGCGGACTCCGCGAGTCAGACGAGCACCGGGTCGATGCTGTACGTGCAGATCCCGGCCGCGTTCCGCGCGTCGTACGGACTGCAGAGCAACCCCGGGCTGATGGGGAAGCAGATCACCGTCACTGGCACGCTGGCGGCGTACTTCTCGCACGCGGGCCTCAAGGACGCGACCGCCTTCACCGGCGGCGGCGGGTCGACGGATCCCGGCGACCCGTCGGACTACTACGCCCCCGCCGCAGGCAAGACCGGCGCAGCGCTGAAGGCCGCCCTGCACACGATCATCGCCGACCAGACCAAGCTGTCCTACGACCAGGTCTGGAACGCCCTCAAGGACACCGACCAGGACCCGGCGAACACCAACAACGTCATCCTGCTCTACTCCGGCCGCTCCCAGAGCAAGTCCACCAACGGCGGCGGCGTCAACGACTGGAACCGCGAACACGTCTGGGCCAAGTCCCACGGCGACTTCGGTACGGCGACCGGCCCCGGCACCGACATCCACCACCTCCGCCCCGAGGACGTCTCGGTCAACTCAGCCCGCGGCAACCTCGACTTCGACAACGGCGGCACCACCGTCACCGAATGCCCCGGCTGCACCGCCGACGGCGACTCGTTCGCCCCGCGAGCGGCAGTCCGCGGCGACGTAGCCCGGATGATCCTCTACATGGCCGTCCGCTACGAAGGCGGCGACGGCTGGCCGAACCTCGAGCCCAACAACTCCGTCAACAACGGCAGCGCCCCCTACATAGGCAAACTCACAGTCCTCAAAGCCTGGTCCGCCGCCGACCCACCCGACGCCTTCGAAAAGCGCCGCAACGAAGTCATCTACACCACCTACCAACACAACCGAAACCCCTTCATCGACCACCCCGAATGGATCACGTCGATCTGGCCCTGAGCCCAGTCGCCAGCACGGTGTTGCCGATCGGGAGGGCTGGCGTTGCCCGTCGAGTTGGGGGGTTGCCCCTTGAGATTCTCGATGGGCAACCCCCGAGCGGGAGGGAGAACCCGTCTGTTGGGGGGTTGCCTATCAAGGCGGGTCAGCGAGTGAGATGCGTGCTGCGGTCCGGGGTTTTGGGGGTGGGGCGGCCGTTCGTTGTTGGTGTCGGGTGGTTGGTGGGTTGGGGGGTGGCGTGGGTGAGGCGGGTTTGGAGGTAGGTGCGGAGGCCTGGGTCGGCGAGGGTTAGGTGGGTGGGGGTGGCTCGGAGGAGGCCTTGGGTTAGGGGGCGAGTGGCGGCGGACTCGACTGGCCAGCGGGAGGTTGTTGCGGGGGGCAACGGGATGCCGGTGGTGGTTTGGGCGGCTTGGGCGAGGAGGGATTTTTCGGCGGGGGTGCAGTTGTGCCAGGCGGCCTCGTAGAGGGGGCGGGAGGACTCGTTGTGGCGGGTGGTGGCCTGGTGGGCTACGGGGGTGGTGAGGCCGGTGGTGGGGTCGGCTAGGTCCAGGGCGGTGGTGGCGAGGGCGCGGAGGCGGGCTGGGTTGCCGTTGGCGGCTTGGACCAGGTGGTCTACGGCTTCGGGAGTGTGCGGTACGGCGGCCTGGCGGAGAGGCTCGGCGAGGGCGGGGCGAAGTTCGGCGTCGGTGAAGGGTTCCAGCTTGCGGAGGTCGAACCGGGTGACGACGTCGGTTTCGATGCCGGCTTGTCCGCCGGAGGCTTCGAGGAGGCGGCTCGTGGTTTGGTTGCTGCCGGCGGCGATCAGGAAGACGGGCTGACGGTTCTGTTCCAGGCGGGCGGACAGTTCGGTCAGGGCGACCAGGTCGCGGTCGGAGGCGTTGTCGAGGTTGTCGACCATGAGCAGGAGCGGTTCGCCTTTGGCGGCTGAGATGGCGCCGAGGCGGTCGGCGAGTTCGTTCAGGGTGCTGCCGACCTCGTCTGGTTCCTCGGACTCGTGCTGTTCTTTCGCGACAACCTGGAACGCGCCGGGCACACCCACCCGCACCTCGTTCCCCGCCTGCGGCCGTCTCGTCCGGCCGGCCAACTGGTCGAGATCTTTCTTCAGCGTGCGCGCCGCACCGGCACCGAAGTGTTCCCGCACCGTGTCGAGGTCCTGACTGATCGCCCGAATCAGCCGGTTCTCCAACGGCTCCCGCGACGACGCCTCCACCCGCACGGCAATCCACCCTTCGCGAGCCGCCAGCCCCTGCGCCCGATCCAGCTCGCGACTCTTCCCCATCCCGGGCTCTCCCGTGAACAGCACCGTCGTCCCACCCGGCACCCGCTGATCCAACGAGATCGCCCGGCCCTCCCCATCCTTACGATCCACCGTGTACGACGGCGCCCGCGTCGTACCGAGCACCCGTCCTGCCGTCCAACCGGGTCCGGCTGCGCTGGCCTCCAGGGAGGAGGTGCTCGCGAGGGAGGGGATTTGGGGTGCTGGTTGGGCGAGGGTTTTGTTTAGCCAGGAGTGCATTCCGGGGTCGGTGACTGTTGGTTGGTCGGTGGTTTCGCGGATTAGGCCTCGGGCGACCAGTTCTTGGCGGGCTTCGTCTAGTTGTTGCCATTGGCCCGGAATGTCGGCGAGCGGCACACCGGCAGCGACCGCCGCCAGCACTGCCTTCTGGGGGTTGGTGCTTTTGTCCCAGCGGGCTTGGTAGAGGACGGCGGAACGGCTGTGCACCCGCTCGATCGCCGCCGCGGCACCTCCAGCCGTGATGCCATCCGGCGAGAGTGCCGTATCAGCCAAAGTGCGCAGCCGGCCAGGATCACCGTTGGCTGAGCGCACCAACGAAGACACACCGGCTTGCTCATAAGGGATTCCGGCCCGGTCCAACGGCACAGTGAGAAGAGACGTCAGCTCGGGGTCGGACAGCGGAGCGAGCTCGCGGAGCTCGAAAGGCATTCGTTGGGAGGCGGCGAGCAGACGGCTGGTTGTCATCGTGCCGCCGGCTGCGACTAGCCAGACCGGGCGTCCGCTGTTCTGCAAATGCTCGGCGAGCTCGCTCAACCCAGCCAGGTCGTACGGCGACGCCGCGTCGACGTTGTCGACCATGAGTAGCACCGGGCGATCCGGCGAGAGTTCGCCGAGCCGGTCGGCGACGTCGTGCAGTGTCGTTCCGAGGTTGTCCAACGGCGTCGCATCCCACTGCTTCTTCGTGACGAACTGAACCGGCCCGCCACCGATCCGCACCTCGGCCCCGTGCTGCACCTTCCGCTGCCGCTGAGTCAGATCCCGGACCGCTCGACGCAGCTTCCGGACCCGGAACCCACCGAACTCCCGCCGCAACTTCCCAAGATCCGCACCGATAGCCCGAGTGAACCGGTGCTCCAACGGTTCCCGCGCCGACGCCTCGACGCGGATCGCCGTCCAGCCGTGCCGCTCAGCCAACTCGGCCGCGTGATCGAGCTCGCGGGTCTTCCCCGCCCCAGGCGGTCCCGTGAACAGGATCGCCCGCCGTTCGGGCAGCACCGGCGCGAGCGTGACCGCCCGCCCGAGCCGGTCGGTCCGCGCGACCGCGTGCGCCGGAAGCCGCGGCGTACCGAAGACCTGGCTCATGCTGCCCAGCCTGCGGACCGGACCCGGTCGCCACATGACCACCGGGTGAACACCGACCCCGGATCGCCCGAACAGCACCTGTCGACAGCCCACGGAGCACGAGTACTGGTCTACTCGCCGACACCATCGCGCAGACCTGTCCCAATTCTCTTGGTATGTCGCCAGTGAGACCCGCACTGTCGATGTCATGGCAACCAAACGAGTAATGGCGGCGCTCCTCGCAGCGCCCCTGGGGGCGCTGTTGCTCGGCGCACTTCCCGCAAACGCGAGCCCGGACCCGAAGCTGAGCGTCAGCGACGTTCAGCTGAGCAAGACGGCAGTGTCCGTCTCCGGCTTGGCCGTGACGAAGGTCGATGTGACCGTCAAGGCCGGCTACAACTCCGACGACCCGCAGGACGAGAACACGGTCCTCACGGTCTACCTCGACCGCACTGCCGGTTCGGGGATCGACAGCATCGGCACGGTCGCGCTCAAGCGCACGGCCGGGACCCTGAAGAACGGTACCTGGACCGGCGTCCTGAACGTTGGTTCCGCCGCGAACGGCACCTTCAAGGTGACCGGCGTCGGTGACGGCGTGTACGGCGACATGGGCGGCGGCATGCCCGACGACCCGACCGCGTTCGACGGGCCGAGTCTCGCGGTGACCGGTACGCACATCCCGAAGGTCAGCCACGTGCAGACGCCGGCCGTCGTACCGGCCGGCAAGCCGTACTCGATCAAGTGGATGGTGACCGACACCGCGACCGGTAAGCCGTATGGCACCCCGGTTCCGCTGGAACTGGGCAACGGCTTCTCCTGCCAGGAGACCGCCACCCACGGCGTCACGGTGAAGACCGATGCGGCCGGCAACTACATCGAGAAGTTCACGGCGGCCGAGCAGGGCGACGACATCTGCGGCTCGATCCGGGTCGACCCCTACCCGACTACCGCCGACCGGTTCTACGCGAAGCGGTCCGGGGTGCTGTCGGCGGTCCCGTCGAAGACGAGCGCCAAGGTCGGCACGAACGTTCCGGTCAACGGCACGCTCACCGGCTATGCCACCGGTTGCCGCGTGTACCTGCAGAAGCTGAGGGGTGCGAGCCAGTGGCGCGATGTCGGCAGCGCCTTGGTGCGCAGCAGCGGCCGCTTCACGTTGACGGCGACTCCGGCGGTCAAGGGCAAGATCTACTACCGGGCGCATCTCCCCGAGGGCTGCGGCGGCTACATCGAGCTCATCAGCAAGACCTTCACCATCACGGGCCTCTGACCCGTTGTCCGAACGGCCGCCCCGGGTGCTCCCCACCCGGGGCGGCTGCATTCTGGTCTAGTGGGTGGTCGGGGGTGGCCGCACGCTGTACCCATGACCAACCGACGACTCCTCGCCGCCCTCGCCGCGGTTCCGCTCGCCACCGCGGTGATCGGGACAGCACCGGCGTACGCCGATCCTGATCCGGACCTGACCGTGAAGAGCGTCGAGATCGACGCGAAGAACGTGTCGGTGCACGGGGTCGCGATCGCCCACGTCCCTGTGACGGTGCGGGCCGGTTTCGCGAACCATCCGGAGAGCTCGCAGGTGCGGCTGAACGTCTTCCTCGAGCGGACCAGTGGGCCCGGCCCGCTGACCACCATCGTGTCGACCAGCTTGAAGCGGACGGCCGGCACGATCAAGGACGGCACCTGGACCGGAACTCTCAACATCGTCTCGACCGCGAACGGCACCTTCAAGGTCAGCAAGGTCTACACGGACTGGTGGGTCGAGCCGGGCGCGGCCTGGGAGCCGACGCCGGTCGTCAACGGCCCGAGCGTGGACGTCGAGGGCGGGCACTACCCCAAGGTCACCGCCACGGTGACCCCGAAGGTGGTGCCGGTCGGCAAGCCGTACTCGATCAAGTGGGCAGTGACCGACAACTTCACCGGCAAGCCGTTCAACGGAATCTCGATCACGGCCGATGTCGACAGCGAGTGCGGCCCGGACAAGACCGCGCTGGTCAAGACGAACACGTCCGGTGTCTACACCAAGTCATACAAGGCGACTGACGCGAGCAGGGCCAACTGCTTCGACGTGTACGCCGACCCGTACGCGACCAGCGGCCTGCACTTCAAGGTTCCGCGGCTGTCCGGTATCTCGGCGATTCCGTCGCGGACCAGCGCGAAGGTCGGGTCTATCGTGCCGGTCAACGGCTCGATCACCGGTCCGCCGGTCGGCTGCAAGGCGAACCTGCAGCGGCTGTACGGCGCCAGCCAGTGGCGCACCGTCGGTACGGCGACTGTCCGCGCCAGCGGCCGATTCACCCTGAACGCCCAGCCGGCGTACCGGGGGAAGATCCCCTACCGCGTCCTGATGCCGTCCTGCCTCAACTACGTCACAGCCTCCAGCAAGTCGTTCACCATCACGGGAGTCTGAATGAAGAGACAGTTGGTAGCCACCCTGCTCGCGGTCCCGTTGGCCGGAGCGGTTCTGACAGCTGCACCGGCGAACGCGGAGCCGCCGGACATCACGGTCGACTCGGTCCTGATCAATCGCCCGAGCGTCGCGGTCGCCGGTCTGAACACGGTGCCGGTGACGATCACGGTCAAGGGTTCGATCACCGACGGCGACCCGTCCCGCACGGACACTCCCCTGTACGCCGACCTGAAGCGGAGCGGCAGTGTCCCGGCGAATATCGACTACCTGTGGTCGGACTCGCTGAAGATGGTGTCGGGCAATGAGACGAACGCCGTCTGGCAGGGGAAGGTGAACGTGCCGTCGACCGCGAACGGCTCGTTGAAGATCACCGGCCTGAACATCGGCACCTTCGACCCGGCGTCGGGCAGCAACATCCCGCCGACGCCGGTGAACGGGCCGGCGATCCAGGTCACCGGGGTGCACCAGCCGAAGTTCACCGCGGCCCCGACGCCGTCGATCGCGAAGCCGGGGACGGCGGTCACGATCCGCTGGCAGGTCACGGACTCGGACACGAAGAAGCCGTACGGCACCAGGCTCCGCGTCATCGTTGCTGATGACAACGGGTGTGTCGAGCGGGTCGGCGGGGCGGGCAGCGTGCTGACCGACACCAACGGCGTCATCCTGAACAAGACGGTCTCCGACGACGCCATCCACTGCCTGCTGATCCCGGGCAGCCAGGCGCCGATCGGCGGTACGTCGATCCTGCTCCGGCACCCCGGTGTGGTCACTGCGGTCCCGTCGCGGACCAGCGCGCCGGTCGGCACGATCGTGCCGGTGAACGGCGTCGTGAAGGTCGCTCCGCTGTACTGCCCGGTCAACCTGCAACGACTGTACGGCGCGACCGCGTGGCGGACCGTAAGCACCGTCAAGACCGATTCGCGCAAGCGCTACACCCTGAAGGCGCAACCGGCGTACAAGGGCCGGATTCCCTACCGTGTGCAGTTCCCCACATGTTCGAACTATGTGACCGCGGTGAGCCCGACATTTTGGATCATTGGTACATGAAGACTCGTAACATTTTGACGACTCTGGGCGCTGTGACCCTCGCGGGCGCGGCGCTCAGCGCCGTACCGGCTCAGGCCGAGCCGCTCGACCTGCAGGTCGAGTCCGTGAAGTTCGACCGTGCGTCGGTCGCCGTCTCCAGCCTGAACACGGTTCCGGTGACGATCACCGTGAAGGCCACCTACAAGCTCGGCGTGGCGAACCAGCCGATGTACGTCGAGCTGAACAGCCACGACTCCAAGCGCACCGACGGCACCCAGGTGTTCTCGGAGCCGCTGAAGCTGATCTCGGGAACGGGCAAGGACGGCACCTGGGAAGGCAAGGTGAACGTCCCGTCCACGGCTGACGGCCGCCTCGACGTCGACGGCGTGTACGCCGGTGTCCTGAACCGGTCGCTGAAGGCCAAGACCCCGGACAACGACCCGGTGACCGGAGTGTCGCTCGCCGTCAACGGTCTGAACATCCCGAAGATCACCCGGAAGCTCAGCGTCAGCCCGGTGCCGTTCGGCAAGTCGTACTCGATCACCTGGCAGGTCCTGAACTCGACGACCGGCAAGCCGTACGGGTCCCGCCTCAAGGTGCTGCACCCCAAGGGTGACGCGTGCCTGGAGGCCAAGGGTTCCGCGGGTGCGCTGCTCACCAACGCCGCCGGCGTGATCGTCACGAAGCACGCGCCGGCCGAGGCCGACAAGCTGAACTGCCTGCTGATCCCGGGCACGCAGGCTCCGATCGACCACCACATCCAGCTCGTGCCGCGGCCGGGCATCGTGGCCGCGACGCCGGACAAGACCAGCGCCAAGGTCGGTACGACGGTCTCGGTCAAGGGCAATGTCGCCGGTATCACCTACGGCTGCACGGTCAACCTGCAGAAGCTGTCGGGTGCCACCGCATGGCGCACGCTGCGTAGCGCCAAGCTCTCGGTGAGCAGCCGCTACACGCTTCCGGCCGCGATCACCGCCAAGGGCAAGGGCACCTACCGGGTGCAGTTCCCCAAGTGTGACAACACGCTGGCCGGTGTCAGCCGGAGCTTCACCATCACCGGAGTCTGAGTTCTGGTCCACTCGCTCCGCCCGATAGCGCACTTGTTGAGCGCGCGTGTAGGCGGAGTGGGTGGTCCGGCAGCACCCTGAGGTATGCGGATAAGACGAGTGGTTGCGGCGCTCCTCACGGCGCCGTTGGTGGGTCTGGCGCTCGGCGCCTCCACCGCGCAGGCCGATCCGGACCCGAACCTGACAGTGACGGCGGCCCGGATCATCAGGACGACGCCGGTCGCGGTGTCGTCGCTCAACACCGTGCCGGTGACCGTCGAGGTCGACGCGAAGTACACCTGGCCGGACGCGGGCCCGGACACGACGCTGTTCGGGATCCTGGAGCGCTCCGCCGGTTCGGGCCAGCTGAGCTACCTCTTCACGACCCCGCTCAAGCGGTACGCGGGAACCACAGCGAACGGTCAGTGGCGTGGCATCGTGAACGTGCCCTCGACGGCGAACGGCAAGTTCGAGCTCACCGGGGTGATGGTCGGGCAGTACTGGCCGGGTAGCGGTGACATGACCGACCCGACGCCAGTCCCGGGCGTGCCTCCTACGCTGACGGTGGTCGGCACCAACCAGCCGAAGATCACCGCGCGGGTGATTCCCGACCCGGTGCCGTTCGGCCAGGGCTATTCGATCCGGTGGTCGGTCATCAACGGCCAGACCGGTAAGCCCTACGGCTCCCGACTGAAGGTGGCGCTGGAGAACGACAGCAGCTGTGTGGAGAGCTTCGGCGGTTCGAACGCGCTGACCGACACCAACGGCTACGTCACCAAGTCCTACCCCGCCAGCATGGCCGGGTTCCTGAACTGCCTGCTGCTGCCCAGCAACCCGTCCCCGCTGGGCTGGCTGTCGATCGGCATCAACCGTCCCGGCATCGTCACGGCGACCCCGTCGAAGACGAGTGCTCCGGTCGGCTCGATCGTGCCCGTCAACGGTGTCGTCATGGGCGCCCCGACCAACTGCCCGGTCTACCTGCAACGCCTGTACGGCGCGACCGCGTGGCGCAACGTCGGTACGGCGAAGGTCCGGCAGGGCAGCGGCAAGTTCGTGCTGAACGCACAACCGGCGTACAAGGGTCTGATCTATTACCGGGTGTCGTTCCCGGCTTGCTACAACTACCGGGCCGGCGTCAGCAAGACCTTCACAATCAGGGGTCTGTGATGCGCCCGCGGATGATCGCAGCGCTCCTGGTGGCGCCGCTGATCGGTCTGGCGCTCACCGCGCCCGTCGCCCAAGCGGCTCCGGATCCGAACCTGACAGTCACGGCAGCCCGGATCCCCAGGACGACGCCGGTGCTGGTGTCGTCGCTCAACACGGTCCCGGTGACCGTCGAGGTCGACGCGAAGTACACCTGGCCCGACGCGGACCCGAACACCACGCTGTTCGGGATCCTGGAGCGCACCGCCGGTTCGGGGCAGGTGAACTACCTCTTCACGACCCCGCTCAAGCGGTACGAGGGAACCACGGCCAACGGCAAGTGGCGTGGTGTCGTGAACGTGCCCTCGACGGCGAACGGGAAGTTCGAGCTCACCGGGGTGATGGTCGGCCAGTTCTCGCCTGGTAGCGGTGACATGACCGACCCGACGCCAGTCCCCGGCGTGAAGCCGACGCTGACCGTCACCGGATCGAACCAGCCGAAGATCACCGCCCGCGTGATCCCCGACCCCCTGCCGTTCGGCAAGGGTTACTCGATCCGCTGGTCGGTCATCAACGGCCAGACCGGCAAGGCCTACGGCACGAAGCTGCGCGTCTGGCTGGCCAACGACAACGGTTGCGTCGAGAGCTTCGGCGGTCCCGTCTACCTCACCGACACCAACGGCTACGTGACGAAGGCCTACCCGAGCTCCCTCGCTGAGTACGGCAACTGCCTCCTGCTCCCCGGCAACCCGGCCCCCAACGGCGGCCTGAACGTGCGGCCGAACCGCCCCGGGATCGTCACGGCGGCCCCGTTCGAGACAAGCGCTCCGGTCGGCAAGATCGTCCCGGTGCACGGCCAGGTCGCCGGTCAGCCGTTCGGTTGCCCGGTCCACCTCCAACGCCTGTACGGCGCGACTGCCTGGCGCACGGTCAGTTCCGCGAGAGTCCGGCCGGCCAGCGGCGTATTCACCCTGCAGGCACAACCGCCGTACAAGGGCCTCATCTATTACCGGGTGTCCTTCCCGGCCTGCTACAACTACCGGGCCGGCGTGAGCAAGACCTTCACGATTCGCGGGACCTGAGTACTGGTCTAGTGGGGCGCGCCCCAGCCCCCATCCTGGACCCATGAAGAACCGACGCTTGCTGGCGGCGCTGGTCGCGACGCCTTTGACGTTTATGACACTGGGGACGGCGACGGTCGCGCAGGCGGCCGGGCCGGACCTGAAGGTCGGATCGCTGGTGTTGAGCCGCGGGAGTGTCGCGGTCTCGTCGCTCAACACCGTTCCGGTCACGGTCACGATGACGGGCTCGGCCAAGCCGAGTGACTACGACACCTTCTACGTCGAGTTCACCGGTGGGCAGCGCGACCTGTACTCGATGCCGATGAAGCTCATCAAGGGCACGCTCGACGACGGCACCTGGCAGGGCGTGGTGAACGTGCCGTCGACGGCCAACGGCACGATCAAGGTCACCCGGGTGATCGCGGGCTCCTTCTTCTTCGGGTGCACGCAGTGCACTTTCGACTATCCGGTGCCGGTCAACGGGCCGACGCTGGCGGTGACCGGGGTGCACATCCCGAAGATCGTCGGTACGTCGACGCCGAAGGTGGTGCCGATCGGCAAGCCGGTGGCGATCACCTGGACGATCACGGATTCGCAGACCGGTAAGCCGTACGGCACCAGGATCAAGACCTGGCCGGGCAAGGACAACACGTGTACCGAAGGAATCCCCGACGTCGTACTGACTGATGTCAACGGCCGGCTGACGCTCCAGGACAAGTCGAACTACGGCCTGTACTGCCTGCGGATCCCCGGCAACCCCGGTCCCATCGCCGGCGACGCGATCCTGGTGAAGAGCTCGACCACCGTCGCGGCCACGCCGTCGAAGACCAGTGCGCCGGTCGGCACGATCGTCCCGGTCAACGGCACCGCGCCGTACGCGGCCGGCTGCACCATCAACCTGCAGCGTCTGTATGGCGCCTCGCAGTGGCGCACGGTCGGTACCGCGAAGGTCCGCACCAGTGCCCGGTTCACGCTCAACGCGCAGCCGGCGTACAAGGGCAACATCCCTTACCGCGCTCAGCTTCCGGCCTGCTACGACATCGTCGCGGCCACCAGCAAGCCATTCACGATCAAGGGGATCTGATGCGAGTACTTGCGGCACTTCTGACCGCGCCATTGCTGGGCGTGGCATTGAGCAGCGCGCCGGTCGCGCAGGCCTCGCAGGTCAAGGTGGTTGCGGCGAAGGTGACCTTGAGCCGTACGACGGTCGCCGTGGCCTCGCTCAACACCGTGCCGGTCACCGTCACGGTCGAGGGTTCCGGCCATGGTGAGTCCGTCTACGTGCGGTTCAAGCGGGTCAGCGGCAGCGGTCCGGAGGACGAGTTCTTCTCGATGCCGCTGAAGCTTGTCGACGGCAACGGAAATCCCGGTCTCTGGCGGGGGACGCTCAACGTGCCGTCCACCGCCAACGGCACCATCGAGCCGGACGGCGTCTACTCGGGCGAGTACATCTACGGCGCCGAACCCGGCGAGCCGGACCCGGTCAGCAGCCCGCCTGTCCTGACGGTGAACGGCACCCATGTGCCGAAGCTGACCGCGCTGATCACGCCGAAGGTCGTGCCGTACAACCAGCCGTGGACGATCCGGTACACGGTCACCGACTCGCAGACCGGCAAGCCCTACGGCACCAAGCTGAAGCTGTGGGTCCGCGAGGACAACCGCTGCGTCGAGAGCCTCGGCAACGAGACCAGCCTGACCGATGCCAGCGGCAACATCACCCTCAAGTACGGCGCCTCCCCGAACGGCGACTGGCTGCATTGCATGATGCTCCCGGGCAAGCCCGCCCCGGTCGGTGGAATCGCCGCCCTGGTCAAGCGCCCGGCCGCCATCTCGGCCACCCCGTCGAGGACGAGCGCGCCGGTCGGAACCATCGTTCCCGTCAACGGCACCGTCACCCACGGCGGCGGGTGCCCGGTCAACCTCCAACGCCTGTACGGCGCCAGCGCGTGGCGCACGGTCGGCACCGCGAAGGTCCGTGCCAGCGGCCGGTTCACGCTCAACGCTCAGCCCGCCTACAAGGGCAACATCCCGTACCGGGCCCAGCTCCCCGCCTGCTACAACAAGGTCGCCGGCGTCAGCAAGACGTTCACGATCAGAGGAGTCTGACGATGAAGAAGTTGCTCACGGCAATGGCTGTGCTACCGCTCGCCGGGGCCATGCTGGCGCCGACGACGGCATCGGCCTCGCCGGATCCGGATCTGACGATCACCAGCATGACGATGAACAAGACGAGTGTCGCGGTCAACGGCCTCGCCACCGTGCCGGTCACCATCACGCTGACCGGTAGTTACAAGGAGGATCCGGATCACGTCCTGACCGCCGTCCTCAAGCCGCAGGGTAAGCCCGCGGCGGACAACCTCTTCGCGGAGTTGCAGCGGGTGTCCGGTACCGACGAGCACGCCACCTGGCGTGGTGTGGTGAATGTGCCGTCGATGGCGAACGGGACGATGAAACTGGTGGGGGCGGTCCCGACGAGCTACGCCAACTGGCTCTACATCCCGTGGGTGACCGAGACGCCGTACGACGGCGCGGAGCTGGCCGTACAGGGGACGCACATTCCGAAGGTCACCGGCGTTCAGGTGCCGGACCCGGCGCCGTACGGCAAGCCGTTCAAGATCAAGTGGACGGTGACCGACACGGCCACCGGCAAGCCTTACGGAACCAAGGTCCGGATGGCGTTCGGCGGTGGCGAGTCCAAGTGTTACCTGGGTGACCCGGTGCTGACCGGCACCGACGGCGTGCTCTACACGGGAGGCGATGGCGAATACACCTGTCTGCACTTCCCGGCCGCCCCGGCGCAGTACTACGGCATGGTCGTCCGGACGAGTTACGCCCGGTCGGTCTCGGCGACACCGTCGAAGACGAGCGCGCGGGTCGGAACCATCGTTCCGGTCAACGGCACCTCGGCCCCGCAAGGCAACTGCACGGTCAACCTGCAGCGTCTGTACGGCGCAAGCCAGTGGCGGACCGTCAGTTCCGCGACGATCCGGACCAGCGGGCGATTCACGGTCAACGCACAACCGTCGTACAAGGGGAAGATCCCGTACCGCGTCCTGGTCCCGTCCTGCTGGAGCTTCGTGGCCGCCTCGACCAAACCGTTCTACATCCAGGGAGTGTGATGAAGGCAGTCCGTGCAGTACTCACGGTGTCGCTTGTCGGTGCGGTGCTCGGCGTCGCCCCGGCCGCGCACGCCGAACCGGGTGACGTGGTCACCGGCGTCCGGCTGAGCAGGACCAGTGTGGCGGTCTCGTCGCTGAACACTGTGCCGGTCACTGTCGAGGTCGACGCCAAGTTCCCCGGCGAAAGCCCCGATCAGACCCTGCATGCGATCCTTGAGCGCGTTGGTGGCACCGGTCAGTTGGACGACCTCTACTCGGCCAAACTGACCCGGTACGAGGGCACGACCGACAACGGCAAGTGGCGCGGTGTGCTGAAGGTACCGTCGACCGCCAACGGCACCTTCCAGGTCCGCTACGTCATGACCACCGGCGATCTGTACTTCGAGACGGGCGACGAGCCGGCGGATGTGGTGAACGGTCCCAAGCTCACCGTGACCGGCACCAACCAGCCGCGGATCACGGTCAAGCAGCTCAACGCACCGAGCCCGGTCAGCAAGCCGTACACCTTCCGCTGGTCGGTGATCAACGACCAGACCGGCAAGCCGTACGGCAGTCGGATCAAGGTCACCCTCGATCAGGACACCGGGTGCAAGTTCGGCGGCCCGACGACGATCCTCACCGACACTGCGGGCTACGTGACCATGACGTACGCGGCCGAGCGGACCAGCGTCCCACTGACCTGCCTGACCATCCCGGGCGGTGACCCGTTCCCGATCGCCAAGGGCTGGGCCAACTCCCCGAGGCGGATCCCTACCGTCTCGGCGAAACCAGCCCGGACCAGCGCTCCGGTCGGCACGAAGGTCGCGGTCAACGGCAACGTCACCGGTAGTTCGAACCGGTGCCCGGTGCACCTGCAGCGGCTGTACGGCGCGAGCCAGTGGCGAACGGTCAACTCCGGGCAGGTTCGCGACGTCAGCTACCGCTACACGCTGACCGCCCAGCCGGCGTACAAGGGCAATATCCCCTACCGGGTGTACTTCCCGGCCTGCTACAGCATGACGGCCGCCACCAGCAAGAGTTTCACCATCCGCGGAACCTGAGTTTGTGAGCAGTTGGGGTGCGTGGGCTAGCCTGAGTTAGGTAGACCTAACTTTTCGCTGCGAGAGGATCACAGTGGCCAGCCCCGCACCCCGCCGTAACCGCACGTGTAAGCGGGCCGTGGTCCGTCGTACCGAGCGGATCACTCCCCACATGATCAGGGTCGTGTTCACCGCCGACGACTTCGTCGACAACGGCACCAGCGACCACTACGTGAAGCTGTTGTTCGGCAAGCCCGGCGTCGAGTACGCCGAGCCGCTCGACATGGGCGTTGTCCGGGAGACGCTCCCGTCCGACCAGTGGCCGACGATGCGGACCTACACGGTGCGCACCTTCGACGAGGCCACCAAGGAGCTGACGATCGACTTCGTCCACCACGGTGACGAGGGCATCGCCGGCCCGTGGGCCGCGGCCGCCCAGCCGGGTGACGTGGTTTGGTACAACGGCCCGGGCGGTGCCTACGCGCCGGATGCATCGGCCGACTGGCACCTGCTGGTCGGTGACGAGAGCGCCCTGCCAGCCATCGGTGCGGCCATCGAGCAGCTGCCGACGGGCGCCAAGGCGGTCGTGTTCGTCGAGGTGGAGGACGAGACCGAAGAGCAGAAGTTCAGCGATGTCGACGTGACCTGGTTCCACCGCGCTGGGGGTGCCGCCCGCGGTGACGCCCTGGTCGCGGCGGTCGAGGGGCTCACGTTCCTCGAGGGTGACGTGCAGGCGTTCGTGCACGGCGAGGCCGGGTTCGTGTTCCGGATCCGCAAGCACCTGTTCACCGACCGCGGCCTGACGCGCGACCGCGTCTCGGTGTCCGGCTACTGGCGTGTCGGCAAGAACGAGGACGGCTGGCAGGCCGAGAAGGCCGAGACCGCCGCCAAGGAACGCGCGGCGGCCGGCAACTAGGCCGTCGTACGGCGGCGGTCCAGCAGCTCGATCAGGATCGCCGCCTGGTTCGTCGGCAACACCCAGTCGTCCCCGGACGCCTGCAGGATCACGGCCGGCCCGGGCGTGCCCACGACCGTCAACGCGATCGGGAACTTCAGCCGCTCCGCACCACTCAGCGTCGCGTCGAACGTCCCGGTGATCGCACTCAACGGGTACCGCCGAATCTGCTCCTCACCCCGCGCAGTCGGCGAACTCCGGATCTCGACACTGGCCGCGCCGAGCAGGACGGTCGCGAGCGGCGTACCGCGCAACTGAAAGACCAGCTCGTACGGCGATTCCGCCAGCTCGGGCACGACCGGAACGAGCAGCGCCAAGTTCGCCCGCCTCGCGAGCAGCAACCCGATGAGCAGCCCGGCGATCGCGGCCGGAAGCGCAAGAATCGCCGGCCACCACACCCCGATCACCAGCGGGTACAGCGACGCGACCAACCCAGTCACCGCGCCGAACATCCCGCCGACCCCGGCCCACCACCGCGGCAGATACCGATGCTTAGGCAGCAGGAACAACCCCACCCCAAGCATCGCCACCGGCACCACACACCCGATCCACGCCGCGGCCGGTCCGCGCGAACTCACCCACGCCACGATCGCCAACAGCGCCACGGGGATCCCGACGTACACGATCCCCACAACCCGCTGCACCCGCCGGTGCCTTCGCTCCACCTCAGTCACGGGAAAACCCAAGCACATGAACGCTTCAACACCTACTGTGCCGAGGGTGATCGTGATTCCACCGCAGCTGATCGAGTCGCATGAGGACGAGTCCCCCGAGTGGTTGGCCGGGCTGCCGGCGCAGCTTGACGAGTACCTGGATCGCTGGAAGCTCACCCGTACCGGCGACTTCCTCAACGGCGCCGCCTCACTCATCGTCCCGGTGGTTCGAGTGGACGGAACACCGGCGATGCTCAAGTTGCAGCCACAGAACGAAGAGAGCGAAGCCGAGGCACTCGCCCTCCGCACCTGGTCGCCCGATGACGTGGTCACCGTCCTCGAGGACGATCCGGCGACCGCCACCCTGCTGCTCGAACGCCTGCACGACCGCACACTGAACGCCGTACCGGATCACGTCGAGGCGACCCGCATCCTCGCCGAGCTGATGGCCCGCCTGAACCTGGTCCCGGCGCCACCCGAGGTCCGCAAGCTCGCCGACATTGCGGCCGAGATGATCGAGGACGCGGCCGACCTCAAGCTCGCCGACCCGGAGGAGCAGCGACTCCTCCAGCGGTACGCCGATCAGGTCCGCGAAGTGATGAGTGAGCCTGGCGACCGCCTGCTGCACTGGGATCTGCACTACGGCAACGTGATGGCGTCCGACCGGCAGCCGTGGCTCGTGATCGACCCGAAGCCGCTGGCCGGTGATCCGGCGTTCGAGCTGTTCCAGGCGCTGCACAACCGCTGGGACGACCTGGTGGCGACCGGCAACCTCGACCAGGCGATCCGCGACCGCTTCGACCTGATGCTCGAGATCACCGGCATCGACCGCGATCGGGCCCTCGCCTGGACCGCCGGCCGCGTCCTGCAGAACACGATCTGGGACGAAGAGTTCGACCCGACCCAACTCGTCATCGCCACGGCCCTCAAGCTGTGATTACATAATTACATGACGACTCCGACGCTCTACGAATGGGCCGGCGGCCACGAAGCGCTGCGCCGCCTCACCGAGGTGTTCTACGACCGCGTCCTCGACGACCCGATCCTCGCCCCGGTCTTCGCGCACATGAGCGACCAGCACCGCGAGCATGTGGCGCTGTGGCTCGGCGAGGTGTTCCGCGGCCACAACCGCTACACCGAGGAGCTCGGCGGCTACCCCGCGATGCTGTCCCACCACATCGGCCTTCAGCTCACCGAAGAGCAGCGCTCCCGCTGGGCCGCACTGATCGCCGCGAGCGCCGATCCGGCCGGGCTCCCCGACGACCCCGAGTTCCGCTCAGCCTTCGTCGCGTACGTCGAGTGGGGTACCCGGATCGCACTGGCCAACTCACAACCCGGCGCCACCCCACCACCGAAGGCGCCCGTCCCCCACTGGGGTTGGGGCGAAGCGCCGCCGTACCAGCCTTAAGTAACGCCGTAGCTGACGAGACAAACACCCCAGGAGGACACCTCGGGACTGGTCGTTGGATACAGTCGCGGTTCACGACAAATCTCGGGAGGGACCCGTGACCGCTCAGCTCGAGTATCCCGAGATCGACGATGACAACGCGCTGCTGTCGATCCAAGGCCTCTGGAAGGTGTTCGGCCCCAAGGCCCAGCGCGTACCCCGGCGGCCGGAGCTCGCCTCGCTGGACCGCGCCGCGCTGGCCGCCAAGACCGGCTGTACGGCGGCGGTCCGCGACCTGAGTTTCAACGTGGCACCCGGTGAGGTGTTCGTGGTGATGGGCTTGTCCGGCTCGGGCAAGTCCACGCTGGTCCGCTGCCTGACCCGGTTGATCGAGCCGACCGCGGGCAGCCTGATCTTCGAGGGCGAGGACCTGCGCGCGGCCGACGAGAAGCGGTTGCGGGCGCTGCGCCGGAGCAAGTTCTCGATGGTCTTCCAGCACTTCGGCCTGCTGCCGCACCGCAAGGTGATCGACAACGTCTCGTACGGCCTCGAGGTCCGCGGCGAGAGCAAGCCCGATCGCCGCCGCCGGGCCCAGGAGGTCATCGACCTGGTCGGCCTGGCCGGCAACGAGCACAAGTACCCGGAACAGCTCTCCGGCGGTATGCAGCAGCGCGTCGGCCTGGCCCGCGCGCTCGCCAACGACCCGGACGTGCTGCTCTTCGACGAACCGTTCTCCGCGCTCGACCCGCTGATCCGCCGCGAGATGCAGAACGAGGTCGTCCGCCTGCACCGCGAGGTCGGCAAGACGATGGTCTTCGTCACCCACGATCTGTCCGAGGCCCTCAAGCTAGGCGACCGCATCCTCCTGATGCGCGACGGCGCCGCCATCCAGCTCGGCACCGGCGACGAACTGGTCGGCGCCCCCGCCGACGACTACGTCCGCGACTTCGTCCGCGACGTACCGAGAGCCGACGTACTGACCCTCCGCTGGATCGCCCGCCCCCCGCGCGACGGCGAACCCCTCGACGGCCCCGAACTAGGCCCGGACACCCTGGTCCGCGAAGCAACCCGCCTGGTCCTGGAGTCCGACCGCCCCGTAAAGGTGGTCTCGGAAGGCCAGCTGCTAGGCGTCATCAGCGACGAAGAAATCCTCGCCGTAGTCGCCGACCCGGCCGACAAGCACTGGTCCGCACGCCCAGCGGACTCCCGCCGGGGCGACTCGCGCTCGGCCGACCGCCCGGGCGGCTCCTCTCCCACCAGCTCCGCTTCCTGATGGCGGCTATTACCAGCGACGTGCAGGTGGAGGTACGTCGCCCTCGGCGCAGCGTGATTATCGGCGTGCTGCTTGTGGTGTGGGTGGCGGCGTACTTCCTGCTCAGCGGGATCGACACCCTGCCCCTCGGCGGTCAGGAGACGACCGGATTCCACCGCTGGCTGACCGAGAACCGCGACTTCGTCGGCCAAGGCAACGTCGTCTTCGACGCGATCCGGACCGCCGTCGGCCAACTCGTCGTACTGCTCCAAGACCTCGTATCCCAACCGTCATTCGGCCGACCGGTACCGGTCGTCGGCTGGCTCGGGGTCGTGGCGATCTCGGCGTACCTGGCCTGGGCCTTCGGGAACTGGAAGGTCGCGCTGCTGACCGCCGCCGGGCTCCCGTTTGTCGGGCTGCAGGGGCTGTGGCAGGAGAGCATGGACACGCTCGCCCTGACCATCGCGGCCGTCCTCCTCTCCCTCCTCGTAGCGATCCCACTCGGCATCTGGGCCGGTCTCTCCAACCGAGCGTTCAAAGTCGCGACCCTCGTCCTCGACCTGATGCAGACGCTGCCGACGTTCGTCTACCTCGCGCCGCTGACCTTGTTCTTCGCGATCGGCCCAGCCGCGGCCACGATCGCGACCCTCATCTACGCCGCACCTCCAGCCGTCCGGCTCACCGCGCACGCGATCCGCTCGGTACCACCCGAGAGCGTCGAGGCTTCCCGCTCACTCGGCTCGACCCGCGGTCAGACGCTCACCAAGGTCCTGCTGCCGATGTCCCGCAGTACCGTCGTCGTCGGCATCAACCAGACCATCATGGCCGCGCTGTCGATGGTCACCGTCGCCGCGCTGATCGACGCGCCCGGCCTCGGCCAGACCGTCCTCAAAGCCCTGCAGACACTGGACGTCGGTGTCGCCTTCAACGCCGGTCTGGCGATCGTCGTGATCGCCATCGTCCTCGACCGGGTCACCACCGCAGCCGGCGACCGCCCTTGGCGGACCGCGAGCGTGCGCCGAAAAATCCTGCTCGGCGCGGGCGGAGTCGGCGTACTGGTCGCGATCTGGTTCTCGCGCACCTACGTCTGGGCCGCGGAGTTCCCGTCCGAGGTCGGCATCGGCTCGCGGATCGCGGTCGTCACCGCCGACGTGACCACCTGGGTGCAGGACGTCTTCGGCGGTTTCACGTACGGCGTTCGCGACGCGGTCACCAAGGGTGTGCTGAATCCACTCGAGGCGCTGCTCACCGGATCCCCGTGGTGGCTGGTCGGCGCGGTCGTTGTCACGCTGGCCGCGATTCTCGGTCGCTGGAAGGCCGCCGTACCGGCTGTTGTCTGTATCGGCCTGCTGGTCGCGACCGGGGTCTGGCAGGACAGCATGATCACGCTGGCCTCGACCCTGCTCGCCACGGTCGTCGTGGTCGCCGTCGGCCTCGCGCTCGGCGTCTGGGCCGGCCGCAACCGCCGGGTCGACCTGGTCATCCGGCCGATCCTCGACGCCGGTCAGACGATGCCGCCCTTCGTGTACCTGGTCCCGTTCCTCGCGCTGTTCGGCACCAGCCGGTTCACCGCGATCGCGGCCGCCGTCGTGTACGCCGTACCGGTCACCACCAAGATCGTTGCTGACGGCATCAAAGCGGTCCCGGTGGCGACCGTCGAGGCGGCGAACTCGGTAGGCTCCAGCAACTGGCAGGTGATCAGCAAGGTGCAGCTCCCGGTCGCCCGCCGGGCGATCACCCTGGCCGTCAACCAGGGCCTCATCTACGTACTCGCGATGGTCGTCGTCGGCGGCCTGGTCGGTGCCGGCGCCCTCGGCTACGACGTCGCGGCCGGCTTCGCGCAGAGCGAGCTGTACGGCAAGGGCCTGGCCGCCGGCCTGGCGATCGTCCTGCTCGGCGTCCTGCTCGACCGCATCACGCAAGCGGCAGCTCCCAAGCCGCACGGAAAAGGAGACAAGCAGTGAAGAAACTCCGGTACGCCGGTGTCCTGACCGCCGCGGCACTGGCCCTGGCCGGCTGCGGCGGCGCGAAGGTCGGTGAGGATCCGAAGCCGTCCGCCGGTGCCAAGGAGTGCGGCAGCTTCAACCTGACCGTCAGCCCCTGGGTCGGCTACGAGGCGAACGCCGCCGTGGTCGCCTACGTCGCCACCAAGGACCTCGGCTGCAAGGTGGTGAAGAAGAACCTCAAGGAAGAAATCGCCTGGCAGGGCTTCGGCACCGGTGAGGTCGACGTGAACCTGGAAAACTGGGGCCACGAGGACCTGAAGAAGAAGTACATCGAGACCGACAAGGTCGCCGTCGAGGCCGGCTCCACCGGCGTCAAAGGCATCATCGGCTGGTACGTCCCGCCGTGGATGGCCGCGCAGTACCCGGACATCACCGACTCGAAGAACCTGAACAAGTACGCCGATCTGTTCAAGACCTCGGAGTCCGGCGGCAAGGGCCAGTTGCTGGACGGCGACCCGTCGTACGTGACGAACGACGAGGCCTTGGTGAAGAACCTTTCGCTGAACTACAAGGTCGTGCAGAGCGGTAGCGAGACCGCGCTGATCCAGGCTTTCCGTGATGCGGAGAAAACCAAGAAGCCGCTGCTGGCTTACTTCTACGAGCCGCAGTGGTTCTTCAACGAACTGAAGCTGGTGAAGGTCAACCTCCCGGCGTACAAGCCCGGCTGCGACGCGGTCCCCGCGAAGATCGCCTGCGACTACCCGCCGTATGACCTGGACAAGATCGTCTCCAAGAAGTTCGCCGACTCCGGCAGCCCCGCGTACGACCTGGTCAAGAACTTCAAGTGGACCAACGAAGACCAGAACGCGGTCGCCCGCATGATCGCCGTCGACAAACTGTCCCCGGACGCAGCCGCCGAGAAGTGGGTCAACGCCAACCGAGCCAAAGTAGACACCTGGCTGGGTAAGTAGCAGTCACCCCGGAGCGAGGTGGTCATCCCCCTCGCTCCGGGCACGCGCGCTCCTTCGTCGCGTGCTCCGCCCGTGCGCCCCACCCACCCGTTCACGCGGCTGCCGCCGCTTCCCCTCGACAGCAGTTCCGCCGACGGCTCATTCGAGTCCGCCGCCGCTTCAGCCCGCTCCTGCGTCGCGTGCAACGCGGCTAGCGGTTAGGTGGTTGGGTGGGGTGGGTTCGCACGGGTGCCGCTCGGGTGGCTGGCGGGGTGGTTTGTGGCGCACGTGTGTGTCGGCCGGTGGCTGGCGTGGTGGTTGGTGGCGCACGTGGTGAGCCTGAGCACGTTTGCGTTAGAACATCCCAGGTCCCGGCGTGAGGATGCCCGCTGGGTCGTACTTGCGCTTCAGCTTCTGCAACTGTGCCCACCGGTCGCCGTAATGCTGCGCCCAATCGGCCTTCGTGAACGGAGTCGACTCGATCGGGTACCGAGTGCCGCCAAGCGCCCGCGCTCGCTCGAACAACCGCTGGTTCCGCTTGAGCATCTCAGCCGCAAACTCCGGCCCCGCACCCTTCGCACCAGCCGTCATCAACGTGAACAGATACACCCAGTCACTCCCATCAGCAACCGGCAGCCGCAGCGACGGCCGAGTGAGCTTGCTCCGGCGATGGGCATATAGCAGCACAAATCCGCCAGCCCCGACATCCTTCGGCGTCAGGTTGCCGACCACCTCGGTGACGTACTGCTCGACCGACCGCTCAGGCAACCACAGCGTCATCCACGGCTTCGCGAGGTTGTCCCAGTCCAGCGCCTCGCGGAGCTGCTCGACAGCGTCGTCGATCCGAGTCACATGCGGGAGGAAATCGTTCGTGCTGACGATGGCGTCAGACGGGGGCTTGGTCAGGCCGCGCAGGAGGTGAGCGTCCACAGGCGGCTTGGCCGTGGGGTGGAAAGTGAAGGCGTTCAGGTGGCTGGTTTCGCCGTGCTCTCCTGGGCGCCACCAGTCGCCGTAGATCTCGCTGATCTCGGACCGCTTGATCAGAGTCTTGAAGTCCTGGAAGAAGTCCTTCGAGCTGGTGTACGCGAGTTCATGACCGCGCACCTTCTCCGGCGCCGGACCGAGCCGAACAGTGGCCTTGGTGATGATGGCGAACTGACCGAGCCCACCCAGGACCGCCTCGAACAGCTCCCGGTCCGCAGTCTTGGAGCAGCGCTTCAGCTCACCTGTTCCAGTGACCACCTCGAGTTCGAGCACACTGTCGATCTGCCCGCCGGACTGGATCGCCGGCGGGATCCCACCGAGCGACAGCGTCCCGCCGAAGGTCAGCCCAAGGAACCCAGTCAGCGCCGGCGGGGTCAGCCCGCGCGCATGCGCGGCGTTCGTCAGCGCGAGCCAGTCGGCCCCGGCATCCACGACCGCCCGATCAGCGTCGATCCGGTGGATCTTCCGCAGCGCCCGCATGTCGATCAGCAGCCCGCCGACCAACCCCTGGCCGTCCGTGGTGTTCGCCAGCCCCCGCGGAGCCACGCGAACCCGGTGCTGCACGCAGTACTTCACCATCGCCTGGATGTCCCGCACCGACCCTGGCACGAGGACCGCTTGCGGCACCTTTTGCACATATCGCCCCGCGTCCTGAGACACGGCTTCCCGACTCCCGGCATCCAGGAGCACCTCGCCGTCCAGCGGTGGCAACGGTTCCACGTTTCCACCCTCAGTGGCCCAAGACCGCCGTACCGGATCGAATCCAGTCACCAGTATTCCGAGTCCAATCGCTCCGAGCAGTGCCCGCCGAGTCCCCATCCACGCCTCCTGCCGGTCTACCTCGCCACGCTAACCGGTGATCAGCTCAGCACACCCGGTGACCGCGTGGCTAGCCGATCATCTGGTCCGCGACGAACTGACTCCACGCCACCGGATCCGGATTCCCAGGTTCGGCGAACCATCCGTCGACCACCTGACGGGCGGTATTCGGCGGCAGGTGCAGCTGGCTGTGCACCACCTCTTGCCAGGTCGCGCCGGACAAGCCGTAGGTCTCGTTGAGCTTCGGTGTCATCCGTTCGAGGGACTCGGCGGTGGCCTGGTCGAGCTCGCCGATCAGCGACAGCACGTAGCTGTCGACGAGCTTCAGGAAGGGACGTCCGGCGTACCGATCGGGCACGGCTGGCTCCTCGGTGACAGGTTGAAGTTGGGTTGAGCTTGTTCAAGGGGGCCGTCGGCAATTATCACGGGTCTGTGGGGCAACGCCGACGACACGCCGGATTTTCGGCGAAACACGGTAGCGTCGGGTCCATGATCATCGTGACAGCTGCACTGAAGGGCGGGGTCGGGAAGACAACCACGTCGGTGTACTTGGCCGCGCTGGCATCTTCCAACCGTCGCACAGCCACTCTCGTCGACGCGGATCCACAAGGCAGTGCTGCCGATTGGATCGATGCCTCGGACGACGGACACCTGGACCGGATCGAGATCGCCGAGGCGCCGACGGAGCGGTTGCTGAGCAAGGCGCTGGACAAGGTGCCACCGGAGGGGATCGGCATTGTCGACATGCCGCCGTCCCACGAGCGGCTGCTGAACAAGGCCCTCGAGCGAGCGCGGATCGTGGTGATCCCGACTCGGGTCGGTGGCGTCGAGACACCTCGGGTGAAGGCGGTGCTCGAGCTGGTGCCGGACGGTGTGCCGTCCGGTGTGGTGATCTGCTCGGCGCGGACCTACACCCGGGCCTACCAGGACCTGATGGAGCAGTACGCGAAGGAGGGCATCCCGGTCTGGGGTTCCATCCCGGAGCGCGTCTCCATCACCGCCGGCCCCGACGGCCCACTGGCCGCCGACGGCCTCGAGGCCTACAAAAAGGTCTGGCGCAAGATCCTCGCCGCCGCCCGCACCTGACCGCGTTTGGTGGGTGCACCCACCAGCTTGGGGGTTCCCCGCCCGGATTCCAGGGTGGGAACCCCCAACGCGGTGGGGTCACCCACCAAATGGTCAGCGTTCGAGGGGTGGTTCGCCGCGGACGTAGGCGCGGATGACGGTGGCTGCGGCGCCGCGGGCCCAGTCGTCGAAGGTGTGTGAGCGCAGCATCAGGCGGCAGTCGCCGGCCGCTCCGAAGGCGTGCTCGCCGAACGCCTGGCGCATCCGGTCCTCGTACAGGTCGTACTCGGCCACGCCTTCGCCCGCGATCACCACGAGCTCGGGGCCGACCAGGTTGACCATTGCGGCCAGGGCCGAACCGATCACCTCACCGGCCCGGTCGAACGCGGCACGCGCATGCTCGTCACCCTCATGCGCCAGCTTGATCGCCCCGGCCAGATCCAGCTTCGGCTGTTTGGTCGTCGCCCGGATCCGGGTCAGGATCGCGTCCGACGACGCCACGGTCTCGACACAACCCCGTCGGCCGCAGGTGCAGACGAGGTCACCCGGGGCGAGCGGCAAATGCCCGAGCTCGCCCGAGACGCCGTACGCGCCGGAGACGACCTCGCCGTTGATGTAGAGCCCGCACCCGATGCCGGAACCGATCGTCACCACCGCGAACGAGTCCGCATCCACCCCGACCCCGAACCAATGCTCGGCCACGGTCAGCGCGCGGACGTCGTTCGTCACGACGATCGGGAGCTTGAGTTTCCGCCCGAGAAGCTCGGCCACCGGTACGTCGCGCCAGCCCATGAACGGCGAATCGCGGACCACGCCGTGCCGCTCGTCGACATCACCCGACACGGCGACCCCGATACCGATCACCGGACCGACGACGTCGACACCGGTCTTCAGGGTGCCGATCAGCTCCTTGGCGAGGTCGGCCAGTTGCGCGATCACGGTCTTCGCGTCGGTGCTGTCGAGCGGCCTGTGGCAGACCTTCCGGATCCCGGCGGTGAAGTCCGTGGTCACGCCGATCAGGTCGGTCGGCGTCACCTTCAGCCCGATCACCGACACACTGCGCGGTACGACGGTCAGCGGGCTCACCGGCCGTCCGATGCCGATCTGCCCGCCGACGCTGTCCAGCTCGACCGGCGACGCCGCCTGGTCGGTGACGAACCCGGCCTCGATCAGCGGTGCGACCGCCTTGGTGACCGCGGCCTGCGAGAGTCCGGTACGACGGGCAATCTCCACCCGCGGGATCGGCCCCTGCGTCAGGATTCTGGTCAGCACCTCAATTCCCGCGGGCGTGGCCAGCGGGAGAGGGCGATAGGGACGCAGCGGCACGAGAACAACCTACCGGCGACTACACCGTTACGTCGGTTTCTCCCAACGTCGGAGACGTCAAAGCCCAACGGATTGTCCGGGTCAGGCCATCACCGGCCGCCCGGACCAGAGTTTGTTCTGTCAAAGGCAGGTACGGCAGACGCAGCGGCCAGCGTGCCCACCACGGGAGCATGCCGACCGCGGCGGCTGTGAGGACGCCGTACGCCGGTCGTGCGGCCCAGGGCACGGGCGGGTGCACGAGGATGAACCGGGCTGCCTGTCGTGCCTCGGTCGTTCCGCGCAGTTCGGGCTGGTAGTCCGCGAGTGTTCGGCGCAGTTCGGCCACTGTGGTCGGCGGGTCGATCACTCCGAGCTTGCCGGCCACGAACGCGGTCTCTGCGACGTACTGGTCCTGGTCGGCGGCGTTGAGCGGATTGGCGCCGTACATCTGGTGTGCGGTGAGGAAGCTGTCCACCTCCGCCACGTGCACCCACTTGAGCAGATGCGGATCGGAGGCTCGGTAGTTCGCGCCCCGGACGCGCTCATGCACCGACTGCACCCGCGCGATCGCCGCCTCCGCGTCCGGGACAGCGCCGTACGTCGTGATGGCGAGGAAGTAGCTGGTTCGCTGCAACCGTCCCCACGGGTCGCCGCGGTACCCGGAGTGTGCCGAGACGGCCGCCATCGCGAGCGGATGCAGCGACTGCAGGAGCAGTGCGCGCAGACCGCCCGCGAACATCGACGCATCCCCGTGCACTCGCTGGATCGGGCTGTCGGGTGTGAACCAGCGCGGACCGGGTGTCTTGTGCACCCGGTCGCGCTCAGCTTGTGGATCCGGCCCAGCCACCTTCGTGAGGATCATCCGAGCCAGCTGGTCTCTCATACGACCAGTCTGCCCACCACTCCAAGCTATACAACGTCAACGAAGATCGGGTTCGTGTAGAGCCAGGTGTCCAGCCACGGGTCGCCGTCGTTCGTCGGGTGCTGGATGGGGCCGGCCGGGTCGATGCTGCTGCCCAGGTAGCCGGCTCCGTGCCGGTTGCCGTCGCTGCCGCGCACCCGGACGTAGTGCGAGCGCTCGGCGCGTCCCAGCGGGATGCATAGGTCGTAGGTACCAGTCCGGCGCTGTACGTCGACCTGCTCGACGACTCTGGTGTCGGGAGCCTTCCAGGTGTCCCGGTCGGCGACTTGGCCGGTCACCGCGCCGCGGATCACGTCTACGTGCGCGAGCCGCGGCAGTACGCCGTGGAAGTTCGGCCGGGTCGCACTGGTCACGGTGATCCGCAGCTCGAGCCGCTCATGTCGCCGTACCCGGAGACGTCCGCCCAGCGTCACCCCGCGCTGCCGGGAGCCGGCAGGAGCGAGCCGTACGTCGATGCCGTCGACCAACTGGCCGTGGTCGACCCACACGCGGCCGGCGCGCAGTGCGGCCATCACCTCGAGGTAGCCGTACCGGGAGACACCCACGTGGGTCCGGCTGAACTGGCCGGGCCAGAAGTCGCTGCCGGCTTGCGGGGTGTCGGTGTTGGTCGGTGAAGGCTTCCAGCCGAGGCTGTCGAAGTTCTGGCCAGGCGGGAAGACGCCGTCGGTCCACGTGTCCCAGATGGTCCGGTGGTTGTCGCTGTTCGACGTGATCGAGAACAGCCGGCCCTCGGCGAGCAGGCTGTCCCACAGTCCGCCGACAGTCGCGGTCGCCCAGTCGAAACCGCCGTACGTGCGGTATGCGTCGAGCGGGTAGCCGGGGAAGCTCGCAGCGCTCGGGGAGTTGACGTACTCACCGCGCTGCGCGTTGGTCGCACCGCGGAACTTCACCCAGGCCGGTTCCGCGTCGCCCTGCGAGCCCGGCGCACCCTCCATGCCGATGCAGACGCCGGTGTCGCGCCAGCCGCGGATCTCGTGCGGTGCGTCGATCCCGAGGCGCAGTGGGTGGTTCGCGAGCACCAGTACGTCGTCGACGTACCCACTGGCCTTCTGAGCGGCCAGCCACTGCAGACCCTTGATCGCGTGCTGCTCGTTCTCCGGGGTGTTGCCGGAGCGGTTGGTGAGCTTGCCGTCGTACTCGCGCTCGAACTGCTGCAACAGGGAGACGTTGTTCGCCCCGGGAGCGACCAGCAGGGTGCCGTGCTCAGCCGCCGGGATGTACCACTCCAGCCCCTGGAAGATCAGCATCCGCGGGTTCTCGGCCCGCGCCTTCACGACCTCGGCGTTCTCGGCCGCGGCGCCCTTGTCGGCGTGCCCGAAGTTGCTGTGCTCGGTGAACGCCATCCAGTCCAGCCCGAACTGCGCCCCGCGCTGTGCGAGCTGGGTGAAGTCGTACTTCGCGTCGTGGCTGTAGCGGCTGTGTACATGGTGGTCACCGACCAGGTAGACCAACTCAGGATCGCTATGCGTCGACGGAGTGGTGGTGGCGGCCGCTTCGGTCACCCCGGTCGCGCTCACGGTGAAGGCGGCACCGAGCAGTCCGGCGCCCCGGATCAGATTCCGTCGCGACACCCCCTGCGGATCCAGGGTCGCTTCCGGTACGTCGGTGTCCGCCCACTCGGGGAGTTGCTGCTGCATGGGCGACACCCTGCAGGTCCGGACAAAATCCCGTCAAGGCTCCAGATGACCCTGCGGTGAACGATCGGCGTAGGGAAGTGTCTCTCGATCCCACGCCTACTGCGCTGCACTCGGCACGGCACCTCGCCGCACTGGAGGAAAGGCCACGATGGAAAAACATCGAGGCCTCCCCTCCAGCACGCCGAGCTACCGCCCCGAGCACATGCTCGCTACGGCGTGGAATCAAGAGACACTCCCCACTCGTTCTCCAGGATCGAGTACAGCAAGGAATCCCGCCAGGCACCGTTCGTGAACACATGGTCACGCAGATGACCCTCGTAGCTGAATCCGACCCGCTTCACGACCGCGATCGAGGCTGCGTTCTCCGGGCCGATGGCGGCGGTCACCCGGTGCACGCCGAGGGTGCCGAACGCGAATCCGACCATCACCTTCGCGGCGTCGGTCGCGTAGCCGTTACCCCAGTGGTCGGCATGAACGGCGTACCCGAGTTTGGCCGACCAGGGACCACTTGCCGGGGTACCCGGAGCGATCCGCGCGAAACCGACCACACGGTCGTCGTCCTGGCGGGCGATGGCGAGCATGTAGTCGGGGCGGTCGGTGCGGGCCGAGCGCTCGAGAATGCCTTCCAGCATCTCGGTCGCCTTCGCCCGGTCGTAACTGTTGAATGCCATCCAGTCGGTGACACGGTCGTCACCGGAGATGGCCAGGTAGTCGTCGAGATCGTTCGCGCGGAACTCCCGCAGGAGGATCCGCGCGCCGCTGAGAGGCTCCATGGGGCGATTGTGGGAGCGGCCGGGGTCAGCGGTTGAGCGTCTGCATGGGCGTCCGGGTGAAAGTTTCGATCTCCTCCTGCAGCTCCCGCGCGTCGTCGGCGCGACCGGACTGGCGCAGTGCCTGGTGAACCCGGCGGGCCGAGTGCACGACGCCGTTGATCCGACGCTCGGTCGGCAGGTCGAGCACGGGTGCGATCGCATCCGCGGCGCCGTCCAGCTCACCGGTGGCGATCCGGCTGATCGCCATCGCGGCGTGGCTGCCGGCGGCGTCGCCGAAGGCCCACTCCGGGTGGTTCTGGTCGGAGTAGGCGTCGACGGCCTGCCGCGAGTACCGCTCGGCCTGCTCGCCTTCACCCGGAAGCCACGCGAGCGCGTCGGCCGCGTAGTACAGCTGGCGGTTGCGCCCGAAGGTGCACAGGCCGCCCATGTCGTCGAGGTCGTCGTTCTGGACGTTGTCCCAGGCGTCCTCGGCGCGCTCGAGCGCGGCCCGGGTGGCCTCCGGGTTGCCGAGGGCGGCCCAGGCGCGGGCCTCGCTGACAGGGAGCCAGACGCTGGTGGTGCTGTTCGCCTGCTCGGCATAGCCGGCGCCCAGCTGGGCGTAGCGGACGGAGTCGTGCGGGTTGCCGGCCCAGTACGAGACGAGGGACTGCAGGCCGCGCACCCAGGCGCGCAGGCCGTGGTGGTCGGCGTTGTCGGCGCACAGGAACGCGGTCCGCGCCTGCGTCAACGCCGCATGCGGGTTCCCGAGGTCGTGCGAAGCCTTGGCGAGCAGACCACCGGTCACTCCGCCGAGGAAGTACAGCTGCCGCAGGTGCTCCGGGCGTTGCCGGCTCTCCAGCAGGGCGAAGACCAGGTCCTGCGTCTCCACCAGCTGACCGAGGATCTCCGGCAGAGGGCGCTGCGGGTAGGCCTTCGCGACGTGGCGAACGTCGTCGTACACCTGTTCCATGGCCTCGCTTCCGAGACCGGACTGGGCCGCAAGGGCAAATGCCCTCGCTCGGCTGGCAGCCATGTCGAGAACCTCCATCTCGTTACCTGTCGTGATCCGTCCACCCGTGGCAGCCACCGGCACCATCTGCCCGCCCGCGTGGTGCGGAGCCGCCTGCTCGGGGACGTACGGCGCGAGGAGCTCCTCGACCGGCTTTCCGAACATGCGTTGCAGGGTGCGCCGGGTCTGTGGAGTGGTCCCTGCCCGCTCGCCCGATGCGAGACGCCGCAGGTGCCGCTCGGTGATGGTTCCACCCAGCTCGACGAACTCGGCGACGATCTCGGAGTAGGTCTGGTTCCGGCGCTGGATCAAATGCGCCAGGACCGTCTTAGGCGCCAACCTCGCCGCCATCGTTCCTCCCGTTCACGTCAGAACAGACGTTGTCTCGACTCATGCCCCACGACAAGGTGCTGTCCTCCAGATGTCCGCCAGAGGACCGGAAGAGGTCCGGCAAAGGTCCTCTTCAGGTCCTAGAGCGGTCACGTTGGGCTCGTGCACCATTACTGCCATGACAACCAGTAAGTCCAACTGGTTGCAAGGGCTCAGAGTTACGGGGTGAGAGGTAGTGAGCATCGCGGAAATGACCGCGCGACAGCATCGTCGCCGGGTTCGGGTGTGGTTCGGTGAGCATGTGATCGCCCAGTACGTCGCGGAAGCGCCGCTGGCGGCCCGCTACGAGCAGGCGATGCGGCGCCGTTTCGCCGGCCTGAAGGTCACCAACGACCTGCTCGGTCCGCTCGACAGCACGGACTGATTCAAACAACTGTTTACGCTTCCGGGTCCTCCTCAGACCCGGTCAGCTGCACCCTGGAGTCTCCTCACGTTCAGGGTTCAGCTCTTCTGGAAGGTTCGGGACCCTCCTCAGTTCCGAACGAAACCCAGGTGCGGTCCGGGGCACTCCTCAGCCCCGGACCGCACCGCCCAAAGCCCGGCTGGGCTTGGCGGCTGAGTCCCTGTATCGCCGCCGCCCAGCCGTTCCAACCACCACCTCACCTCCTGGCCGACACCTCGGGCCAGGCCGGGGCTGGGTGTCCTGGGCGGTAGGACACCACCGGTGGTTCCTGACACCTCACCAGGAACCACCCCCCGAGGTGGCCGGCTCCGCTGTGTGACCGCCGCGCCTGGGCGGTCACACAGCGGAGCCTCTGTCATGTCCGATGACATACACGGCGAACGGCGCATCCGGCTGCACCTCCGGTACGCCGTCCACCCACCCCTCCGCGGTGATCTCCCCCGCATACGTCATCCCGAGCCGCTCCATCACCGCGCGAGACGCCGTGTTGTGACGCTCGGTGAACGAAATCACCGAGCGTGCCCCCAACGTCCCGAACGCGAACTCCAACCCGGCCCGCCCGATCTCGGTAGCCAACCCCCGCCCCCGCGCCGCCTCCACCAACGCCCACCCCAACTCCAACCGATCAACCGCCCACTCCGCCCCAACGAGCTTCTCGATCGCGACGGCCACCGGTGATCCCGCAGTCATCCGGGATAACCCACCCCGCCCGGCGAGTTCCCCACTCGCCCGCTCGTACGCGATCCACTTGCACACCGAATCGCGCTCCCAGGCGGCCTGCATCTCCGCCGCCCGCTCCGCAGCCACCTCCGGCGACCACTCCTCGTCGTACCAGTGCGCCACCCACGGATCAGCGAATAGCCGCACCAGGTCCGCTACATGTCCGCCCAGGACCGCACCCGGTCCACTGACCGGCTCGAGCCGCAACCGCTCGGTCAACCGCATCCGCACGACATGCGCCACGATGTCCCGCAACCGCCGGTCCCCATCGGTCCGCCCGACCATCAGCAACTCCAGGTCGTCCACCCCGACCCACGCCGACGCGTCGTGCTTCCCCACCTCCAACCGCGGCCGCTCCAGCTCCCCGTCAACCACGACCAGGTAGTCAAGCTCCCGCCGTACCCGCCCCTCCCACTCCCATTCCCAGTCCGCAACCACCCCGAGAACCTCGCGAACCACCCACCCCGTCTCCTCCTCAACCTCCCGAGCCAACGCCTCCTCCGGCGTCTCCCCCACCTCGACATGCCCACCCACGATGTCCCAGATCCCCGGCAACAACCGCCGATCCGCCGATCGCCGATGCACATAAACCCGCCCGCGCCCGTCCCGGATCAGCGCACCCACACAGTCCACGTTCCGCATACACGAAACCTAGACCGCTCATCTGACAGAGTTCCCCCGTGCGGAACAGACCCCTGGTGGCAGGACTCGTGGCGATCAGCCGCTGGAGCAAAGTCGGCACCATCGCGGTGCTCGTCGTGCTGTTGACCTCCGGCGTGATCGGGCACCAGTACGTGAAGCCGTTCGTCCGCTGGCTCGGCGCGGCGGTCGGCCACGACGAGCTAGTACTGCGCGCACTCGGCTGGGCGTGGCTCGGCGTACCACTCGTGGTCATCGCGCTGCTGGTCAGCCTGCGGGTGCGCGTGGCCCCCCGCCTGCGGTTGTTCCTCGCGTTCACAGCCCTCGCCCTAGCGGCGTCCTCAGCGATGTTGGTGGGCAGCCGCCGCGGTCAGTCGCAGCAGAAGGTGTTCGGCGACGTCTACCCCGACGCCCAACCACTCGGCTACGGCTGGGGCGCCGCCGGACTCTCCATCTTCGCGATGTTCGTCGTCGCCGCCCTCACCTACATCATCGCCGGCAAGCTAGCCGGCACCCCGCTACCCCATCCAACCCACCAGCGAATCGGCCGAGCAGTCGTCGCCATGTGCGTCGTAGTCCTCCTCGCCGGCCTATGGCTAGCCCTGACCGGCCCACTCCCTAACTAGAAGCGAGTGGCTGTTCGGGGATGCGGTTGGGGATGAAGGCTACGGCGACGATGAGGAGTACGGCGGCGGCCGCGGCGCCGTAGAAGACGTCGTGGATGGCTGGAGCCAGTACGGCGGGTGGGAGGTTCTCGAGGTCGGCGTGGGCACCGCCGAGGCGGGCGGCGATCTCGCCGTTGGCTACTGCGCCGAAGGTGGCGACGCCGACGGCGCTGCCGACCGAGCGGGAGAACATGTTGGCGCCGGTGACCACGCCGCGGTGCTGCCAGTCGACGGACGACTGGGCCGCGACGACGGCCGGTGCTGACGAGAAGCCGAGGCCGACGCCGATCACGAAGCAGGCGGCGGCGAGCTGCCAGACGCTGCTGGTTGCGCCGACCGTCAGCAAAATGCCCGCGCCGAGTACGACGAAGGCCGACCCGAGCAGCATCGTCCAGCGGAACCCGAGCCGCAGGTAGATCCGCCCGGACAGCGAGGCGGAGATCGGCCAGCCGATCGTCATCGCGGCCAGCGCGAAGCCGGCGATCAGGGCGGAGGTCCCGAGCACGCCCTGCGCGAAGACGGGCACGTACGTCGACAGTCCCATCATCAGCAGGCCGATCAGGAACGCGGTCGCGTTGGCCGAGTTGAGCACCCGGCGGTTGAGCACCCACGGCGGCAGGATCGGTTCGGCCGCTCGGCGTTCGACCAGCGCGAAGGCGACGATCAGGATCACCGCGACCGCCAGGATCGCGATGCTGACCGGCGAGTCCCAGGCCCACATCACGCCACCCTCGAGCAGGCCGAGCAGCAGCAACGAACCACCGACGGCCAGCAGTACGGCGCCCGCGTAGTCGATCTGGTGTTTCGTCTTCTCTGCCGTCTTCTCCTGGAACCGTTTGCGCAGCACGATCGCCGCCGCGACACCGAGCGGCACGTTCACGAAGAAGATCCAGCGCCAGGAGATGTAGTCGGAGAAGACACCACCGAGCGTCGGCCCGACGAACGACGAGATCCCCCACACGCTGGCCAGATAACCCTGAACCTTGGCCCGCTCGGCGACCGTGTAGATGTCGCCGATGATCGTCATCCCGATCGGCTGGATCGCACCTGCGCCCAGCCCCTGGATCAGCCGGAACGCGATCAGCGCAGGCATACTCCAGGCGAACCCGCACAGCACCGACCCGACCACGAACAGGGTGACCCCGAGCAGGATCATCGGCTTCCGCCCGCGCAGGTCGGCGAGCTTGCCGTAGATCGGTACCGAAACCGCCTGGGCCAGCAGGTAGATCGAGAACAGCCAGGGGAACTGCGTGAACCCGCCCAGGTCGTCGACCACCGAGGGAACGGCCGTGGCGAGGATGGTCGCGTCGAGGGCGACCAGCCCGGTACTCAGCATCACCGCGAGCAGAATCGGGCCGCGTTCCGACCTCAGCCCGACACTCGCGCGGTCGACCCGCTCAGTAGTCATGACAAAAGCCAACTTACGTGATCGTTGAACAATTCCTGCAGGCTTGATCCAAGGACCGATACGCTCCGGGGCGTGAGGATCCGTGACACCGTGCTGCGTGCCGCCGTGATCGTGCTGACCGCCTCGCTCAGCCTGGTCCTGCTCCCGATCGCCATCAACGTCGGCACCGGCGGTACGGCGCCCGCCTTCCTCACCCCGTACGTCGCCTGGACGTGGCCGGCGATCGGCGTCCTCTGGCTGATTCTCGTGCTCACGGCCTTGGCCGAGGTCCGCAGCCGCCAGCGCCCGGTCATCTCCAGCCGCTCGGCCGACGTACCGCGCAACCGGCAACTGTTGCTCCGCAGCGTCGACACCTACCTGAACCAGCGGGTCGCCGTCTCCCTCGCGGCCCGGACCCGGGTCGCTCTCGCCCTCGAGGAGCGTCCGTCCGCAGTCGTCCGCCCGTACGACCTGTTCGTCCAGCCGATCGACAGCGAACCGCGGCAGCTCCCCGAGAACGCAGCCATCGCCGAGGTCTTCGACGAGCTCCAGGACTCGATGCTGATCCTGGGCGCACCCGGTGCCGGCAAGACGACCCTGCTGCTCAGCCTCGCCCGCACCCTCGCCGGACAGGCCGCGGCCGACGACCGCGCCCCCATCCCGGTCCTGGTCGACCTGGCGAGCTGGACAGCCGCACCGTCGCACCAGAAGGACGACCACCCGAGGGACACCCCACTGCTGGCCGGGTTCGTCCGCTGGCTGCTGAATGAGCTACGCCTCCGCTACGGCATCCCACCGGCCGTCGGCCGCAGCTGGTTGCTGCGCGGCCACCTGGCGTTGCTCTTCGACGGTCTGGACGAGATCGACCGCGCACACCGCGACAAGCTGGCAAGCGTCCTGCTGGATCTGCAGAAGCACTACACGATCCCCAAGCTCGCCGTCACCTGCCGCACCCACGACTACGAGCAGCTGAGCCACCAGCTGATCCTCAACGGCGCAGTACACATCAGACCGCTCACCAGACAACAGGTCCTCGAGTACTTCGAAGCAGTCGGTCCCGAACTCGACGGAGCCCGCGCAGCCATCGAGTACGACGACGAACTGTGGGATCTGGTCACCTCACCCCTGATGCTCAACGTCCTCCTGCTGGCGTACCAAGACCGTGGCCCCGAAGACGTCGCGGCCGACGACCTGGCCGACGTACGGCGGGATCTGTTCGACACGTTCATCGTCGAGGTACTGGCACGGCACCGGTCCACAGAGCGCGAGTACGGCGCCGGTGCCGCCGTCCGCGCGTTGCGAACCCTCGCCTGGCGAACCAGTAACCGGCACGGCGCTCAGACGGTGGTGCCTCGCTGGCCCACTGCCGAGGGCCAGGACGGCGTCATGCATGCCGACGTGCTCTACCTGCTGCATATGGTCGGCCTGCGCGCTCTGCTCAGTGGGCTCGTGGCCGGGGCGACCCTGGTGACCACAGCCCAGTACGGCGTCCTGGCCGGCCTGACCGTCGCCGTTCTGGGTGTCCTGCTGGCAGTCCGCTATCCAGCCGCCCGCGACATCGTCTCGCTCCACTCCGACGACCGACGGCATCGTGTTGTGCTGCTGCTCGGTCTGCTCGTCGGGGCGCTCACGAGCGTCGTCCTGCTGGTCGCCGCGATGGGACTGATCGATTTGCTGCCGGCCAGTGTCGTCACCCCAGGGGGCTTCCCGCCCGGCTTCGTCATCGGTCTGTTCGTCGCCTGGGGTATCCGCACCCTGAACTGTCCGCCGTCCTGGCCGTACGAGCTGCCGCCGAAGCCGCACTTGCGGCTTGTCCCGTGGCCGCTGGGCGGCGGCACGGCAGGGATCGCGCTGGCCGCGGCCTTGGGAGCCGACTTCGCTTCACCCGACGGCCAGGTCCTGCTCGGCCTGCTCTTCGGGCTCGTTGGTGGAGGTCTCTTCGGGAGCCAGACAGGGCGTTCGGGTTGGCTCTACCGACTCCTCTTCGACACCATGCTCTGCTGGAACGGCGACCTGCCCTGGCGTCGCCGGCCCTTCCTTCAGTTCGCCGCCGACCGATACGTGCTCGCTCGCACCGCCCCCGGTGAGTACTCGTTCATCCACCTGCTCATCCGCGACCACCTGGCTGAGTGCAACCCGGACGACTTGGCGGCCAAGGTCATCCGGCGGCAGAACCGCTGACCGGCTCCCGCAGCAGGTAGCCCAGCAGGGCGCACGCCAGCGGTAGTGCGATCAGTGTCGTCAGCGCGGTCTGCAGCGACGTGTGTTCGGCGAGAGTGGCGAGGATCGGGGTGCCGATGCCACCGATGCTGACAGCGAGGCCGAGTGTCATACCGCCGGCAGTGCCGACGCGGGTGGGGAGGAAGTCCTGGCCGAGGGTGACATGCAGCGAGAACGGGATCGCCATGGCGATGGCGGTCAGGGCCAGGAAGGCGAAGAAGGCTGGTCCGGGGACGAAGACCAGGGCAGCAATCGCTGGTACGGCGATCGCGTACGACGCCCGCAGGGTCCGGATCCGACCGAATCGGGTGGCGAACCGGCCGCCGAGCAGGGTCCCGAAGGCACTTGCCGCGAACAGGATGAACAGCGCGATCCCGCCGGTCGTGGTACCGCCGCCGACCCGTTGACCGGCGTACAGGGCGATGAAGGTGCCGAGCCCGACGAACACGATCGACCGGCAGACCATGATCGCCGACAACCGCACGAACGACGGCCAGTCGTCCACGCCCCGGACCTGAAGGTTGCTGGCAGCAACCAACGCGGCGGACCTCACCGCCAGCCGGGTGATCACCGCACCGAAGAGCGCGGGGACGATCAGCACGGGCGTCCACCGCAGTCCACCGGCCGCGACGATCGGTGTCACGAGAGCCGGTGCCAGTGCGAACCCGACGTTCCCGCCGACCGAGAACCAGCTCATCCCGACATGGCTCCCACCGCTGACCGCCCGCGCCATCCGAGCGGCCTCGGGGTGGTACGCCGCCACACCGAGCCCCGACAGCGCAGCCGCGAGCCACGCCAGCCAGTACGCATCGCCGACCCCGATCAACCCGATCCCGAGCCCGGCCGTCGTCATGCTCACCGGGATCAGCCAGGTCAACGGCCGCCGGTCCGTCAACACCCCGAAAACCGGCTGCACCACGGACGACAGCAGCGTCGCGGCCAACGTGATCCCGGAAACTGCGACGTACCCGAGCCCGCGTTCCGCCACCAGAAACGGCACCAGAGCCGGTACGGCGCCTTGGTACACATCGACACACGCATGACCGACAGCCATCAGCCCGATCGGTTGAATTCTCCTCACACCAACGATCGTCGGCCCTGAGGCGGCTGTCCGGCTTCCGATAAAATGCCAACCTATGCCGGAAATCCGCCACTCTGACGCCTCGACCGGAATCCTGCCGATTCCCGCCGGCGGCGAGGTCGACGCGCACTGGCACGACCAGCACCAGATCGTGTACGCCGGCCAAGGCGTCCTGTCGGTGACCACGGACGCCGGCAGCTGGATCGCCCCAGCCAACCGAGCCATCTGGATCCCGGCCCGCACAGTCCACGAACACCGCGCGTACGGCGACACCGCCCTACACACCATCGGCCTGACGGACAACCCGCTAGCCCTCGAGGCACCATCCGCCCTCGTCGTGAGCCCATTGCTGCGGGAGCTGATCCTCACCTACACCTCCGGGGACGAGGGTGAGGGACGCGCCGCCCCCGCCGACTCCACCGAGCGGGCGCGGCTGCGCGCGGTGCTGCTGGACCAACTGAAGCGCTCACCCCAGCGCCCTACCTACCTGCCCGCTCCGCGCGACCCCCGCCTGGCCGCACTCTGCGAACTCCTGCACAACGACCCATCCGACAACCGCACCCTCACCGAGCTCGGCGCTCACGTTGGCGCGAGCGAACGCACCCTCAGCCGACTCTGCCGCTCAGACCTCGGCATGACCTTCCCGCAGTGGCGCACCCAGCTCAGACTGCACACCGCGCTGAGACTGCTCGCAGCCGGCGACTCAGTGACTCGAGTAGCCCACCAAACCGGCTGGGCGTCGACCAGTGCGTTCATCGACACCTTCAAACGGTCCTTCGGTCACACCCCAGGCGCCAGCAGAGCCTGATCGAGGATGCGGCTCCACTGCCGCACAATCCCGCGCCGCCGCGCACTGTCATCCGACAGCAGATCAGCCAGCCCCAGCCCCCGAGCCATATCCAACACCCCCTGCACCGTCTCCCGTACGCCGGGAGTCCGCTCCGAAACGTCCAGTACGTCGAGCAGCGCCCGGTGCGCTCGCCGCCCAACCCGCTCTTCCAGCCGAACGATCTGCGCCCGCAGCGCCTCTTCAGTCGACGCCGCCACCCACAAATGCAGCGCAGCCCGGAACAGCGGCCCGGTGTAAACATCCACCAACATGCTCACGATCGCCTCAGTCCGCCCCGGCCCGGTAGGCAACACAGCAGCCCGGATCTCCGCCAGCCGCACCTCGGTCATGTACTCGACCGCAGCCGCGAACAGATCCGCCCGCGTCGGGAAGTGGTGCTGGGCAGCACCACGCGACACCCCGGCCCGGGCCGCGACCACGGCCACCGTGGTCGCGGCGTACCCGACCTCGGCGAGTGAATCGACCGCGGCCTCCAGCAACCGCTGCCGGGTGGCCCGGCTGCGGTCCTGTTGGGGTGCTCGGAGTGCATCACTCACGGGCGGCCTCGCGCGCTCTGAGCTCACGCCGCAGGATCTTCCCGGAGGCAGCCTTCGGTACCGCCTCGATGAACTCCACCTGCCGCACCTTCTTGTACGGCGCCACCCGCGCGGCGACGTACTCGAGCACGTCGGTCTCGGTCAGCCCCGACCCCGGCATCGGTACGACGAACGCCTTCGGGACCTCGTTGCCCTCCAAAGCGACCCCGATCACCGCCGCATCCGCGATCCGCTCGTCGGTCAGCAGCACGGCCTCCAGTTCGGCCGGCGCCACCTGGTAGCCGTGGTACTTGATCAGCTCCTTGACCCGATCGACGATGTGCAGGTAGCCGCGCGCGTCCATCCGCCCGAGATCGCCGGTGTGCAACCAGCCCTCGCGATCGATGGTCGCGTCGGTCTCGCCCGGCCGGCCCAGGTACCCCTTCATCACCTGCGGCCCGCGGATCCAGATCTCGCCGACCTCGCCATCCGCAACATCGTTGCCATCGGCACCGACCACCCGCTGTTCGGTGGACGGGAACAGCTTGCCGACGGCACCAGGCGGCGGCTCCGGGTCGTCCTGCGGTACGGCGTGCGTCCCCGGCGACAACTCGGTCATCCCGTAGCACTGCAGCACGCCGTGCAGTCCGAGCCGCTTCGCACACGCCTCAGCCAACTCCGCGTCCAGCGGAGCCGCCGCGGACGTCAGATACTTCAGCGCCGACAGGTCCACGCCGTCCACCGCCGGATGCTTAGCCAGCGCCAGCACGATCGGCGGCGCGACGAACGCGCGGGTGATCTTCTGCTCGTCGAGCGTGGTCAGGAACTGCTGCAGCTCGAACTTCGGCAGTACGACGACTGTCACGCCGAAGCGGAACGGCAGATTCATCAGCACGGACTGCCCGTAGATGTGGAAGAACGGCAGGATCGCGATGATCCGCTCACCGTCCTCCATCGCGAACGTCGCCTCGGCCTGGACGAGGTTCGTCGCGATGTTCCGATGGGTGAGCATCACACCCTTGGCCGAACCGGTCGTGCCGCTCGAATACGGCAGCACCGCGACATCTTCAGCCGGATTGATCGTGACCGAAGGCTCCGGTGCGGTCGACGCGACCAGCTCCATCACCGAGCGGTAGCCCTCGGCCTGGTCACAGACGAAGATCTCCGTGACGTCCGTGCCCTCGATCGCTGCCGTGGCGGCCGGCAGGAACAGCGAAATCGTCACCAGCAACTTCGCCTTCGAGTCGACGAGTTGCTTGCGTAGTTCGTCGGCCGTGTAGAGCGCGTTGACCGTGGTCACGGTCGCGCCCGCGCGGGTGGTGCCGTAGAAGACGACCGGGTAGAGGATCGTGTTCGGGCTGTAGAGCGCGACCACGTCACCCTGGCGGATCCCGAGCTCAGCCAGACCGGCCGCGACTCGGCGCGTCATGTGGTCGAGTTGGGCGTAGCTGATCTCGCGGCCGCTGACCGCGTCGACAAGCGCCGCGCGGTCGCCGTACTCCTGGGCGCGACCGAGCACGGCGTCGTGCAGCGGGACGTCGACAACCTCGACGGGCGGGAACTCGCTGGTGATGATCATCGGGGGCGGCCTCTCTCAGTAGGACTTGGGCAGGCCCAGGCTGTGCTGGGCAACGAAGTTGAGGATCATCTCCCGGCTCACCGGCGCGATCCGGGCCGCGCGCGCCGCCGTCGAGAGCGCAGCGACGCCGTACTCCTTGGTCATGCCGTTTCCGCCGAGCGACTGGACCGCCTGGTCGGTGGCGCGGACCGCGACCTCACCCGCGGCGTACTTCGCCATGTTCGCGGCCTCACCCGCGCCCAGGTCGTCACCGGCGTCGTACAGCGCGGCGGCCTTCTGCATCATCAGGCGGGCCAGTTCGAGCTCGATCTTGATCTGAGCGAGCGGGTGCGCGATCGCCTGGTGGGCGCCGATCGGCGTGTTCCAGACCTGGCGTTCCTTGACGTAGGCGAGCGCCTTGCCGAGCGCGTGCCGGGCGATCCCGATCGCGAAGGCCGACGCCATGATCCGCTCCGGGTTCAGCCCCGCGAACAGCTGCATCAGCGCCGCGTCCTCGGACCCGACCAGCGCCTCGCGCGGCAGCTGGACATCATCCAGGAACAGCGTGAACTGCTTGTCCGGGCTGATCAGATCCATCTCGATCTGCTGGAACTCGACCCCGGCCGCGTCGGTCGGCACAACGAACAACGCCGGCTTCAGCTTGCCGGTCCGGGCGTCCTCGGTCCGCCCGACCACCAACATCGCCTGCGCGACATCCAGTCCGGAGATGAAGACCTTCCGTCCCGACAACGCCCAGCCGTCCTCGGTACGGCGGGCAGTCGTGGTGATGTTGTGCGAATTCGACCCCGCGTCCGGCTCGGTGATCGCGAACGCCATCGTCGTCGACCCGTCGGCCAGTCCCGGCAACCACTGCTGCTTCTGCTCAGCCGTGCCGAACCGCGTGATCACGGTACCGACGATCGACGACGACACGACCATCATCAGCAACGGACAACCCGCCGTACCGAGCTCCTCCAGCACGATCGACAGATCGCCCATCCCGCCGCCACCGCCGCCGTACTCCTCCGGGAGATTCACGCCGAGGTAGCCGAGCTTCCCCGCCTCGGCCCACAGCTCGCTGGTGTTCCCGCCACTGCGCGCCTGCTTGTCGAACCACTCGTAGCCGTACTTCTTCCCCAGCTCGCCGACCGCCTTGCGCAAGGCTTGACGCTCTTCGGACTCTGTATAGAAGCTCATGCTTCCTCCCCAACGACAGCCAGTACGGCGCCGACCTCGACCTGTTGACCCGCTTCGACATTGAGCTCACCGACAACGCCGTCAGCCGGCGCGGCGATCGTGTGCTCCATCTTCATCGCCTCCAGCCACAACAGCGGCTGCCCCTGCTTGACCACCTCACCAACCTGCACCCCGACCCGGATCACCGTCCCCGGCATCGGCGCCACCAACGACCCCGCCGCGACCTGCCGCGAAGGATCCACAAACCGCGGCACCGGAATCAGATTGACCGGCCCCACACAGACCAGCCCGTCGTACGCCGCCACCTCGAACACCCGCCGGACGCCGTCCACCACCAGCAGCACCCGATCCGGCGCACTCTCCACCAGCTGAATGTTGCCCGCAACAACCAACCCGTCCCGAGTCAGCCGATACTCAACGTCATAAGTGGTTTCGCCAACCCGGTAACTCTTCCGCTGCGGCTGCGAAGCCACATTCCGCCACCCACGAGGCACCCCCACCGGCCGACCCCGCCCAGCCGCATCCGCCAACGCCGCCGCCAACGCGGACAACTCCTCCGAACCACTCGACCCGCCGATCCCGTGGGTCGCGAAGAACGCGGTATCGGTATCACCAGCCAGAAACGCCGGATGCCGCAGAATCCAAGCCAGCAACGCCCGGTTGGTCCCCACCCCATGAATCGTCGCCCGCTCCAACACCCCCGCCAACCGCCGAGCAACGGCCGTCCGATCAGCGCCATAGGCAATCACCTTGGCCAGCATCGAGTCGTAGTAGGGCGAGACGACCGACCCGCTTTCCACCCCCGAGTCCACCCGCACGCTCGAATCCACCTGGAACTTGTGCAGTACGCCGGTCTGCGGTTGCCAGTCGCGGTGCGGATCCTCGGCGTACAGCCGCACCTCGATCGCGTGTCCCACCGTGGGCGGCGGCTCAGCCGGCAGTCGCGCACCGTCCGCGACCGCGATCTGCAGTTCGACCAGATCGAGTCCCGTGGTCTCCTCGGTGACCGGGTGTTCTACCTGAAGCCGCGTGTTCATCTCCAGGAAGTAGAAGTTCCCGTCCTCGTCCGCCAGGAACTCGACTGTCCCCGCACCCACATAGCTGATCGCCGCCGCGGCCTTCCGCGCCGCGTCGAACAACAGCGGCCGCATCGACGGAATGCGCTCCACCAACGGCGACGGCGCCTCCTCGACCACCTTCTGATGCCGTCGCTGGATCGAGCACTCCCGCTCCCCGACCGCCCAGATCGTCCCGTGCTGATCAGCCAGAATCTGCACCTCGATATGCCGCCCGCTCGGCAGATACCGCTCGCAGAACACCGTCCCGTCCCCGAACGCCGACAACGCCTCAGCCGACGCCGCCTCGATCTCACCCGGCAGATCCGCGAGCCGCGACACCACCCGCATCCCGCGCCCACCACCACCGGCCGACGCCTTCACCAACACCGGCAAATCAGCCTCGGAAACCTCCGCAGGCGTCAGCTCAGCCAGCACCGGAACTCCAGCAGCCGCCATCAGCTTCTTCGACTCGATCTTCGACCCCATCGACGAGATCGCGTCCACCGGCGGCCCGATCCACGTCAGCCCCGCCTCAATCACCGCCACTGCGAACCCCGCGTTCTCCGACAGGAACCCGTACCCCGGATGCACCGCATCCGCCCCCGCCCGCAGCGCCGCCTCGATCACCAGCTCCCCGCGCAGATACGTCTCACCCGGCGCGTTCCCCGGCAAGTGCACCGCCGCATCAGCCTCATCCACGTACGGCGAGTCCGCGTCCGCCGTCGAGTAGACGGCAACGGTGGAGAGCCCAAGCGACCGGGCGGTTCGGAACACGCGGCGAGCGATCTCCCCGCGGTTGGCAACAAGCACGGACGTGATCACGCGCGACTCCTGGGCTGGGGTGGACATCGGGCTCACAACCGGAAGACGCCGAAGGATGATGTGCCTTCGACTGGAGCCGAGTGGATTGCGGACAAACAGATGCCGAGCACAGTCCGCGTATCCCGCGGGTCGATCACACCGTCGTCGTACAGGCGTCCGGAGAGGAACATCGGCAGCGACTCCGCTTCGATCTGACCCTCGACGTACGCGCGCATCTTTGCGTCACCGTCCTCGTCGTACGGCATCCCCTTCGCCTCCGCGGCGGCCCGGGCGACGATCGACAGCACGCCGGCCAGCTGCTGCGGCCCCATCACCGCAGACTTCGCCGACGGCCACGCGAACAGGAACCGTGGATCGAACGCGCGCCCACACATCCCGTAATGCCCGGCCCCGTACGACGCGCCCATCAGGATCGACACGTGCGGCACCTTGGAGTTGGCGACCGCGTTGATCATCTGTGCGCCGTGCTTGATGATCCCGCCCTGTTCGTACTCCTGGCCGACCATGTACCCGGTCGTGTTGTGCAGGAAGATCAGCGGCGTATCGGACCGGTTCGCCAGCTGGATGAACTGCGCCGCCTTCTGCGACTCCTCACTGAACAACACCCCGCGCGCATTCGCCAGAATCCCCACCGGATACCCATGCACCGACGCCCAGCCCGTCGCCAGCGACGACCCGTACAGCGGCTTGAACTCGTCGAACACCGACCCGTCCACCACCCGAGCGATCACCTCCCGAGGATCGAACGGCACCTTCAGATCCCCCGGCACAATGTCGAGCAGCCCATCCGCGTCAAACAAAGGCTCCTGGTACGACGGCGCTGCCGCCGGACCGCGCTTCTTCCAGTTCAACCGCGACACGATCTGTCGCCCGAGCCGAATCGCGTCCTGCTCGTCAACCGCGAAGTAGTCCGCCAGCCCCGACTTCCGGGCGTGCATCGACGCACCGCCGAGTGATTCGTCGTCGGCGTCCTCACCAGTCGCCATCTTCACCAGCGGCGGCCCCGCCAGGAACACCTTCGCGCCACCATCGACCATCACCACGTAGTCGCTCATCCCCGGGATGTACGCACCACCCGCGGTCGAGTTCCCGAACACCAGCGCAATCGTCGGGATCCCCTCGGCCGACAGCCGAGTCAGGTTCCGGAACATCGCGCCGCCCGGAATGAAGATCTCCTTCTGCGTCGGCAGATCCGCACCCCCGGACTCGACCAAACTGATCACCGGCAACCGGTTGGCCCGCGCGATCTCGTCCGACCGCAACGCCTTCCGCAACGTCCACGGATTGCTGGCACCACCCTTCACGGTCGGATCGTTAGCGGTGATCAAACACTCGACCCCGCAGACCACCCCGATCCCGGTCACCAGACTCGCCCCGACCGTGAAGTCCGACCCCCACCCAGCCAACGGCGACAACTCCAGAAACGCCGAATCCGGATCGACCAGCAACTCGATCCGCTCCCGAGCCAGCAACTTCCCGCGCTTGTGGTGCCGAGCGACGTACTTCTCCCCACCCCCCGCCAACGCCTTACCGTGCTCAATCTCCAGCGCCGCCAACTTCTCGAGCATCGCCGAGCGATTAGCGTCCGAAGGATCGGAGGGCGTGGTCGGCGTGTTTTCGGACGTTGTGGTCATGCGGTGAACCCCAGTCGTTTGGCGGCCAGGCCGGTGAGGATCTCGGTGGCGCCGCCGCCGATGCCGAGGATGCGTTGGTCGCGGTACTGGCGCTCGATCTCGGACTCGCGCATGTAACCGAGCCCGCCGTGCAGTTGGAGCGCCTGGTCGCACACCCACTGGCCGGTCTCGACCGCGGTGTTCTTCGCGAAACACGTCTCCGCGATCACGTCGTCGCCGCGCTCGGCCCGTTCCGCGACGTGGTGCACATACACTCGCGCGACGTCGATCCGGCGAGCCATCTCGGTCAGCGTGTGCTGAACCGTCTGCCTCGAGATCAAAGGCCGCCCGAACGTCTCCCGATCCCGGCACCACTGCACGGTGAGGTCGAGCGCGCGCTGCGCGCCGGCGTACGCCTGGACGGCGAGCGTGAGTCGCTCGGCCACGAAGTTCACCGCCAGCTGGACGAATCCTGAGCCCGGCGCGCCGACGAGGTTCTGCACCGGTACCCGGGCGTCGGTGAAGCTCAGTTCAGCAGTGTCCGAGCAGAGCCAGCCCATCTTCTCCAGCTTGCGCGACACCTCGAACATCCCGGGTTCCAGCACCAGCAGGCTGACCCCGTGCGCACCCGCACCCTCCGTGCGGACGGCCGTGGTGACGAAGTCCGCGCGTACTCCTGAGGTGATGTAGGTCTTCGCGCCGTTCACCACGAAGAAGTCACCATCGCGTACGGCGGTCGTCCGGATCGAGGCGACATCGGACCCACCACCAGGCTCGGTGATCGCGAGCGCCCCGATCAGCTCCCCTTCGAGCGTTGGTCGCACCCAACGGTCGATCTGCTCTTGATTGCCTGCAGCAACGATATGCGGTACGGCGATCCCACACGTCAGCAGCGATGCGACCAGTCCACCGGATCCACCGGCGTAATGCATCTCCTCGACCACCGCGAGCATGTCGTGCAACGACCCACCACCGCCGCCGACCGCCTCTGGAAACGCAACCCCGAGCAACCCGAGCTGACCGGCCTTCTTGTGCAATTCCCGCGGCAGTTCGCCGTCCCGCTCCCACTGATCCAGCTGCGGCAAGACCTCCGCTGCCATGAACCGTCGCACGCTCGCTCTGAAGTCGTTCACAGCAACATCTCCGGGATGTCGACATATCGAGAACGCAGCCATTCGCCGACCGCCTTGGCCTGCGGATCGAACCGCGCCTGCGCGGCGACCCCCTCACCCAGCAACCCCTCGACGACGAAGTTCATCGCGAGCAGGTTGGGCAGCAGGTACCGCGTCACGGTCAGTTCGGCAGTCTCCGGCAGCAACTCCTGGAACAGCTCGACAGTCAGCGTGTGCGCCAACCACCGCCACGCCTTCTCGTCGCGCACCCACACCCCGACGTTCGCGTCGCCGCCCTTGTCACCGGACCGCGCCCCCACGAGCCGCCCGAGCGGGACCTCCCGCGTCCGCGGCCGACCGGTCGACGCCAGTGACGGCAACGGGATCGGCAGCCCTGCATCCTCAGCCGGGGTCAGCGGCTGCGTCTCCGCCGCGGGTTCGATGACCACCCGCGCCCCGTCGGGCAGTACGACGACGTGCTCGACCTCGTGGATGTCGACGTACCCGGCCTGGAAGACGCCGCACGGCGATCCGTCGCCCGGCGGCGCGACTGCGTGGAACCCGGGGTAACTCGACAACGCCAGCTCGACCGCCGCACTGGAGAATGCGCGCCCGACCACCTTCGGATCCGGGTCCTTCACCGCGCAGCGCAGGAAGACGCTGGCCTCCTCCTCGGAGTCCGCGTTCGGCTTCTCAGTCCAGGCCAGCGTCCACTGCATTTCCGCCGGCTGCTTCGCGAGCCCACGCTCAAGCTGCGCCTTGACCAGCTCGGCCTTCTCCTCGAGTTGCAGGCCGGTCAGCACGAAGTTCACCTCGTTGCGGAACCCGCCCACACTGTTCAACGACACCTTGTACGTCGGCGGCGGAGCCTCACCACGCACCCCACTGATCCGGATCCGGTCGGCGCCGTCTTCACTGAGCTCGATCGTGTCGAGCCGCGTGGTCACGTCCGGACCCGCGTACCGGGCACCCGTGATCTCGTACAGCAACTGCGCTTTGATCGTGTCGATCGTGACCGCGCCACCGGTCTTGTCGTGTTTGGTGATCACGCTGCTGCCGTCCGCATGGATCTCGGCGATCGGGAACCCCGGTCGGCCGAGATCGCGGATCTCGCTGAAGAACGAGTAGTTGCCGCCGGTCGCCTGACAACCGCACTCGATCACATGCCCGGCGACGACCGCGCCCGCCAGTTCGTCGTACTGGTTCCGCTTCCACCCGTGGTGTGCGGCCGCCGGCCCGACGATCACCGAGGCGTCGGTGACACGACCAGTCACGACGACATCAGCACCCGCCTGCAGCGCTTCGGCAATTCCCCAGGCACCGAGATAGGCGTTGGCCGTCAACGGCGTACCGAGATCGAGCTCGGCGGCTCGAGCGAGCAGATCGTCACCTTCGACGTACGCGATCTTCGGATGCAGGCCGAGCCGGTCTGCGAGTTCTTGGATCGCCTGCGCGAGGCCGGCCGGGTTCAGTCCACCGGCATTGCTGACGATCTTCACGCCACGGTCGAGTGCTTCGCCCAACCCACTCTCGAGCTGCTTCAGGAACGTCCGCGCATACCCGAGCGACGGATCCTTCAGCCGATCCCGCCCAAGGATCAACATCGTCAACTCAGCCAGGTAGTCCCCGGTCAACACATCCAGCGGCCCACCAGTCAACATCTCCTGCACAGCACTAAACCGGTCCCCATAGAACCCGGAAGCATTCCCAATCCGAAGAGGCGCGCTCACGTGAACTGCCCCGGCTCGCGCCCCTTACCTGGCAACCCCGCGAACGCCTGCACGATGCCCAACCACTCGTCCGCATCCGCGCCCTCCGCAACCACGGCCAGGTCGTCGCGGTGCCGGCGCTGGGTTGCGAGCAGGCAGAAGTCCAGGGCCTGTCCGCTCACTCGCTGCGCCGCATCCTCCGGCCCCCAGCTCCACACATCCCCATCCGGCCCGACCAGCTCGACCCGAATCTCGACGTCCGGCGCCCTCCGCCCATGCAGCAAGTACGCGAACCCACGCGTCCGCACCGCCAAGTGCGCAACATGCCGCAGTCGATTACTCGGCGGCCGCCGCACCCCGAGCGCATCAGCCACGTCCTGCCCGTGCGCCCACGTCTCCATCAGTCGCGCGGTCGCCATCGAGGTAGCACTCATCGGCGGTCCGAACCACGGGATCTTCTCCCCGGCCGGCACCCCCTTCAGCGCCTCCGCCAGGTCCGCCCGCGACTCCCGCCAAAGGACCAGCAGCTGATCCGGCGGCAACGCAGCACCCTCGGCCGCCGCATCATCGACGTACCCTGTCGGATTGGTCGCCCCGACCTTCACCAGCTCCGCAAACCCCTCCGGCTCCGCCGCCGCCAACCGCGCAGCCTCATCCGTCCAGGCCAGATGCGCAATCTGATGCGCGATCGTCCAGCCGTCGGCCGGCGTCGGCTGAGACCACTCGTCGGCGGCCAAACCACCGACCAGCCGATCCAGCTCAGCACTCTCGGCCCACAGATCCGCCAGCACTTCGTCTACTTGCACGCCGCACTCCCAGGGGGTGGAGATCGTGCCACCGAGACTGACACGGTCAGCAAAAAGAATCAAGCGTGCTTGTTTTCTGGATCGAAACTTCTTCGGTGGTCTAGTGCGGCTGTCTTCGACAGTCGTGGAAAGGCTTTCGGTGGGGGATGCTGGAGTGTTACCCAAGAGGCATGCATGGTTCGCTGCCGGGGAAGGCCGCCGAGATCCGGGCGTTGTTGCTGAGTTTGATCGACACGCTGCCGGAGGGCGCTGCGCTGCCGCCCGAACGGGAGCTGGCCGTGCGCTGGAACGTGGCACGGATGACGTTGCGTCGTGCCGTCGACGAGCTCGTGATCGAAGAGCTGCTGGTACGGCGGCATGGCAGCGGCACGTACACGACTCGTCCGAAGGTGGCGCGCTGGCTGGGGATGATCGGGTTCTCCGAGGACATCCGCCGGCGCGGGATGCGTCCGGGCACCACCATGCTCGAGTTCCGCCATCAGAAGGCGGAGCGAGCGGCCGCGCGGCGGCTGCGGATTCCGGTTGGTGATCCGATCATCGCGTTCACCCGGCTGCGGCTCGCGGACGACTTCCCGATGGTTGTCGAGCGGACCACTTTGCCCGCGGCGTACGTGCCGGGGGTGGAGGCCGAGGACCTCAACGGTTCGCTCTACGACCTGCTCACCAACCGCTACGGCATCGACGTGGTCAGCGGGACCTCGCGCCTCGAACCCGTCATGCCCGACGCCAAGACCGCCGGCTGGCTCGACATCCCGGTCACCCAGCCCTGCCTGGCCACCCATGGCATCAGCTTCGACAGCCGCGACCGCGTCTTCGAGTACACCTCGGCCCTCTACCGTGGCGATCGCTACGCGTTCACGACCGAACTCCGGATGACGCAAACACCAAGGTCGCGCGCCACGAGTTTCTAAATGTCGAGGACGTCCGACCCGCTCCGACGTCGCCGACATGATCGAGAAAAACCTGCAACTCGCCGACGGCCGGACACTGCATGTGTACGACGCTGGGTCGGACGGCATACCCGTGATCTGGAACCACGGCACCCCGAACGTCGGCGCCCCACCCGAACCGCTCTTCGCGGCGGCCGAACGCCGAGGCCTCCGCTGGATCTCGTTCGACCGCCCCGGCTACGGCGGTTCGACCCCCGACCGCGGACGCACGGTGGCTTCGGTCGCCCATGACACCGAGCGGGTGGCGGACGCACTCGGACTCAATCGGTTCGCGGTCGTCGGCTACTCCGGTGGCGGAACCTTCGCGCTGGGGACGGCCGCCGTACTCGGTGATCGGGTCCGCGCGGTCGTCACGCTGGCCGCGATCGCGCCGTACGGGGCTGAGGGGTTGGACTGGTTCACCGGCATGGTCCCGTCGGGCATCGCGGCCCTCGGGAGCGCAGCGGCCGGTGCCGAGGTGCGCGCCGCCTTGCACGACTCGGGTTTCGAGTACGACGCCGGCTTCGCCGCTGCCGACCACCGCCTTTTCGACGGCCCATGGGGTTGGCTGGGCAAGGTCGCCGGCCCCGGCCTCGACTCCGGTCCGTACGGCCAGATTGACGACGACGCGTCGTACACGCGCCCCTGGGGCTGCGACCTCAAGACGATCACAGCGCCAATCCTCCTGCTGCACGGAACCGCGGACCGCATCATCCCGCCCTCACACGGCAGCTGGCTCGCCACGCACCTCCCGACGGCAACCCTGCAGATCCACGATGGCGCGAGCCACTTCACGATTGTCGAGCACGCGGAGGAGGGGCTCGAATGGCTGGCAGCGCAGAACTGACGCCTTACGTGATCGAGGTCCCGGAGGAGCAACTCACCGACCTCCGCCGACGACTGGCCGGCATCCGGTCGAGGCTCGAGCCGGACCTCCAGAAGCTGGTCGACTACTGGCGTGACGACTATGACTGGCGCGCCTGGGAGCGACGGCTGAACCAGTATCCGCAGTACACGACCACGATCGACGGGACGAATGTCCACTTCCTGCACGTGCGCTCACCCCGGCCGAACGCGTTCCCGCTGATCCTCTCGCACGGCTGGCCGGGTTCGATCGTCGAGTACGTCGACGTGATCGGCCCGCTGACCGATCTCGGCTACGACCTCGTCATCCCGTCCCTGCCCGGCTACACGTGGTCGGGTCCGACGCCAGACCGCGGCTGGGGACCACGCCGGATCGCTCGCGCCTGGGCGACGCTGATGGAACGCCTGGGCTACCACCGGTACGGCGCGGCCGGCAACGACTGGGGTTCGCACATCGCCCCGGAGCTCGGCCGAGTCGCGCCGGACGCAGTCACCGGCGTACACGTCACCCAGCTCTTCTGCTTCCCCGAAGGCGAGTGGCTCGCCTACCCGCCCAGCGTGGAACCCGACCGCACGGCGTTGAGCGCCGCCGACCGAGAAGCCCTCGACGGCCTGCGTGATCTCCAGCGCTCATCCAGCTGCTACGCCCACGTCCACGCCCAACGCCCGCACGTCCTCGCAACCGCCCTGAACGACTCGCCAGTCGGTCTCCTCGACTGGAACCGCCAGGTCATGGGCGACCTCGACCCCGACACCCTCCTCACCCACATCACGTCGTACTGGCTCACCGGCACAGCAGCCTCCGCCATGCAGCTCTACGCCGAGTACTCCCGCCAGCCACCCCCCGGAGCCCCAACCACAGTCCCCTTGGCCGTCTCCTCATTCCGCGACGACCTAGACCCGATCCGCGCCTACGCCACCCGAGACCACGCCAACATCACCACCTGGACCCAACACAACACCGCCGGCCACTACGCCGCCCACCAAGCCCCCGATCTCCTCATCGAAGACCTCCACACCTTCTTCACCACCCACCGATAGCTGGCGCACCACCACCTGCCACGAACCCCGCAGTTGCCGGGGGTGTGAACAGGACATCGTGGCCTTGAACAAGGTATGACCTGTTCAAGGCCCCCGTGCGGGGTATGCACCCCCGAGTTATGTCCCGTCGACGCACTCCCCACACTCGGCGATCACACCGGCCGAGCCCCGGCTATCGCAGGTGCCCCCGCTCAGAGGGCGGAGGTGGTGGGGGTGGAGTTGATGCGCGCCAGCAGTTGGCTCCGGGCGTGGTCGGTGGCGGTGGCTATGGCGCCTACCAGGGAGGCTCGGTCGCCGAGGGTGGAGCGGATGACGGCTACGGGGACTGGGAGGGTGGCGGCTAGTTCGGCTACTCGCGCGGCTAGGAGTTCGTTGTCGCCGATGCCGCCGGTGAGGATGACGGTCTCGGGGTCGACGATGGCGCTCAGAGCAGCGACGATCTCGTGGATGCGGCGGCACTCGTCCTCGACCAGGGAGAGCGCGTAGTCGTCACCGGCGCGCGCTCGATCGAAGAGGTCTTGCACGTCACGCAGGGCTGGGTCGAGGGCACGCGCCTCGCGCAGAAGGGCGAGACCACCCGCCTCATCCGGTTCGGCCGGCGTACCGCGGCGGGCGTGTGTTGTCGGCAGGAAGCCAACCTCACCAGCAGCGCCATGAGCACCGCGCAACAGCGACCCGTTGTGCATGATCCCGGCACCGACACCCGCGCCGATCGCGATCACCGCAAAGGTCGACAGCGCACACCCCGCCCCATGCCGGTGCTCACCGATCGCGGCCAGGTTGACGTTGTTCTCCAGCAGCACCGGCCCGTCGATCCCCGCGGCCAACTGCGAGTACAGGTCGTACGGCGTCTCCTGCCCAAGGTTCCACGCATACCGAACCATCGGATCGTTGGTCAGATTCACCGCACCCGGCGTGGACACCCCAGCAGCCAACAGCGGTACGCCGGACCGTCCGGCCTCAGCTCGTGCTTCCGCCAGCAGCTCAACCGCCTGCCGTACGACGCTCTCCGCGCCCTGCGCCTGAGTAGCGCGCTTCAGCTCAACCAGCGGCGTCCCGCTGACATCACACACGGCGACCCGGAGATTCGTGCCGCCGATGTCGATCGCCGCAACACAGCCTGCGGCGGAAGGAACGCCGTACAAGGTGGCAGTCCGCCCAGGCAACCCGCTGCGTTGACCGAGTGACTCGACCAACCCGAGCGCCTCGAGCCGCTCGACAGCAGCGAAGACCGTGGGACGAGAGAGCGCGCACGCGACTGCGAGCTCGGAGCGCGTCTGCGGTCCGGACTGCGCGAGCAGGCGTGCGAGGACCACGCTCGCGCTCGGCGTACCGCCGACAACACGGTTCACACATCACCTCAGCAGAGTTCTTGACTCCCTCGTCAGCCCTGATGATACTGCCCGTATGTTAGGAAAGTTGCCTAACAAATAAAAGACCTGGAGTGGGGCGACGATGGTGGCGATCGACAGGCGGACCGTGTTGAAGACGGCCGGTGGGGCCGGACTGGCGGCCTTGCTGGCCGCGTGCAGCGGGGGCAAGGGCGCGACCACGGGGGACCAGGGCAGTGGCAGCAGCGGTGAGATCCGCGCGCTGTTCATGAAACAGGCGGCGTACACCGAGGAGGACGTCACCAAGATGACCGCCTCGTTCACGGCCGCGAACCCGGGCATCAAGGTGACGCCGGAGTTCGTCGCCTACGAGGCGCTGCACGACAAGATCGTCGCCGCCGGCCCGGCCGGCACGTACGACGTGGTGCTGATCGACGTGATCTGGCCGGCCGAATTCGGCAGCAAGAAGATGATCACCGACGTCACCAGTCAGTGGGACGGTGCGTGGAAGACCGACATGCTCGCCGGTGCGATCGCCACCGCCGAGTACGACCAGAAGCTGTACGGCGTCCCGTGGATCATGGACACCAAGTACTTCTTCTACAACGAAGCCCATCTCGCGACCGCCGGGGTGAACCCGCACTGGCTCGACACCTGGGACGGCGTCCTGCAAGGCGCGCAGAAGCTCAAGGCAGCCGGGGTCGTGAAGTACCCGTTCATCTGGTCCTGGCAGCAGGCCGAAGCGCTGGTCTGCGACTACGCCCAGCTGCTCGGCGCGATGGGTGGCAAGTTCCTCGACGACTCGGGCAAGGCTGCCTTCAACGCCGGTGGAGGGGTCCAGGCGTTGGAGTTCATGCGGAAGACGATCGTCGACGGACTCAGCAACCCGGCCTCGACGCAGTCGCTGGAGGCCGACGTACAGCGCGTCTTCCAGGCCGGTCAGGCCAGCATGGTGCTCAACTGGACCTACATGTACGGCGCGGCCAACGACGCCAAGCAGAGCAAGATCGCCGGCAAGGTCAAGGTCGTCCAGACGCCGAAGGGCAGCGCGGGGCGGCCGGGTGTCAACGGCGGGATGGCGCTGTGCGTGACCGCGGGCAGCAAGAATCAGGCGGCCGCGTTCAAGTACATCTCGCACCTCACCAGTCAGCCCGAGCAGAACAAGTACGCGCTCGACTCGCTACCGGTGTGGAAGGACTCGTACGACGATCCCGCGGTGGTCAAGACGAACCCGGCCGTCGTACCGCAGGCGAAGAAGCAGCTCGACGACCTGATCCTGCGACCGCAGGCGAAGAACTACAACGCGATGTCGCAGGCGGTCCAGGCCGAGCTGCAGCAGGCTCTGCTCGGCCGCAAGCTGGCCCAGAAGGCGCTCGACGACGCGGCGGACAAGGCGAACAGCTTGCTGCAGTCGTGAAGCCGGTGCGGGTCCGCGGCGAGGGACGGTTCGCGCTGTTCCTGTTGTTGCCTGCGGCAATAGTCGTCTTCGGTGTGGTGCTCTACCCGGTACTCCGGACGCTGCTGATGTCGTTCTACAAGGTCGACAGCGCGATGCCCGGCAGCTATCCGTTCGCCGGGTTGAGCAACTACACCAAGGTCTTCAGCGACCCGTCGTTCTATCCGGTACTCGGGCACACGGCGTACTTCACGATCGTCTCGACCGCGGCCGAGCTCGTACTCGGGATGGGCGTGGCGCTGCTGCTGAACGCGCCGCTGCGCTTCAAATGGTTGTGGCGCAGCCTGGTCGTACTGCCGTGGGCACTGCCGACGATCGTCAACGGGGCGCTGTGGCGCTGGATCGACAACGGCCAGTACGGCGTCCTGAACCAGCTGCTCGGTACCGAGATCCAGTGGCTGGGCTCGCCGTTCCTCGCGCTCAACATGGTGATCGTCGCCGACGTCTGGAAGAACACCTCGATCGTCGCGTTCTTCCTGCTCGCCGGTTTGCAGACCATCCCGGCCGAACTGCGCGAGGCAGCGGTCGTGGACGGTGCCTCGACCTGGCGGACCTTCTGGCAGGTCGTCGTACCGCTGCTGAAGCCGAGTATCGCGGTGGTGCTGGTGCTGCGCACGATCGAGGCGTTCAAGGTGTTCGACATCGTCTACGTGATGACCGGCGGCGGTCCCGCCTCCGGCACCCAGACCGTTGCCTTCTACACCTATCTGCAGGCGTTCTCGAACCAGCTCTTCGGGTACGGCGCTGCCCTCGCCTACCTGATTGTGATAGCAGTCGGCGCGCTGGCGATGTTCTACCTGCGACTGCTCCGGCAGAACCAGATGGCGGGGATCTGATGCGCAAGTTCCAATACGCGATGTGCGGTCTGCTGGCGGTCGTTGTACTGGCGCCGTTCAGTTGGCTGGTGATCTCGAGCCTCTCGCCTGCCGATGAACTGACAAGTGGCTCGCTGTGGCCTGCGCATCCGACGTTCTCGCGGTACGCCGACATCTTCACGTCGGGTGCCGACGGGATCGCCGGCACGTTCCGCGTCTCGATGGTGAACAGCCTGGTCGTCGCGTCGGCGACCACGCTGATCTCCCTGGTGGTCGGCTGCCTGGGCGGCTACGCGTTTGCCCGGTTGCGATTCCGCTTCCGCCGTACGACGTTGTTCGCCTTCCTGGCGATCTACATGCTGCCGCCGATCGCGCTGGTGATCCCGTTGTATTTGGCGCTGGCGAATCTGCAGCTACTGGACACGCAGCTCGGGCTGATCGTCACGTACTGCTCGATCGTCACGCCGTTCTGCCTGTGGACGATGAGCAACTTCTACCTCAGCCTGCCGCCGGAGTTGGAGGATGCCGCGCGGGTCGACGGGTGCTCGCGGTTGGGCGCGCTGGTCCGGATTGTGCTTCCGCTGGCCCGGCCGGGGATCGTCACGACCGCGATGTTCGGCTTCCTGCTCGCGTGGGACGAGTTCCTGTACTCGCTGATCTTCACGTCGACCACGAACTCCAAGACGATCCCGGTCGCGATCGCCGAATTCACCGGCAAGTTCTCCTCGGACTTCGGGCTGGTCGCGGCCGGCGGCGTACTGGCTGCTCTTCCGCCAGTCCTGCTCGCGCTCCTCTTCCAGCGCTACATCGTCAACGGCCTCACCGGAGCCGTCAAAGGCTGAGCCGTCAGCATGATTACTGTGCGGAGCTGATCGGTTACTACTGTCTCGTCATGGACCTGAAGACGCCGATCAGCACCGTCATCCCCTCCCTCGACGGCCCCGTCCTCCAGGTCCTGGCCCGCGCCGACGAGGGCCTGTCCGGCCGCGAGGTCCACAAACTCGCAGGTCAGGGCAGTGTCGCCGGAGTTCGCCTGGTCCTCCAACGCCTAGCCGCCACCGGCCTCGTCCACGTAGACGACGCCGGCAACTCCTTGTCCTACCGCCTGAACCGCAAGCACCTAGCCGCGCCGGTCGTCGAGTTCCTGGCCGACCTCCGCACCGCCCTCGCCAACCGCATCGCCGACGAGCTGGCCGCCTGGCGCCTCCCCCCGGTCCACGCCTCCGCGTACGGCGCCCTGGCCCGCGCCGACGGCGACCTCGAATCCGACGTCGAACTCCTCCTCATCCGCCCCGACGACCTGGACGCCACCGACCCGCTCTGGAACGAACAAGCCGCCCACCTCATGCAAACCGTCGTAGACCTCACCGGCAACCCAGCCCACGTGTTCGAACTAAGCCGAACCGAACTAGCCAACCACCTAGCCACCGAAGCCCCCATCCTCAACGACTGGACCCACCCCACAATCCACCTCGCCGGCCTCCCCCTGGCCACCCTGCAGGCCGAACCCGCCCAGGTGGGTTAGCCGCTGGGAACAGGGGTGGCATGGCCAACTACGAGGTCAACGACGCCGCAGTCGAGCACGCGCGCAAACTGATCGACTCCCGGCAGTACGTCCTCGACAGCGACTGGGGCGCCGTCCAACCACACGCAGACGCCCAGAACGCCTTCCTGGACAAGCACACCTGGCCCGAGTACGCAGCCTGGCACCTAGGCCTCACCAAAGGCGCCAACGACGAAACCAAAGCCCGCTACGCCTTCGTCTACGGCGACCTCCGCCGCATCCACCGCTCCGGCCTGATCGCCTGCGTCTACCGAGCCTCCGAATGGCGCCACAAGAAAGTCGAACTCGCCGCCCACGCCCTACTCCAACACCTCGACACCAAGGCCGGCATCAACTAGCAGGTGGAGGCACCCGGGCCGGTAACTATTGGGCGTTATCCCTCTGCGAAAAACTTACCGAGCCCCGCCGAAGCCCCGGGCGACACGAGTTAGCCACTCCCGGCCGAGCCGCCTACCTCCCCCGGCCGCCGCTGCGACTCGACCGTCAAAAGACGGCCGACAAAACAAGAGGGCGGGCCAAGCAGATGGCTGGGCCGGATGGCGAGGCCGGCTACCGCGGTTCCCCGTTGTCTGGGGCTGACGGGCTGTGGCTGAGGTGTAGAACGTCAGCTAGTCGGAGCATTTTCGGGTCCACGCGCCGAAAATCTTCCGACCAACGCAGCACACAGTCGGTAGCGGGTAACGGGTGGGGTTAGTGCCCGAGCAGAGGCCCCATCAGGCGGGCTATTTGGCTGTTGCGGTTGGTTAGGCGTTCTTCGGTGTCGGCGAGGGTCATGGCTTGGAGGCCGGCGTTGATGCCTAGCCAGCGGAGGGGTTCGGGTTCCCAGCGGCGGGAGCGGTGGCCTACCCACGGGAGGCGGGTTAGCGCGGTGTCGCGGTGGAGGATGAGGTCGGTGAGCGTTCGCCCGGCCAGGTTCGTCGTACTGACGCCGTCCCCGACATACCCGCCCGCCCACGCGAGCCCGCCTTCGAGACCGACCGACGCGCACCAGTCGCGCGGCACCCCGAGCGCCCCGCCCCACGCATGTGTGAACTGCACATCCTCCAACGAGAACAACGAACGCAGAGTCGACTGCAGCTTGGCGAAAACCCGAGGCTCCTCGTCGTACGACGGACGCACCCGCGACCGGAAGTGGTACGGCGCCCCACGCCCACCGAACACGAGTCGCCCATCCGCAGTCCGCTGCCCATAGATGATCAGATGCCGGTGATCACTGAACGAAGGCCGATCCGCCAACCCGATCCGGTCCCACGTCGCGTCGCTCAACGGCTCAGTCGCCACCACCAACGAATACACCGGCGCAACCGCTCGCCCCGCACCCGCGAGTCCAGGCGTGAACCCTTCGGTCGCGCGAACCACCACCTCCCCCCGCACAACCCCGTACGGCGTGACAGCCCGCCCACGCTCAATCGCGCTCACCGGCGTGTGTTCGTGGATCGTCACCCCGAGCGCCTCGACCGCAACCGCCAGTCCCCGAACAAGCTTCCCCGGATGGATCACCGCACAGTGCGGGGTAAACGTTGCCCCCAGCACCTTCGTAGCGCGGACGTGCGACTCGACCTCGTCCCGGTCCAGGAACCGCAGATCGCCCGGACCCCACTCGCCAGCAGAAGCAACCTCGGCCCGCGCCCGTGCCAGCTGCGCCTGGGAGCGAGCCAGCACGATCGTCCCGCCCTTGTGGTAGTCGCAGTCGATCCCCTCGGCCGCGCTCACCAGGCCGACCTCGTTGACCGAATCCTGCATCGCCCGGTGCATGTCGATCGCCGCCGACCGGCTCGATCCCGGCAAGTCAGCCAGCTTCCGCGCGGACGCCGGGAACAGCGCCGAGCACCAGCCACCGTTCCGCCCGGACGCCCCGAACCCGACCGTCTCCTGCTCCAGTACGACGATCCGCAGCGAAGGATCCGCCTTAGCCAGGTAGTACGCCGTCCACAACCCGGTGTACCCCGCACCGACGATCACGACATCCGCGTCCCGATCCCCAGCGAGCGCGGGGCGCGCCGAGCGCACCCCGGTCCCGGAGTCGGCCCAGAGGTTCAGCGGACACCCCATGAGTAGGTCTGCTTCACCAGCTTCAGATAGACGAAGCTTTCGGTGCTCTTCACGCCCTCGATCTGCCGAACGCGCTCGGACAGCACCTGCAGGAGGTGCTCATCGCTCTCGCACAACACCTCGATCAGCAGGTCGAAGGAGCCGGCCGTGATCACGACGTACTCGACCTCGTCCATCGCGGCCAGCTGTTCCGCGATCGGCTCCAATGCCCCCTCGGCCTTGATCCCGATCATCGCCTGCCGGTCGAAACCGAGCTCGAGCGGATCGGTGACCGCGACCACCTGCATCACGCCGGCGTCGGTCAGCCGCTGGACGCGCTGCCGTACGGCGGCCTCGGACAGCCCGACCGCTTTCCCGATCGCGGCGTACGAACGCCGTCCGTCGACCTGGAGTTGTTCGATGATCGCCTTGGAGGTCTCGTCGAGCAGACCTTGGTTCTTGTCGGGGTGTCCTGTTCGTACTGGCACCCGCCTGATCTTACCGGTTGAAGCGGATTTCGTTGTGAAAATCCAGGTTTGCTACGGAATCCCTTGTCTCGATCTCAATGTTTTGACATTATCCACCGCGAAAGCCCCTGCAAAGGAGGTTGCGTGTGAGGCCTCGTCAGCCCTCGGTCGTCGGCCGCCGGACGGTTCTGCGCGGCCTCGGCCTGGGTGCGCTCAGCGCGGGTGCGCTGGCGGCCTGTGGGATCCCGCCGGCCAGGCAGAGTGCGGACAAGTGCATCAGCACCGACCAGTCGGGTAGTCAGAAGCAGCTGAACTTCTCGAACTGGCCGAGCTACATGGACGAGTCCGACGAGAAGGTCAACGGCAAGACCGTGCTGCCGACGCTGGAGGCGTTCCAGAAGCAGAGCGGGATCCAGGTCACCTATACCGCCGACGTCAACGACAACTCCGAGTTCTACGCGAAGGTTCGCGACCAGCTCGGTACCTGTCAGCCCAGCGGCCGCGACATCTTCGTTCTGACCGACTGGATGGCGGCCCGGATGGTCAGCCTCGGCTGGATCCAGAAGCTCGACCACGCCAAGGTGCCGAACGTCGACAAGTACCTCCTCAAGCAGCTCAAGTCCCCGCTCTGGGATCCGAACCGCGACTACAGCGTGCCGTGGCAGAGCGGGCTGACCGGGATCGCCTACAACGCCAAGGTCACCGGCGAGATCGGCAGCTGGACCGACCTGATCGGCAAGTCCGAGCTCAAGGGCCGGATCACGCTGCTGTCGGAGATGCCGGACACGATGGCGGTGATGCTGCGCCTGGTCGGCGCCGATCCCGCCAAGTTCACCGACGCCGAGTGGACGAAGGCGCTGGAGAAGCTGGAGAACTCGGTCGGCGCCGGCCAGATCCGCCGCTTCACCGGGAACGACTACGTGCAGGACCTGAACGACGGCAACATCGCTGCCTGTATGGCGTGGTCCGGCGACGTGCTCGCGCTTCAGGCCGACAACGCCGACATCAAGTTCGTCGTACCGGAGGAGGGCCTCAACCTCTGGTCGGACAACATGCTGGTACCGAACAAGGCGACCCACAAGGCGAATGCCGAAGCCTTGATGAACTACTACTACGACCCGGAGGTCGCGGCCGAACTGGCCGCGTGGGTGAACTACATCTGTCCGGTCGAAGGCGCCCGGCAGGCGATGGAGAAGATCGACCCCGAGCTGGTCGACAACCCGCTGGTCTTCCCCGACCAGGCCATGCTTTCGAAGACCTCGTCGTTCATGCCGCTGGACACGGCCAAGGCGAAGCTCTACGAAACCGACTTCAACCTCGCGATCGGGGGCTGATAGATGACCAGTGATTTAGTCCTCGAAGGCATCAGCAAGCAGTTTGCGGGTCATCGAGCTGTCGACAACCTCGACCTGACCGTCCCCGCGGGTACCTTCTTCGCGCTGCTCGGCCCTTCGGGTTGCGGGAAGACGACGACCCTGCGGATGATCGCCGGTCTGGAGGAACCGACCACCGGAACCATCCGGCTCGGCGACGACGAGATCACCGGACTGCGCCCGTACAAGCGCCCGGTGAACACCGTCTTCCAGAACTACGCGCTGTTCCCGCATCTCGACATCTTCGAGAACGTCGCGTTCGGGCTGAAGCGCCGCAAGGTCAAGGACTTCAAGCCGAAGGTCGAGGAGATGCTCGACCTCGTCGAGCTGAACGACTACGGCAAACGTCGCCCTGGGCAACTGTCTGGTGGCCAGCAGCAACGAGTTGCCTTGGCCCGCGCGTTGATCAACCGCCCGCAGGTCCTGCTGCTCGACGAACCGCTCGGCGCCCTCGACCTGAAGCTGCGCCGGCAGATGCAGCTCGAGCTGAAGCGGATCCAGACCGAGGTCGGGATCACCTTCGTGCACGTCACGCACGATCAGGAAGAGGCCATGACGATGGCCGACACGATCGCCGTGATGAACGGCGGCCTGATCGAGCAGCTGGGTAGTCCCGCCGAGCTGTACGACCTGCCGGCCACCACGTTCGTCGCAAACTTCCTGGGGCAGTCGAACCTGATCCGGGGCGCGATCATCGGCCAGGCCGACCAGAACCTGATCGTCGACGTCCAAGGCCGGAAGGTGCTCGTGCCGGCGGTCCGTTGCCGGGTCACCGAAGGCGAGGTCTGGCTGGGGATCCGGCCCGAGAAGGTATTCCTCGCCCCGGCTGGTTCCGAGGACGGGGACGGTTCGAACCAGCTCCGCGGCGCGGTCGTCACGGACGTGAGTTACGTCGGCGTCAGCACGCAGTACTTGGCGAAGCTGCAGTGGGGTCAGGAGCTCACGGTCTTCGAGCAGAACACCGGCGCGCGCGACGCGTTCACGGCCGGCGACGCGGTCGACCTGCACTGGCGGCCGGCGCACAGCTTCCTGCTCGACGCTGCGCAGGACGCGCTGGCCGGGGTCGAGGACGTGGAATGAGCGCCGTCGGCCAGCTCGGCGCAGCAGCCCAGCCGACGTCGGCTCCGCCGCCACCGCGGTCCGGGCGGCGACTGACGGCGTACCTGCTGTTGCTCCCGGGCGGGCTCTGGCTGCTGCTGTTCTTCGTCGTTCCGCTGGTTTCGTTGCTGGCAGCAAGTTTGTACGATCCGAACGGGTCGATCGAGAACGGCTTCTCGATGACCTGGCACTGGCAGAACTTCGGTACGACGATGGCCGACTATGCGCGGCCGTTCCTGCGATCGCTCTGGTACGCCTTGCTGACAACAGCTTTCTGTCTGCTGCTCGGCTATCCACTCGCCTACGCGATCGCGATGAAGGCCGGGCGCTGGAAGAACCTGATGCTGGCGCTGGTGATCGCGCCGTTCTTCACCAGCTTCCTGATCCGCACGCTCTCGTGGAAGTTGCTGCTCAGCGACAACGGCTTCGTCGTGGACGCGCTGAAATGGCTGCACATCCTCGGCCCTGATGGAAGGTTGCTCGCGACAACGGCTGCGGTCGTCACGGGTCTGACGTACAACTTCCTGCCATTCATGGTGCTGCCGCTGTACGCGAGCCTGGAGAAGATCGACCGCCGCCTGATCGAGGCTGGCGGCGACCTGTTCGCGGGTCCGATGACGACGTTCCGGACAGTCACGTTGCCGCTGTCGATGCCGGGCGTGGTCGCGGGCACGCTGCTCACGTTCATCCCGGCCGCCGGTGACTACATCAACGCCCAACTCCTCGGTACGCCGAAGCAGCGGATGATCGGTAACGACATCCAGCGACTGTTCGCGGCCGGCGCCTATCCAACCGCGGCCGCGTTGTCGGTGACGCTGATGGCGGCGATCGTCGTACTGGTCCTGATCTACGTCCGCCGAGCCGGAACGGATGATCTCGTATGACGCGCCTCGGGCGGTTCGTCGGACGGCACCTGGTGATGGTGCTGGGCCTCATCGTGCTGCTGTATCTGTTCGCGCCGATCGTCGTCGTGATGCTGATGTCGTTCAACCAGCCGAAAGGGCGGTTGTCGTACACGTTCGACGGTTTCACCTGGGACAACTGGGCGAACCCGTGCCAGCCCTTCGGCCTGTGCGACGCGGTCAGCACCTCACTGCGAATCGGCCTGCTCGCGACCGTAGTCGCGACTGCACTCGGGACGCTGATGGCGTTCGCCATGGTGCGCCACCGCTTCCGCGGCAGGTCGGCGACGAACCTGTTCATCTTCCTACCAATGGCGTCCCCGGAGATCGTGCTCGGCTCATCGCTGCTGGCGTTGTTCGTGTCGAGCGGGTTCGGCGGGAAGCTCGGGTTCTGGACCATCCTGATCGCCCACGTGATGTTCTGCCTGTCGTTCGTGGTCGTCACGGTGAAGGCGCGACTCGCCGGAATGGACTCGCGGCTCGAGCAGGCGGCGATGGACCTCTACGCGAACGAGTGGCAGACGTTCTGGCGGATCACCTTCCCCCTCGTCTTCCCCGGCATCATGGCCGCCGCCCTCCTGAGCTTCTCCCTGTCCTTCGACGACTTCATCATCACCAACCTGAACGCCGGCACCACCGTGACCTTCCCGATGTACGTCTGGGGATCCGCCCAACGCGACATCCCACCCCAGATCAACGTCATCGGTACGGCGATGTTCCTACTAGCCCTCTTCTTCGTCCTCCTCGGCGAACTAGGCCGCCGACGCCGGAGCGCGCGATGACCCGCGGCGTTGAGTGGTGAGCGTGGCGGGGGCGTTGGCTGACGCGGCGCCCGAGGTCTTCTGGCTCGACGACCCCGCCGCTCCGGAACCGTTGCCTCCGCTGACCGGTCCGATCGCCGCCGACCTCGCAATCGTCGGCGGAGGGTACACCGGCTTGTGGACCGCGCTCCGCGCCAAGGAACGCTTCCCGCGACTCGACGTCGTACTCCTCGAGGCGAACACCTGCGGTTCCGCCGCCAGCGGGCGCAACGGCGGGTTCTGCGACGCCAGCCTGACCCACGGGTACGCGAACGGCCTCGCCCGCTGGCCCGATGAACTCGCCGCGATCGAGCGAATCGGCACCGAGAACCTTGACGCGATCGGCGCCACGATCGCGCGACTCGGCATCGACTGCGACTGGCGCCGTACCGGCGAACTCACGGTCGCGACCGCACCCCACCACGTCACCGAACTGGCCGAAGAGGCGGCTCGCCGCGACGACCTCGTGCTGCTGGACCAGGACGCCGTACGGGCGGAACTCAACTCGCCCACGTATCTCGGCGGACTGTACGACCCGCACTCCACCGCGCTCGTCGAACCAGCCCGGCTGGCCTGGGGTCTCCGCCAAGCCTGCCTGGACCTCGGCGTACGCATCCACGAGTACACCCGCGTGACCGCGCTCCACGACGGTCGGCTGACCACGACCAGCGGCTCGGTGCGGGCCGCGCGGATTGCCCTTGCTACCAACGCTTTCCCGTCACTCCTGCGTCGGCTGCGACTCTTCACCGTCCCGGTCTACGACCTCGTGCTCGCGAGTGAACCGCTGTCCCCGACACAGCTTGCCAGCATCGGCTGGCAGAACCGACAGGGCGTCGGCGACGCATCGAACCTCTTCCACTACTACCGGCTGACCCGCGACAACCGGATCATCTGGGGCGGCTACACCCCGCTGTACCACTTCGGCAGCCGAATCAACCCGGCGTACGAGCAACGCACCGCCGTACACGCGATGCTCGCCGAACACTTCTTCACCACCTTCCCGCAACTGGAAGGACTCCGCTTCACCCACCGCTGGGGCGGCGTCATCGACACCAGCACCCGCTTCTGCGCCTTCTTCGGTACGGCGCACGCCGGCCGCACCGCCTACGCCCTCGGCTACACCGGCCTCGGCGTGGCCGCGACCCGCTTCGGCGCCGACGTCATCCTCGACCACCTGTACCGCGAATCCACCGAACGCACCGCACTCCGCATGGTTCGCACCCGCCCGATCCCCTTCCCACCCGAACCCATCCGCTCCGCCGGCATCCACCTCACCCGCCACGCCATGTCCCAAGCCGACGCCAACGCCGGCCACCGAAACCTCTGGCTCCGCACCCTCGACCGCCTAGGCCTCGGCTTCGACTTCTAAACCGCGTGGAATCCGGCGCAGGTCGGTAAGGACATGTAGTAGGTGGGTACGTATACCGTCGGCTGCGCTCAGCGGATGGCCGATCGACCGTCGTGGCGGGACTACTACGTGTTCTTAGCGTCGTGTCAGGCGTTGATGGTGGTGGGGGTTGCGGTGTTGTAGTGCTTGGCGTAGCCGTTTTCGACGCCGACGAGGATCTCGACGATGTCGAAGTAGTGGTCCCAGAAGCGGGTTTCGCGGAGGGCCTCGACGACCAGCTGGAACGACTCGTGGTCGGCGGCTTCCCAGACCCAGATGTCGGTGACTCGGGCTGAGTAGAACTCCGTGTCGTAGAAGCGTGAGCTGACGTTGCTGACGCGGTCGCGGACGGTGGGCAGTACCTCGGTCTCGAAGGCGGTGATGCGCTCGGCGACGGTCAGGTCGAGCCATTCGCGGCGCGTCTTGACCAGGATGAAGGCGGTGAGTTCGGACATGGTGTCTCCTCAGTTCGTGTAGGCGCCGGAGGTGATGTCTTCGATCAGCCCGGGTCCGGTCGGGTTCCAGTCGAGGAGGTCGCGGGTGATCGCGGACTTGGCGGTCATCGTGGTGGCGAAGAAGTGGCCGACGACTCCGAAGTGCGCGGCGGCGTCGGTCGGGTCGATCGACGTGACTGGTACGGCGAGCGCCGTACCGAGGGCTTCCGCAATCGCCTTGGTGGTAAGGCTTTCCTCGGCCACCGCGTGCAGACGCGAACCGGCCGGTGCGTGCTCGACGGCGAGGCGGATGAGACGTGCGGCGTCGGTGCGATGGACGGCCGACCAGGTCGTTGAGCCGTCGCCGATGTAGCCGGAGACGCCGTGCTTCCTCGCGGCCTCGGCGAGCCAGGTGACGAAACCCCAGTCCCCGCGCCCATGAACCGAGGGTGCGAAGCGGACCGCGGCCGAACGCACCCCTCGTACGGCGGCCTCCAGCGCGAGGTTCTCGCTACCACCCCGGTCCGAGTCGGGGCCGACCGCCGGTGACGGATCGGTCTCGACGACCGGGCGACCTTCGACGATGCCGGACAGGGCGTTGGCGATCACGAAGGGGCGGTCGGTACCGGCCAGGGTGTCGAGCATGGTCTCGACGGCGGCCCGCTCGGCGCGGTCGGACTCAGCCGGGTTGCCCCAGTCGTGCTTGTTGGCCAGGTGTACGACGGCGTCCGAATCCGCGGCGCCGAGCCGCAACGAGTCGAGGTCGTCGAGATCACCACGGTGCGCGATCGCGCCCTTCGCGGTGACGGCCGCGGCCGAGCTGTCCGAGCGGACGAGCCCGACGACCTCGTGGCCGGCGGCGAGCAGTTCGTCGACGGTGGCGGAGCCGATCCAGCCCGAGGCTCCAGTGACAAAGACACGCATGACTTCTCCAGATCTATTTCGGTGCACGATGTCCATTAAATTAGCAATATCGAGTCACGGTGTCCAGCTATAGTTCTGCCATGGAGAGCAAGGTCGGCCGCCCCCGCAGCGAACGCGCCCGAGAAGCTGTGCTGCACGCGGTCGACGACCTACTGGTCGAAGTCGGGTACGCTGCAGTGACGATGAAGGGCATCGCCGAGCGCGCGGGCGTCTCCCGGCAGACCGTCTACCGCTGGTGGTCGACCAAGGCGGAAATCCTCTTCGAGGCCAGCGCCGCCGACGCCGAAGAAGAACTCGCCGTACCCCCCACCGGCGACACCCTCGGCGACCTGACCACCTACCTCCAGGCGCTCATCAACTTCCTGGCCAACACCCACGCCGGCGCCGCCTACCGAGCCCTCATCGGCGAGGCCCAGCATGATCCCGAAGTGGCACAACTCCTCGCAGGCAAAGACATCCTCGGCGACAGCGCCCGCACAGTCCTCGCCCGCGCAACCCCCGACCACGATCTAGACGACGCCTCAGCCCGCCTGATCGGCCCCGTCTTCTTCGCCATCATGAGCGGCCGCGACCCGGCCCGACTCAACCCACAGGAGCTGGCGCGCCGGTTCCTCGCCTAGCGCGTGTGTGCGGGCTGCCTGGGCTAGGAGAAGGCCGGCAAGCTCCAGGCCGGCAAGGAACCTCTCGCGGGGCTTCCCGCTCTACTCCGAGGTGCGACGTCCCGGGTCGGATCCGAGTGGACGGGTGCAAGGCGGTTGGCCCGGAGGCGGGCTGATGGCGGCCAATGCACGGCTGCGGCGAGTACCCCACGCGGCCTCCGGCGGTAGCCGTCACGTGCGCGGCAGCGCATCACCCCGGCGTAGCCGGAGAAGGAACCAAGGGCGGGTGGGGGAGCGAGCGCAGCGAAGCGGGGGATGCGGGCGATGAGCCCGCCCACCGTGTGCGGTAGCGCACAGGATGTGGGCGGGCGTGGGATGGAACTACAGCTTGGATTCGGCTTCCACGAGGACCGCGCGGATGGTCTGCTCCATTTCGTCGAAGTGGGACTGGTCGCAGATCAGGGGTGGGGAGAGTTGGATGACGGGGTCGCCGCGGTCGTCGGCTCGGCAGTAGAGGCCGGCGTCGAACAGTGCTTTGGAGAGGAAGCCGCGGAGGAGACGTTCGGACTCGTCGGCGTTGAAGGTTTCCTTGGTGGCTTTGTCCTTCACGAGTTCGATGCCGTAGAAGTAGCCTGCACCGCGGACGTCGCCGACCAAGGGCAGATCGAGCAGCTTGTCGAGTGTGGCCCGGAAGTCCCCCTCGTGGTCCCGGACGTGCTCGTTGATGCCTTCGCGCTCGAAGATGTCCAGATTGGCCAGCGCGACCGCGGCGGATACGGGGTGGCCGCCGAAGGTGTAGCCGTGGGCGAAGGTGGTGTCGCCCTTGGCGAATGGTTCGAAGAGGCGGTCGGTGGCGATGGCGGCGCCTAGGGGTGAGTAGCCGGAGGTGATGCCTTTGGCGCAGGTGATGATGTCGGGCTGGTAGCCGTAGCGTTCGGCGCCGAACATGGTGCCGAGGCGGCCGAAGGCGCAGATGACTTCGTCGCTGACCAGCAGTACGTCGTACTCGTCGCAGATCTCGCGGACCCGCTGGAAGTACCCGGGTGGCGGCGGGAAGCAGCCGCCCGCGTTCTGCACGGGCTCGAGGAAGACGGCGGCGACGGTGTCGGGGCCCTCGTTCTCGATGGCGACGGCGATCTGGTCGGCAGCCCACCGCCCGAAGGCCTCTTCATCATCACCAAAAACAGGTGCCCGGTAGAAGTTCGTGTTCGGCACCCGGAAGGTGGACGGCACGAGCGGCTCGTACGGCGCCTTCAAATCGGGCAGCCCGGTGATCGACAACGCGCCATGCGTGGTGCCGTGGTAAGCGATCGCCCGGCTGATCACCTTGTGCTTCCCGGGCTTACCGGTGAGCTTGAAGTACTGCTTCGCGAGCTTCCACGCGGTCTCGACGGCCTCGCCGCCACCGCTGGTGAAGAACACCCGGTTCAGGTCGCCCGGCGCATACCCGGCCACCCGCTCGGCGAGCTCGATCGACTTGGGATGCGCGTAGGACCACAGCGGGAAGAAGGCGAGCTCGGAGGCCTGCTTGGCGGCGGCTTCGGCGAGTTCGGTCCGTCCGTGGCCCAGTTGGCTGACGAAGAGGCCGGCCAGTGCGTCGAGGTAGCGCTTGCCCTGAGCGTCGTAGATGTAGGCGCCGTCACCGCGGACGATCACCGGTACGTCGGCCTTGTCGTAGCTCGACATCCGGGTGAAGTGCATCCAGAGGTGGTCGCGCGCAGACTGCTGCAGCTTGGCGAATTCGGCATCGCCGATCGTGTCGGACGACATGTCGGATCCCTCGTCTCAAAGCGTGGTGGTCGTTCGCCATCCTGCCTGGCAAAATCTTCCCTGGCAAGTGATTTCGTGCCCAGAAAGCCGATAGAGTGTCGATGTCAGCACTTGAGAAGGTCAATTGATTCGGATTCCGCACAAGGGAAGGCCCCCTCTTGGACACCCTGTTCGTGAACGGCGCCGTCTTCGACGGGACGGCGTACCGGCCGGGTCTCGCGGTCGCGGTGAAGGGCGGCCGGATCTCGGCGATCGGGCCGGACCTGGGGCAACGCAACGGTGCCGAGGTCGTCGATCTGGAGGGCGGTCTGCTGCTCCCCGGGTTCGTCGACGCGCACATCCACCCGGTCCAGGGTGGTGTCGAACGCGCCCACTGCGACCTCTCCCCATTCCACGGACTCCCGGCGTACCAGGAAAAGATCAGCCAGTACGGCGCTCAGCACCCGACCGCACCGTGGATTCTCGGCGGCGGCTGGCACCAGCCCGATTTCCCCGGCGGCGCACCGAATGCCGCCGACCTAGACCCGGTGACCGGCAATCGCCCCGCCTTCCTCGTCAACGCGGATCACCACAGCGCCTGGGCGAACTCGCGAGCACTCCAAATGGCCGGCATCGACGCGCAAACCCCCGACCCCGCTGACGGCCGGATCGAGCGCAAAGCAGACGGCACCCCGACCGGCACCCTCCACGAAGGTGCGATGAACCTGGTCGGCCGCCTGGTTCCCCCGACCACGCACCAGGAGATGGTCGACGCACTCCTCGACGCCCAGGCCTACCTGCACTCCCTCGGCATCACCGGCTGGCAGGACGCGATCCTCGGCGCCTACGCCAACCTCGGCGACTCCACTCCCGCGTACGTCGAGCTCGCCCAAACAGGTCGCTTGACCGCCCGCGTCAACGGCGCCCTCTGGTGGCAGCGCGACCGCGGTCCCGAGCAGATCCCCGAGCTCATCGCCCGCCGAGAAGACCTGCAGTACAACAGATTCCGCGCCGGCAGCGTGAAGATCATGCAGGACGGCGTCGCCGAGAACTTCACCGCCGCCATGCTCGACCCGTACTTCGATGGTTGCGGCTGCCGCACCGCCAACAGCGGCCTCTCCTTCGTCGATCCCCAAGCACTACAAGAGAACGTGACCCAACTAGACGCGGCCGGTTTCCAGGTCCACGTGCACGCGATCGGCGACCGGGCCGCTCGCGAAGCCCTGGATGCGTTCGCCAAAGCCCAAGCCAGCAACGGAATCAACGACAATCGGCACCACATCGCCCACCTGCAAGTCATCCACCCCGACGACATTCCGCGGTTCCAGGAACTCAACGTCGCGGCCAATATGCAGGCCTTGTGGGCCGTCTACGAGCCCCAGATGACCGAGCTGACCATCCCGTTCCTCGGCCCCGAGCGCACCGGCTGGCAATACCCCTTCCAGTCGCTGCACACCGCCGGAGCACGACTCGTTGCCGGTTCCGACTGGCCAGTCTCCAGCCCCGATCCGCTCGAAGCCATCCACGTCGCGGTCAACCGTCGTACCGACAAAGCCGACGACCCGTTCCTCCCCGAGCAGGCGCTCGACCTGGCGACCGCACTCGCGGCGTACACCCAAGGCAGTGCCTGGGTGAACCACGCCGACGACACCGGCCGGATCGCGGTCGGTGCCCTCGCGGACCTGGCGATCCTCGACCGGGATCCCTTCACCGCACCCACCGACGAGATCAACACCGCCCGAGTCCGGGCCACCTATGTCGAGGGCGAACCCGTCTTCGGCCCGACCAGTTAGGACGCTCATGCACAACCTTGTCGACGGCAAGCAGGTCCCCGCGCTGAGTGGAGCGACGTACGACGTGATCGCGCCCGCGACCGGGGAGTCGTACGCCCAGGCGCCGTTGTCCGGGCCGGAGGACGTGGACCAGGCGTACACCGCGGCCGCGCGCGCGTTCGAGAGCTGGCGGGACAGTACCCCGGCCGAGCGGCAGCGCGCGATCCTCAAGATCGCCGACGCGATCGAGCAGCGCGCGGACGAGTTCACCGCGGTCGAGAGCCGCAACACCGGCAAGCCGCTGGCGCTGACCGCAAGTGAAGAGATCCCGCCCTGTGTGGACCAACTGCGCTTCTTCGCCGGCGCGGCCCGGGTCCTGGAAGGCCGGTCGGCCGGCGAGTACCTGCCCGGCCACACCTCCTGGATCCGCCGCGAGCCGATCGGCGTCGTCGGCCAGGTCACCCCCTGGAACTACCCCCTGATGATGGCGATCTGGAAGATCGCACCCGCCCTCGCAGCCGGGAACACCATCGTCCTCAAGCCGAGTGACACCACCCCGGCCTCGACAATCCTGCTCGCCGAGGTGTGCAACGAGTTCCTGCCGCCGGGTGTGCTCAACGTGGTCTGCGGCGACCGCAACACGGGCCGCGCGCTGGTCGAGCACGACATCCCGCAGCTGGTCGCGATCACCGGCTCGGTCCGTGCCGGGCGCGAGGTCGCGTCGTCGGCCGCGCGCAACCTGAAGCGCACCCACCTCGAGCTCGGCGGCAAGGCGCCGGTGGTCGTGTTCGACGACGCCGACCTGGAGGCGGCCGCCGAGGCGATCGCGGGCGCGGGCTACTTCAACGCCGGCCAAGACTGTACGGCGGCCACCCGCGTCCTCGCCGGTCCGCGGATCCACGACGACTTCGTCGCCGCCCTGACCGAGCAGGCCAAGCAGACCAAGACCGGACAGCCCGAGGACGACGTCGCGTACGGCGCCCTGAACAACGCCGACCAGCTCAGCCGGGTCCGTGGTTTCGTCGACCGCCTCCCCGACCACGCCGCCGTACAGACCGGTGGGCACGCGATCGGCGACCGCGGCTACTTCTTCGAGCCCACGGTCGTGTCCGGGCTGCATCAGGACGACGAGGCGATCCAGGACGAGATCTTCGGCCCGGTCATCACCGTCCAGCGCTTCTCCGACGAGGACGAAGCGCTCCGATGGGCGAACGGCGTCGAGTACGGTCTCGCCTCATCCGTCTTCACCAAGGACCACGGCCGCGCGATGCGGATGTCGCGCCGGCTCGACTTCGGCTGTGTGTGGATCAACACGCACATCCCGATCGTGGCCGAGATGCCGCACGGCGGCTTCAAGAACTCCGGCCACGGCAAGGACCTGTCGATGTACGGCCTCGAGGACTACACCCGCATCAAGCACGTGATGTCCGCCTTCTAGATCACCTCGAGATAGTCCTTGCCAGGAAGGACAGGGAACGGTGCGTGCGGCTCGGTCTGGTACCAGAACGACGTAGAGGCGAGGTCGTCCTGGAGCTGGAGGAACCGGCCGTCGCGCCGCCACCCGAGGGCCTGCACGTCGACCCGTAGGTCCGACGTGAAGCGGATGGTGTCGGTGATGTGCCAGCGGTACAACCCGAACCGCTGCTGGTTCTTCATGAACCCGTCCGGCTGGATCGCCTGCGGCATCCCCAGGTACGGCGTTGTGAACGTCGCATACACGCCCTCGGGGTGGATGAATCCCCACGCGCCACCGAAATAGTCCTCGGTTCCCGTCGTGCAGATCGTCGGGAACTCGTCGTCGCCGTCCAGGTAGAACTTGACCTCGCCCTCACCCCACCAGCCGGTGTTGTTGCAGCCCCACGCGAGATACGTGCCGACGTACTGTCCCTGCCCCCGAACACCGTCCAGCAGCGTGTGCACCTCGCCGTACGGGACCGGGTTCGACCGCCGGAACTGCGCGTGGAAGTACGCCGCATCATCCGGAACCTCGGTGCGCACGAAGTCGATCTGGTAGAAGAGCTCCGGTACGTCGACCTCTTGCAGATTCTCAACGGTGATCCGGGCACCGGCGCGGAACGGCATCTGCCAGTAACTGTTGAAACCGCCCGACGGGTTGACCGCGACCGGCACCGAACTGATCTGCGCGTGTTCGCCCCAACCGCTGCAGAAGAAGTCGCCGAGCGGGACCTCGATCGACGGCGTCTCCTCGCCGTCCCAATACGCCCGCAGTACCAGCGAACGCCAGACCTTCTTGTCGACGGTCATCCAGATATGCGTGATCGCGCCCGAGCCCTCGATCTCAGCCAGCGTCGTGGTCGAGCCGGCCGGCAACGGGATGCACGGGGACATCTTCCAGCCGACCCCGAGGTCGCGGGCCTGCCGCGACATCGTCCCCTCGGTCGCCCGCGCGCCGCCGCCCTTCGCGCCGTCCCGATTCTCGGCACTGATGGAAAACGTGCGGGCCGATGACAGCCGCGCGACATTGCCGAGATGGACGTCGAGACCGTTGAAGTCACCCATGGGCGTCAACCCTAGGTGGCTAGCGGAAGCTGTCCAGCCTGTTCGCGACCTTGTCGAAGACCACTCGTTCGTGCTCCTTCGGCGCGTAGAGCACCAGTTCGTCGAAGCCGATCCTGGCGTACCGCTCCACCAGCCGGGCGAAGCCGTCCTCGGATCCCCACGGGTCGAGCTCGCCGTACCCGAGCAGCAGCCGCCGGATCTTCCGCCCATCCAGCGCCGCATCGAGAGCCTGCGACCGCTCGATCGACTTGGCGTAGAACTCCTCCTCGGAGGCCGCGCCCGGGAAGGTCACCCACCCGTCTCCATGCGCCGCAACCACGGCCAGCGCCTTGGGCGCGTTCGCGGCGATGATCAGCGGCAGCCGCTCCTGAACGGTCCCCGGCGTCATCGCCGCCAGCGAGTACGGGTAGTGCGGTCCCTCGTGGTCGGTCACGTCACCCGACAGCAGCCGATCCACGACCGCCACGAACTCGGCCAGCCGCTCAGCACGCTCGCGCGCGGTCCAGACCGGCGTACCGGCCATGCCGTGGTCGGTCGGCCAGACGCCGGAGCCGATCCCGAGGTCGAACCGGCCGGCGGAGACGTGATCGAGCGAGGTCGCGGTCTTGGCAAGCACGGTCGGGTGCCGGAAGACCAGGTTCGCGATCAGGATGCCGACCCGGATCCGCTGCGTGGTCGCCGCCCAGCCCGCGATGATCGTCGGCCCGTCGTGCACCGGTATCGCCGCGTCCCGCGGGTTCCGCAGGTTGTCGCCGGTCCACAGCCCGTCGAACCCGGCGTCCTCGGCCACCTTCGCCCAGTACGACGCGTCGTCCCACCCGGCCGGATTGACCTTCAGCCCAAAGCGCATGTCGACCAGCCTGCCACGGACCCGGGCCTGCTGCCGGATTTCCTGCCCGAGTGGTCTACCCGGGGTGCTTTACCGGCTGCCCTCGGTCGGCCAGAGTGATGCGGTGACCGTATCTGCGCCTGTCGCCGTGATCGGCCCGCCGGACCCGGCCGCCGCGTTCACCGCCGCACTCGACCAGGCCGGCCTCGCCTCCATCCGGTACGACGAATTACCCGTGGACCTCTCGGGGTATTCGGCAGTCATCGTCGTCGCCGGCCGTTACCCCGAACCCGACCGCCTCGACGCGGCCGGGCTGGCGGAATACGTGCGCGCCGGCGGATCGGCGTACGTGGAGTTCGCGCTCGACGACACCGGTTTCCTGCCGCAGGGCGAGATCCGGACCGCGCACATCGAGCGGATCTTCACCACCGTGGCACTCGCCGGGATCGAGCCGCTGCAGATCCTCGACGAGCACTCGTCGCAGGCTCAGCAGGTCGTTGTCCGCGGCAAGGCCGTCGAGCTGTGCAGCTACGGCACTGTCGCCGGGACCCATGAGGCGATCTTCGGTCCGCCGGACGTCACCTTCCCGGCGCTGCTCGACATCCCGGTCGGCGACGGCCGACTGCTCTACGCCACGACCGCGCTCAGCCACCACATCAAGGGCCGCTACAAGCCGGTACGCCGGTGGCGTCGCCTCCTGCAGGTGATTGTCGGCCAGCTGACCGGCGTCCAGCTCGCCGAGGACATCGAGGTGTTCACCGAACCTCGGGTCTGGGTCGCGACCGGTGAGCCCGTCAAACTCGTGGTCCGTTCCGGCACCAAGCCGAGTGCCGAGCTCGACCTGGTCGAGACGAAACCCGGCCGGTTCGAATCCGACCTGCAGTACCTCGACGACGGCGAGCACACCTTCGCGGTCGGCGATCAGCACGTCACTGTCGCGGTCGGTCCGCGTGCGGAACGGTATCGGCGGATGGTCGACCGGGCGATCGCCTGGTACGACCGGGCCGGTATGTTCTACGACGCGCCGGACGGCTCGAAGGGTGTCGCCGAAGGGTTCTCCAACGAGATCGATGCCGAGGGCAAGCTTCCGTTCCGGTCGGTACCGCGCGGCGACTGCTTCACCCAGACCGCGCACGCGTTCCGGATGTACGCCGACCTCGCCGACTTCCCGCGCGGCCGAACGATCGCCGACAACCTGATGCGGCTGGTCGTCGAGGAGGAGCAGCTCACCGACCGCAACCAGCTCTACGGTTCCTTCGAACCCCGGGGTGCGCGCACCGATCTCACCGGCACGAACAACTTGTTTGCCGATGACAACGGCTGGATCTCGTTGTTCGCGTTGATGTCCGGTCACGTCGAGCCCGGATTGCGTGGCGTCGAGGCGCTGATCCGGACGGCGAGTGCGGAACTCGGTCTGCAGGTCGATCCGTGGCGGACGCCGTCCACGCTGCTGGTGAAGGGCTGGGACGAGCTCTCCCGATCGCCGATCGAGGACGGGCTCGACCTCACCTCACACTGGCAGAGCTCGGCGCAATGCGCGTACCTCTACGCGTACGGCCTGACCGGCGACCAGGGCTATCTCGACATCGCCACTCGCGGCCTCGATCACATGGCTGGGCAGCATCCGCGGGCGCGCCTGGAGACGAGCCGCACCTGCGAGGCCGGTCGCTTCCTGCTGCCGCTCGTCGGCGCTTACCACTACACCCGCAAGCCGCAGTACCTCGAGACGATGCGCTCGCTGGCCGGGTACCTGAAGAGCCGGCAAGGGCCGGACGGCGGCTTCGCCGAATGGGACGGGAAGTGCCCGCCGAGCAACGAGGCGTACGGCGTCGATGAGGCCGCGATCTTCGCGGCCAACGGTGATCCCGTGACCGATCAGCTGTACGGAACGCCGTTCGCCGCCTGGGCATTGCCACTGGCCTACCAAATCACCGGCGAGCCGGTGTTCGAGGAGCTAGCGCACGGCGTCCTCGACTACCTGAGCCGCATCCAGATCGACGACCCCGATGACGAGCAGCTCGACGGCACCTGGCAGCGCGCCTTCGACTTCGACTCCTGGGAGTATTTCGGCTCGAACGCCGACCTCGGCTGGGGACCGTACTGCGTGGAGACCGGCTGGTCCGTCGCCCCCTCGATCATCGGTGCGATGCTCTACCTGACCGGCGACAACTTCTTCCCGCCGGCCCCCTCAAGTCTGTCCGAACTGCCTGCGGCGATTCGGGCGGAATTCGACGCGATCGCAGCCGGTCAGCCGGCACCGGCCACCTTCACCCGCCGCGACGACGGCCGCGTGATCCGGATCCAGAACGGCGTACAGGCTGTCCTCGGTGACCTGATCGCGGCCGGCGAACCGGTGTGGGCGCGCAACGAACCGGTCGGGGCCGACGAGATCTACGTCCGCGGAACCGACGGCCACCTGCACCACACCTACCTCGACGACCGCGTCGGCCAGGGCCGCTGGCAACAACTCGGCGACCTCGAACTGGCCGACGAGCCGGTAGTTGCCTTCAACCCCGGTGCCAACGCGATCGAGGTCTACGTCCTGGGCGCCGACGGTCACATCCACCACTGCTCGATGATCGACGTGCGCGGCGGCCACACCCCGTGGGAACCTGTCGGCACCTTGCACTTCACCGGATCCCCAGCCGTCCTGTACGACGAGGAACTCGGCTCCGTCCGCCTCGTCGCCAACGACACCGCCGGCCAGGACCGCCGAACCCGCAAGGTCAACCGCTGGCACCTGCCCTGGCAGGACTACTCCCACTGGATCACCGCATGAAGGTCAATGTCGCCATCGACGGCGGCCAGTCGGCCCTCCGCCTCCGCGTCCTTCCCACCGGCGCAACCGGCGTGGGCCCCGGCTACACGCACGGCCCGAACGCCGCCGACCACATGCTCAAGGCCATTGGTACGGCGGCAGCTGCTGCCAACCTCAGTGGTCCGGTCGGAGTCGCAGCACTTGGATTGACCGGGTACCCCGCCGACACAGCTACCGAATTTGCAGCTCAAGTCCTCCAGTTGCTGGAGGCGGATGAGGTTCGGCTGACTCAGGACATGGTGACCGCTCACGCGGGCGCACTTCCTGACGGGTACGGTGTGGTAGTTGCCGCAGGCACCGGTCTGGTGTGTCTGGCGGTGGATCGGGACGGCAGTTGGCACAAGCTCGACGGACATGGGTATTTGTTCGGCGACGCCGGGAGTGCGTTCGCGATCGGCCGTGCCGGACTTCGCGCCGTACAAAAGGCTCGGGACGGGCGTGGTCCGGTCACCAAGCTCGCCGAGACGACGCTGGATCCGATTGCCTACTACCGTTCGCCGACCCTCGTCGACGACGTGGCCAGGTTCGCGCCCGACGTACTGCGGTGTGCTGCCGAAGGCGATGTTGTTGCCCTCGACATCTTGGCCGGCGCGGCCGCGGACATCGCCGAGACGATCGAGGCCGCAGTCAAGAAGCTGGCCGGCACAGACCTGGTCCCGGTCGCGTGTGTCGGCGGACTGTTCGCCGGTGCGGGTGAACAACTGCTCGACCCGGTCCGCGCAGTGCTGTCCGCCCGCGCCCACCTGGTCCCCGCCGCCGGCTCATCGCTGGACGGTGCCGAGCGACTCGCCACCGCCGACCCCGGCCCCTACACCGCCCTGACAGTGATCCAGAGGAAACAATGACAGTTCTAGCTCAAGGCACCCTCGTGGTGTCCTGCCAGTCTGCCCCCGGCAATCCGCTGCACGCTCCGGAGTCGATGGCGCTGATGGCTCGCGCTGCCGAGGCCGGTGGTGCCGGTGCGATCCGCGCCAACGGAGCCGCCGACGTCGCCGCGATCCGTGCGGTCACTACGCTCCCGATCATCGGGATCAACAAACTCGGCGACCCGTCGGGCGTCTTCATCACGCCGACGTTCGAGTCCGCGATCGACATCGTCAGAGCCGGCGCCGATCTGATCGCGCTCGACGGCACCCTGCGACCACGCCCGGACGGACAGCGGCTGGACCAGCAAATCGCCCGGATCCACGCCGAACTCGGCGTACCGGTCCTCGCTGACGTGGACACCCTCGAGGCCGGGATCGCCGCCCGTGAAGCCGGTGCCGACCTGGTCGCGTCGACCCTGTCCGGCTATACCAATGGCCACACTCCGAGCGGACCAGACGTCGAGCTGGTCCGGCAGTTGGTGGCCAAGCTGGACTGCCCGGTCGTTGCCGAGGGCAGGGTTCGGACGCCGGACGACGTCCGTGCAGTCTGCGATGCGGGCGCGTACGCCGTCGTGGTCGGTTACGCGATCACGAATCCGATGGACATCACCGCCCGCCTGGTGAGCGCGATCAGCACGTCATAGCCCATCGGAGTGGTCTACTCCACCTTGTCGATCCAGGTCGAATCCCCTTCCGCAGGCCGGTCGCGCGGGCGTATCCATGTCCCAACCCAATCCCTGGAGAGGACGCGTCTCATGAGCACAGACGGCAAGGTCGATCGCCGTACCCTTCTCCGCGTCGCGCTCGCGGCGCCGGCCGTGGGTGCGCTGGCGTCCTGTGCGAAGCCGGTCGTCGAGAAGTCCGGCCCGGCGCCGACCCTCGGCGCGAAGGTCGACGGCAGCAAACCGCTGGAGTTCTTCAACTTCGACGGCGGGTACGGGAAGAAGTGGACCGAGATGCCACTGGACCTGTACCGCAAGGAGTTTCCGCAGGCAGCGGTGAAGCTGACGAGCGGCCAGCAGCTCCAGCAGCAGTTGCAGCCGCGGTTCATCCAGGGCAACCCGCCCGACCTGATCGAGAACGTCGGTCTCGACGGCGCCGCGCTGGCTGCGAAGAAGCAGGTCATGGACATCGGCGCGCTGCTCGACATGGAGGCCTACGACCAGCCGGGCGTGAAGGTCCGCGACACCCTGCTGCCCGGCGTTGCCGAACACGGCGTCTATGACGGGGTCAAGTACGAGATGCCCTACGTGATCGGCACCGGTGGCATCTGGTTCAGCCAGAAGCTGATGGACGAGCACGGCTGGACGTATCCGAAGACCTGGCCGGAGATGCTCGCCCTCTGCGCAGAGATCAAGAAGTCGACGAAGATCGCGCCGTGGACCTACCAGGGTAAGTACCCGGGCTACCTGACCAGCCCGATGCTGATGACGGCGTACAAGGCGGCCGGTCCGGAGCTGAAGAAGAAGGTCGACAACCTCGCACCGAACGCGTGGCGGGATCCGGCGCTGGTCCAGGCCGCCGAGGGCTACCAAGAGCTGGCCGCGAAGGGCTACCTGCTGGAGGGCTCGCAGGCCATCGACCACAAGCAGTCGCAGGCGTTCTGGGCGAAGGGGCAAGCGGTCTTCATCCCCTGCGGTGGCTGGCTGGAGAACGAGTCCGGCCAGGACGCGCCCAAGGACTTCGCGATGACGATGATGCCGATCCCGGGCTGGTCAGCCGACGACAAGGCGCCGTTCGAGACGCTGACCGGCGGCCCCGGTGGTGCGCTGATCGTGCCCGCGCAGGCCAAGAACCCGCAGGGTGGGCTGGAGCTGCTCCGGATCATGATCTCGAAGAAGTGCATGCAGAACTTCGCCGGCCTGACCAACTCGCCGGTGGTGGTCAAGGGTGGTACCGACGGCGTCAAGCTGACCCACGCGGCCGAGTCGATGCAGAAGGCGATCGCGGCGGCCGGCTCGAACATGTTCAACGACTGGCAGTTCCGCATCTGGTACAAGAAGTTGCTCGACAACTCGGACAAGGCGATGGCCGCGCTGATGAACCGCGAGGTGACGCCGGACGAGTGGAGCAAGCAGATGCAGAAGTACGCCGACGAGACGGCGAAGGACCCGTCGATCAAGAAGTTCCACGCCTGACATGCATCACGGCAAGTACCGCTTCGTCGTCGGCCTGCTGCTGATCCCGCTAGGGCTCTACGCCGTCTTCGTGGTCTCGCCGTACCTGCAGGCCTTCCCGATCGCGTTCACCGACTGGGAAGGCCTGTCGGCGACCTACCAGTACATCGGGTTCGACAACTTCGTCACGCTGTTCCACGACTCGGTGTTCTGGACGGCGTTGCGGCACAACCTGTTCCTGCTGGTCAGCCTGCCGACGATCATCATCACGATGTCGCTGTTCTTCTCCGCGGTGCTCAACCACCGCGGTGGCATCTGGGGCGCGAAGTTCTACAAGATCGTGTACTTCTTCCCGGCGGTGCTGTCGATCGCCGTCGTCGGCGTGCTGTGGCAGTTCATCTTCGAGCCGCGCGGTGGTCTGCTGAACGGTTTCCTGCGCGCGATCGGTCTGGACGCGCTCGCCCAACCCTGGCTGGGCGACGGGGACACCGCCCTCGGTTCGATCATGGCGGTCGTGGTCTGGGGCGGTGTCGGCTTCTACGTGGTGCTGTTCACCGCGGCGATGGCGGCGATCCCGAAGGAGCTGTACGAGGCGGCACTCCTGGACGGCGCCGGCTCGCTCCAGGCGTTCTTCCGGATCACGCTGCCGCTGATCTGGAACACCGTGCAGGTCGCGATCGCGTTCCTGGTGATCGGTGCACTCGACCAGTTCGCGCTGATCAAGGTGCTGTCGGTCGGGCCGGGCGGTCCGAACGACGCCACCCAGGTGATCTCGCTGTACATGTACACGAACGCGTTCACGTACGGGAAGTTCGGCTACGCGTCGGCGATCGGCGTGACGCTGTTCGCGCTGAACATGATCCTGACCGTGCTGGTGTTCCGGCTCACTCGCCGCGAGCGGGTCGTCTACTGATGGGAGAGCGTTCGATGACCCGGACGGCGACCGGTCGGCTGTTCGGCGGGCTGACGCAGGGCTTCGCGCTGGTGTGGGGCGCGATGGTGCTGTTCCCGCTGCTCTGGTCGGTGATGAGCTCCTTCAAGACCGACTCCGAGATCTTCCAGAGTCCGTGGCAGCTGCCGGCGGTGTGGCACTGGGACAACTTCAGCCGGGCCTGGAGCGAGTCACACATCGGCCGGTACTTCTTCAACAGCCTGGTCGTGGTGACCTGCGGTGTCGTGGTCTGCCTGCTGCTCTCGGCCGCGGTCGCGTACGTGCTGGCGCAGTTCGAGTTCCCGGGCAGCAAGGTCCTGTACTACGTCTTCGTCGGCGGCATGGTGTTTCCCGGCTTCATGGCCCTGGTACCGCTGTTCTTCGTCGTCCAGAACCTCGGACTGATGAACACCTACCTCGGACTGATCCTGGTCTACGCGACCGGCGGGATGTCGTTCTCGGTCTTCTTCCTGACCGCCTTCTTCAAGACCCAGTCCAGGGAGCTCGCCGAGGCCGCGCTCGTCGACGGCTGCTCGCACTGGGGTGTGCTGTTCCGCATCATGCTGCCGCTGGCCCGGCCGGGTCTCGTCAGTATCGGCATCTTCCAGTTCCTCGGGATGTGGAACGAGTACCTGCTGCCGCTGGTGCTGATGACCGACGAGAACCGCTACCTGGTCACCCAGGGGCTGGCGAACCTCGCGGTGACCCAGGGGTACCACTCCGACTACTCCGGGCTGTTCGCCGGTCTCACCATTTCGATCCTCCCGGTCCTCGCGGTCTACCTTGTCTTCCATCGGCAGATCAGTGCCGGTATGACCGCAGGAGCCCTGAAGTGAAGGATCTGTTCCTTGCAGCTACGTCCCTGGACGTAACACCTCCCTCCGGCCACCCCTTGGACGGGTACGCCGCCCGCACGGGCCCGGCGACCGGTGTGGCCGACCCACTCCGCGCCACGATCATCTGGCTCAGTACGGCGGATGCCCCCGGCGTGCTGTGGTTGACCCTGGACGCGATCGCGGTCGGCGCGGAGTTGACCGCCGAACTGTCCGCAGCGGCCGGACGCGCCGCTGGTATCCCGTCAGAGCACGTGGTCGTGTCGGCCTCGCACACGCACTCCGGTCCGAGCGGTTGGACCGGCCAGATCCACCCGGTGATTCCGGCCGAGCGTGAGGCCGCACTGTACGAACCACTCGTCTCGGCGGTGGCGAACGCCGTACTGACTCGGCAGCCGGTGGTTGCGTCGTGGCGGTCGGTGGAAGTGACCGGGGTCGGTACCAACCGGCATCGGGAGGACGGTCCGCACGACAACACGGCCGGGGTGCTCGCGCTGCACTCGTTGACTGGTTCGCTGCAGGCCGTTCTGCTGGACTTCGCATGCCATCCGACGACGTACGGGCCGGAGAACCTGCTGTGGTCGGCTGACTGGCCAGGTGCGGCCAGGGCTGCGCTTGAGCCGGCTGTGGTCGGCTATCTGCAGGGCGCGGCCGGTGATGTCAGTCCGAGGTTCACTCGGCAGGGACGTGGCGCGGTGGAGATCACCAGGCTGGGCGAGCTGCTGGCAACGCGAGTGCGAGAGGCGCTGGCCGAGCCAGGGCTCGCACTACCTTCGGTGACACCGAGCATCCGCCGTACGGCGATCCGTTTGCCGGTGCGGGCGCTCCCGCCGGCCGAAGACGCGGCTGCGATCGTGAGAGCGGCTGAGAGCGCGGTGCGTCGTGGTGTGGACGACCCGTCGGCCAGGATCGCGCAGACCCGGTTGGACGGCGCTCGCGGGCAGGCGCTGATGGCTGCGGCCGACCTGCCCGCAGAACTCGAGCTACCGGTCAGCGTGGTCACCTTGGGCGACGTGTGCTGGGTGAACCTGCCGGTGGAGCTGTTCGCTCTGCACGGAGCCGCTGTGCAGGAGAAGAGCAGCCATCCGATCACGCGGGTAGTCGGCTACACCGACGGCTACTTCGGGTACGTCGTCGACTCGACCGCGGCCGAAGCAGGTGTGTACGAAGCGCTCATCACCTACTTCGACCAGCCGACGACGAATCAGCTGGTGACTGAGACAGCGGCCTTCGTCAACGCTTAGAAGGTGGCGATCGGGTTGATCGGACTACCCGACGTACCGGCGAAGCGGACTGGTGCGACGGCGAGCTGGAAGTCCCACTGACCGAGCTCGGCAGCAGTCGTCGCGCACTCCTCGAGATCGCAGTTGTCGAGCATCCACAGGCCCATCGCAACGAGGCTCACGGCGTGCACTGGCATCAGGATGTCGTCGTACCCGGAAGGCTGCACGTCTTGTGGGGTGTCGGCGCCGATCAGTGCGACCTCCCGCTCCTGCAGCCACGGCAGACAGGCCGCGTGCCAGCCGGCCTGCGTGATCCCGCCGGAGGGGCCTTCCTGGTGCCGTGCGCGGCCGTAGCCGGTGCGGATGAGTAGTGCGTCGCCGGACTGCACCCGCACGCCCTGGCGGCGCTCGGCCGCCTCGAGGTCCTCGGGAAACACACCCTCACCTGGTTCCAGCCACGGGACCTCACGGACCGCCGCAATGTCCAGCAGGACGCCACGCGTGACGATCCCGTTCGCCGCCGCCGTGACGGCGGCCCACGACGAGCCCGTCTCGGCATCAATCATCGAGTGCGGCCGACCGTTGTACAGCTTGCCGTCCCAGAGGAGGTGGCACGGCGAATCCAGGTGGGTGATCGTGTTGCCGTGGAACATGATGCCGAGGCGCTCGTTCGAGAAACCCCAGCGCCGGTCGTTCTGGAACAGCTGCGGCATGTGCTCAGCGCCTGGCATCTCGACCGCGGACGGACACACGTTGGTCGACCGCTCCATCTCACCCGGTACGGCGACCTCCCAGGCGCACGAAACGCTCCGGCCGTGGCGCACTGCGCGCGCCGCGGCCAGCCGGACGTCGTTGGTGATGTGGTTCAGCGTGCCGAGTTGGTCGTCGTCACCCCACCGCCCCCAGTTCGACAGTGTCTCGAAGTACCCGAGTACGTCGTCCTGTGTGGGTGTCGTCATCCCAGCACCGCCTCCTGGTTTACAACGCGAGCTCTGGCTGCAGCTTCTTCGCGGGCCAGACGCGCTGCTTGCGTGCGGCCAGAGTAGACGCGGCCAGTGCCACTGCGAACCAGGCGCCGAGTGCCAGCAGGTCCTTGCCGAGTGAGGCGGTGGAGCCGCCGTACATGAGGTGGCGGACGCCGTCGATCGCGTAGCTCATCGGCAGCGCGTGGTGGAAGAAGTACAGCGGTGCCGGGATGGTCTGCCACGGGAACGTGCCGCCCGCGCTGACCAGCTGGACCACCATCATCACCAGGCCAAGGAACTTACCGATGGCACCGAACCACGAGGCCAGCGCGTGCAGGATCGCCACGAAGGTGATCGAGGTCAGCATCAGGAAGCCGACGGTCAGCCACGGGTGCGCGGTGTTGATGCCGAGGCCGAGCGTCACCGCGGTGAAGACGAGCGCCGCCTGGATCGCACCGAATAGTGCGGGCGGCAGCCAGCCACCGAGCGCGACACGGAACGGCGACTGCAGTCCGGCGAGTGCACGCGGGGAGAGCGGCCGCACCAGCAGGAAGAGCACGTAGGCACCGATCCAGCAGGCCAGGCAGAGGAAGAACGGGGCCAGACCGGCGCCATAGCTCTCGGCACTCGCCTGGGAGACGTTCTGCAGGGTGACAGGTGCACCCAGGGTCTCGGCCACCGCCTTGCGCTGCTCAGCGGTCGGGTTGGGGATCTGCTTGACGCCCTTCTCCAGACCGGTGTTCAGCTGCGTCGCGCCGTTCTTCAACTGGGTAACACCGTTGGCAAGGCTGTTCACACCGCCCAGGAGCTGCCCCTGCCCGGTGACCGCCTGCTTCTCACCGGCCGCGAGCTGCTGCGCACCGGACTGCAGCGTCGTGAGACCGGTCGCCAGCTGGCCGGCCCCGGTGTCGAGCTGCTTGGCGCCATTGGCCGCCGTACTGATGCCGTTGGTTAGGGCTGGTGTGGCCTTGGCGAGTGCGGCAGCGCCGTTGGACACCTTGCGAGCGCCACCGGCCAGCTGGTTGAGCTGAGTGGAGGTCGACTGGATCTTGGTGTTCGCCCGGACGACCGGACCGCGCAGCTTGGCGGTCTCGGAGAGGATCTGGTTGATCTGGTGGTTGCTCAGGCCCTGTGCCTTCAGACGGGCTGCGAGCGTCTTGTCGAACGCCTTGAGGTCCTTGACCAGCGTGTTCGACGCAGTGGCGACCTGACGACCCACACCGGCGATCTTCTCGTTGCCGTCGGCCACCTGGTCGGCGCCGTTCGCCAACGCCTTGGTCTGCTTCGGCAGGCTCGCAGTCTTGCTCTTCAGCGTGCCCAAGCCGTCGCTGAGCTGGTCAGCGCCAGTGGCCAGCTTCGCCGCGCCCTGCTGTGCCTGTCCTGCTCCTGTCGCCAGCTTGGTCGCACCGGCCGACAGCTGCTGCTGGGCAGTGTTGAGCTGGCCGGCGCCGGACTGCAGCTTGCCGACGCCAGTGGACGCACTCGTCAGCCCGTTCTGCAGCTGGGCTGCACCTGAGGCAGCCTGGCTGATCTGACCGTGGATCGTGTTGTACCCGGCCAGCAGCTTGCTCGCCGCCGTCTCGCTCACCTGGGACGCGACGGTCTTGGTGACCTGAGCGACGACCTGGTTGGCGATGGTGTGCGCGACGTAGTTGTTGGCGTCGTTGGTGATCAGCTCCAGGTTCGCCTGTCGCGGCGTGAAGTCCGCACTGGAGGCCAGGTCCCCGGAGAACGACTTGGGCAGCACCAGGGCGAACTCGTACTTGCCGTCCGACACACCCTTGGTCGCCTCGGCGCGGGTGACCTTGTGCCAGCCGAAGCTCTTCGACTTGACCAGCTCGTCGGCCACCTCCGGCCCGACGTTCAGCTTCTCGCCGGTGGCCAGCGTGGTGCCCTCGTCCTCCACCACGACCGCGGTGGGAATCTGGTTGAGCCTGCTGTACGGATCGTGGTTCGCGTAGAGATACAGGCCGCCGTACAGGACGGGGACCAGCAGTAGAGCGACCACGGCCAGCTTGGGCAGTCGGCCAGCGGTCAGCCGCCGGAGCTCACTCAGGGCCATCCGGAGCGCGGTCACGCCTTCATCTCCTCAACTTGATCTGCGGGTACGTCGAGCAACCGGGCGGAGGTATCTGCGCACGTGATCAGGACTGCGTAGCCCCGGTCGGCCAGATCCTGGCCCAGTGCGTACCACTCGTGCGGATCGCCGCCATGGCGGTCCGGCATGGTCAGAATGACGACCTTCACGTCCGGCCGGGCGACGGTCAGCTCGGCGAGCAGTCTGGTGCGTGCAGCGACCGGGAGGTGCTCGAACCGGGTGTTGGCATGCTCAGCGGCACCGTGTTCTTCCAGCCACGCCAGCACAGCCTTCCGGCCGGCCTTGTGACCAGCCATGGCCAGCTCCTCGCCGACCACCGTCTGAACAGGCAGTGCGTCATCCGGCTCGGTAATTCCTGGCGCGTCGACCACAGCGACCTTGCGGCGCAGTACGGCGGGATCGGAGGAGCCCTGCAGTGTCACCTCGCCGGTGTCCGGCACGAGACGACCGGAGAGGGCCAGCGCGGCAGCCACGTGCCCGGGGCCCGGATAGCCGGTCAGCAGGATGACCTGCTTTTCGTCGACCTGCACCGACATGCCGGTCAGCATCGGCGCGTGCGGACCGAACACGCTGACCTTGGTGGCCTCGAGCTGCATCTCACGCTCCGCCTTCTTCTCCGGCAGTTCAATACGGTTGTGTATTCAATACAGAACTGTATCCTACTCTTATGGAAGCACCCAAGCGCAGTCGTACCGCCACTCGGGCCCGCCTGCTCGCAGGCGCGCTGGAAGTCTTCGCCGAGCGCGGGTTCGCCGGTGCCTCGGTCGAGGACATCTGCGACCAGGCCGGGTTCACGCGGGGTGCGTTCTACTCGAACTTCGGCTCCAAGGACGAGCTGGTGCTGGCGTTGTTCCAGGCAACGACCGACCGGCTGCTCGAGCAGATCGAGGCGCTGCTGCCCGAACTGGCCAACCAGCCCGGCACGCTGCTGGACGCCGTACTGGGCCTGCTCGACGAGGCTATCGGGGATCAGCGGCAGTGGCACCTGATCTCCACAGAGTTCACTTTGCACGCATTGCGCAACCCCGAGGCGGCGCGGGCGCTGGCCGAGCAGCGCGCGATGTTCCGGGCCAGCCTGACCCGGTTGGTCGAGGAGATTTCAGCGGCGAGTCATGTGCAGTTCAGCGTGCCCGCCGAGCAGTTCGTCCGGCTGGTGATCGCGCTCCACGAGGGCGCGCGCTCACAGAGCCTGCTCGAGCCTTCTGCCGTTCCCGCGGGATCGCTTGAGCACGCCTTCCTGCCGATCGTGCTGGACGCGGTCAGTCGACCTTCACGCTGATCGTGTGCAGGCCGGTCGACCCGTCGGGCGCCGGTGGTGCGGAGGCTTCGATCTGCGGAGTGCCCTTGGCGTCGACCGCGCGAACCTGCAGGATGTGCGTCCCGCGCGGCGCGTCCCAGGTCCAGTGCCACTGCCGCCAGGTGTCGATCGAACCGTCCGCGGCCAGAGTGGTTTGTTGCCAAGGGCCACCATCGACGCGGACCTCGACCTTCGACACCCCGACATGCTGGTCCCACGCCACGCCTGCCACGGTCACCGGTCCGGCGGTCACCTTCTTGCCAAGCGGTACGTCGATCCGCGACGACAGCTTGATCGGCCCGAGCTCCGACCAGCCCCGAGGTGTCCAGTACGCCTCGAACTGATCGAACCGCGTCACCTCGATATCGGTCAGCCATTTCGTCGCCGACACGTAGCCGTACAACCCCGGTACGACGATCCGCACCGGGAACCCGTGTGCCACCGGCAGCGGCTCACCGTTCATCGCGAACGCGAGCATCGCCTGGCGATCGTCGAGCAGCGTACTGAGCGGCGTACCGGCGGTGAATCCGTCCTTCGATGTCGACTGGATCGCGTCGGCGTCCTTCGACGGGCCAGCTTCTTCGAGGAGGTCTTTCAGGAGTACGCCGGACCACAACGCGTTGCCGATCAGGTCGCCGCCGACCTCGTTGCTGACACAGGTCAACGTGACCCACTTGTGCATGACCTTGCGCTTCAGCAGGTCGTCGAAGGTGAGGTTGAGTTCCTTGTCGACCATGCCGTGGATCCGCAGCTTCCAGTCCGACGGCATGATCTGCGGGACGGCGAGCGCGGTGTCGATGCGGTAGAAGTCTTCGTTCGGCGTTGCCCATGGCGTTGCACCCTCAGCCTGTACGCCGGCCGGTGGCTCGAGTGACGGCGGTAGCGGCAGCTTGAGGTTTCTGCGGGCGTCCGCCACCGCGGTTCGGCTGCCGCTGATCACGCGGCCGAGCAGGCCGAGCGCGGCCGAACCGATCGCGACACCGCCCGACAACTGCAGAAAGCCCCGGCGGCTGACGCCGTCATCGGGGAAGTCGATCAGCGGTTCCAGACGTTTCGTGTTCAGACGTAGTACGCCGAGCGCGGTCAGGCCGGCGACGGCCGACGGGACGAATCCGGTTTGGCCCGAGTCCGCGCGGGTCAACGCGGCCGCCACGGCGACCCCGCCTAGTGCGACGACGATCAGTGCGCCGGCCCAATATCGCCGTACGGCGAGGATGCCGCCGATCGCGGCCAGCGCGAGCAGGACGATCAGAATGCCGATCCGGAGCGCGGTCTTGTCGTTCGTGCCGAACCAGGAGATCGCCAGGTCCTTCAGCCACGGCGGCACTCGATCGATGAACGCCGAGCCGATCGCGACCACGGGAGTCTGCGACGTACCGAGTAAGCCGGCCGCGACACTGCCCGCTGCCAGACCGGCGAGGGCGGCCAGGATGCCGCCGATCGCGCCACGCCATCGGGTCGCACGATGTTGATTCACATCTCAACCTTGACGCGGAGGGGCGCCCGACACCAGTCGAGCGCCCCATCCGTTAGTTCCGGGTAATGCGTTGAAGTTGTACTTGCTTGATCTACTGCTCGCTCAGAGCGCCGGCCGGCCGTTCGGCCAGCGACGTGCGTTGTCCCGGACCCGGCGCAGCTTGCCGAGCACAACCTCGCGCTCGTCGGACAGCTGCGACATCCACAGGCTGTCGATCTCCAGGAGGTGATCCGGCAGTGCTTCGCGCAGCCGCCGCTTCCCCTCCTCGGTGATCACCGCGTACGAACCGCGGGCGTCGTCAGGGCACGGCTCGCGACGAACCAGGCCGAGGTTCTCGGCACGGTCGACGAGCCGGGTGATGCCGCCGGTGGTGACGGTCAACTCCCGGGCCAGGGAGGTCAAACGCTGCTTCTCCCCGTGACTGCGGGCCAGCCGCAGCAACAGTTCGAACATTGCCATTTGCAGACCACTGCGCTTGAGAGAGTGCCGCATCAACTGATCCAGCTCGGCTGCGGCTTCCCGCAGCAGACCGTAGGCCGTGATGACGTCGCTTTCCCAGGGTTCCGCGGCGCGGGTGGGTTCTGCATCGGCGAGCGCTAGGGGCGAGCAAAGCGAAGGCGCGATGGTCATGCGCGGACTCTAGTAGCTGACTAGTTCACTTCGCTACACGGGGTGACCTTTTGGCTACAGATCGACCGTCACTCGCAAACTTCCTGAGCGTAACCGGGCACCTGTCCAGACCAGTACCGAGGGTGCCTGTGGATAACTTCCGCGGCGATCGGCCGATCTTTGCCAGCCTTGCACCATGAGCGAGAACGAGAGCACTACACCCTTCGGGCCCGGCTTCGTGGCCGCCTGCATCGTCATCGCCGCCGTCCTCACCTGCGGCCTCATCGTGCTCCTCGCCGACGGTACGGCGGACTCGCCTGGTGGCGCGCACCTGTCGAACCCCGGCGCAGCCGTGGTGAGCGAAGGAGGCGAGTCGCGAGCAGTTCCCGCCACCACCTGCCCGGGCGGTCGCGGCGGCTCTGCAGGTTGCGTGCCCTCCTCCCGTTCAGTTCGTTCTGGGTGCTCGTTGTCGGGTGGGGATCAAGGTGTTCCGGTGGTGGCACCTGCGGTTGACGGGTGGGAGGTGAGTCGGCGGGTGGTTGTTCCTCGGTCGACCGCCTTCGGACCGGGGGTTGTCGACTCCGACGGGTTCCGGCGGTGTTTTGCTCATTCGCCGACGGGTGCGGTGTTCGCGGCGTACAACGTGCTTGCTGCGTTGGGCGATCAGACCAAGGCGACCGCGACCGCCCGCAAGCTCATGCTGCCCGGCCCCGAAACAGACGAGCTCCTGCGCGCAACCGCCAAAGAAACCTCGTCCACCAACACAGCGCCGACGCAGCTCGCCGGGTACCGCGTGCTCGCCGCCAACCGCGACCAGGTGACGGTGACACTCGCCGTACCGGTGGAGACGCAGTACATGAGTCTCACCGTGACGATGGTCTGGCATGACCACGACTGGCGGCTGCAACCACCGCCGTCCGGTGCTGCCATCGGGGCGCCGTTCGCTCAGGTTCGCAACCTTGCCGACTTCGTGAAGTGGAGTGGTCTCTGATGTGCGGGAAGCTCGAGATCGGCTGTCAGATCAAGGAAGGCTTCATCTCCGTCGCGACGTCCAGCCTGGATTCCCTGCTCCAGCAGGCCAGTCAGGCCGCACTCGACTCCATGCACTCGATGGCGACCTTGTGGCTGAAGGTGCCGAACGCAACAATCGCGACCGAATCCGGCGGCGGCTGGAAGAACACCAGCCCAGTCGAATACCTGCAGCACAGCACATTCACTGTCGTCACTGCGATCTTCACCGTCGCGATCCTGATCGCCGGCGTGCGAACCGCCTGGGAGCAACGAGCGAAACCGCTTCAAGAGTTGCTCAAGGCAATGATGATCTTCGTGCTCGTCTGCGGTGCCGGAGCGGCGGTGCTGCAGTTGCTGTCCGAGTGGTCCGACGGCCTGGCCCACGACATCGTCACCAAGGCAGCCGGCGGCAACGTCGACGCCGGCTTCCAGAGCATCGTCGCGAACGGCGGCTTCACCGAGATCGGCATCGCCTCCGGCCAGGTAATCCTCGCCATCTGCGTCACCATCTCGGTCATGTGCGCCTCGGTGATCCAGATCGTGCTCCTGCTGATCCGCTCCGCGATGCTCGTCATCCTCGCCGGCACCTTCCCATTAGCAGCCGCCGCCACGAACACCGAGGTCGGGCGGACGTGGTTCCGCAAGTTCTGCGGGTGGTCGCTCGCGTTCATCGCGTATAAGCCCGCGGCCGCGCTCATCTATGCGGCGGCGATGAAGCTCAACCAGTCCGCGATGCTGCCGAGCGACAACCAGCTGGTGCAGGCGATGACAGGAATCATGATGCTGATGCTCGCGGTCTTCGCCCTACCCGCGCTACTCCGATTCGCCGTACCCCTGACGGCAGCCGTAGCCGGCGGCAGCGCAGCAATGGGCAGCTCGGTAGCCGACCCCGGCGGCCTAGCCACCGGTGCCATCAACGTCGGCCGCGCCCGCCTAGGTTCCGGAGGTGGCGGTGGTGCTGGCGCTGCAGCGGGCGGCGGGGCGACCGGCGCCCGCACAGTCGGCGCCGCCGCGAGCGCCGGGCTAGGCGCGGCCGGAGCCGCCGTCACAGCAGCCCGCAAAGCCGGCGGCGCAGTAGCCGGAGCCGCCGCACACTCCGCCGGCGACGGCGGTGGCGGCGCCAACACCCCCAGCTCCTTCGGCCCCACCGGCTCAGGCGGCGGTTCCAGCGGCGGCGGTTCGCACGGAGGCTCGGGTGGTTCGCGTGGCGGTTCGTCCGGTGGCGGACGTGGCGCGTCCTCCGGCGCAGGCGGCAGCTCGCACGCCGGAGGCGGCAGTTCGTACGGCGGCTCGTCGAGCGGAGGGCCGTCCGGAGCCTCCGGTGGTTCCCCGCGGTCCTCGCGAACTTATGCGACCAGCAGCCCCGGTTCATTCGAGTACGACGGTCCCTCGGGCGGCTGGTGAGTCAGACGTGCGCGGCCAGCGGCGCCGTCGCCTCCGACTCCGACGGTCTGTTGGGGCGGAGAGCGGTAGGGGGCAACGCTTGCTCGTCCGCGCGGTCGTCGCGGACATAGGCGACCAGCGGCGCCGGTTCGTCCGAATGCGACGGTCCGCCGGGTGGCTGGTTGGCGACGCGTGCGCGACCAGCAGCGCCGGTTCGTCCGAGCACGACGGTCCGTCGGGCCGACGACAGTCCTTCGGGCGGTTGGTGAGAAACGGGTTGCCGCACACCTCGGTGGGCTTGAACTATGGCGGATATGCAGCTTGAGCGGATCGCCCTCATCTCGGACGTCCACGGCAACCTCACCGCACTTGAAGCAGTCCTCGCGGACATCGAGGCTCGCGGTATCACCCGGATCTTCAACCTCGGCGACTACGTCGGCAAGGGCCCTCGCGGCCAGGCGGTGGTCGACCGGTGCCGTGAGGTCTGCGAGGTCAACATCCTCGGCAACTGGGACGACTTCCTCCCCGACCCGGAACGCGACTACCCCGCGGGCGGCAGCATGCTGTGGTGGCGACAGGAGCTCCGTGCCGACCAGCACACCTGGCTGCTCAACCTCCCGTTCTGCCATGACTTCCAGCTGAGCGGCCAGCAGATCCGCCTGTTCCATGCGTCCGCGACCACGGTGCATCACCGCGTCTACTTCGACCACGACGAGACGGCGTACCGCAGCATGTTCGAGAACACCCCCGCCACCGGCAACGGCCCCCTGCCAACAGTCGTCGCCTACGGCGATACCCACGACGCCTACTACGAATGCGACCTAGGCCGCACCCTCATCAACGTCGGCTCGGTCGGCAACAGCCTCCACGACCCGACCCCCGTCTACACAATCCTCGAAGGCGTCGAGAACTCCACCGCCCCTGCACCGTTCTCCATCCAGTTCGTCCGCGTCCCGTACGACGCCCACGCCGAACTCGCCATCGCCCACGAACTAGGCGCCCCCGAACTCGACGGCTACGAGTCCGAGATCATCCACGGCATCTACCGAGGCACCTTCTACGCCGGCGAATCCCCCACCTACCACCGCGACTGACGCCTGGATTCCCTTGTCTACAAGGCGGATTTGCCTCGTTATCGTTCTGTGACTATATTAGAACACATGTTCGAGGAGGAGCTGTCCACGCTTTCGACGGCCGACTTGCTGGAGTCGGCCGCCGAGGAGCGCGCGACCGAGTACCGGTCGGCTGCGCGATCCCTCGTTCATGCGGTCGTGTACGCCGATCGTTTCCATCCGGACGTGTGTCCGGGGCGTCCGGGGCGCCGTGCGAGTGACGGGCGCGAGCGTGCAGTAGTGCTGGGTGGTGAGGGCTGTCCGCCGGTCATGGAGTTCTGCATCTCTGAGTACGGCGCGGTGCTGGGGGTGTCTCCGGGAGTGGCACGGGACTATCTCGCGAACTCGCTGGCCTTGCGGCACCGTTTCCCGTTCGTCTGGGCCCGGGTGCTGGGTGAGGAGGTCGCGGCCTGGAAGGCACGCAACCTCGCCCGCGACTGCGAGAAGCTGTCCCTGGCAGCCGCGCTGTACGTCGACCAGCGCGTCGCGCATCTGCTGGACACGATCTCGCCGACCCGGCTGGCCAAGATCATCAAGGCGGCCAAGATGCACGCCGACCCCGCCCAGGCGAAAGCCGAAGCCGACGAGAAGACCCGCGAGCGCGGTGTCTGGGTCGGCCAGTCCGACGAGCACGGCACCAAGACCTGCGTGATCAAGGCCGCCTCAGCGGCGGTCCGGCGGCACAAGGCAAAGATCGACGAGATCGCCGACGCCCTGCTCGCCCAAGGCGACCGGCGCAGCATCCAAGCCCGCCGCGCAGAAGCAGTAGGCATCATGCCCGACACCGCCTACACCAACGAACTCATCGCCCAAGCCCAACAACACCAGCACAACACCCCCACCCCGAACCCCACTCCCGCGCCTGACTCCGGTCCCGCATCGGACCCCGCCCCGGTACCTGCTGTCGGCCCCACGCCCGCATCCAATCCAGCGTCTGCTGCCGGGCCATCACCCACACTCGCGTCTGCACCCACCCCGGCGTCTGCACCTACCCCCGTGGCTACACCCGCTCCCGCGTCCACACCCGCTCCCGCGTCTACACGCGCCCGCGCATCTGCGATCGACCCCACTCCCGCGCCTGACTCCGACCCCGCGTCGGACCCCGCCCCGGTACCTGCTGTCGGCGCCGCTCCCGCGCCCGCATCCAATCCAGCGTTTGCTGCCAGACCGTCACCCTCACCCGCGTCTGCACCCACCCCGGCGTCCGCTCCCACGCCCGCTCCCACGCCCGCGCCCGCGTCCACGCCCGCGTCTGCGCCCACACCCACGCCCGCTCCCGCGTCCCCGCCCGCGTCCACGCCCGCTCCCGCGTCCACGCCCGCGTCTACACCCGCTCCCGCGTCTGCGCCCACACCCACGCCCGCTCCCGCGTCCACACCCGGCCGCGCATCTGCGATCGACCCCACTCCCACGCCTGACTTCGAGCCCGCGTCTGGCACCACCTCTGACCCGGCAGGGTCGCCCCACAACGTTGCTGCAGGCAACGGGATGCCGGCTGACCGGGCAAGCGGTGTGAGCCCGGATCCCGGTCGCCACGTCACCTCCGGCCCGGACAACGAGCCCGGCCCCGACATCGAGCCCGGCCCCGATGACGAGGCCGATCGTGAAGCGCCCCATCCAGGCGAGAGCGATCTCCCTGATCCTCTCGATCACTGTGACGACCGGACAGCCGAGCCGTTCGACGTAGCCAGCGGCGGCGCGTCCGACGCGGGCGAGTCAATGACCCCAGACGAGCTGCATGCTCTCGCAGCCCGGCTGGCCCAGATCAAGCGCGACGCCCACGCCCGCCCGCCAGGTGACCGGCCCACCCCGGCACGCCCAGGCAAGACCGAAATCTACGTCCACCTCACCGACCACACCCTCGCCACCAGCACCGGAGTCCTGCGCGCAGAAGACATCGGGCCACTACTCGCCACCCAGCTCACCGACCTCGTCGGCCACGGCCCCTACCTCGTCAAACCAGTCATCGACCTCAACAAAGCAATCAGCTCCGACGCCTACGAAACCACCAACCAGATCCGCGAACACGTCAAGCTCACCCACCCCACCGAACTGTTCCCCTACGGCACCCGCGAAACCACCAACAACATCGACCTCGACCACATCCAGCCCTACAACCCCCTTGGCCCACCAGGCCAAACCAACACCCAGAACCTCATACCGCTGAGCCGCTACGGACACCGGGTAAAGACCCACGCCCCCGGATGGAAGGTACGCCGAATCGACCCCAAGACGATCGAGTGGACAACACCCCACGGCTTCGTACTCCACGTCAACCCCACCGGCACCCACCGAATCTCGAAGGATCCACCGGACAAGTGATCAGACGATCTCAGGGGTTCGGCCGGCCGAGCCATTCACTGAGCGCCGCAGCGATCTCGGCCGGGCGATCCTCAGGAAGGAAGTGCGTTCCTGGTCCGATGTCGACGATGGTCAGCGCCCGCCCGTGCTCACGGCACCAGGCGACCTCGGCGGGCCCGATCACCGCGCCGGGTGTCGCATGCAGCAGGAGTTTCGGTAGCTCCGGGTCGACAAGCACTGCCTGGTTGGCGGTCACGATCGCTGCCACGTCGGCGGGTACCCCCTCGATCGGGATCTCCTGCGGCCAGCGCCAGACCGGTAGGCGAGCGGCAGGATCGTGGTACGGCGCGCGGTAGGCATCCAGCTCCTCCTGGCTCAGTGTGCGGAGGATCCCCGCAGGCAGGACTTCCTCGACGAAGAAGTTCTCCTGGATGATCAACTGCTCGCCGACACCAGGTGTCCGCAATCTCTGGAACAGTTCCCGGCTGCCTTCGTCCAGGTCGCTCCACCGGTCGATGGCGTGAAGGTGGCCCTCCATGAAGGCGACCTGTCGAACCCGAGAGCGGAAGCGTCGCGCGTGGTCCAAGGCGATCACGGCGCCCCAGTCGTGCCCGACCACAGTGAGGTCGGAAAGCCCCAATGCGTCGATGAAGGCCTCGACGTAACCCAGATGGTCGACGAGCCGGTAGTCAAGGATCGGCTTGCCGGAACCGCCCATGCCGATCAGGTCGAGAGCAATGCACCGCCAGCCCGCTCGCGCCACCTCATCGATGACGTTTCGCCACAGGTACGACGAAGTGGGGTTGCCATGCAGGAACAGCACTGGATCACCGGCGCCGACCTCGACGTAGTGCAGCCAGCTTCCCCGCACCTCCACCGTCGCCGACCTCACCGTCGAATCCTATGCGGCTGAGGTCTCACGCTCCCCCGGATGCGAGCTGACGCAGGTGATCGATCGTGCCGGGCAGGTCTCGCAGCCTCGTGCGGATACTGGCTTCGATCGTCGCGCGATCGCCCATCCAGCGTGCACTGGCGGACTCCCCGAGCGAGACGCGGATCTGCTCACCCAGCACCTGGACGCGATGTCTGGCGACCCCGAGAAACACGTCGGCGCCGGCCCATCCGAGCTCGCCACCAGCAGCGACGTACGCAGCAAGGATCCTTCCAACGCGGGAGGCCTCGCCGTCCCCGAACATGTACGCCGTCCTCCCCGCCTCGAGCGCTGCGCTGTCGGTCCGAACGCTGTCCCAATCCACGAGCACAGGACCAGACGCAGACCTGACGATGTTGTGGTCCTTGAAGTCGCCATGAGTCGTCACGACATCCGGAGCGATCTCGCCGAGCTCCGCAATGTGTTCGCCGACCGCGAGGATGTCCGGCAGACAGTCCCCCAACAGCCTCGCCCAGGAGACCTCACGCGCCCGAGCCGAAGCGAGCCACCCCTCCCAGACCGCAGGCGGTGGAACCGCCACCCGCCACCACCCAGGCAAGCCAATCCGGGCCGACTCCAACTGATGAACGCGAAGCATTGTCTGGCCAAGCCAGGACGAGACATCGACAGCAGCACGAGACGGGTCGTGCTCGATCCATCGGTACATCCGAAACCACCGGCCATCAACGCGAGTCGCCCACCCGAGGACCGGATTGACGGGCGCGATCGGGACCGGCATGTCCACACCCGCCTCGAATGCCCGGCGCTCGAATGCCATCGCCGTGGTCAAGTCCGGCGTATCGGCAGCCAAGTACCCCTTGACGAAATAGCTCCCACCTGAGGTCGTGAGCCGCCAGGCATCGGAGTCACCACGCCTGATATGAATGAGCTCCCCGTCGGCCGCGTCCAGACCGAACGCGCGGGCAATCGCCACCGGCTTAGGTGTGTTCAAGATTCCCTCCCAGCCGGAAGCGCTTCGACTGATAGTGGTCTTGACCATTCGATGAGCGTCAACGCCTTCGCGACCACTTGAGCGTAGGGACTTTGCGCCCTTCGACCGAGGTTTCACTGATGGCTCGCGTGCGGTGCGCGTGCTCGACTTTCGCCGGACAGGAGAGCTCACACCGGACGAGGAGTTGCGATGAACGACCTTCCCAAGGTACCTGGCCGGCCGGCGCTCGACCGCCGCGGAGTGCTGAAGCTCGCGGCCGCGACCGGCGTCCTGCCCTTCCTGCCCGGAACCACCGCGACCGCCCAGGCAGCAGCCCAGGCCACCCAGGCCGCCCAGGCAGTCGGGACCGCCGCGGCCACCTGCTCCACCCTGCCGATCATCTCCGGGCCGGAGTTCCCGATCGGCGCCTTCTGGCCGCCGTCGATGCAGGCGAGGTTCAACCTGCTGGAGCGGTTCCAGGAGATGAAGGACGCCGGTTTCACCTTCTCCTTCGTCGGGAACGGCAGCACGAAACTGGAAGTCGAGTCCCCGGCGACGGTGCACACCACACTGTCGTTCACCGATCAGGTCGGGCTGAAGGCGATCGTCGTCAACTGGCCGCTGGAGGCGATCCAGCGGCGGGCGGAGTACCTTCGGCATCCGTCGTTCGCCGGATTCCGGCTGGATGACGAGCCCTTGGACACCTCGAAGTTCCCTGCCAACGGCGCCGGCCAGGCGGCCCTGCGCGCGTTGTCCCCGGACCTGTTGCTGAACATCAACCTGCTGCCCGACCAGGGGTCCTGGCGGGAGTACATCCACGAGTTCGTCAGCGTCGTACAGCCGGACATGCTGTCGTACGACCGCTATCCGCTGAAGAACAACGGCACCGACATGCCCAACTACTGCGGCGAGTGGCGGGAGTTCCGCGCCGCCGGTCTGGGCGCCGGCGTACCTACTTGGATCTACATCCTGTCCGTCCCGCACCTGGACTACCGATCGCCTTCGGCCGCGGAGCTCGCCTGGCAGGTCAACGTCAGCCTGGCGTACGGCTGCAAGGGCATCCAGTACTTCTGCTACTGGTCGCCGGAGCCGCCGGGGACGCCGGCGAACTTCGGCCCGGGGCTGATCGACTACGAGGGCAATCGGTCACCGCTCTACGGATACGCGAAGACGCTGAACAAGGACTGGCTCGCGCCGGCCGGTGCACAGGTGAAGCCGCTCGTGTCGGACCGGGTAGTGCACGCCAACGGTTCGGTTCCGCAGAACGCGGAGGCGTTCACGCCAGACCGGTTCCTGACCGGCACCAGCGGCAGCCCGGTCGTGCTCGGCACGTTCCGCAGCAAGGACCGCAAGTTGCTGACCCGGTGGTTGTGGGTGGCGAACTGGTCGCACGCGAACGCCGCCACGGCGACCCTGAACGTGAACACCACAACGGTTTCCAGCGTCTCGCGGTTCGATCCGGCGACCAGGACCTACGCGGCGCAGGCGAGCCCGGCGTCGATCGCGGTCTCCCTCGCCCCCGGCGCGGCCGCGCTCTACCGGCTGGACTCAACCGGTACGGCGCTCGACCCGGAGCTGCAGCTCGTCGTGGCCACGGACAGCGGCGTACATCACGGGATCCAGCAGGTCGGCGGCACCTGGGTGGGCCCGAACCCCTTGGGTGGTCCAGCTCGGCTGGTCTCGGCGTGTGAGCGCAACGGCGCTCTGGATCTGATGGAGGTGACCGGCGACTCGATCTACCACCGGGTGCGCGCGGTGGATGGCAGTTGGGGTTCGCGGAATCAGTTCACCGTGCTCGGCGGTATCACTTCGATGTCGACCGCGGTGGTGGTCGGCAGCCTGCAGACAGCCTTCGCCGCGGGCGGGGTCGTCCATCACACGATGCAGTACGCCGATGGTCGCTGGGACGGGCCGAACCGGCTCGGCGACGCCGCGAACCTGGTGGCTGCCACTGAGTTCCGCAGCTCCTTCCACCTGGTGCAGGTCGAGGCTTCGGGCCGGATCTATCACCGGGTGCGCTATGCCAACGGCAGCTGGAGTCCGCGGAACCTGTTCGCCACCATGGCCGGCGTCACGTCGGTGGCCATCACTGCCGTGGGTGCCGAGCTGATGGTCGTGATCGCCGCGGGTGGCCAGCTGTACTACGCGATCCAACACGCTGACGGCGGCTGGCAGTCCCCGACCCAGACCGGCGACCCGGCTGATCAGGTCGCGGCGTCCGCGGTCGGTGGCGAGCTCCAGCTGACGGTGATCTCGGGCGGTAAGGTCACCACCCGGCGCCGCCGCGCGGACGGCACACTGACCCCGCTGGTCGCCGTACCGACGACACTCACCAACCTCACCGCGATCACCACCGCCGGTCGCTCTGTGGAGCACTGCCCCTAGAAGAGCAGGGTTTCCGAACCGACGATGCGATATCCCGCCGCGAGGAATGCGCGGAAGGATGCCGCATTGCCCGGGCTCACCTGGGCCCAGATGTGCGCATCAGTGGGGATGAGGGCCCGAGCCGCCTGGACGAGCCGGCGGCCGTGCCCTTGGCCCCGGGCCGACTCGGGGACCTCGACCGAACACTCGGTACGACGGCCAACGCCGTACCCGATCGTCATCACACTCCCGGACGGATCGCCGTACACGCGGACCTCGTCGCGGAACTCCAGTGCCCGGAGCACCCGTGGATGATCGTGGTCGGTGAACTCCTCGAGACCGGCCACGGCGTTGGCGCGTTCAACCGGGTCGGTGATGGCCGGGGCGAGGAGCATCGCGTCGAGACCGTGCACCTGGCGTCCGGACAGTTCGGTGAGCGCGGTCAGGAACGGCGGCGCTGTCGGCGCGAGCATGTCGCCGGCCGGGAGCCGTTCGGCGACCCAGGCCTCGTCGACGTCCGCGGCGATCACGATGTGTCCGGTGAACGCCATCACGCACCACTCGCGGGTGGACGGCGCTGAGACAACCGTCACGCCCAGATCCGAGATCGGGAAGGCTCCGGCTTCGACGCCACGGAGAATTTCGGCCAGAGTTGTCATCACGAGCCATTGTGGTGGAGAACCCACCCACTTGGAGGTGAGATGCGGACACCGCAGGTCGTACAGACCGAGGGATTGCCCGATCAGGTCACGATCTACGAGGTCGGACCGCGCGACGGACTGCAGAACGAGTCCGCGATCGTCGACGTCAAGGTGAAGGCGGAGTTCATCCGCCGGCTGGTCGACGCCGGTCTGCGGACCGTGGAGACGACCAGTTTCGTGCACCCGAAGTGGGTTCCTCAGCTCGCCGACGCGACCGAGCTGCTCGAGCAGCTCGACCTGCCTGACGATGTCCGCGCCCCGGTCCTGGTCCCGAACGAGCGTGGCCTGGACCGCGCGCTCGCGGCCGGTGTCCGCGAGATCGCGATCTTCGCCAGCGCCACGGAGACGTTCGCGGCGAAGAACCTGAACTCGACGGTCGACGAGCAGTTCGCGATGTTCACGCCGACTGTCGAGCGTGCGTTGGCCGCGGGTTTGAGCGTCCGCGGCTACGTGTCGATGTGTTACGGCGATCCGTGGGAGGGCGACGTACCGATCGAGCAGGTGGTGACGGTCGGCGCCCGGCTGGTCGACCTCGGCTGCCACGAGCTGTCCCTCGGCGACACGATCGGTGTCGCAACCCCGGGCCACGTGACCGCTCTGATCTCGGCCTTCGCCAAGGCCGGTGTCGGTACCGACAAACTCGCCGTCCACTTCCACGACACCTACGGTCAGGCGCTCGCCAACACCCTGACCGCCCTCCGCGAAGGCGTCACCACCGTCGACAGCTCGGCCGGCGGCCTCGGCGGTTGCCCGTACGCCGAATCCGCCACCGGCAACCTCGCCACTGAGGACCTGCTCTGGCAGCTCAACGGTCTCGGGATCAGTACCGGCGTCGATTTGCCCAAGCTCGTCGAGACCAGCGTCTGGATGGCCGAACAACTCGGCAAGCCTTCGCCGAGCCGCGTCGTACAGGCCCTCGCCGGCTGACCTGTCACTCCGGGTAGCATTCCGGTTGCCCGATCGGGCAACGGATTCGGGGGCGGGATGGATTCCTCGTTCGGCGAGTTGTTGCGCAGGTTCCGCGGCGCGGCCCAGCTGACGCAGACGAGCCTGGCCGAGCGGTCCGGCGTCGGGTTTGAAACGATTCGCAGCCTGGAGTCCGGTCGGCGCAAGTCGCCGCGGGGCGACACTGTCCAGTTGCTGACTGATGCACTCGGTCTGGCCGGAGCGGAGCGGGCCGAGTTCGCCGCCGCCGCGGTGGGAGTGCAATCCGTGCCCCACGAGCTGCCGGCGGATGTCCAGGACTTCACTGGCCGCGCCGACGAGGTACGTCGACTGGTCGCGCTACTGGCCTCGCCCGGAGCGATCGTGATCACCGGGCCTGCGGGTGTGGGCAAGACGGCGTTGGCGGTGCATGCCGCGCGGCAGGTCGCGTTTCCGGCCGGCGAGATCTTCGTGCATCACCGCAGTACGCCGGGTCCGATCCGGGCACCCGAAGGTGGACTCGTCGTACTCGACGACGCCGAGCCGGAAAAGGTGCCCAGGGCAACAAAGGGGTCGGTCGTCGTGACGAGTCGGCAGCCGGTTCCGGTCGCGGAGAACGTCGTCGAGCTGGCCGGCCTCCCGGCTCCGGATGCGGTGCAGTTGCTGCACCGGATCACGGGCCCCGACCGCTGGCAGCAGGACCCTGCGGCCACACAAGCGGTCGTCGAGTTGTGCGGCGGCATGCCGACCGCATTGCGGCGAGCGGCTGCGCGGATGGTCGGCAGACCGTCGTGGTCGCCCGCGGACCTCCGCGGCTGGCTCCTGGCCGGCCGAGCGGCGAGTACGACGTGAGCGGCGTACCGGAACTGCTACGTCGCCACCGAGCTGACGCCGGGCTCACGCAGGAGCAGCTCGCCGAACTCGCGGGACTCAGTGTCGAGGCGATCCGCACGCTCGAGCTCGGGCGGCGCCGCTACCCCCGCGCTCTCACCGTGAGCAGTCTGGCCAACGCCTTGCAGCTCCCCGACGACGAACGGGACCTGCTCGAACAGGCCGCTCGGCGCCCGGCCGAGACTCCCGACCGGCTGCCCGCGGCTGTCACCGACTTCGTCGGCCGGACGGAGCCGGTGCGGACGCTGACCGAGCTCCTGCGACGGACCGGTGAGCCTGCGCACGCGACGAGTGTGGTGATCTCCGCGGTGACCGGGATGGGCGGGGTCGGCAAGACCACGCTCGCGGTGCACGTCGGTCACCTCGTCGAGGACGCGTTCCCCGACGGCCGCATCTACTTGAACCTGCGGGGCGAGACCGAGCCCATCCCACCGCTGCAGGCCACCGCCTCCCTCTTGCGAGCCCTCGGCGTACCGGCGCAGGAGATCCCCGACGACCTCGCTGCGGCGACAGCTCGCTATCGGACCGCGATCGCGGGTCGCCGCGTCCTCGTCGTACTGGACGACGCGGCCACGGTGGACCAAGTCGCCCCACTGATCCCCGGTACGTCGGGATCCGCGGCAGTGATCACCAGTCGCCGGCTGCTCGACCAGCTGGCCGGTGCGCTGCATCTGCGACTCGATGTGCTGTCCGATGACGAGGCGCTGCACCTGCTCGGCGAGGTCATCGGTGCGGCGCTCGTCGCGGCCGAACCCGAGGCGGCGCTGACCGTCGTCCATGCCTGCGGCAACCTGCCGCTCGCGCTTCGCATCGCGGGTACCCGGCTGTCGGCCGGTCGGCCGATTCAGGAGCTTGCGGACCGGCTGGCCGATGCGAGTACCCGGCTCGGCGTGCTCGCCGAGGGGGAGACCGGTGTCCGCGCGTCGATCGCGCTTTCGATCGACGACTTGCGGTCGGTACCGGCCGATCGGGGTGCGGCGGATGCGTTCGCCGTACTGGCTCTGCTCGATCCCGGTGAGTTCCCGCTGCGGGTCGCGGCAGCGGCGCTGGGGCGGACGCTCGACGATACGGAAGAGCTGCTCGACCGACTGGTCGACGTACACCTGCTGGAGGCGCCGACGCTGCACCGCTACCGGCTGCACGACCTGGTGCGGGCTGTGGGGCGTGAGGGTGCGAGCACTCAGGACCAGCGGGTCGTCGGGGAGCGGGTGCTCAGGTGCTACCTCGCGATGCTGTGGCGGGCCGACGAGTTGGCGGGCGAGGCGCCGATGAGTGCGGCTTGGCGGGATGCTGCCTGGGCTGAGCAGGCCCGCGATCTGACCGAGCTCGAGGAGGTTCTGGATTGGCTGGACGCCGACCGGAGCACCCTCGTCGAGCTGGTACGGCGGGCTGTGCGGGGTACTGCGGAGGATCGGCAGCTCGCCGTCGGGATCGCGGCCGGGATGAACGTTTTCGGGCCGGCGCGGCAGCGGTGGCTGGAGTGGCGCGATGTGAACCGCGCAGCGGCCGAGGTGGTCGAGCTGCGGTCGGATCCGGTCGGGGCGGCACTCGTGCACTTCGACCTGGGCCTGGCGCTCGGTGAGCTCGACGACTTCTCTGCCGCCGCAGACCAGTTGGCGCTGGCGACGGAGGCGGCGCGGCTGATCGGGAAGCCGCGGTTCCTGACCAGCTCACTGGTGAATCTCGCCCACATGCTTGAACAGGCTGATCGCGCGGCGGAGGGCTTCCGGTCTGTGCAGGAGGCGCTGGAGCTGATCGCTCGGGAGCCCGAGGCTGCTGACCTCGGGGCGTGGGCGCAGCTGACGCTCGGCATGCTGTACGGCCGCAACGGCGAGCCGGAGCGACAGTTGGAGCCGTTCGAGCGGGCGATCGCGCTCGTGCAGGACGACGTGAATGTGCTGTGCCGGATGCGCATCAGCGCAGGCTCGTCGTTGCGGGAGTGCGGTCAAGCGGCTGTGGCGGTTCCGGTGCTACTGGCGGCGGTCGACGGTATTCGCGGGCACGACAGGTGGGGCGTGCTGGCCGAGGCGTTGTGCGAACTGGGCGCTGCCTATGGCGAGCTCGGGAAGCATCCGGAGGCCTTGGAGGTCTACTCCGAGAGCCTGGAGATCGCTGTGGAGCATGAGCTTTGGCATCGGGAGGCACGCGCTCGGACGGGCCTCGGGCGCAGCTACCTCGCTGTGGGCCGGAGTGCCGAAGGGCGGGAACAGTTGGGCCTGGCCGAAGAGGTCTACGCGGCGCATGGGACGACGCCACCAGCCTGACGGCAGCGGTGTACCACTTTGTCCCTGTTCGGTCGCGTGAGCCCACGCCAGTCTGTTGCACGGCGCTCACAGTGGGTGCCGGACACGGACGAAGAGGTGGCTCATGAAGGTTCGTAGGGGGATCCGGATCGCAACGGTCCTGGCCTTGGCAGCACCGGCCCTGATCGCCGTCGCACCGGGTACGGCGTCGGCCTACCCGCAGGTCTGCAAGGCCGGTGAGAAGTGGGCGACGGTCAGCGGGACCAAGGTCACCAATGCACCGACCCACATGCAAGGCGTCTCGATCGCGCCGGGCAGCAACTTGACCCGGACGGTCACGATCAAGGTGGACCGGACGTTCTCCGCCGGGATCGACGTCACCACGGAGGCGTCGGCGAAGGCCGGCGTAGTCCTCGCCAAGGCGAGCGTCACTGTCGGCGCGAAGCTGGCGGTCGCCGGATCGCGGACCACCTCGAAGTCGATCACCGACACCTGGACGTTCCCGACGCCGCCGCGGCAGCGCCGGTACGTCGTGTGGTCCGGGACCAAGGTGTACGGCGGCCGGTACTCCTACCACGTCTGCAAGCCCGGCGGACGCTCGTACACGACCGAGAGCGGCCCGTGGCGGTCGTACCGGACGCAGTGGGTGGGTAGCTCGCTGTGCGGCGCGAGATACCCGAAGGGCTCGATGGAGTACAACGCCGCCGTGCTGGGCGGCTGCTGAGCTCGTGGTGACTCCGGCCTGGGACTGGTGAGGTCAGCGTGATTCGGACGGACCGCTCGGCGTCCGCCACGTGGTCAGGCAGAACGGATGGCCGGCCGGATCGAGGAACACGCGGAATGTCGTCGGCTCTGGCTGTACGGCGGTTGGGACCGCGCCGGCTTTCACGATGCGAGCCTGCTCGGCGTCCAGGTCCGCAGCCATGAAGTCGAGGTGGCACTGCTGCGGCACCCGCGGATCCGGCCAGGTCGGGGTTCGGTAGTTCAGGTCACGCTGGAAGCCGAGGCTGAACGCGTCGAACCGCAGTTCGACGAAGGCCTCGGTGACCACGGTGAGCTCGCCGCCGGCGAGCTGTTGGTAGAACTCGGCCAGCCGGAGCGGCTCCGGGCAGTCGAGCGTCGGTCCCCAGAACGGCGCGACCACGGGGGCTAGGGCTCGATTGGGCGGCGGATGCGGCGGATGAGGCTCTTGTCGGCGTACTGACCGATCCGGTACGTCGACCAGCCGTCGACCCCTGCTCCGACGGCGCCACCGAGGAGTGGGACGCGGCGGGTGACGGTGATGGCCATCCGTTTGCCGCTGACTCGGGCGATCAGTTCGGCGACGACCTCGGTGGCGACCTGGCGGTCCAGTTCGGGGTCGAAGACGGGTGCGGTCGCGATCGCGAGTGGCGACGTGACCAGGCTGGACTTCTTCAGTCGGTCGGTGACGCCGTCCTCGCCGAGCAGGCAGGTGATGACCGCCGTACGAACTCGGGGGTCGTCGAGGTCGTAGCCACGGATGTGGGCGATCGCGGCGACCATCCGGGCCTGCACGATGGCCAGGCCGGTCATGTTCGCGGGGAGGGCGACCGGGAGCGTGACCAGGCCGCCGATGCTGGTGACGAAGCCCTGTACGCCGGCCAGTCGGATGTGCTGGTCGACCACGGCGTCGATGGCGAGCTGGGTGTCGCCGCCGACCTTCGCGAGTTTGTTCTCCGCGACCCGCTCGGCACTCGGGAAACGCTGGTACCCGTCGATGGCGAACTCGAGGATCTGGCGCAGTACGCCCGCCGCGGCTTGGGGCGCGAACCGCTGGGCGGCGGGCGCGAGACTACTGGCGACGAACCTGGCTACTCCGGCCACGGGTGCTCCTTCCCGCCCATGCGTCGGAGACCCCGGGCGTACCTCAACTCTACGTGGCTGGTGTCCGATCACCACTCGGGAGAAACCCTCGGTGTCCCCTGGGATCCGTACGTGGTCCAGGATGTGAGAGTGCCTGTCGAGCCTGCTGCGTCTGTTTGGGACTTCCCGCCGGTGTCGGTCGCCGGCGACAGCGACGTCGTGGCCGGTGGGGCGGATCTGCATCCGGGGACGGTACTGGCGGCGTACCGGCAGGGGTTGTTCCCGATGCCGGACCACCGCGCTTCGGTGCTGTGGTGGTCGCCGGTCGACCGCGGCGTGATCGAGGTGGCCGGGTACCGGCCGACGCGGACGGTACGGCGGGCCCGGAGCAAGTTCGAGATCCGGGTGAACACGGCGTTCGACCAAGTGATCCGGGCGTGCGCGGATCCGCGCCGTACCGGGGCATGGATCGATCGGGACATCATCGCGTCGTACACCGAACTGCATCGGCTCGGCTGGGTGCACTCGGTCGAGGCGTGGGACGGCGACGAGCTCGCGGGCGGTCTGTACGGCGTCGCGATCGGCGGACTGTTCGCCGGGGAGTCGATGTTCCACCACAAGACCGACGGGTCGAAGGCCGCCGTGGCCGGACTGATCGAGCTGCTGGACGACGAGTACGCGGCCGAGCGGGTGTTCGACATCCAGTGGGTGACCGACCATCTCGCGACGATGGGCGCGATCTCGATCCCGCGCGAGGACTACGTGCAGCGAGTACGGCGAGCGCTGCCGCTACCCCTGCCGAAGGCATTCAGCTGATACTGCCGAAGGCGTTCAGCTGATCCCGACGTACTTGGCCATCTGCCGGCTGGTCTCGGTGAAGAAGTCGTCGGCGGGATCCATCGATCCGACCAGCTGACCGAACAGCTCGAAGCTGAGCATCCCGAAGAGCTGCGTCCACGCGATCACCAGCCGCAGCAGCATCGGCCGCGGTACGCCGGGTGCCAGCGGCGCGATCACGTCGACCTGCTCGGCGAGTCGGCCGGTGGGTTCCGGGGCATCCAGCTCCGGCAGCCAACCCTCCGCGCGGGCTTGGGAGATGATGCCCAACAGCACCAGCGGCACCCGGATCGCGGGCTGCACGGTCGTCTGCGGGGCCTGGTAGCCGGTGATGGGGGAGCCGTAGATCAGCGCGTACTCGTGCGGGTTCGCGCGGGCCCAGTCGCGGACGGCGGCGTACACCGCGACCCAGGCTTCGCGGGGGTGCGGGTACTCCTTCCGGGCCGCGGCTTCGGCGGCCTCGCCGAGGGCGTCGTACGCGTCGATGATGAGCGCGGTGAGCAACTCGTCCCGGCTCGGGAAGTACCGATAGAGCGCCGACGACACCATCCCGAGCTCGCGGGAGATCGCCCGCAACGACAAACTCTCGGCCCCGCTGGTCTCCAACTGCCGTCGCGCGGCCGCCTTGATCTCGTCCGTCAACTCGGCCCGGGCCCGCTCACGGGCAGTTCGTGGAGCGCTCATGAGCCCAGTCTGCCACAAAACCGAGAGCACTGCTCTTGACAATGATCACTGCTCACGTGTTCACTGATCACAACAGAGAGCACTGCTCTCGCAAACCGCTCAGAAGGAGTGCACGACGATGCCGGACTACAAGCAGACCTACGACAGCAAGCGCGTCATCACCGCCGGCGAAGGCAGCATGCGCGTCTTCAACCGGATCGTCGCCCGGCTCACCAAAGTCGGCCTCAGCCTGATGGGCAGCCGCGTCCTCTCGGTCCGCGGCCGCAAGTCCGGCGAGTGGCGCAGCACCCCCGTCAACCTCCTGGTCATCGACGGCCAGCGCTACCTGGTGGCCCCCCGCGGCCACACCCAGTGGGTCCGCAACCTCCGCGCCACCCCCGAAGCCCGCCTCCAACTGGGTCGCAGCACGGAAACCTTCCACGCCGAAGAACTGGCCGACGCCGACAAACTCGACATCCTCCGCCTCTACCTCAAGAAGTGGTCCTGGGAAGTAGGCGCCTTCTTCGAAGGCGACGTCACCAAGAACTCCCCCGACGAGGTCCTCCGCCACATCGCCCCCGGCGTCCCCGCCTTCCGCATCAACCCGGCCTGACACCCGGTGGCAAGATGGGTGGATGATCACGCCTGAGCAGTTGAGTGGGGCGCCGAAGGTGCTTCTGCATGACCATCTTGACGGTGGGTTGCGGCCGGGGACCGTGGTGGAGCTGGCGCGGGAGATCGGGCATCGGGTGCCGCGGGAGGATCCGGCGGAGTTGGGGGCCTGGTTCGTCGAGTCGGCGGACTCGGGGTCGCTGGAGCGGTACCTGGAGACGTTTGATCACACGGTGGCGGTGATGCAGACGGCTGAGGCGATCACGCGGGTGGCCAGTGAGTGTGTGCAGGATCTGGCGGCTGACGGGGTGGTGTATGCGGAGGTGCGGTATGCGCCGGAGCAGCATCTGACCAAGGGGTTGTCGCTGGAGCAGGTGGTGGATGCCGTGCGAGCGGGGTTCGAGCACGGGATGGCGGTGGCGGAGCGGCCGATCGTGGCTCGGCAGTTGCTGACGGCTATGCGGCATCAGGCGCGGTCGATGGAGATTGCGGAGTTGTCGGTCGCGTACCGGGATGCGGGTGTGGTGGGGTTCGACATTGCCGGGGCTGAGGCGGGGTATCCGCCTACCCGGCATCTGGATGCGTTCGAGTACTTGCAGCGGGAGAACGCCCACTTCACGATCCACGCGGGTGAGGCGTTCGGGTTGCCGTCGATCTGGCAGGCGATTCAGTGGTGTGGCGCGGACCGGCTGGGGCACGGGGTGCGGATCATCGACGACATCAGCCACGACCCGGCCGGTGAAAAGGTCGAGCTCGGGCGACTGGCGGCGTACGTGCGGGATCGGCGGATCCCGTTGGAGATGGCCCCGAGTTCGAACCTGCAGACCGGCGCGGCCGCGTCGATCGCCGAGCACCCGATCGGGTTGCTCACCAAGTTGCGCTTCCGCGTGACCGTCAACACCGACAACCGGTTGATGTCCGGTACGTCGATGAGTCGCGAGCTGGCGTTGCTCGCGGAGGCTTTCGATTACGGGCTGGCGGACTTCCGGTGGTTCGCGATCAATGCGATGAAGTCCGCCTTCATCCCGTTCGACGAGCGGCTCGCGATCATCGACGGGATCATCAAGCCCTGGTACGCCGAAGCTCTAGCTCAAGCGTAGTAAGACTTTCCCAGCCGTCGACGCGGCCGCTGCAAGAGCGGCCGCGGCATCCGAGAGGTCGTACTCGGCCGCGATCAGCGCTGTCACGTCGAGCCCGCCGGCCAGCAACGCGACCGCCTCGGTGATCTCGTCGACGAACCGGTACGAACCGGTCCACGTGATCTCCCGGCTGACCAGATCCGCGAGCACCGAAGGCGTCGGCGCCATCGGCAGATTCCCAACCTGTACGACGGTTCCGCCGCGAGCCGTCGCGCGCAGCACACCCCCGAGGGCCGCCGAAACCCCAGAAGCCTCGACCACCGACGCGCAATCGGTCGGCAACGCCTCACGGGCATCGAACAACTCGTCCGCACCCAACGCGGACGCCATCGTCAACGCGTTAGCGTTCACGTCCGCACACAACACCCGCGCGGCCCCGCGTGCCTTCAACGCCGCGACTACCAGCGCGCCGATCGACCCAGCGCCGTTCACAAACACGGTCTGACCGCGCACCTCCCCCAACCGGCCAACCGCATGCAACGCCACGGCGAGCGGTTCGGCCAACGCAGCAACCCGCGTCGACAAGCCCGCCGGCAACGCCCGCAGCTGATCCGCCCGCACCACCCGGTACGACGAGAAGCCGCCATCCTCATGGGGCGAGAAAGCCGCCGACCCGAAGTACCGAACCTCCCGATGCAGATTCGTCCGGCCGGCGACCAATCCAGGCAAGGGCTCCGACGAAGGCGAGGCCGGATGCACGGTCACCGCATCACCCACGCCATAAGCGGAAACCCCAGCACCCAGTACGGCGATCCGCCCGGCCACCTCGTGGCCGAGAACCAACGGGTGCCGGAGCACCGCCGTACCGGATGAGCCGTGCTGGGCATACGAGATGTCACTCCCGCAGATCCCGCCCCACTCCATCGCGACCAGCACCTCATCACGACCCGGCGAAGGATCCGGCCGTTCCTCGACGCGAACGTCACCCGGCCCATGCACGACAACGGCCTTCATCAGGCGAGCCCACCGCCGACCGGGATCGTCGCGCCAGTCAGATAGCCGAACTCGTCACCAGCCAGCCCGAGCACAGCACTAGCGGCCGCGGCAGCCGGAACGGCCCCCGACAGGATCGTGTTCACGCGCACCCCTTGTACGGCGTACTCGGCCGCCGCAGTCCGAACCAGATCCTGCGCCGCCGGCGAGTTGCTGATGATGTGCCCACCTCCACTAGCAATCAAATGCGGGAGCTCGTACTTCATCGAGAGGAACTGCCCACGCGCGTTCGTCGCCAGCCCGTCCTCCCACTCCGCGACCGACCCCACCGGCACCCCGGCGTTGTTGAACGCGATGTCGAGCCGCCCGTACTGACGCACAGCGGTGTCGACGAAGTTCTGCACCGAGCCCGGTTCGCGAACATCCAGCTCCAGGTACGTCGCTTCGCCGCGACCAGCTCGGATTGTCCGCTCGACCTCGCGCCCCAGTGCGGTTCGCCGGCCTCCGAAGGCGACCCGCGCACCGGCGGCGGCGAAGCCCCGGGCGGCGGCCTCGCCGATACCCGAGGTCCCGCCGGTGATCAGCACGACCTTCCCGGTGAACTTGCCCGCTGGGCGGCGGGCGGCGGTGGATGTTCCACTGGCGGCGATACCGGCGGCGGTGGCGACAGCACCGCCGAGGACGGCCCGGCGACTCGCTCTGCTCATGCGCATTCTCCTCACAGCAACGGTCAGTTGCTTCAAGCGTGCCGGAAAGACGCGTTCCGCGCGCCGGCTAGCGCAGTGAAATTCCCGCGACCACGACTTCAAGCGAAGTGTCGAACGCTTGCTGGAGCGGACCGTCGAGCTCGCCGAGGCCCCAGCGATAGAGGATGCCGGTGTAGCTGTCGAAGATCACGTTGCCGATCGCGTAGGGATCCAGGTCGGTGCGGATCTCGCCGCGCTCCTGCCCGAGGGCGATCGCCTTGCCGAAGAGCAGGCCGGTCGCGTGCGAGCCGGACGTGGCCATCACGCCGGACTGCAGCATCGCGCGCATCATCGCCTGGTTGGTGTGCCGGTTGGCCTCGTAGGAGTCGACGGCTGCCTTGGCCACGGTCCGGATGACGTCGAGCACTGGTCGGTCGCCGGCCTCGAGGAGCTGCTCAAGGCCTTCGCGGACGCTCTGCCGCCGCCGAAGGATGAGCGCGAGCAGGAAGTCTTCCTTGCGCGGGAAGTGGTTGAACGCCGTGGCCCGGGCGACATCGGCGCGTTCGGCGATCTCGTCGATGGTGGCGGACCGGTAGTCCTTCTCGGCGAAGGCAGCCAGTGCCGCCTCCAGCAGTCGCTGTCGCAGTGCCGCCTTGCTCCGCTCCCGGCGGCCCAGCGGGGCAGCATCGACTATCGCCGAGTCAGAGTCCATCTGCAGACTATGTCATCAACTTGGACTAGGGTCTGACTTAGGGTGGGCTATGGAGACCGAGGGGAAGCACGGGATGGCGAAGGTCTGGCTGGTGACCGGGGCGGACGGCGCGCTGGGTCGCTCGATCGTGGCCGCGGCTGCCGCGTCCGGCGCGGTCGTCGTCGCAGCGGCCCGGGAGCCGGAGTCCGTGTACGACCTGGTCGGCGCCTTCCCCCGGCAGGTCGAGGCGCTCGGGTTCGCTCCGGAGCGTGCCGACCACGCCGTGGCGGGCATTCTCGGCTACCATCACCGCCTCGATGTTCTCGTTAACACCACCAGCGATCGTGCGATCGAGGACGCCGTACTCACGCACTTCAGCGCCCAGCGGTCCGGGGCGATCGTCCGCCCGGACGCCGCGGCCGAACCCTGGGAAGCGGCGGACGCGATCGTCGCCGCCCACACCGAAGCTGGTTCTCGACCCAAGGGGTTGCAGCCCCTTGGGTCGAGGGCCGTATTTAGACCGACCGCTGGTAAGTGCGGAAAGCGCGAGTCGACAGCCACGCGACGATCAGCGTGAACGCCACCAGATAACCGCCGTGGCGCAGCACCGACGACCAGTCCGGGTCGGCGGCCAGCGCCTGCCGGGCGGAGACCGCGGCCCAGTCGACCGGGTTGAACCGGGCAGCGACCGACACCCAGTGCGGTGCCACCTTCGGATCGATCATGATCGACGACATGAACGTCAGCGGTAGCGAGACGAACTGCGAGATCCCGATCAACGCCTCCTGCTGCCGGGTCAGCAGCGCAACCGCGTTGGACAGCGAACCGAACGCGATCCCGATCAGCATCGATGCGACGGCCGTGACCGCGTAGCCGGCTGCGCCGCCGTCGTACCGGGCTCCGGCCGCGATCCCGATCGCGAACACGAGCACGGTCTGGATCAACGTGTTGGTCGCATTGCTGATCAGTTGCCCGGCCATCAGCCCGCCCCGGCTCACCGGGGACGCGAGCAGCCGGTCCATCACACCGCGTTCCATATCCGCGATGAACGTCGTACCGCTCCAGCCGCTCGACATCAGCGCGGTCATCATCACGATGCCCGGCGTCAGGAAGGCGATATACGACGAGTCGCCGAACCCGGGGATCTGCACGACCCCCTGGAAGACCTGCCCGAACAGCAGCAGCCAGATTGCCGGTTGAACCAAGGTGAAGATGATGAGCGCCGGTTGCCGGTACGACGCGCGCAACCAGCGACCGGTGATGAATCGGGTGTGTGCAACTGCAGTCGTCATCACGCCGCCTCCTCAGCTGCCTGGAACGAACGACCCGTGTAGCTCAGGTACACGTCATCCAGCGACGGCCGGGAGACCGTCACTGCGGAGACCGGAATCGCCTTGTCCTCAAGGATTCCCAGTACGGCGGGGACTGCCGTCGCACCGTGGTCGACGCGCGCCCGCAACACCTTGCCCTCGACAACTATTTCCGCGATGCCGGGGAGTTGGCCCAGTAACGTGCGGACCGTCCCGTCGGTATCGGCGTCGACGAGTTCGACGTGCACCGAGTCACCGCGCAGCTCGGACTTGAGGCCTTCCGGGGTGCCTTCGGCAACGATCTTGCCGTGGTCGACGATCGCGAGCTGGTCGGCCAGCCGATCGGCCTCTTCGAGGTAATGCGTGGTGAGCAGGACGGTCAGGCCCTCGGAACCGGCCAGTCGTCCGACCTCGGTCCACAGGTCCGCGCGGGCTTCCGGATCGAGACCGGTCGTCGGCTCGTCGAGGAACAACACCTGCGGCCGATGCACCAGACCGAGCGCGACATCCAGCTTGCGCTGCATTCCGCCGGAGTACGTCTTGACCTGACGACCACCGAACTCGGTCAGGCCGAACCGCTCGAGCAGTTCGGTAGCCCGCCGTACGGCGTCCGTCCGGGACAGACCGAAGATCCGGCCGCCCAGCACCAGGTTCTCGATCCCGGTGGCCATTGGGTCCGAGCTGGATTTCTGCGGCACGTAACCGATCGCGTGCCGGACCTTGCCCTGCTCGCGAATCACGTCGTACCCGGCAACTCGGGCGGTCCCGGAGTCGGCCCGGGACAACGTGGTGAGGATCTTGACGGTGGTCGACTTGCCGGCGCCGTTCGGACCGAGCAGGCCGAGTACGACGCCTTCGCCGACGCTGAAGGTCAGTCCGTCGAGTGCTCGGAGCGGTGGTTTCCGGCGGCCGGCCGGATACGTCTTGACCAGTTCAACTGCTTCCAGGGCATGCGTAGCCATGGGTGATGACTCCCTCTGTGTGATGGGGAGCCGGTCCGGGTCTGGCTATCCTGATGGTGTGCCCTTGGATATCCGGTCTTCGGACCGACTCTGAGGAAACTGCGGCCCTGACCCTTGGCGTTGCCGCGCCGTGGGTCGGGGTCGTTCTACTGGTGCTTCATCCAGGCGAACTCCTGGCCGAAGTACTTGACCGGATCCTTGAGCTGATCCGCCGGACTGATGCCTTGCTCGATCGAGGTCTTCCACGCCTGTCGCCAGAAGCCCGAGCCGCTCAGTGCATCGGTCCGGATCTCCTCGGCGAGCTGATGGACGTACGCCGACTCCGCCTTGAGGAGGGCTAGCCGGAGCTCCGACTCGACCCAGAAGACGCGCGGGAAATCCATCGACACCATCTGCTCGTGCGCCGCGACGATCTGCTCGATCTCCGCGTCGACCGCCGTGAGGCGCTGCTCGAGCAGCTCGACCACCCGGTCCGGCTGCAGGCCCGGCATGTACGCCAGGCCGGCCTCCAGCGGGTGGAACTCGCGCGCCGGTGATCCGATCAGCTCGGTCAGCCAGTCGGCGAACTCGGCCTCACCGGCTTTCGTCAGCCGATAGACCGTCCGCTCCGGGCGATTGCCGTCCCGGAGGGTCTCCTGCGCCTCGATGAAGCCGTGCTTCTCCAGAGCGCCGACGACGGAGTACAGCGAGCCGTAGTTCAGCTTGATGCTGGAGTCCTTGCCGCGGCTCCGGAGGGTCGTCGAGATCTCGTACGGGTGCATCGGGCGCTCGGACAGGCTGCCGAGCACGGCGAAGGCGAGTGGGTTCGCCACCTTGCGTTTCGCCATGACAGACTCCTCGATCTCGACTATTCGAGATCGAGTATTAGCTCACGGGTATCCGATGTCAAGTAGTCAGCCAGGCCACCGCGCGCACTCCGAGCCGCCGTACCGGCTTCAGCGTGGTCAACAGCCGGTACGCCGGTTGCTCGACGTACCGGGTGAGCAGCCAGGCCAGCAGGATCGCCGCAGCGACCGCGCCGGCGATCTGGCCGACCCGGCCGACGCCCAGTTCCATCAGGTGCCAGGCGACCAAGTAGCCGAGCTCCTGGTTGAGCAGGTAGATCCCGAACGAGATCTTCGCCAGGAACTCGATCGGTCGGCGTACTGGCTCGAAGACAGTCCAGTCCGGCCCGCGGGCCGCCCCGGCGACGACCACCAGCAGGACGCCCATGCCGAGCGAGGACGGTAGGTCGTCAGTCTGCGCGTGGTGCGCGAACACGGTCGCGACGAGCAGCGCACCCAGATGCACGAAGCCGATCCGGTGCTTCGACCAGAGCCAGATGGCGATGCCGATGGCGAACAACTGCAGTCGGTGGATGCCCAGGCCGTTCCAGATCTGGATCACCCAGAGCGGGCTGTTCGCGATCCGGTCGTTCCACTGCAGGATCACCGGCGCCAGGATCATCACCCAGAGCAGTGCGGTGATTCTGTGGCCGGTCGCGGCGCCCCGCGGCCAGAGAACAGCGGCGGCGGTGAAGGCCATCAGCTGCAGCGGCAGCGTCCAGTACGAACCGTCGATCATCCGCACGGTCGGGTCGAACGAGCTGGTCAGCGTGAGATTGCCCCACAGGTCATGGGGCGTGGGCAGCGTCCACTTGCTCGGACCGAACAGCACCAGCGCGGTGTAGGTGATGACGACGGCCGCCAGGTACGGCGGGACCACCCGCGCGTAGCGCCGCCACAGCCAGCGGAGGGTGGATCCGTCCTTCCGGACGGTGACGCAGACGAAGTACGCGCTGATCACCAGCAGGATGCTGGCGCCGACTTGGAAGGGGTGCGGAGTGAGGGGTGCACCGAGCTCCGGATGGAGGAAGGGACCCATGTAGGTGGTGTGGGTGAAAACGACGGCCAGAACGGCGAGGACGCGGACAACGTCCCAGCTCAAACGGCGCGCCGACGGGACCCGGGGCGGGGACGGCGTGGACACAGAAGCTCCAGCTTGGCTCGACTCGCCGAATCAATTTCGGCCGTGTCCCCCCGAGTACCCGTTATCCCCCCGTGATACTTCAGTGATCCTAGTGGGACGCCCCGGGGTGGTTGCAAATCGTGTGCATCAGATCACGTCCGGTCACGCTGTGGTGCGGAACGTGCGCCGATAGTCCTGAGGCGGTACGCCGACGACGCGGCGGAAGTGGTGCCGCAGCAGTGCGGCCGTGCCGAATCCGGATTCGGCGGCGATCTGTTCGATCCCCATCCGGGTCTGCTCGAGCAACGTCCGGGCGCGCAGCACTCGCTGGGTGGTGACCCACTTCAGCGGGGTGGTCCCGGTCTCCGCGACGAAGCGCCGGGCGAAGGTGCGCTCCGACATCTGGGCCTGGCGGGCCAAGGCCGGCACGGTGTGATCGACGGTCAGGTTGTCGACCATCCAGTCCAGCACCGGCTGCAGGCTCTCGCCCGACGACTCGGGCACCGGGACCTCGACGTACTGGCGCTGGCCGCCGTCGCGCTGCGGCGGGACGACCATCCGGCGGGCGATGCGAGTCGCCACGGCACTGCCGAGTTCGCGGCGTACCAGGTGCAGGCAGGCATCGATCCCGGCCGCGGTGCCGGCGCTGGTGATGATGTTGCCGTCGTCGACGAAGAGGACGTCCGCATCCAGCTTGGCCAGAGGGAACTGCCCCTCGAACTTCTTCACGTAGCGCCAGTGCGTGGTGCACCGCCGGCCGTCGAGCAGTCCGGCCGCGCCGAGTACGAAGGCACCCGAGCAGACCGTCAGCAGGATCGCGCCGCGGGCCTCGGCTCGCCGCAGCGCGTCGAGGATGCGCTCGTCGTACGCATGCCGCCAGGTCGTCGCCGGCAGCGCGATCAGGTCGGCGTCCTCCATCTCCTCCAGCCCGTACGGCGCGATGACCGCGGAGTGGCTGCTGGTGGACATCGGCACACCCGGCTGAGCCGAGCAGACCTTGAAGTCGAACGGCGGCACCCCGTCGTCGGTGCGGTCGATCCCGAACACCTCGGAGACCACACCGAACTCGAACAGGGCCACGTCTTCCATCAGTACAACGGCGATCTTGCGCAGCATCTCGCCAGTATGGCAGGAATTTGATGGAGTATGTCAATAGTGCCAGTGGTGGCGGAATCTGGTTGGTAGCATGATTACTGCCATGAACGGAATCGTGGTGATCGTAGTACTCGTACTGGCCCTGATCGCGGCGCTCGAGGTGAGCCACCGGCGGCACTCCGCCGAGGTGGCCGGCCCGGCCGACGACCGTGACGTGGCCCGGACCAAGCTCGACCTGCTCGCCCTCGGCGCGTCGGCCAAGCCCTTCACCCACAAGCCGGCGGCCACCGAGGCCGCCGTACACCGGATCCATGTGGCCCGTCTCACCCATCACGGACGTCACGCCGCGTGACTTTGGTCTACTCGTGAACCAACTGTCGGGTTGGCTGATCTAAGAACCTCAAGATCACGCTCTCGACGACGAGGAGACAGGTTGATGCAGCGCAGGACGTTCCTGCAAGGGCTGGCGGCGGCAGCGGTAGCCGCGCCGGCGGCGACACTACTGGGGCAGCAGGAGGCGGTGGCGGCCGCGAACTACTACGTGGCCACCACCGAGCAGACCAAGAACAAGGTGCTCGTCTTCCCGAAGAACAAGGCATTCACCGACGCGAACGTGCACTGGAGTTTCACTCCGGGCGGCGGCGCGTGGGCGAACCTGAGTGACGTGAAGATCCGCGCCACCGAGGCGCAGGGCTGGATCGCCTTGGTGGCCGCGTCCGGCGGCAAGGCGGGCATCGTCGACATCGGCAGCGAGAAGCACACCGAGGGCAACGACCTGAAGTGGAGCGCGACGCCGGGCGGCAACCCCCACGCGATCGAGCGGGTACCGGGGAACGGCTCGGTCATCGTGGCGAGTTCCGACGGCAAGCTCACGCTGTACGCGCCGACCAGCGTCGGCAACCTGGGCAGTCTGAAGCAGGTGCAGACGGTCGACTACGCCGGCGCGCATGGAGTGCTGTGGGACCCGACGTTCCAACTGCTGTGGGTGATCGGCAAGAACCGGTTCAGCCACTACGCGGTGATGGGCAGCGGCCGGAACACCCGGCTCAAGTACGCCGCCCACTTCAGCCTCGGCAGTGGGAACCTCGGGCACGATCTGCAGCCCGACTACACCAACAAGCACAAGATGCTGATGACGGCCACCAAGGGTGTCTACGAACTGCTCACCGACGGCGGTACTTTCCGCAGCCGGAAGATCTCCTCGGAGACCAAGGTGAAGTCGTACGTGAAGCACTCGTCAGGTGAGGTCGTGTCGATCCGCGGCGACGGCACGCAGCCGCGCGACTGGGCCAACAAGACGGTCCGCTTCTCGCAGTCGGCGGATCGCGCGCGGTCGGGTGCGCAGTTCTACAAGGCCCGCATCTGGACCACTGCCTTCGAGTAGACCATTCGGGCAAATTCGATCGAGAACCACCGCCCGGCTGTGTCACAGTCGGGCGGTGACCGACTACCGCGAGATCAACCGAGCCAGCTGGGATGAGCGAGTCCCGGCACACGTGGCCTCACCGGGCTATCACGTGGCCGACTTCGAGACGGACCCGTCGTACCTGAGTGAGGTTGTCCGCTTCGACCAGCCGCGGCTCGGGGACATCTCGGGGCTGCGCGGCGTGCACCTGCAGTGCCACATCGGCACGGACACGCTCTCGCTGGCGCGACTCGGGGCGCGGATGAGCGGGCTGGACTTCTCGCCGCCCGCGATCGAAGCGGCACAAGGCCTTGCCGATCGGCTGGGTCTCGAGGCCGACTTCCATGTGGCCGACGTGTACGACGCGGTCGAGGTGCTCGGGGCGTCGACGTACGACCTGGTGTACACCGGTATCGGGGCGCTGTGCTGGATCCCCGATATCAACCGGTGGGCGCAGACCGTGGCCGGCCTGCTCAAGCCGGGCGGTCGGCTCTTCGTCCGTGAGGGACACCCGATGTTGTGGGCGCTGGAGTCCGTCAACCGCGAGGTCGCGTTGAAGTACCCGTACTTCGAGATGGCGGAAGCGACGGTCTTCGACGAGGGCGGCACGTATGTCGAGACCGACGTCGAGTTCACCACGAACACCACGCACGATTGGAACCACGGGCTCGGCGAGACGATCACCGCCGTACAGAGCGCGGGGCTGGTGTTCGACTCACTGGCCGAGCACGACAGTGCGCCCTGGTGTGGTCTGGACGGTCTGATGACCGTGGATGGTGCCGGTGAGTGGCGTCTCACCGACAACCCCGAGCGTCTGGCTGCCACCTACACGTTGCAGGCGCACAAGCCGCTGAACTAGTGCGAGCGGCGCTGCTGGATCTTCTGGAACGCCTGCTTGATCTTCTGCTGGTTCTGCGGCTTGCTCAGCTCACGCTGCGCAACCTGAACCACCTTGGCGACCACAGCGCCCTTCAGCAAGTTCTTCACCAAGCCTCCCATCGGGGGCCTCCTTCGTTGATATTGCTCTCGACACTAGCGGCCTGCACAACCCGTTCCCATGGGTGAAGACCCGAAACTGTCCCTGGTATCGGGCACACTGGGATCGTGCCTGAGTTGCCGGAGGTCGAGTCGCTGGCGGTGTTCCTGCGGGAGCGCGCCGTCGGGCGGGCGTTCGTGCGCGCCGACATCACCGCGATCAGCGCCCTGAAGACGTACGATCCGCCGGTCTCGGCGCTGGTCGGGCTGCTGATCGACGACGTCCAGCGGCACGGGAAATTTCTCGACTTCTCGGCCCAGGGTGTGCACCTGGTCATCCACCTGGCCCGGGCGGGCTGGCTGCGCTGGCGCGACGAGCAGTCCACCGCGCTGATCCGGCCCGGCAAGGGGCCGATCGCGTTGCGGACGGCGTTCGATGATGGGTCGGGCTTCGACCTGACCGAGGCCGGTACTCAGAAGAAGTTGGCGGTGTACGTCGTTCGTGATCCGGCCGAGGTGCCGGGGATCGCGCGACTCGGGCCGGAGCCGTTCTCGTTGTCCATCGAGGAGTTCGGCGCGATCCTCAAGAAGGCCGGCCGCGTGCAGTTGAAGGGCGTGCTGCGCAATCAGTCGGTGATTGCAGGGATCGGCAACGCCTACTCCGACGAGATCCTGCACGTCGCGAAGATGAGCCCGTTCAAGCCTGCGTCGAATCTGACCGACGACGAGCTGCAGACCTTGTACGACGCGATGCGGTCGACGCTGCAGGATGCTGTCGACCGGTCCGCGGGCCTCGCCGTACAGGACCTGAAGTCGGAGAAGAAGTCCGGCCTGCGGGTGCACGGGCGGACCGGCCAGAAGTGCCCGGTCTGCGGTGATGTCGTCCGCGAGGTGAGCTTCGCCGACTCGTCGTTGCAGTACTGCGCGACCTGCCAGACCGGCGGCAAGCCGCTGGCCGACCGGCGGTTGTCGAAACTCCTCAAGTAGTTCCGGAACCCACGAAGTATTGACAGTGGGAAACCGTCTTCCGACAGTTAGGAAAGTTTCTTAACTATCGGAGGTGTGCACGATGCGTTTCCGCCCCATCGCATTTGCCCTCGCCCTGGTTGGCAGCGCGCTGCTGATCCCCACGATCGCGTCTGTTGTTCAGGCCGCGACCACGTCGTACGAGGCTGAGAACGCGGCCCGATCCCAAGGCGTGGTGGAGTCGAACCACGCCGGGTTCACCGGCTCCGGGTTCGTCAACTACGACAACGTGACCGGCTCATCGGTCACCTTCACTGTCAACGTCGGTGCTAGTGGCAACGCCTCACTGGCGTTCCGATTCGCCAACGGGACAACGGTAAATCGCCCGATGACGATCGCGGTCGACGGCACGACTGTCGCCACTCCGCAGTTCGCCGGAACCGGTGCTTGGACCACGTGGAACACGAGCACGGTCAACACCAACCTGTCGTCCGGTTCGCACACGATCAAGGCCACCGCCACCACCGCGAACGGCGGCCCGAACCTGGACTCGCTCACCGTCACGGACTCGGGCGGAGGTGGTGGCGCGCCGACCGCCGCCGAACTGCTGGCCAAGGTCACCAGCTGCAGCCAAATCTCCAATGGCACCTACAAAACCGACACCGAACTAGCCCGCACCATCCCGGTCTGCGGCAAGAACGGCGCCGTCTTCTGGAAAGCCGACATGGACATCGACTGCGACGGCCTCCGAACCACCCAGTGCAACGAACAAACCGACCCCTGGTTCCAGCCCGACACGGCCTTCCACACCTCAACCGACCAGCCGCTGAACGCAGCCCAACTCCCGTACGTAGTTGTCCCCAGCCCCAGCAGCACCTGGGACTACCGCAACTTCCAGATCGCCGGCGGCGGCGTAGTAGCCGTCATCTACAACAACCAAGTCAAGTACGCCGTCGTAGGTGACACCGGCCCCACCGACATCATCGGCGAAGCCTCCTACGCCTCAGCCGTAACCCTAGGCATCAACCCCAACCCAGCCAACGGCGGCACCGACGGCCCAGTCACCTACATAGTCTTCAAAAACTCCACCATCAACCCCATAGAAGACCAGTCCCTAGCCACCACCCGGGGCCAAGAACTAGCCCGAACCTTCATCAACACCAACTAACCCTCACCCGCAACCGCCTGTCGCCAACGACACGTAGTAGTCCCCAGCAGGCCACCCCGACTGCACTTCCGCAGGCGTGGGACATGTCCCGCGAGGCGACTACTACGTGTCCTTCCCGACGCATCTTCCGAAGAACAGGACGTATACGCCTGCTCGGACGCCTGGCTGGTGGCCGTTGAGCGCGACGACGGCGTTCGGCACGGATATACGTCCTGTCGGTCGGAGGATCATTGGCCCTTGGCCCTGCCCTGGAAACGCTCGCCGCCGGCGCCCATCCGATCGACGTCCACCAACCCCTCGCCAGCGGTCACCGACCATGTGATCCACCTAGCCACCAACTCCGGTATCCATCTGGCTTGTCGGTAACAACATGTAGTAGTACCCAGTCACCCGCCGACGGCTCTTCCCCAGGCGCCAGGCATGTCCCGCAAGGTGACTACTACGTGTCCTTCCCGACGCATCTTCCGAAGAACAGGACGTATACGCCTGCTCGAACGCCCGGCCGGTGGCCGTTGAGCGCGGCGACGGCGTTCGGTGCGGGTATACGTCCTGTCGGTCGGGGGATCATCGGCGCTTGGCGAGGGCGTCGAAGAATGCCGCCCGGGCAACCGACATGCTCGCCGCCGGCGCTCATCCGATCGACGCTCACCAATCCCTCGCCGCGGTCACCGACCAAGTAGTCCGCCTGGCCACCGACTGCGGCATCTGCCTGCGTGGGTCGGGTTAGGTGGTCATTTGGTCGAACATGGTTTTTACGTCGCCGGAGTTGGGGGTGGCTAGGAGGGTGGGGGTGCCGCTGGTGGTTCGGCGGGAGGTTTCGGCGAAGACGTAGCCGAGGTTGGCGTTGATGCGGTCTTTGAGCCAGGGGCCGCCGCTGGCGCCGCCGTTCATGCTGCAGGTGAGGGCTGCGTCGGTTGAGCCCCAGGCGTAGGTGTTGCCGTCGCAGTAGTAGGGGACCTGGCCGTTGTACGGCGGTTCGGCGGGCCAGCCCCAGATTCGGGTGTTGGCTTGGGCTCGGCCGTTGCCCCAGACGAGGCCGTTGCCGCCTACTGCGTCGACGACGTTGACGTTGTTGCGCTTCTGGAGGGTGATGAAGGCCTGGTCGTGGCTGAAGTCGCTGTTGTTGATCCACGAGTTGAACGTGCGGGCGTTGCTCCAGTTGTAGGAGCCGTAGCCGGAGTTGCCGTTGTAGTAGGCGGGGGCGAAGACGAAGTTGCCGTGCCAGCCGCCGCCGGCGCCGCTGTGGACACAGTGGCCGGCGGTGATGATCAGGTTCTTGTAGTTGTTGTTGATCGTCGACGCCGAGCAGACGTAGTTGGCGCTGCCGATGGTGAAGAACAGCTTGCCGGCGGTGCTCGGGACCGGGTCGGCCATCGTGCTGTTGCCCTTGGGTGCGACCGGGTGCGACGCGATACCGCTGGTGTTGTTCACCGCCTTGCCCTGGGTGCCTTTGGCGTTGGGCGGCAGGTCGTACGGAATGGCGTTGGCCATCTTCTCGGCGGTCCAGTAGTTGGTCTTGGCCTGCGGCGGCGCCTGGATCGAGGTGGTCCCGGCCGCGGGGGCGGCGGCCGGGGTGCTGGGTGGCGCGGCGACCGCGGTGGCCACCGCGCAGGAGCTGATCAGCACACCGGCGACGAACAGCCGCACGAATCTGGGCATGGCGTTGCGCATGAAGTGACTCCTCTATCGGGGCGGAAACAGAGTCCGATCGGTCACGGTTCTCACCGGGCCGATCACGCCCAGTACAAGGGAAGCGCTCTCATAATTCAACGGCTGAAGCGTGAACCATTGTGAGATCTGACATCATCGGGGGCATGTTCCAGAATCAGCAGATCCCGTCGGTCGTGGTGGCCGAGCTCGATGACGCGCTGCTCGCGGAGGCGTTCGTCCTGGACGTGCGCGAGCCGGACGAGTGGGCGCGCGGACACATCGAGGGCGCCACGCACATCCCGCTCGGTGACCTGCAGCAGCGGGTCGGCGAGGTGCCGAACGACCAGAAGGTCCTCTGCGTCTGCGCGGTCGGCGGCCGGTCCGGGATGGCCACCCAGTTCCTGAACTCGGTCGGCCGCGAGGCGATCAACCTCGACGGCGGGATGCACGCCTGGCAGACCCAGGGCAAACCGGTCAGCACCGACTGATCATCTGCTGTTAGGGAAGAAAAGCTTCCGCTTGTTCACCGGTGACGTTACTTTGTCACCGGTGTTCTAACCGTGGAGGCTGCTGTGCCGATCGTCCGTCCCGCCTGTACTGCGCTCGCTGTCGCCGGATTGTTCGCCGGTGTCGCACTAACCCCAGCGCACGCCGATTCGGCTCCCGCACCCGGAGCCGGGCTAGCCGGCGACGGCGTGGTCGCGAGCCGCGACGACAGCCCGGTCGCCCCCGGTGTCACCTACACCTCGTTCGAGCGGCTCGATCCGCGCGGGTGGTTGCGCGGCGACCTGCTCACGACCGACCTCGACAAGCACGGTGTGACGGTCGACTACGTCAACACCGGCAAGGTCTCCGGCGGCGCCCCGCTGAGTCAGCAACTCGCCCGCAAGGGCGCGATCGCCGGGGTCAACGGCGACTTCTTCGACATCAACGACACGACCGCGCCCCTCGGTGTCGGCGTCGAGCAGGGCGGCCGGCTGATCAATGCGCCCGCCGCAGGGCACAACGACAGCGCGGTGATCGGCAAGGACGGCCTCGGCCAAATCGCGCAGCTCTTCCTGCAAGGGACCGCGACCGACGACGACGCGGTGAAGCTCGCGGTGACCAACCTGAACTCCCCGTCCGTCAACTCCGGCGGCATCGGCCTCTACACCCCCGAATGGGGTGACGTGGCCCGGACCCGAACCGTCGACGGACTGCCGACCGTGCGCGAGGTCATCCTGCGCGACAAAGTGGTCGTCTCGTCGACGACGACGCCGGGGACAACCCCGTTGGCGGCCAATGAGCAGGCGCTGATTGGTCGCGAGGCCGGCGCGGACGCGCTCACCGCCTTCGAGGTCGGCGACAAGGTCGACGTGGAGTACGGACTGCGGCCGGATGCGTCGAAGGTCGCCGTCGCGGTCAGCGGGAACGTGCAGCTGGCGAAGGACGGTTCGGTACCGGCCGACGTACCGGATGCGGACCTGGCGCCGCGGACCGCGATCGGGTTCGATGCCGACGGGAGCCGGATGATCCTGCTCACCGTCGACGGCCGGGCCACTGGATCGCGCGGCCTGTCGCTGAAGGAGATGGGCCAGCTGATGATCGGCCTAGGCGCCGACGATGCGCTGAACCTCGACGGCGGCGGGTCCTCGACCATGCTCGCCCGCACCCCGGGCAAAGCCTCACCATCCGTCGTGAACGATCCATCCGACGGCGGCGAGCGACTGGTTCCGAACGGCCTAGGCCTGGTCCCCGTGAAGGGTTCCGGCCGACTCAAGGGCTTCCGCATCGAAGCAGCCGGTACGGCGGCCGCCGACGTGGACGCCGATCTGTCCCGCAGCTCCCGCGTCCTCAGCGGCCTGAGCCGAGTGCTCACCGCAACCGGCCATGACGAAACCTACGCGCCCGCGACCGGTACGCCGTACTGGTTCGGCGGGAACGCGGTGCGCGTCGACCAGCATGGTGTCGTGACTGGCCGACGAGCCGGGGATGCCGTGGTCAGCGCGGTCCGCGGGACGGCGAACGGGAGGTTCCCGATGACAGTGCTGGGTACGCCGGTCCGATTGGCGCCGTCGAGTCGCCAGGTGTCGCTCGCCGACTCCGCAGCCAAGGGCTTCTTCGAGATCGACGGGTACGACGCCGACGGGTTCTCGACCTGGATCGAACCGCGGGACGTGAAACTGACCTATGACCCGGCCGTCCTGAATGTGGTTGCCAAGGGCAATGGATTCGAAGTGAATGCCCTGAGCAACGAAGCGACGTCGGCCGTGGTCACCGCGACAGTCGGCAAACTGAGCACGCAACTGAGTGTGACGGCCGGGCTCGCGAGCACAGTCGTGGACGAGCTCGACGACGTGACCAAGTGGGCGGCCAACGCCGTACCGGCTGGTGCTGCGACGGCATCGCGGTCGGCCGCGGAAGGCCACGACGGCGGGCAGGCGATCGCCCTCGACTACTCGCTCACCGGCAGTACGGCGACCCGAGCGGCGTACCTGGCACAGACCCCGCAGCAGACGTTGCCCGGCCAGCCGCAGAAGCTCGGAGCCTGGGTGTACGGCGACGGCAAGGGCGCGTGGTTGCGAGCCAACGCGTACGACGGCGCCGGTGGTTCGGCGCAGACGGTGAACCTCGCGGCCTCGGTGGACTGGGTCGGCTGGAAGTACGTCGAGGCGAGTATCCCGGCCGGACTGACGATGCCGCTGCGGTTCTGGCGGATCTACGTGGTCGAGACGGTGCCGACGCGGCAGTACGCCGGCCGGATCGTCATCGACGACCTGACCGTCCGCAGCGCGCCCTCGGTGACGCTGACGCCACCGGCCAAGGTGGTCGACCCGATGGTGGTCACCGACGGGACCGCCACGGGCGGCGGGCGCTGGCGGTTTGCGGTGATGTCGGATGCGCAGTTCACCGCCGACGACCCGAACTCCGACTACGTGAAGCAGGCCCGCCGCACGATCCGCGAGGCGCTCGCGCAACACCCGGACTTCCTGGTGATCAACGGCGACTTCGTCGACCGGGCGTTCGGGCCCGACATCGCGCTGGCCAAGCAGATCCTCGACGAGGAGGTCGGCGGGAAGGTGCCGGTGCACTACGTGCCGGGCAACCACGAGAGCTACGGGCCCGGCGACCTATCCGAGTGGACGAAGGTCTTCGGAGCGCCGACCAGCACATTCGACCACAAGGGCACGAGATTCGTACTGCGTGATTCGTCGCTCGGCTCACTGCGAGCCGGTGGATTCGCGCAGATCCTGGACCTGCGCGCGCAGCTGGACGACGCCGCGCGCAACAAGGCGATCCGGAACGTCGTCGTGATGGCACACCACCCGATCAACGACCCCTCACCGACGCAGAACTCGCAGCTCGGCGACCGCAAGGAAGCCGCCCTGATCGTCAAGTGGCTGGCCGACTTCCGCGCCAGCACCGGCAAGGGCGCCGCCTACATGGCCGCCCACGCCGGCACCTTCGCCGCCACGCGCACCGACGGCGTTCTGCTCCCGCTCACCGGCAACTCCGGCAAGAGCCCGGCCGCCGCGCCGGATGCCGGCGGCTTCACCGGCTGGGCGCTGGTTGGCGTCGGCGACAAGCGGGACTGGCTCAAGCTGGAATTCCGCCCGCACGTCGACACCGTCGAACTCGCTGCCCCGACAACGCTGCGCCGCGGCGACACCGCCCCGGCCGCCGCGACCGTCGTACAGGATGGTCGCCGGGTCCCGGTCAGCTTCCCGGTCTCGGCCGACTGGCAGGGCTCAACCCACCTGTACGTCGGCCCCGCCGCGACCGCTCCCTTCTGGGCAGTGGCGTCGTACGACCCGGCCAGTGGTCAGCTGACTGCCCTCCGCCCCGGCCAGGCTCAACTGACTGTCACTGTCAATGGTGTCAGCACCTCAGCAACAGTGAAGGTCACCTGGTAGCCGCGCGGACGTCGGGTCCCGAGGCTTGGAGGTATGACGGAGACTCGGTGGACGCCGCGGTTGCAGGTGCTCGTGGGGGTGTGCTCGATCGTGTTCACGATCGGTACCGCGCTGCAGAACTTCTGGATCGTCAACCACGAGACCCTGGTCCGGATGATGGTGCTGGCCGGTCGCAGTGAGGCTGACGCGGAGGCGGGTGCGCCGGGGTTCCTCATCGGGTTCCGGATCGTCGGCTGCCTCTACATCCTCGGGAACGCGGCCGGTGTCCTTGCCCTGCGCAAGCAGAAGCAGACCTGGCTGTTCTGGCTGGTGCTCGCGGTCAACCTGACCCAGGCGGTTGGTGTGTTCGCGGTACCGCCGGAGATGTTCGAGGCCTCGACCGACCGGCTCGGCCCGGTGGGAGCTCTGCCGTCCCTCGTCACGGATGGCGGCGCTGCGGTGCTGACACTGGTGCTGTTGGGCTTCCTGATCAGCTCCCGGAGGCCGTGGGCTCAGCGTCGAGTAGCGTCTGCCGCGTGACTCATGTGACTGTTCCGCGGCCCCTGCAGGTTGGTGACCGGATTGCGGTGGTGGCGCCGTCCGGGGCGATTCGGGCGGAGCGGCTCGAGATCGGGACCGAGTACCTCAAGGAGTGGGGACTCGAGGTCGAGGTGATGCCGTCGGTGCTGGCGGGACATGAGCGCTTCGCGTATCTGGCGGCGGAGGACAAGGCGCGAGCTACGGACTTCCGGGACGCCTGGCTGGACGACCGGTTCGCCGCGGTCTTCTGCGGTCGCGGCGGGTACGGCGTGCAGCGGATGCTCGACGCGGTCGACTTCGACGAGCTGGCCGCCGTACCCAAGTGGTTCGTCGGCTTCAGCGACATCACCGCACTGCATGAGCCACTCAACGCCCGTGGTCTCGTCACCATCCACGGCCCGATGGCGGCAGCTGTCGAACAACTGGGCGTGGCAGAGGGACGCTCCCGCCTGCACGACCTGCTGTTCGAGCCCAACCGGGTCACCGACCTGCTGGCACCACGCGGTGCGCGCACTCTGGTCGGAGGTGTCGCGGAAGGCGTGCTGCGCGGCGGCAATCTCGCACTGCTCGCCACCAGCATCGGTACGCCGACCTACGCGGCACCGTCCGGTGTCGTCGTACTGGAGGACGTCAGTGAGCAGGGTTATCGCATCGACCGGATGCTCACGCAGCTCCTGCGGGCCGGGTGGTTCGATCAGGTGACCGGAATCGTGGTCGGCGATTTCAGCGAGTCCGACGACCAGGGGCTCGCGGCCGACGTCGTACGGGAGCGTCTTGAGCCACTCGGGCTGCCGATGGTGGAGGGTGCTGGTGTCGGACACGAGGACCTGAACCTCGCCGTACCGCTTGGGCTGCCGGTCCGACTGGACGCGACAGCCGCCACACTCACTCCACTGTGGCCAGGTGCTGGCGCAGGAAGCTGAAGGCCCGCGGGTAGGCGTCCAGCTTGTTGTTCAGCTTGGCCAGCCCGTGCCCCTCGTCCGGGTACACGGCCAGCTCGCACGGCACCCCACGCTGCTCCAGCGCCGCAGTGATCTGCTCGGCCTCGGACAGCGGCACCCGCGGGTCGTTGGCCCCGTGGATGACGAACAGCGGTGCCCGGATGTCGTCGACCCGGCTGAGCGGGCTGGCGGTCTCCAGGAACTCCCGGTCCGTCGCGAGGTAGCCGTACTCCCGCTCGCGGGTCGCACGGCGGTAGCTGGACGTGTTCTCCAGGAAGGTCACCAGCGAGGCGATTCCGACGATGTCCACGCCGGCCGCCCACAGCTCCGGCTGGAACGCGAGACCGGCCAGCACCATGTAGCCGCCGTACGAGCCGCCCCACAGCACCGCTTGGCTCTGGTCGGCCCCGATCGTCGGCAGCCAGGCGTGGATCGCGGCCAGGTCCTTCACTGAGTCCAGGCGCAGTTGGCGGTCGTCCAGCGAGTACCAGCGCTTGCCGTACGTCGCTGAGCCGCGCACGTTCGGCACGATCACCGTGTGACCCTCCGCGGCCAAGGAGGCGATCACCGGGTGCCAGATGCGCATCGCTGCGCCTTCGGGCCCGCCGTGGATGTGCAGCACGGTCGAGCCCAGATCCGGTCCGGTGGGCCGGAAGACGAAGACCGGCACCTGCTCACCGTCGAACGACGGCACCCGCAGGCTCTCCGGCATGGTCAGCTTCGGCACCTCAGGCATGTCCGGAGCCGGTACGGCGATCGTTTCGCCACTGGCCGGGACATACCGGTACACCGTCGGCGGTGTGGTCGGGGAGCTGTAGGTGAACGCGGCGAACGAGCCGTCCGGCGACCAGACCGGGTCCGGCGTGCCCATGGCCAGCGCTGCACAGCCACCGGGCGGCAGATCTAGCCGGGCGAGCTCAGAACCGTCGGACAGCCGATGCGTCGCGAGGCGCACCTCGCCGTCGTCAACCACGGCGACCAGCAGCTGCTCACCGTCCGGCGACAGCCACGAGGCCAGGTCGTGCGCATCGTCGACCAGTACGTCGCTCCAGGTCGCAGTACTCAGGTCGTAGCGGCGCAGGGCCTTCCGATCGCGGTCGGCATCGCTGGAGACCACGATGGCCGAGGAGTCCGGCAGCCAGGACACCTGGCCCTGGTCGTTCAGTGCGTCGGCCGGAGTGAGCTCGGTGACCGCTTGAGTCGCGGTCTCGACCAGGAGGAGCTGCATGGAGTTCGCCGGGGCGCTCGCGACGCACAGCACGACCCACTGGTCGTCGGGCGAGGCGCTGACGCCCATGACCCAGCCGCCGCCGTCGTACAGCGTTGTGTCGGCACTTGTGGCCAGGTCGCGGGCGATGAGGTCGAAGTCGACCCCGTTCCGCCGGTTGGTGGTGTAGAGCACCCGGCCGGGCTTCGCCGCGACGAGGTGGTGCAGGTAGTCGAGGTCGTGCACGAGCGGGGTCATCGTCGGCAACCCGGGCTCGTCGAGGTCGAGGATCGAGAGCTGACCGCGCTCGTTGCCGCCGCTGTCGTGCTCGACGATCACCGAGCGGCTGCCCGGGACGAACTGCGCGTGCCGGCAGGTGTCACCGAGATCGGTGAGTGCGCGCCAGCTGCCGTCCGGGGTGATCTCGCTGACCTGGCGGACGCCGGTCCCGTCGTACAGGACGAGCATCCCACCCTCGTCGTTCACATCGAGAGCCATCGACGAGGGGATCGAGAACAGCGTAGTCAGCACAACTTCATCCTCACACGCGATGTGCAGCAAGTGGCAGACGTCGCGCCTGCCACTTGCTGCAATCAATTAGCGCTCGCCGTGCCAGGAGTGCCACAGCGCGGCATAGGGGCCCTGGGCATCGACCAGTTCGTCGTGACCGCCCAGCTCCACAATCTTGCCGTCTTCCACCACCGCGATCACGTCCGCATCGTGCGCCGTGTGCAAGCGGTGCGCGATCGCCACCACGGTCCTGCCCTCGAGGACACCGGCCAGCGACCGCTCCAGGTGCCGAGCGGCCCGCGGGTCCATCAACGAGGTCGCCTCGTCCAGGACCAGCGTGTGCGGGTCGGCCAGCACCAGCCGGGCCAGTGCGACCTGCTGGGCCTGTGCCGGCGTCAGTGTGACGCCGCCAGAGCCCACCTCGGTGTCCAGCCCGTCGTCGAAGCCGGCCACCCAGCCGTCGGCGTCCACCGAGCGCAGCGCAGCCCACAGCTCCGCATCTGGCGCGGCCGGCCGGGCCAGCCGCAGGTTGTCGCGGACACTGCCCACGAACACGTGGTGCTCCTGGTTGACCAGCGCAACGTGACTACGGACCTGCTCGGCAGACATCCTGTCGAGGGCAGCACCACCCAGGGTGATGTCACCGACCCGCGGCGAGTAGATACCGGCCAGCAGCCGACCCAGCGTCGACTTCCCAGCACCGGACGGGCCCACCAGCGCGACCCGTGCTCCGGGCTGGACGGTCAGCGTGACGCCGTGCAGCACATCGCGGCCTTCCAGGTAGCCAAACCTGACCTCGTCGGCCAGCACGGTGCGGCCCTCCGGCTCGCGCTCCTCACCGGACTGCTCGGTCTCGACCTCGCGCACCCCGACCAGCCGGGCGAGCGACACCTGCGCCACCTGGAGTTCGTCGTACCAGCGGATCATCATGTTGACCGGCTCGACCAGCATCTGGATGTACAGCGCGCTCGTGGTGAGCGCACCGACGGTGATCCAGCCCTGCAACGCGAATCCGCCACCGATCACCAGCACCGCAGCCAGTGCGACCGTGTGCGTCATGTTGATCACCGGGAACAGAATCATCCGCAGATACAGCGTGTACTTCTCCCAGGCGACCCACTGACCGATCCGGGTGTCGCCCAGACCGATCCGGCGAGCGCCGAGCCGGTGCGACTCGACCGTCCGGCCGGCGTCCACGGTCTCGGCCAACGCCGAGGCGACTGCTGCATACCCGGCCGCCTCCGAGCGGTAGCTCTGGGGCGCGCGGCGGAAGTACCACCGGCCGCCGATGATCAGGATCGGTGCCGCGATCACCACTGCCACCGCGAGCGGTGGTGCGGTGACGATCAGTGCGCCAATCAGCAGGCCGGCCCAGAGCACGGCGATGGTCAGCTGCGGTACGGCGTCCCGCATGGCATGCGAGAGCCGGTCGATGTCGGTGGTGATCCGGGACAGCAGGTCACCGGTACCGGCGCGCTCCAGCACACCAGGCGGCAGGCCGACAGCCCGAACCAGGAAGTCCTCGCGCAGATCCGCGAGCATCTCCTCACCGAGCACCGCACCGCGCAGTCTGGTCAACCGGACGAACACCGTCTGGACCAGCAGCGCGATGGTGAAGCCCAGCACCACATAGGGCAGGTCGACGTCCTTCTGCCCCTGGGACAGCTTCTCCACCACGTTGCCGAGCAGCCAGGGCCCGACCATGCCGCTCAGCGCCGCCACTGCGTTCACCAGGGTCAACCACCCGAACGCCCGGCGGTGCCTGCGGAACAGCGTCTTCACATAAGCGCGCACAGTTGCGCTGCTTGCCACCGGCAGCCGGACCACTTCCTGTGGGGCTGCCGGGTCGTACAGAGGGGGCTTCACACCGACTCCTCGAGAGTTGGCTCTTCTTCACGGGTGACGACCGCGCGGTACCGCGGATTGGTGCGCACCAGCTCGTGGTGCGTGCCGACGGCATCGACGTGCCCTTCCGGCACGAACACCACCCGCTCCGCGCGGTCCAGCATCAGCGGGCTGGACGTGAACACCACAGTGGTCCGTCCAGCGCGCAGCAGTCGCAGTCCATCGGCGATCCGGGCCTCGGTGTGCGCGTCGACCGCACTGGTCGGCTCATCGAGCACCAGCACCTGCGGATCGACGTACAGCGAGCGGGCGAGTGCGACGCGCTGCCGCTGCCCACCGGACAGTGAACGGCCGCGCTCGGTCAGCATCGCCTGCATCGCGTCCGTCTCACCAGCAGGCAGGGTCTGCCGCAGTACGTCGAGGATGTCGGCGCACTGTGCAGCCTCCAGCGCTGTCTCCGGAGAGACCGCACCACTGGCCGGTACGTCGAACAGCTCGCGCACCGTGCCTGACAGCAGCACCGGGTCCTTGTCCTGCACCAATGCGACCGTGCGCGCCGAATCCAGCGGCAGGTCGTCCAGGCCGACACCACCCAGCTGCACCGAAGCCTCGTCCGGCTCGGCTGTCGGGCTGTGCCCACCGAGACGGTCGGCCAGCAGACCACCCGCATCCGGATCGCCCGACACCACTGCGGTGAACGAGCCGGCCGGGACCAGCAGCCCCGATACAGGGTCGTACAGGTCGCCCTCGGGCAGCTGGGCGTCCGCCGTACCCATGGTGTCGTCGGTGCGGCGCAGCGACAGCACGCGGGCAGCCCGCTTGGCCGACACCTTCGAGAAGATGAACGCGCTCGCGGTCTCCTCGAACGTGTGCAGCGGCACCAGCAGGAAGGTGATGAACCCGTACGTCGTGACGAGCTCACCGACCGTGATCCGGCCGGCCGCGACCATCCGCACGCCCATCCAGACGATCAGCACCAGGAACAGGCCGAACATCAGCACCTGCAGAGCGGCGATCAGCGACCACATCCGCGCGCTGCGGACCGCGCTGGCGCGGTACTCCTGCGAGGCCGAGCGGTAGCGGTCCAGGAACAGCTGCTCACCGCCGATACCGCGCAGCACGCGCAGACCGGCCACGGTGTCCGCGGCCAGCTCGGTGGCGCGACCACCCTTGGCGCGCTGCGCATCGGCACGCCGCTCGGCCGGGCCCATCAGCGGCACGATCGAGAACGCCAGCACCGGAACGGCGATGGCCACCACCAGGCCGAGCTGCGGCTCGTAGAACAGCAGACCGATCACCACGGCGAACGAGGTCAGCAGCGCAGCGGTGAATCGGCCGAGCACCTCGACGAACCAGCCGATCTTCTCGACGTCGCCGCTGCTCACCGCCACCACCTCGCCGGCCGCAATCCGCCGGGTGAGCAGCGAGCCCAGCTCCGACGCCTTGCGGAACAGCAGTTGCTGCAGGCGCGACGCCGTACAGATCCAGTTGGAGACCACGGCACGGTGGAAGAACGAGTCCGCTCCGGCTTTGGCCGCGCCGAAGGCGAGCAGCAGCACCCCGGACAGGATCAGCTTCGGCCACGAGCGGTCGATTACCGCCTGCACGGCCAGGCCGACCGCGATCGGAGCGGCGGCGATCCCGCCGAAGTAGACCAAGCCCCAGAAGACGGCGATCGCTTGACCGCGGAGCTGCTGGTGCTCGAGCCAGAGAATGAGTCGGAGACCGGACCGGGTGTCTGGCACACCTGGGTCGGCAAACGGAATGAGGCGCAAAGACATGACGTCCCACAGACGAAGGCATAGAGGGGTAAGGAAGGCACCTGACCAGGCGAATAGAACAAGCGTAGGTGGGGCCTCCGACAGTCCGTCAAACTCTTTTCCCACGCCTTGTCGGGGCCGGAGTACATTCAGGAGCAATGGATGAGGTGCTGAGTCGCAGACGCCGGCTGCTGGTGCTCGGGATCTGTTGTTCCAGCCTGTTCATCGTGGGCCTCGACTCGACGATCGTGAACCTGGCGCTGCCGGCGATCCGGTCCGAGCTGGGCGCGTCGGTGACCGAGCTGCAGTGGACGATCGACGCCTACACGCTGGTGCTGGCCAGCCTGTTGATGGTCTCCGGGTCCACTGCGGACCGGGTCGGGCGGCGGCGGACGTTCCAGGCCGGTCTGGTGCTGTTCGGCATCGGGTCGTTGCTGTGTGGAGTCGCGCCGACGGTCGAGCTGCTGATCGTGTTCCGGATGCTGCAGGCGATCGGTGGCTCGATGCTGAACCCGGTGGCGATGTCGATCATCACCAACACGTTCACCGATCCGCGTGAGCGTGCGCAGGCGATCGGGGTCTGGGGCGGTGTCGTCGGCCTCAGCATGGCGGTCGGCCCGGTGGTGGGCGGTGCACTGGTCGACACCGTGGGCTGGCGGTTCATTTTCTGGATGAACGTGCCGGTGACGCTACTGGCCGTCGTACTGGCTGCACTGTTCGTGCCGGAGTCGCGGTCGCTGGTACCGCGGCGGATCGATCCGGTGGGGCAGGTGCTGGTCGTCCTGCTGCTCGGTGGGCTGATCTACGCGATCATCGAGGGCCGTGCGGCCGGGTGGACCTCGCCGCTGATCCTGGGGTGTTTCGGGCTCGCGGTGGTGGCTCTGGTGACGCTGGTGCTCTATGAGCAGCGCAGGGAGCAACCGCTGCTGGAACCACGGTTCTTCCGCAGTGCGCCGTTCTCTGGAGCCACTCTGATCGCAGTAGCGGGTTTTGCTGCGCTCTCGGGGTTTCTGTTCCTCAACTCGCTGTATCTGCAGTCGGTGCGTGGGTACTCCGCTTTGCACGCCGGGCTGCTGACTCTGCCGATGGCTGCGATGACGGTGGTCTTCGCGCCGATCTCAGGCTGGCTGGTCGGGCACCGCGGGCCGCGGCTGCCGCTGGTGGTGGCCGGGACGATGCTGGCCGCGTCCGGGCTGATCCTGTCCCGCTTGACTGGGTCGACAACCGTTGTGGTGCTGGCGATTGGGTATCTGGTCTTCGGCATCGGTTTCGGGATGCTGAACGCGCCGATCACCAATGCAGCCGTCTCGGGCATGCCACGAGCGCAGGCGGGCGTTGCGGCGGCGGTTGCGTCGACGAGCCGTCAGGTGGGTGCGTCGCTTGGTGTTGCGATCGCGGGCACGGTTCTGTCGGCACGACTCGTCGGACCGCTCGAGAGCGGGTTCGTGCCGGCCGCCCGGCTGTACTGGTACCTGATCGTCGGTTGCGGCCTGCTGGTGCTCACACTCGGTCTGATCACCACAGGTGCCTGGGCTCGCCGTACTGCGGCCGCCCTCAAGCTTCCGTGATGCCGGCCCGGCCGAGTGCCTTCAGTCGACCCCGCAGGATCTTCTGCCGCCGCTCCTCATCCGGGAACAGATCGATGTACGCCGTCCCGCGCGCCGCGAGCAGGTCGTCGTCCAACCGCCGTACCGTGCCGGCCGGGAACCGGTGCGTCATCGCAGCCTGTACGGCGAAGCTGTCGATGCCGGTGAGCAGCTCGGTGAGCTCCTCCTCGGTCGTGACGCCCATCCGGGCCAGGATGCCCAGGATCCACGCATAGTGGTTCGTCTTGGCGTGCGGCGCGTCCGGGTAGCGACGGGTCAGGTACGTCGTCAGGATCGGCGTGTTGAGGTCACGCGGCGACTTGCCCGGTGCAGCGGCCGCCAGCTCCCGGTAGAGCCGGTCGATCTCGGTGAACTCGTTGTCGGCCAACTCCATCAACGCAGCCGCCAGCAGGAACCGCCGGTCGAACTCCGGCTTCCGGTCCGGCGGGATGTCCAGCTTGTACCGGATGTCATGCTCGAACTCGGCCCACGCATGCTGAACCGCGGTCCGGACCTGAATCTCCATCGTCAGGTTCTTCAGTACGGCGTACTCCGGCAACTCCCGCCGATGCGCGTTCAGCCGAACCAGATAGTGCTTGCTGGCATACCCGAACACCCCCTGCGCGCGAGTGTGCGCCCCCATGTCGGTGTGCTCGACGATCTCGAACTCCTCCTCGATCACCTCACACACCCGTTCCACCGCCTCCACCAGGAACGTGATCACCCGAGCCGCCACCAGGTCGGTGATCTGCTCCAGCGGGTCGTCGTACTTCGGTCGGTTCGGATCATCCGGATGCGGCTTCGCCGCCTTCGCCAGGAACGACTCCGGGTCCTTGGCCCGAGCGGTCGCAGTCAGGTAGTTGATGCCCTCTTCCTCACCGATCAACTCGTTGATCAGCGACTCGAGCTTCCGCGCACCCCCGACGTACTGCTGGTGCACCCGCTCATACAACGCCGCGGCCTGCTCAGCCCACTCCACCCGCCCAACCATGCGGGAACGATAGTGCTCTTCGGGTCGCTGCGGGTGTCTATCGCTTTCTACTGTTTTCCCTAGAGAGCTGTAGAGAGCGTGATCGCGACACGCTCTGGTTGTTGATTGGTCAATCTACGGAAAACGCTAGACGGCCTCATACAGTGACAGCATGGATCCGATCCGGAATCCCTATGCGCCCGGCGCCGGTCAGCGGCCGCCTGAGCTGGCCGGACGCGACATCGAGGTGCGGCAGTTCGAGGTGGTGCTCGAGCGGGTCGCGGCAGGCAGGCCGGAGCGGAGTCTGGTGCTGAGTGGACTCCGTGGGGTCGGCAAGACGGTGCTGCTCAATACGCTGCGCAGTCAGGCGATCAAACGGGCCTGGGGTACGGGGAAGATCGAGGCTCGTCCTGATCAGAGCATCCGGCTGCCGATTGCGCAGGCTCTGCACACCGCGATGCGTGAGCTGGGGCACCGGCACCGGGACGACGATCGGGTCGACCAGTTCAGCGCCGTACTGAAGGCGTTCGCGCTGCGGACCGATGTGCACGACCGCAAGGGCATCCGCTGGCACCCGCCGGTGGATGTGGCTGCGGCGAAGGGCCGGGCGGACTCCGGTGACCTGGAGATGGACCTGATCGAGCTGTTCACCGATGCGGCCGATCTGGCCGGTGACCTGTCGGTCGGGGTCGGACTGTTCATCGACGAGATGCAGGACATCAGTGCCGACGACCTGTCCGCGCTGTGCGCCGCCTGCCACGAGATCTCGCAGCAGAGCGCACCCATGGTGGTAGTCGGCGCCGGCCTGCCGCACCTGCCCGCCGTACTGTCCGCCAGCAAGTCCTACTCCGAGCGCCTCTTCCGCTACGTCCGCGTCGACCGCCTAGCTCGCGAAGCCTGCGACCGCGCCCTGATGATCCCCGCCGAGAGCGAAGGCGTGCAGTACGACGCCGAGGCCCTCGACGAGCTCTACGCCCAGACCGACGGCTACCCGTACTTCGTCCAAGCCTTCGCCCATGCCACCTGGGACCACGCCCCCACCTCTCCCATCACCATCAAAGACGTAGCCGTAGCCGGCCCCGAAGCCTCAGCCGAACTAACCGTCGGCTTCTTCGGCTCCCGCTACGAACGAGCCACCCCCGCCGAACGCGAGTACATGCGCGCCATGGCCGAACTAGGCATAGCCGCCGACGACGGCTCCGTCCCCACCGCCGAAGTAGCCACCACCCTCAACCGCAAACCCCAGTCCCTCTCCCCAGCCCGAGACGGCCTCATCAAGAAAGGCCTCGTCTTCTCCGCCGAACGCGGCACCGTAGCCTTCACCGTCCCCCACTTCGGCAAGTTCCTCCGCACCCGCACCGCCTGATATCTCCCCACGCCCGCTACGCAGTCGCTCCTTCGTCGCGCCGGCTACGCGCGCTCCCACCCACCCGTCAGCCCCTTCCGGGCTACCGCCCGGGCCCGCGAGCTGCCGCTCGCCTTCGACAACCGCGGGGAGGTCGAGTCGCGGACCGACCGCGTTGACGGGTGAGGCGGTCAACCCAACCGGCGGTGGAGCGTCGGCAAGGACATGAGGTGGTGGCCTGGTGAGCGCCATCCGCCTCTCGCCCTCGCCTGAGACGAGCGCGCTCATGTCCTAAGCACCGAGGAACGGGCTCCACCGGGTGTCAGGTAGGGGCGAAGACGCGGATGTCGACTCGGTCCGCTGCCGGGGCGAGGATGTGGTGGATGAGTGGCTCCACCTCGGTCCAGTCGAGCCCGCCGTACCCGCAGCCGAGCGGTGGGATGGCGATGGACTCGAGGCGCAGCTCGTCGATCACGCGGAGGAGGTCGACCAGGCCGGACTCGACGTCGGCCAGCTTCGAGGTCGAGCGCCAGTGCTGCTTCGTCGGGAAGTTGACGATGACGCGAGGTGGAGTCGGGGATCCGGTCGCCCAGACGTGCATTCGCCCGAGCTGGACCTCGTTGCGTTGGCAGGCGGCTCGGTAGTCACGGAACATGTCCGGCCAGCTGCGTTTGAACTGCAACGCGATGCCCTTGCCCATGACGCCAACCGTGTTGACGGCGTTGACCAGCGCATCGGCATCGTCACCCAGTAGGTCGCCGCCAACTGTTCTCAGCACCTGCCAAGACCTATCAGCCCGCACCGACATTCCTACCTGCCCTTTTGTGCAGAGGGTGGGAGTCTGTAGGGTCAATCGGCATGACCACCCGGCGGACTGGCCAGCGTGCTGGGTTGTCTGCGCGTGGACGGCACAGCCGGAAGAAGTCTCATCGGGTGCAGTGGTTCTCGGTGACGGCGTTGGCGGTGCTGGGGACTGTGATGGTGGTGCATCCGGATGCGACTGGGCGGCGGAGTTTGGCTGCTGAGGTTGTTGCCGGGGCATCTACTCCGGTTGCGCAGCCGGAGGTGGTGGTGCCTACTCCGGTGGTGGTGACGACTCCTACACCTTCGGTGCATCTGACGACGCCGTTGCGGCCGGCACCTACGTTGACTCGGCAGCCTAAGGGCGCGAAGCCCAACGTCACCGTGTCGAGTGGGAAGCTGAGTGTCGTGCCGGGGTCGGACAAGGCGACCGGGGTGCGGGACAAGCTGACTTACCGGGTGGAGATCGAGCAGGGGTTGTCGGTGAACCCGGCGGCGGTCGCGGCGAGTATTCACAAGACGCTGACTGATCCGCGTGGGTGGCAGGCGGTGCATCCGGTCAGTTTCGAGCGGACGGACTCGGAGAACGTGGATCTGCGGATCATCGTGGCCACGCCGACGCTGACCGACAAGTTGTGTCTGCCGCTCGACACCGGTGGTGAGGTGTCGTGCCGGGTCGAGGACCGGGTCGTGCTGAACGCCAAGCGGTGGATGTATGCAGTGCCGGCGTACGGCGGGGATGTCGCGCTGTACCGCAACTATCTGGTCAATCACGAGGTCGGGCACGCGCTTGGGCACGGGCACTCGACCTGTGGGCAGCCGAAGACTCCGGCGCCGGTGATGATGCAGCAGACCAAGGGGCTCGGTGGCTGCCGGCCGAACGCGTGGCCGACGATCAAGGCCACCTGACCCGTCCCGTGAGAAGCTGAGTCCCCAGGGAGGGAGCAGCGATGTCGTCACAGGACTTCCCGACGTACGGACGTGAGCCGGAGCGTCCGGACCAGGAACAACCCGCCGAGGAGCAGCACATCGCTCCGCCCACACCGTACGGCGGCGGCACGTACGCCGGCGGTGGTCAGCCACTGCCGCCCGTCCCGTATGCACCTGCGCAGCCCTACGGCTCCCAACCAGGTCAGTACGGCGGTCCGCCCACCGACCCGACTCAGCCGCCGAGCTACCGTCCAGGACACCCGTACGGCGCTCCCGTGGATCCGCATCCCGAGGCCTTCCCGACGTACGGGCGTAAGGAGCCATTCGCCGGCCGTGATCCGCGCGCGGCCAAGGTGGTGCTGTTCGCCACTGTGATCGCGGCTGTCTACGGACTGATGGTGGCGACGGTCCAGCGGGTCTCGATCCGGGAGATCACCCAGGCGCCGGGCTCACCGCTCAACCACCCGCTGCGCACCGACGTGATCGACGCGCTCGGCCAGCTCCTGATCGTCCTGGTGGGTGCCGCAGCTCTCGTCCTGTGGGCGAGAGACGTGCTGGCGCGCCGCAAGGCCGCCCGCCAGCCCGAGGCCGTTGAGATCGTGGGAGGCGTGCTGGTCGGCGTCTCGCTGATCCCCCTGTTCATCTGGGCCGGCATGGTGCTCTCAACCGGCCTGGGCGCCGTCGACGAGACGCTGGAGCGGCTACCGACGGCGTACGCGTGGGGTGGGTTCGGTCTGCTGATTCTGGCGGCCGGACTGTTCCTCGGCTATCGCGAGCTCAAGCCGGACCTCGACACCGTGGTTCGGGCCGCACCCGGCCGACCACCCTGGGAGTGAGCGCTCCCGTAGTCCTCGTCCCGGGCCTCGGCCTCGGGCCGGAGTCGTACGCACCAACCGTCGAGCACCTCTCAATGCCGTACCGGGTGGTCACACTGCCCGGGTACGGCGAACCTGCCGACAACCGCGATGACCTGCACCCCGAGGCCCTCGCCGCCCGCCTCGAGCAGCAGGTCCGGGAGCGGTCGGTCCTCGTCGGGCACTCGGCCGGCGCGCAGATCGTGGTCGAGCTGGCGGTCGCCCACCCGGAGCTGGTGCACGCACTGGTCCTGATCGCTCCGAGCGGTGACACGAAGTCCGCGGGCTGGCTCGACCTGGGCATGCGCTGGCTGGAGTCGGCCGCACCGGAGTCACCCCGGCTGATCCCGGTCCTGGCACCGCAATACGCCCGTACGACGTTCTCTACGATCGCCAGGGCGGCTGCGGCCTGCCGACGGCACGATCTGGCCGGTGTGATCACCAGAGTCCAGTCGCCGGTCGTGATCATCCGCTGCCGCCATGACCATCTGTCACCAGCCGACTGGGCCGACCGCCTGGCCGCTCTGAGCCACGGTGAGTCGCGGACGCTGTCCACCGGGTCCCACATGCCGGTGCTGACCAACGGCCCGGAGGTGGCCGCGCTCATCCACCGAGCAGCCGCCGCGCGGCCGGCGGACTGAGGCGTTATCGTTGACGCGGTAGCAAAACCTTTGCGGGAGCTCGCACCGAATGCGGGCTGAGAGGGCGACTAGGGTCGCCGACCGCCTGAACCTGACCGGGTAATGCCGGCGTAGGGATCGCAATGACTGATACAGCAGTTCGTCCTGCCAATGCAGAAGCACCGCTCGTCCTCACCACGGATGCGCCGAGGACGCTGGGGTTCCTCGACCAGTTCACGCTCTGGGGCAACCTCGGCATCTCGCTGTTCGGCCCGGTCACCGGTGCGCTCGTCGCGGCGTACACAGGCTCGCTGTGGCAGGGCCTGCTCGCCGTGGTCGTCGGGTGCGGCATCGGCGCGCTCGTGCTCGGTGGCTCGGCCGTCTTCGGTTCGCACACCGGCGCACCGGCCATGGCCAGTCTGCGCGGCCTGTTCGGCCGTCGCGGATCGATGGCCCCGACGGTACTGAACATCGCGCAGAACATCGGTTGGGCGACGATGGAGATCATCGTGATCTCGCAGGCCGCGGTCGCGGTGACGAGTGAGCGCTGGCGCTGGCTGTTCGTCGTACTGGCCGGGATCATCGCCACGACCATGGCGGTCCGGCCCTTGGGCAGCGTGAAAATCCTGCGCAAGTTCATGGTCTGGCTGGTGTTGATTGCCTCGGTCTACCTATTCATCCAGGTGCTGAGCAAGCCGGTGCAGTCGTTGCCGCAGGACAGTGTGTTCGGCTTCTGGCCGGCCGTCGACCTGGCCGCCGCCGGTGTCGTCTCGTTCGCGCCGCTGGCCGCCGACTACACCCGGCACTCCCGCACCAACAAGGCGGCCTTCGGTGGTTCGGCCCTCGGCTACGGCCTGGCCGCGATCCTGTACTACGCCTTGGGTGTCTTCGCGGTCGCGACTCTGCAGACCGACAGCGAAGGTGTCATCACCGCGCTCGTCACCTTGCCGGCCGGTGCGATCGCGTTGTTCGTGCTGCTGGTGGACGAGGTCGACGAGGCCTATGCGAACGTCTACTCGACCACGATGGCCGCGCACAACCTGATCGGTCACGTCGATCGCCGGTGGATCTCGATCGCGATCGGCGTCCTCGCCACCGGTCTCGCGCTATTGGTTGACCTGGGCAACTACACGCAGTTCCTCTATCTGATCGGCTCGGTCTTCATCCCGCTGTTCGCGGTCGCGATCGCCGATTTCTTCCTGGTGAGCAAGATGAACTGGGACGTCTCCGGTACGGCGAAGTTCCGCTGGCAGCCCGCGGTCGCGTGGCTGATCGGGTTCGTCGCCTACCAGCTCGTGAATCCGGGCACGGTCGCCGAGTGGTCGCCGTTCTGGGAAGGTGTCCAAGGCAAGCTCTTCGGTGGGCAGGCCGTGCCGGGCTGGTTGGGTGCGACCTACACCAGCATCATCGTCTCGATACTCGCCGCAGTTCTCCTCGGCAAAATCGGTCGCGGCCGGATCGTGACCCGCGAACCGGTGGACAACTGACCTGCGGCACGCGGGATACTTGCGCCCATGCTCAACTCCGCACTGCGCAGCCGGGCCGAGTACGCCGAGCTCGGCGTCGATGGTCTGGCTGCGCGGACCTCGCCCGAGCGGGACGCAGACATCGTGAAGGCCGTCGAGGAACTGCTCGACGGCCGGGAATCGGTTCTTGATCTGTGCTGTGGCTACGGCCGGATCTCGCTCCCGCTGGCGCGCGCCGGGAAGACGGTGCGCGGCCTCGACATCTCGCCGAACCTGGTCGAGGCCGGCCGGATCCAGGCGAACGAGGAGGAGCTGGCGATCGACTGGGCGATCGGGTCGATGACCGATCTGCCGTACGCGTGGGACTCGTTCGACGCGGTGATCTGCCTGTGGACCGCGTTCCACGAACTGTTCGCCGAGGACGAGCAGATCTCGACGATCTGCGAGATCTCCCGGGTGCTGAAGCCGGGCGGGATCGCGATCATCGAGGGCCCGTCCTGGGGACCCGCGACCGCCGGTGAGATCGCGCTGGGGATGCGGCAGGGCCCGGAACACCGGATCGTCACCACCGAGCACGCCGACGGCCTGAGCAGCGTGCACTACATCCACGACGACATCAGCTACGGCCGCCTCTGCGCCGCCGCGGGGATCGACAACTACAAGGTCTACAAGCGCGAGTGGGGCGGGCGGCGTCGGCTGATCCTCGAGATCCACGCCTGACCCCGAAAGAACTGAACCCCGAAAGAATAGGAGCAGATCCCCACTCCACATTGGGGACCTGCTCCTGAATACAGCAACGATAAAACCATTCCTGCGGCTACGCGGAAATGATTCTTTTCTTTTCAAGATTCAACAGGTAGCGCTTGGCCTCGAGGCCGCCCGCGTACCCGGTGAGCGCGCCGCTCGCCCCGATCACCCGGTGGCACGGCAGCAGGACACACACGGGATTCGCGCCCAGCGCCGTACCGACGGCTCGGGCTGCCTTGGGTCGATCGATCTCCCCGGCGAGCTCGCCGTACGTCTTGGTGTGTCCGTAACTGGTGTGTTCACGAAGGTCCGCGAGAACCAATTGCTGGAACGGCGTCGCGAGCACGAGATCAACCTGCACGGTGAATTCGTCGCGTTTCCCAATCAGGTATTCGTCCAGCTCCCGCCGTACGGCGTCCAGTGCGCGCGGCTGGCGGAGAACTCGCGGCGACACGGCGCGGGCGAGTCGCCCGGTCATCGTCTCCTCGTCACCGAATGAGCTCGCCACCACCCGACCGTGCGCGACCGCCAGCAGCATCGTGCCGATCGGGGTGCCGTGCAGGGTGTAGGCGACGTCGGCGTCCGGGAGGACGGGTGGTTTCAACTCAGGTGTGCTGAACCGGGTGAGCCGGTCTTCGAGTCCGTTCATGTCTCAACTCCGAGGGTACGGCGCAGTGTCGCGAGAGCGTCGCTGACAAGGCGGCGCGAGGCTGCGGGGGTGGTGTCCAGGGCGGCGGCCACACCGTGGTGGTCCAGGTCGCCGACGTACTTGAGCGTGATCGCGTACCGCTGCCGCTCGGGCAGCCCGTTGACCGCCTGCCACAGCTCGGGATCCGGCCAGTCGGCGGCGTCCGGGCCGTCGACCGCGATCGTCGGTGCGTCGTCGAGCGGCCGTTGCGGCCGGCGGGCCCGGTGAACGTCGGTCGCGCACCGGGCGGTGATGGTGAGCAGCCAGCTGCGCAGGTTCTTCGCCGAGGTCAGTCCCGGATAGGCCGCGAACGCCTTCTCCCACGCGCGTTGCGCCACGTCGTCGCCGTCCACAGGCCCGGCCAAGGCGCGCGCCAGGCGGGCCACGTCCCGCCAGTGCGCGTCCACGAGCGCCTGGAACGGCGGCAGTGCGACAGTCACCATGCCCATTAAACGCAGTCGCGGCCGGATGTGTGAGGGGACCCGTCGCGAGACAGTTGTCCCGCATGGTGGGATTGTCCAGTTCTCCAGTAGACATTGATGCGAAGATTGCTGACATGACGACGACCTTGCTGACACGCCGTCGCGTCATCGATCTGCTGCGGACGGCGAGCGCCACCTGTCGGTGACCCCGGTTCTGCGTGTTCCGGCGCATCGAGCGCCGTACGGGGCCTGACCCGCCTCTCGACCGATCCCCTCGCGACCTCACCCGTCCGGGATCGGTTCCTGCCTGCCCTTTTTGTGTCCGAGGGAGAGACATGTCCGTCCCTGCTGTGCACCGCCCTGCCCTCTCACTGGTTCCGGACCGTTCCGAGGAGCGGATCGTCGACGCCGACGTCTACCGGAACGTCTTCCGTCGCCACGCCGCCGGCGTCGTGGTGATCACCGCCGACGCCGGACACGGCCCGGTCGGCTTCACCGCCACCTCACTGGTCTCGGTGAGCCTGCTGCCGCCGCTGGTCTCGTTCGCGATCGACACCAAGGCGTCCAGCTGGCCGACCGTCAGCCGCACCTTGTCCCTCGCGATCAACTTCCTGTCCGACGACCAGCAGGCCATCGCCGGCCGCTTCGCCACCAGCGGTATCGACCGCTTCGCGGCGCCGACCCGCTGGTCCCGCCTGCCCACGGGGGAGCCCGTGCTCGACGAGGCGCCGAGCGTCCTCCGTGCGCAGGTAGAACACCGTTTCGCCGTCGGCGACCACTACCTGGTCGTCGCCCGACTGATCACCCATACCGAACGCCGTGAACACGAGCCGCTGCTCTATCACGACGGCCGCTATGCCACCGCCACCCCGAGGGTTCACCATGTCTAAGTTCAAGTACGCCGTACTCGCCGCCGCTGCCCTGATCGTCGCCGCCGGCTGTGGTGGTCCCGCCCAGGCCGGCAACAGTGGTCCGAAGCTCGCGCTGGACGCGCCCCTGCCGACCAGCGTGCCCGACGGCACGAAAATCGTCGTCGGTGATCCGGCCACCCAGGTCGCCTTCAAACTGTCGGGTCAGCTCGACAAGGTCGAGAAGTACGTCAAGTTCGCCAACCTGAGTGGCGGTCCGCAGACCACCGAGGCGTTCCGGGCACATGCCCTCGACCTCGGATCGGTCGCCGAGATCCCGGCGATCCATGCGACCTGGACCGGGCTGAAGGTGAAGATCGTCGCCTCGAAGTTCCGCCAGGACGCGATCAACCACCCGATCTACGAGCTCGGGATCGCGCCGGGGGTGAACGTGAAGACACTGGCCGATCTGAAGGGCAAGACCATTGCCTTCAGCCCTGGGCAGGCTCAGGGGTCGCTGGTCCTCAAGGTGCTGAAGAAGGCCGGGCTGACCAAGGACGACGTGAAGCTGATCGAGTTGCCGAGCACCGGTGACGTGTACACGAACGCCCTCGCGGCGAAGCAGGTCGACGTCGCCCCGATCGGCGGCGTACAGATCAAGCGCTACACGGCGAAGTACGGCAAGGACGGCGCGACGACCCTGCAGCACGGGATCCGGGACGATGCCGGGCACCTCTACGGCCCGGTCGAGTCGCTCGAGGATCCTGCCAAGGCGGCCGCGATTCGCGAGTACGTCGCCGCGTGGGGTGTCGCGCAGGACTGGATCGACAAGCACCCGAAGGAATGGATCGCCGGGTACTACGTGAAGGACCAGGGGCTCACCGAGGCCGACGGCCAGTGGCTCGTGGACAACGCCGGGCATCCCGACATCACGGCCGACTGGAGCTCCGCGATCACCCGGAACCAGGAGACGATCGAGCTCCTGGCCGCGGAGACCAAGAACCCGGTCATCCAGGCCAAGGACCTCTACGACCTGCGATTCGAGGCCGTCGCGGCCGACGCGATCAAGGCGGTGGGCAAATGACCGTCACGACACTGCCCGGGCTGCGGACCGCGCCCCGCACCGCTCCCGTCGTACGGCGGCGCCGGCTCGGACCGGGGAAGCCGATCAAGTTCGGTGCCGCGATCGGACCCGTTCTGCTGCTGGTCGTGTGGAGTATCGGCTCGGCCACCGGCTGGATCGATCAACGCGTCCTGTCGGCGCCGTGGACGGTCGTCACGACCACCGGTGAGCTGATCTCCGACGGACGCCTGCAGTCGAACCTCTGGACGTCGTCGCAGCGAGCGCTGGTCGGACTCGGCCTCGGGATCGTGCTCGGCGTCGTACTCGCGCTGATCTCCGGCCTGTCCCGGCTCGGCGAGGCGATTCTCGACGGACCGATCCAGATCAAGCGCGCGATCCCGTCCCTCGCCCTGCTCCCGCTGCTGATTCTGTGGCTGGGCATCGGCGAGTCGATGAAGGTCGTGACGATCCTGCTCGGCGTCTTCGTACCGATCTACATCCACACCCACAACGGCCTGCGGACCATCGACAGCAAGTACGTCGAACTCGCGCAGACCGTCGGGTTGTCGCAGCGCGAGTTCATCCGCCGCGTCGTCCTGCCGGGCGCGCTCCCCGGGTTCCTGCTCGGTCTGCGGTTCGCCGTGACCGGCGCCTGGCTGTCGCTGGTGGTGGTCGAGCAGATCAACGCCACCAGCGGTATCGGCTACATGATGGAGCTGGCCCGCACGTACGGGCAGACCGACATCATCATCGTCGGCCTGGTCCTGTACGGCGCTCTCGGGCTGCTCTCCGACGGCGCAGTCCGCTTGATTCAGAGGAGGGCCCTGACATGGCGCCGTACGCTGGCCTCGTAACGGTCCAGGTCCGGGACCTGATCCGCCGGTACGACGATCGCGCCGTACTCGACGGTGTTGATCTCGATATCGCGCCGGGTGAATTCGTTGCCCTGCTGGGGAAGAGCGGTTCCGGGAAGAGCACGTTGCTGCGTGCGCTGGCCGGTCTCGATCCGTCGGTCGACGGGTCGGGGGAGATCGCCGTACCGGGTCAGGTGTCGGTTGTCTTCCAGGACTCGCGGTTGTTGCCGTGGGCAAAGGTGTTGGACAACGTCGTACTCGGGTTGCGGGGTTCCGAGGAGCGCGGGCGGGAGAGTCTGGCCGAGGTTGGGTTGGCCGGTCGCGAGGACGCCTGGCCGAACGAGTTGTCCGGTGGTGAGCAGCAGCGGGTCGCGTTGGCGCGGTCGCTGGTTCGGGAACCTGAGCTGCTGCTGGCCGATGAGCCGTTCGGGGCACTCGATGCGCTGACCCGGCTGAAGATGCATGCGCTGCTGAAGAAGCTGTGCGCGGCGCATCAGCCGGCCGTGCTGCTGGTGACGCACGACGTCGACGAGGCGATCGTGCTCGCCGATCGGGTGATCGTGCTCGACGCCGGCCGGTTGGTGGCCGAAGAGGTGATCTCGTTGGGCTCCGTGCGGAGTTCGGCGGATCCGGAGTTCGCCGCGGTGCGATCGCGGCTCCTTGATGCGTTGGGGGTTTCGTTGTGAGTAAGCAATTGCATCTGAATGCGTTCCTGATGAGTACCGGCCACCACGAGGCGTCATGGCGGTTGCCGGAGAGCAACCCGTTCGCGAACACGTCGGTCTCGCACTATCAGGAGCTGGCGCGGATTGCCGAGCGTGGGTTGTTCGACTCGGTGTTCTTCGCGGATTCGCCGGCGTTGTTCGGCGAGGTCGGCCGGCGCCCGGCGGGTTCGCTCGAACCGACCGTGCTGCTGACGGCGATCGCCGCTGTCACGTCGCGGATCGGACTGATCGCGACGGCGTCGACGACGTACAACGATCCTTTCAACTTGGCTCGGCGGTTCGCCAGTGTCGATCACGTCAGCGGTGGACGGGCCGGCTGGAACGTCGTGACCACGGCGGGTCCCGATGCCGCGAAGAACTTCAACCTGGCCGACCAGCCTGCGCATGCGGAGCGGTACGACCGGGCGGCGGAGTTCCTCGAGGTCGCGTACAAGCTGTGGGACTCGTGGCAGGACGACGCCGCGATCGCCGACAAGGAGGCCGGCGTCTGGGCGGTCAACGACCGCGTCGTACCGATCGATCACGTCGGCCGGCACTTCCAGGTCCGCGGTCCGCTGAACCTGCCGCGCTCACCCCAAGGGCATCCGCTGATCGTGCAGGCCGGGTCGTCGGAGGACGGCAAGGGCCTGGCCGCGCGCTACGCCGAGGCCGTCTTCACCGCGCAACAGACGCTGGAGGACGCGCAGGACTTCTACCGCGATCTGAAGGCCCGTACGGCGGCGCTGGGCCGCGATCCGTCGACGATCAAGATCCTGCCCGGGATCGTCCCCGTGATCGGCTCGACGGTTGAGGAGGCTACTCGGTTGGAGCGGCAACTCGACGAGCTCATCAGCCCCGAGTATGCGCGGCTGCAACTGGCCAAGACGCTGCGCGTGGCGCCGGAAGCCCTGGCGTTCGATCAGCAACTCCCGACGGACCTGCCGGACGAGGACGAGATCGAAGGCGCGAAGAGCCGCTACACGCTGATCGTCACGCTGGCGCGGCGCGAGAAGCTGACCGTTCGCGAGCTGATCGGCCGCCTAGGAGGCGGCCGCGGTCACCGCACCTTCACCGGTACGCCGGACCAGGTCGCCGACGCGATCCAGCACTGGTTCGAAGCAGGAGCAGCCGACGGCTTCAACATCATGCCGCCGGTGCTCCCGTCGGGGCTGACCGTGTTCGTGGACGAGGTCATCCCGATCCTGCAAGCCCGCGGCCTCTTCCGCACCGAATACACCGGCACGACGCTCCGCGACCACTACGGTCTGGCGCGTCCTGCAGGCCGAGCCTCGCTGTTGCAGGAGGCAACCGGCTGACCTGATGCGGGGGGCGTCGGGGGCGGCGCTCCCCGCATCAGTTCACTCTGACCACCAGCTTGCCGACTGCTTTGCCGTCGGCCATGATCCGGTGCGCTTCGCCGATCTCGTCCATCGTGAAGACCCGGTCGATGCGGATCGGGAGCTTGCCCGCGGCCACGAGGTCGACGTACCGCTGGAACGCCTCGGCGGGGAGGTCGTTGCTCTCCCCGCTGTAGGCGGTCAGCCGGACACCGTTCGGGAGATAGTCCATCGGGTAGAAGTCCGGGATCGTCCAGTTGTCGCTCAGCATTCCGGTGAAACACGCGGTCCCATGCACGGCAACGGCTTTGAGCGTATCCGGAAGAACATTTGTCCCGACCAGTTCGAGAGCCGCGTGCACACCCTTCGGCTGGATTTCCCGCACCTTTGCCGAAACGTTGCCGTCGTCAACAATCGGATGGTCGACCCCATGCTCCCGCAAAACCTCGACACGATCCGGATTACGGGTCGTGGAGAACACGGTCAGCCCGTGTTCTTTGGCGATCGCGGCTGCGGCCACCCCGACCGACGACGTACCGCCGCGGATCAGCACGCTCTGGCCAGGCTCGATCGCCAGACCGGTGAACAACGAGCCGTGCGCGGTCTGCAGCATCTCCGGAAGTGCGCCGAGAGTGGACCACTCGAGGTCCGTGCGCACCGGGACGATCGACGACGCGGGTACGACGACGTATTCGGCGTACCCACCGTCGTACTGGCGGCCCATCCCGCCCATCATCGCGGCGACCTGCTGACCCGGGTGGTACTCCCCGGTCGGCGCGGAATCGACCGTACCGACCGCCTCGATCCCGGGGATGATCGGGAAGGTCGCCCCGGTCGCGAGCCCGGCCCGAAGGTGGTACTCCGAACGGTTCAGTCCGAACGCCTCCACCTTGATCCGCACCCAGCCCGGATCCGGCTCGGGAACCGGCACCCGGCGTACTCGTAATTCTTCTGGTTCGACCGGGTGGTCCAGCACGATCGCACGCATGTCCATGGCGAACATCTTGCCTTCTGACATGTCAGAGTTGTCTTCATGGGACTAGCTCATCTCGGGAGGGGCCCGAGCGTGGTGGCGCACCGTGGATCCAGTGAGACCAGTCCTGAGCACACGCTGGCGGCGTACCGCCGGGCGATCGAGGCCGGGGCCGACGGTCTGGAGTGTGACGTGCGGCTGACCGCTGACGGTCACCTGGTCTGCGTCCACGACCGCCGCATCGAACGCACGTCGAACGGCCGTGGCGTGCTGTCCACGATGAGCCTGCAGGAGCTGGAGGCGCTCGACTGGGGTTCGTGGAAGAACCCTTGGTCGGACCTCGACGACGAGGCCGAACTGCCGGACCCGGACCTGTCCACGGTGCTCACGCTCGACAAGCTCCTGGCGACTGTCCGCGACGCCGGACGGCCGCTTGAGCTGGCGATCGAGACCAAGCACCCGACGCGGTACGCCGGTCTGGTGGAACGGCGTCTGATCGAGGCGCTCGGGCGGTACGGCTGGTCGCATCCGAAGATCGGGACGGAGTCGCCGGTCCGGGTGATGAGCTTCTCGTGGCTATCGCTGCGGCGGATGCGGGTGCTGGCCCCGGGATTGCGGACCGTGCTGTTGATGGACCGGGTACCGCTGCGATTCCGGGACGGCTCACTACCGACGGGTGTCTCGCACGCCGGCCCGAGTCTGGAGATTGTCAGCGCACACCCCGAGTACGTCGATCGCGCGCACAAGCACGGTCACCAGGTGCATGTGTGGACCGTGAATGCGGATGCCGACATCCGGCACTGCCGGGACATCGGGGTGGACGCGATCATCAGCGACCGGCCGGAGTCGGTACTCCGCGTGTTGTCGGACGAGAGCCGGGAGATAGGACGTCCGTAGTTTGTGTGCAAGTGAATGCGTGCGGTCATTGTTACGTTAAATTCCCTCGCTTTCATCACAGTTTCCTGACGGTCGCTGTGATGTAAGCGTTAGCTGTGTAACGGAATTCGCGCAGGTGTTTTCCACGGCAGGAAGTGGGCAGAACCTCTGATGGCTGTTCCGATCATCGAGGAGACCCTGCTTGTCCTCAGCGACTCTGCCTGCCGACGTGAGTGTCGTGGACGTCGTACTGCCGCACGAAGTGTCCGCGGTAGCGGACGCCCGACGCCGTCTGGCCGCCTACCTGAAGCGGTACCGGGTTACCGACGGGGCGTGTGACGACGCCCAGCTCGTGCTCTCGGAGCTGCTCTCCAACGCCATCCGGTACGCACCCGCGCTACCGGCCGGTGAGGTGCGCGCGGCCTGGTGGATCGACAAGGCCGGAATTCACGTCGAGGTCACCGACGGTCGCGGTGAGACCGAACCGCAGCGGATCGACGACACCCACCCGGAGTCGATCGGCGGCCGCGGGCTGGCGATCGTCGACGTACTCACCTCGCACTGGGACGTCCGGACCGGTACGGCGCACCGGACGGTGCACGCGATCGTCCCCAACTGACTCCGCCGGGTTCGCCGTACGGCGGTAGGGGCTGCAAGACTGCGCTCATGGGAAAGAAGTCGCGGCAGCGCGCGAAGAACACGACGACCGTCACCCTCGACCCGGCCGACCTGGTCGACGTCGGTCCGCGGGAACCCTGCCCCTGCGGTTCGGGCAAGCGGTTCAAGCAGTGCCACGGCAAGGAGATCGCGGCCGCCGCCGACACCTGGGTGGTGCGCCCGTTCGAAGGCCTGCCGTCCGAGTGTGACCTGATCGCGTTCCGCGAGATCGTCCCCTCCGGTACGGCGCAGGTCGTGCTGACCGACTCGGGCAAGACCGTCAACCTGGTCACGCTCCTGCCGATGGCGATGCCCGGCCTGGTCCGCGACGACGAGACGATCTGGATCGGCCTGCAGACCCACGCCTCCTCCGGCGACCCGTCCCGCGACCTCGGCCACGCCATCACCGCCGCCCTCGCCACCGAACCCGGCAACCCGATCCAGGTCGGCGACCTGATGAAGGACGGCCCCCGCCTCCAGGACCTGATCGACACCTCCAAGCCGATCGAGGTCAAGGTCCACGAAGGCTTCGACTTCTGGGTCAGCGAAAACGTCGAAGACCCCACCGGCGAAGTAGCAGCCGGCCTCGAACGCGCCAACGCCGCCGCCGCCCCGACAGTCCGCCTCGAGTCCGTAGACGCGGCGTACTGGACCCAGATCGGCGACCGCATCTACCTGCGCTGGGTCCTCCCCCACACCGAAGACACCGTCCTGGACGCCCTCGCCCGCCTACACGCCGCCGGCCAGTCCCAGCTCGTAGCTGACAGCCGCCTGATCGGCTCCTTCCGCGCCCTGGGCGTCCTGGCCCCCGTCTGGGAACTCCCCACCGGCACCGAAGCCGCCGACGTAGAAAAACCAGCCGCCGACTTCGCCGCAGCCCTAGACAAGGCCCTAGCCACCACCACCCCCCTAACCACCGAAGAACGAGCCGCCCGAGCCGGCCTAGCCAGCCGCCAACTAACCATCCGCTAACCCCCACCCGTCGCCCCGCCAAAGGACACCGCCTCCGGCGGCGACACCCTTTCGACGCCTACGGCGCGACCGCCCCACCCGGTCGCGCCGTCACCATGCCCGGCAACGAACTGCGGTTGTCGGGCATGAGAGCGCCGCGTCCGCGACACCCGGCGCAGGTCGTCGCCGGGGCGGGCAGCCATGGACGGGATCCGCGGCCCGCAGACCCCAGGGCCATCACAACTGACGCAACCCGCCGCGCCCCCCGCGTGGCCATCGGCTGACAACCCATTTGTGATGGCTCTGCGGTCCGCCACCACCCAATAACCCACTCGGATGGCGGTCCGAGCGTGGCGCCGGACGCGTGGTGCGGGTTAGTGGGTGACTGAGATCCGGGTGGATCGCCGCCGAAAGGACACCGCCTTCGGCGGCGACAGTTCCTTTGGCGCCTTCGGCGCGCCTCACGCGGTCGCGCAACCACCAGGTTCGGCGACGAACTGTGGTGTTGGGATGACGAGCGAGCGGGTCGCCGGTCCCGCGCCTGTCCCGGACGAAGCGGATGGGACGGCGTGGAAGGCCGGGGTGTCACCAACTCGATTCGACAGCCCGCGGACCCCAGGCCCATCACAACTGACGCAAACCGCCGCGCCCCCGCGTGACCATCGCCTGACAACCCATTTGTGATGGCTCTGCGGTCCGCCACCACCCAATAACCCGCCCGGACGGCGGTCCGAGCATGGTGATCACGCGTGGCGCGGGTTAGTGGGTGACTGAGGTCGCCCGCGAAAGGACACCGCCTTCGGCGGCGACAGCTCCTTTGGCGCCTCCGGCGCGCCCTCACGCGGTCGCGCAACCACCAGGTTCGGCGACGGACTGTGGTGTTGGGATGACGAGCGCGGGAAGCCGGTCCCTCGTGTGTCCCGGAGATGAGGCGGTTGTGATGGCGTGGAAGGCGTCGTGTCGCGCCTCCACGGTCCAGCGACGAACCGTGGTTGTCGGGGCGGCATCGACCTTGAGCGCCCATCAACCATGCAGCCGGCGCGCCTACGGTTGATCGGTGCTCAAGGCGACGTCCGGAACCGACCTTGAGCGCCCATCAACCATGCAGCCGGCGCGCCAACGGTTGATCGGTGCTCAAGGCGATGGCCGACGCCGACCTTGAGCGCCTGTCGACCACGGGGAGTCCGCGGGAATGGGTGAGGGGTGCTCAAGGTGGTGAGCCACGACCTTGGGAGCCAATCATGTGGAGCCCGTGGACGCGGTCGAGGGGGCGTGCGACGTGGGGCCTGTGGGGGTAGTTCGTGGTCGTGGAGCGCGGCGTATGTTCCGCAGGGCCGGCCTAGAACGCGAGAGAAGGCCCGAAGTACTCGGGACGGCGGAGCCCTGGATTCGCACCTCTGCGTGATCACGCGGGCGCCAGAGAGGGCTGTCGCCCGCCGGGAGCGGTGTCCGATAAACGAGAAAGCCCCGGCGTATACCGGGGCTCTCGTACGTGGACGGCCCAAGTCCTGCTGACGGGGGAGCAACAGGGCCTGGGCCTAGGCATGAAGAGTACTCAGGTGCGGGTCACTGCACAAGCCCCGATTTCACTGCGCGTGTCGTCGGCCTTACTTGTGTCGTCAAGTAAGGGTCAGGCGGGGTCGCGGAGGATGGGGCAGGACATGCAGCGGGGGCCGCCGCGGCCGGAGCCTAGTTCGGAGCCGGAGATGCGGATGACGTCGACGCCGGATTCCTCGAGGCGCTGGTTCGTTTCGACCGTGCGCTCGTACGCGATGCAGACGCGGGGGGCGAGGGCGAGGGTGTTGTTGCCGTCGTCCCATTGTTCGCGTTCGGCGGTGACGGGGTCGAGGCCGGTGTCGATGCGGCGCAGGGTGTCGATGCCTAGGGCCTTGGCGGCGGCGACGAGGAAGGGCTCGGGTTCGGCGACGTGCAGCTGGTCGCCGTCGGTGGTGACGGCGAGTGCGCGCATCTCTTCGGCCATGTTCGGATACATCAGTACGGCGTCGACGTCGACCATCGTGCACACCGTGTCGAGGTGCATGGTGGCGCGCTGCTGTGCGATCGGTACGGCGAGGACCGTGTGCGCGAGGTCCTTCGCGAACACCCGCCGAGCCAGCCGCTCCACACCAGCCGGCGTGGTCCGTTCACCCACGCCAACCGCGAGCACCCCGGGCCCGAGCGCGAGCACATCCCCACCCTCGACGTGCTCCAAAGAGTGGTCGTACACCTTGCCCGCCCCCGCGAACCGCGGGTGGAACCCATAAATCAGCTCAGTCAGCTGCGTCTCCCGAACCCGCGCCGGCATCGCCAGCGAGGTCACAGCGACCGAGTTCCGGATCCACACACTCGAGTCCCGCGTGAAGAGCAGATTCGGCAGCGGGTCGATCAGGAAGTCCTCGTGCGCGAGCAGTGACGTGACCAGCCCACCCGCCCGGACCTCGTCGTTCCGCACGCCGGCCATCAACGCCTCAGCCAGCCCACCCGGGTCGAGAGCCGTCAGCGAAGCCGCCAGGTAGTCGCGCAGCGTGTCCCCGAGCCGCAGATCCGCAATCGCGCCCTCGACTGCCTGGGCCCGAGCCGTCGGGTCGCCCAGCGCCTCGATCAGCAGCTCGTGCAGATACAGCACCTCGACACTGCGATCCCGCAGCACCTGCGCGAACGCGTCGTGCTCGTCCTGGGCGCGGCCGACCCACGGGATGCCGTCGAAGAGGAGTTTGTCGTTGTTGCGCGGTGTCAGCCGGCGGAGCTCGTTCCCCGGCCGGTGCAGCATCACAGTCCGCAACGTGCCGACCTCGCTGTCGACGCCGTACCTCTCGGTCATCCGCCTGCCCTCTCGTCCGGTCGTGCCCACCACGCTACGGCAGTCACGCCGCCTCCGGTCTTGTGTCCGATTGTCCGACAATATCCTAGGAAGAGCCTGGCGGCCACGTGGCTGTCGTCACCCTCCCGCCCGGTCCTTCGAAAGAACGAATGTGTCCTGGCGGTACCCGCTGAGGCGGATGATCGGCTGGGAAGGAACTAGGCTGCGGTGCTGTGTCCGGTGCTGATTCATCCCCTGAGCCGTTCGAGCGTGCCGTCGCCTGTGTGATCCCGGCGAAGGACGAGGCGGCGCGGATCGCGGCGACGGTCGACGCGGTGCACAAGATCATCGGCGTCGATCTGGTGGTGGTCGTCGACGACGGCTCCTCCGACGGTACGGCGGAGGTCGCGCGACGCGCAGGCGCAGTCGTGGTCAGCCACGACCGGAACCGGGGCAAGGCCGCCGCGATGGAGACCGGCGCGGCTGCGGTCGCCGAGCGCGATGGCGCCCGGCCGCGGCACCTGCTCTTCCTCGACGCCGACCTCACCGACTCCGCCGCCGCTGCGGCGCCCCTGCTCGAGCCGGTCCAGGCCGGCCGCGCGGACATGACAATCGGTACGTTGCCGGCCCAGGTTCGGGCCGACGGTTCGAAGGCCGGCGGGCACGGGTTCGTGGTCAAGCTGGCTCGCGCCGGCATCCACGAGGCGACCGGTTGGTCGCCCGAGCAACCGCTCTCCGGCCAGCGCTGCCTAACTAGGGTCGCGTTCGAGGCCGCCGTACCGCTGGCGTCCGGGTTCGGTGTCGAGACCGCGCTGAGCATCGACCTCGGCCGCAAGGGTTTCCGCATCCTCGAGGTGCCGATCGACGTCCGGCACCGGGCTACCGGGACCGATCTGCGCGGGCAGCTGCACCGCGGCAAGCAGTACCTGCATGTACGGCGCGCGCTCGCGGCGCGGAGCGCGTTGCCGGCCGACGGTGGACCGTCGCTGCGCAGCCTGTTCCCGCGGAAGACCACGCCATGAACGCCGAGGTGACAACCGACCCGCGCCTGGCGGAGCGGTACGGCCGACGTGCCGTCGCGCTCTACCTCGCCTGTACGGTGTTGATCGTGGCGGTCGGCCTGCTCGGCCCGTCGGTGGTCGTGCTGACGCTGACGAACCGGCACCCCTGGCTCCCGTCGTACTGGTTCGATGCGAAGCCGAATGACTGGCTCGTGTCGGTGATGATCTACGTCGCGATCGCCCTCGGCGGGTACGGCGTTTGGATGGCCGTCAAGGCGCTCAAGCACGGCTGGGCTCCGCGAATCAAACGATTGGTTGCCCTAGGCATCGGTACGACGGCCGCCGTGACGCTGGTACCGCCGATGGCGTCCGGCGACGTACTGATCTACGCGGCGTACGGGCGGATCATGACGCTCGGCGGCAACCCGTACACGACGGCGCCGGCCGACACCATCCGGCTCGGCTACGACCCGGTCATCGCCGCGACCGAGCGGCCGTGGCAGGGCGCGCGCAGTGTCTACGGCCCGATCGCGACCTGGATCCAGTGGCTCTCGTCGCTGGTCGGTGGCGACTCGATGCAGCTGACGGTGTGGATGCTGCAGTTGTCGGTCGGGATCAGCCTGATCCTGACCAGCCTGCTGCTGCTCAAGCTCGTCGGCCCGAACCTCCCGAGCCGCCGCCGCGTGCTGATGCTCGGCATGGCGAATCCGCTGCTGCTGTGGTCGGTTCTGGCTGGTGGGCACAACGACTCGATCGCCGTGATGTTCGCCGTGGTCGCGCTGGTCGCGCTACGACGGCATGTGTTCCTGGCCGGGATCCTGATTGGGATGGCCGGCGCGACCAAGCTGTCGATCGGCCTGGTCGGGATCGCGATGTTGTGGTCGCTGCGCGGCGATCGGCGCAAGATGCTCTACCTCTGCGGCGGTGGCGCGCTCGCGATGGGCGGTCTGTACGGCGTCTTCGGGCTGCAGGCGTTCCAGCAGGCGCGGTCGCAGACGTCGTTCATCTCGACCGGTACGCCGCACAAGGTGCTGCTCAGTCTGTTCGACCTGTTCCTACCCGGCGGGCTGGTCCGGACCGTGCTCGCGATCCTGGCGTGGGGCGGGCTGGTCGTGGTCGCGATCCTGCTCTCGCAGGTGATGCCGAAGTCGCTCGTCCCGCAGACCTATCCGGACGACCCGGTGCCGACCGCGGTCCGCTCCACCGCGATCCTGGCGATCGCGTGGGTGCTGACGGCGATGTATTCACTGCCCTGGTACGACGTGATCGCCTGGCTGCCGTTGGCGGCCGTGGCCGCGTCGAAGGTCGACAAGTTCATGGTGATCCGTACGACGATGCTCGCGATCGCGTATGTGCCCGGGCGCGACCCGAACGCACGTCAGGTCGCGGCGACCCTGTCCGACTCGCTCGAGTTCTTCAGCGCGCGGCTGCGGGACACCATCTGCCCGGCGGTCGAGCTCGCCGTACTGGTCGGGTTGATTGTGTGGTCCCGCAAGAACGGGGCGCAGTGGTGGCCGTACGACTGGCCGCGCCGCAAGCAGAAGGCCGTTCCGGAGAAGGCCGCTGCGCGTTAACCTCGCCGGATGAAGAAGCTGGTGGGGGCGGGTGTCTTCGTACACCGCGAGCCGAACGACTACGTCGAACAACTGCGGACCGGGTCGATGTCCGTCGGGACCTACTCGATCCCGGCCGGCGGGGTGGACGACCAGGCGCCGCATCACGAGGAAGAGATCTACGTGGTGACGGGCGGGCGGGCCACGTTCGTCACGCCGTCCGGCGCGGAGGCGGTCGGGGCGGGCGATGTCCTCTTCGTTGAAGCCGAAGAGGAGCATCGCTTCGTCGACATACTTGAAGACCTGTCGCTGTTGGTCTTCTTTGCGCCGGCGTACTCCGGGCGTTAGTTCCAGAAGTCCGCGGCCGCTGCTACGGCTCGGGCCATGATGGCTTTCACCGGTTGCTTGAGCTCGGCGGCCGCGGCGACGACGTCCTCGTACTCCGGTTGCACGTTGACCACTTGGCCGTCGTACCGGGCGATCTTGATGCTGATGGATTGGCCGTCGACGTCGATTGAGGTGAACTCGCGATCGGCGGCGTGCTTGCGGATGTCGTACTCGCGGAGGCCGATCGCGGTGGTCTCGGTGAGGACCACGCGGCGTACGGCGGCTGCATTCGTGCTGCTGACCAGGACCGACAGGGTGTGTGCCGGTCGCCCCTTCTTCATCAAGATCGGGGTCAGCCACGCGTCGGACGCGCCCGCGTCGAGGAGCCGCTGCAGAACCGGCGGCCACAACCGCGGATCCAGGTCATCGATGTTGGTCTCGTAGACGAGCTGCGTGGCTTGCCGCTCGGTCGTCTCGCCGACGATCACGCGCAAGATGTTCGGCACCTCCACCGGGTCCCGCCCACCCGCACCCACGCCCGTCCGCCCGACCCGCATCGGCGGCATCATCCCGAACTCGTCGGCGAGCGTCGCCAGCAACGCAGCCCCAGTCGGCGTCGTCATCTCGTACGGCGCGGTGCCCCCAATCACCGGCGCCTCAGCCTCAGCCACCAAATGCAACACCGCAGGCCCCGGAATCGGAATCCCCCCGTGCTGCCCCTTCACCTGCCGACCGCCACCCAGCGCGATCGTCGAAACCACCACCCGCTCAATCCCGAGCGAAACGGACGCCGCCGCCACTCCCACGATGTCCGCAATCGCATCCAACGCCCCAACCTCGTGGAAGTGCACACCCTCCACATCCACCCCGTGAGCATTAGCCTCAGCCCGAGCCAGCCGCCCGAACGTATCCAACGCCCGCCCCCGCACAACCTCAGGCAGCTCAGCCTCCTCCAAAATCCGCCGAACCTCACTCCAAGGCCGAGTACCCCCATGACTGTGGTGAGTGGAGTCGTGCCCATGCCCATGCCCGTGTCCATGCCCAGCGCTCGCGGGAGCTGGCTCTTCGGCCGCGGGGCCCTCGACCAACTCCCCCGGAACGGTCTCCGGGTGGGGCGTGCCATCTACCTCGACTGTTGCCTTGAGGGCGGCTATTTGGTGGCGGGCGGTGCGGCTGACCTGGACTGAGAGGGTGGGGTCTACGGCGGCTACTGCTGCGTTGACGTAGGCGAGGTCGGCGCCGGCGTCCAACAAAGCTCCTAGGAGCATGTCGCCGGAGGCGCCGGCTGAGCAGTCGATCCAGGCGATCTTCACGACTCGTCCTTTGACTCTCGGGGGGCTGCTCGGCGGGCTACTCGGGCGGCGAAGACGCCGGCGCCGAAGCCGTTGTCGATGTTGACCACGGTTACGCCGGGGGCGCAGGAGTTGAGCATGCCTAGGAGGGCGGCCACTCCGCCGAAGGAGGCGCCGTACCCGACTGACGTGGGCACAGCGACCAGGGGGACGCCGACTAGGCCGCCGACGACGCTGGGGAGGGCACCCTCCATTCCGGCGACGACGATGAGGCAGTCTGCCGCGTCTAGGCGCTCACGGACGCCGAGGATGCGGTGCAGCCCGGCCACGCCTACATCGGTGATCATTTCGACCTGTGCGCCGAAGACGCGTGCAGTGGTCGCCGCCTCCAGTGCGACCGGCGCATCCGACGTACCGGCGGCCACTACGGCCACGGTCCCCCGCAAGACGGGCAGCTCGCCGAGGACCGCCGTACGGCCGACTGGGTCGACCACAGCGGCCGGTAGCGCCTCAGAAACGGCGGACTGGGCCTCCGGCGTCAGGCGGGTCGCCAGTACGGCGGTGTGCGGGTGGGTGGCGTGCAGGGTGCGCAGGAGTTCCACCACCTGCGACGGGGTCTTGCCGGCGCCGTACACCACCTCGGCGTCGCCGGTGCGCTCGAGGCGGTCGGTGTCGAGGCGGGCGTAGCCGAGGTCGTGAACCCCCGGCTGTGGTCCTTGGTCAGGCAAATGTGTCACGTCGTGAATCTACGTGCCTACCGACCCGGACACCTCTTCCGGCTGTCGTTCTGCACGCTCCGCAACCACCTGAGTACTCAGTAGACCCCGATGCCTTAGGCTCTCGTGCGTGTCTTCGACGTTAGCCGGTGCATTCGGGATCGCTGCCTTGTTCGTGGCGGTGCTCGCCCTCGTGTTCGCCATCCAGGCGGTCCGGGCCCAGACCGGTACGACGGCCGCCGCCGTACCGCCGCCTGCTCCGGAGCCCGAGCCGGAACCGCAGCCCGAGGCCAAGCCGGGCACCGTCAAGGCGGAACTGCGCAAACTCGGCAAGGACATCGAGGTGACCCGCGCCGAGCTGCGAGACACCGTGCAGCACCTGGCCATCGTCCGGTACGACGCGTTCGGCGACACCGGCGGCAAGTTGTCCTGGTCGCTGGCCCTGCTGGACGACAACGGCCACGGTGTCGTCCTGACCTCGATCAACAGCCGCGCCGACGCCCGCACCTACGCGAAGGAGATCCGCTCCTTCACCAGCGAGTCCAAACTCTCCCCGGAGGAAGAGGAAGCCCTCGAAACCCTCCGCAAAGACGCCGGCCCCACCGTCGCCTAGCGGCGGCGGGGGACTCGGGCGATGAGGGCGCCGGGTTCGATTTCGGCGGTCAGGGAGCGGCCGGGGCCGATGGGGTCGCCGTCGAGTTGGCGCTGGACGTCGACCGCGGCGTGGATCTCGACTTTGCGGCCGGTGAAGCGTTCGAGGTACATGTCGGCGCGGTTCGTGCGCGTCATCAGGCGCCAGACGACGATCGGCCACTGGGTGACCCGCCGCGGCGCGATCACCACCACGTCGAGCAGCCCGTCGTCCGGCCGCGCATCGGGTAGCAGCGGGATGTTGGCCTGCAGCATCCCGACATTGCCGACCACGACAGTCCGGACCCGGCGCTCGATCGTGAGCTCGTCGTCGAAGGTGATCTGCACCCGCACCGACGGGTGGTTGATGTTCCGAGCAGTCGACACCAGGTACGCCGGCCATCCGATCTGCGCCTTGAGCACCGGCGGCGCACCGGAGATGATCGCCGCGTCCAGCCCCAGCCCGGCCATCACCGCGAACCGGTCCGTGTCCAGCTCATCGCCGTACACGGACACCATGTCGATCCGCCGGTCGCGCCCCTCCAGGATCCGCTCCAGCGCGTCATCCAGGTCAAGCGGGATGTGCAGGTTCCGGGCCAGCAGGTTCCCCGTGCCAGCCGGGATCACCCCCACCGGGATCCCCGTGTGTGCCAGCGCCGCGCAGACCACCCGGACCGTCCCGTCGCCGCCGGCCACCAGCACCAGGTCCGACTCGTACTCGATCGCGCGCTTGGCCATCGCATTCCCGGAGTCGTCAGCACGCGTCTCCAGCCAGAGCGGGTCGTCGAATCCACGCAGTTCCAGCGACCGGGTCACCTTCCGCCGGAACGCCACGCCGTCCCCGACCTTGATCGGGTTCACGATCACCGCCGCCCGGGGCGGCCTGGCGGTCTCTAAAGGCGATGGCGGCGTACGGCGGCGCCTCCGGCGCAGTCCGGGGCGCAGGCCGAAGCCGATCGACGTCGCGGTCAGGATGGCCAGCCCGAGCGCCCAGCCGCCGAGCACATCGGACACGTAGTGCACGTTCAGCGCGAGGCGGTCCACGGACGCGATCCACACCACCACGATCACCGGCAGCAGCACCAGCAGCCGGAACCGCCGCCGCCAGCCGCGCACCGACGGCAGCACGACACCGAGCGCCCCGGCCATCACGAACGCCGCAGTGGCGTGGCCGGACACGTACGACCAGCCGTCAGCCTCAACCAGTTGCTGAGCGGGCCGGGAGCGCGTGAAGATGTACTGCGCCGCCTGGACCAGCCCCAGCTCCGCACCGGCCGACACCAGCAGCCAGACGGTCAGGAGCCGGGCCCGCCGGTGCCAGAGGTAGACGGCGACGATCACGATGACCGCCCGCGACGTCCACGGCAGCACGACCGCCCCGACCACCTGCCAGAAGTCGACCACGTTCGGGTGAGTGGCGCCGTACGTCGAGGCTCGGGCCGCTACCGAGGTGTCCCACTGCTGCAGCGGCGGCCAGCCTCCGAAGACCAGCAGGGTGATCACGGTGAACGGCACCGCACCCAGGACAACGGTGAGCGCACGGCCGACCGGACTGGGTGGATGATGGTTCATCGCCCGCTCAAATCCCCCTCTGTGAGCACTTCACTCCACCCCATCATCCCGAATTGACTTCGCCGGTTCTGACACGCCCCGATACCCTCAGGGTGTGATTGACGCGAAACTGCTCCGTGAGAACCCTGACGTCGTACGTGCCGCCCTGACCAAGCGCGGCGAGAGTACTGACCTGGTCGACCAGATTCTGGTCGCCGACAGTGAGCGTCGATCGTCCATTTCCGCCTTCGAGGCGCTCCGGGCCGAGCAGAAGACGCTCGGCAAGCAGGTCGCCCAGGCCAAGGGCGACGAGCGCGCCGCGCTGCTGGAGCGGACCAAGACGCTGGCCGCCGAGGTGAAGGCGAACGAGGCGAAGGCCAACGAGGCCGGCCGCCGGTACGACGAGTTGTCCGGCGCACTGCCGAACCTGGTCTCGGACGAGGCTCCGGTCGGCGGCGAGGCGGACTTCCGCGTGGTCGAGGAGATCGGCAAGCCGCGCGACTTCACCGCCGAGGGCTTCGAGCCGCGCGACCACCTCGAGCTGGGCGAGCTGCTCGGCGCGATCGACATGGAGCGCGGCGCCAAGGTCTCGGGTGCCCGGTTCTACTTCCTCAAGGGCGCCGGCATGCTGCTGCAGCTCGGCATGCTGCAGTTGGCCGTCCAGCAGGCGCTCGAGAACGGGTTCACCCCGATGATCACGCCGACCCTGGTCAAGCCCGAGGTGATGGGCGGCACCGGCTACCTGTCGGCGCACGACGACGTCTACCGCCTCGACGACCCGGAGCTGTACCTGACCGGTACGTCGGAGGTCGCGCTGGCCGGGTACCACATGGACGAGATCCTGGATCTGAGCAACGGCCCGATCCGGTACGCCGGCTGGTCGTCGTGTTACCGCAAGGAAGCCGGCTCGCACGGCAAGGACACCCGCGGGATCATTCGTGTCCACCAGTTCGACAAGGTCGAGATGTTCTCCTACTGCAGCCTCGAGGACGCTGCCGCGGAGCACCTGCGGCTGCTGGACTGGGAGAAGCAGATGCTCGACAAGATGGAGCTGAGCTACCGGGTGATCGACACCGCGACCGGTGATCTCGGCCAGTCGGCGTACCGGAAGTTCGACTGCGAGGCCTGGGTCCCGACCCAGGGCGCGTACCGCGAGCTCACCTCGACGTCGAACTGCACCGACTTCCAGGCCCGCCGGCTGAACATCCGGCACCGCGACGCCGACGGCAAGACGCAGCCGGTGGCGACGCTGAACGGGACCCTCGCCACCACGCGCTGGATCGTGGCGATCCTGGAGACGCACCAGTTGGCGGACGGATCGGTCCGGGTACCGACGGCCCTGCAGCCGTATGTCGGTGGCCGCGAAGTCCTCGAGCCGATCAAGTGACAGAACCGCAGGCGGCTCCCTTCCGACCGACAGCTGTTGCCCTCGACATCGATGGCACGCTGATCGACCACGACGAGATGTTGTCGCCTGCGGTCGTCGACGCCGTACGGCGGGCGGCCGCGCAGGTACCGGTGTTCCTGGCGACCGGCCGAGCCTGGTCGACCACCAAGCCGGTGGCCGACCGGTTCGGTCTGCCCGACGGCGGAATAGTTGTCGTGAGCAACGGTGCGCGCACGATGCGCTACCCGACCGGCGAGGTGCTGGACGAGCGCACGTTCGATCCGCGCACGGTGATCGCCTCTGTCCGCGAGCATGCGCCGAACGCCCGGATGGCGGTCGAGGAGTACGACGGCACCTACCTGGTGACCGCGCCGTTCCCGGACGGCGACCTGGGCAAGAACGCGAAGATCCGGGTGGTCGGCGACGACGAGCTCGCGCCGGAACCCGTGACCAGGTTGATCATTCGGGACCCGGAGCAGTCCGAGGCGGACTTCGTCCGGCTGGCCGAGCGGCTCGGTCTGCACGGGGTCGGGTACTTCGTCGGGTGGACGGCCTGGCTCGACATCGCGCCCGAGGGTGTGGACAAGTCGACAGGACTGAAGGTCGCACTGGCGCAGTACGACGTGGAAGCGTCGGGACTGCTCGCGATCGGGGACGGACGCAACGACATCGAGATGCTGACGTTCGCCGGCCACGGGGTCGCGATGGGCTCGGCACCCGACGAGGTGAAGTCGGCTGCCGATGAGGTGACCAAGTCGGTCACCGACGACGGTGTTGCCGCCGTTCTGAATCGCTACTTCTGAGACCGGACCATTCTGGATCCTGGCCGGCGGTCGGTGCCAACCTTTCGACCAGAACAAAATAGGTTGACAACCGAAGAGATTGCTGCAGGCAACCAAAAGGCCCGGAACCCCTGTCTACACAGGGATTCCGGGCCGATGCGTTGAGTGACCGACAGTCCGCTGGCGGGCCGAGTGTCGGGTCAGGCGACGCGGCTACCGCCCCGGCGGGGCTGGCACGGCTGGACGTCCACGACGGTCTCGAAGGCGTCCAGGACCGCGTTCACCTCGGGCCGCGGGCGCGGCGTCTTGGTGGCCGGGCTCTGGCCGCGGCGGGCCCGGCGCAGGTGCCTCTTGACAGTCGACAAGGAGCATCCGAGCCGCATAGCAAGGGATTCCAGGCTGTCGGAGGGGTACTGACTCCGCAGCCGCAGCACCTCTTCGTGGCTCACCGGGCGCCGCGTACCGCGGGCGCCGGCCAACTGGTCGAAGTCATCGGCCTGCACTTCGACGTCGAGCAGATTGCGCATCGAACGGCGTTGTGCGGCGGTGGTTCCGGCGACGAAGCCGCTCACATCGTGCTCGGCGACGGCGCTGTACAGGCAGTCGGTGAACAGCGGACACGAGGCACACAAGGCTTTTGCCTCCCGTACCAGCTGTTCGTACCGCTCCCTGGTCCGGCGGGTGGCCGAAGCGGGCGGCGGCTCTTCCATCAGGCGGTGCTGGAAAATATCCGACCGGGCGATACATCCGGTCATGGCCCCATCTGTGCCGGAAGATGTGTCGACAGCTCGATCGTGTCCCATGAGATTGGCGCTGCTGACGGTCATCAAAGCTCCCCAAGTATCCGGACTCATGTGAACGAACGGTGAACGTCGCCCGGTCACACAGATCCCTAGCCGATGGAACGGCGAACTGTTGCCGACCCACCACGTCGTCGTCCCGGTCTCGGGACATACCGATCCATAACTGTTGACGTCGCTGCTGAGGATTTGGTTGCAGCCAAATCCGCATCAATTTCGCGGACGTTACGTCTGCTGGTTCGCTGGCGGGCTGTCTCAGTCGTGCTGATCCAGAACAGGCATACGACGCGGTCGAATCGCTCCGGGTTCCCTGCCAGACCACCGCATGAAATCACGCGCTCTCCCTGCTGCGCAGGGGAACTAGCTGCCTTTGCAGCATGTTGCCGTAACGGTCTGGTGACGTTGTCAAAAGCTCAATCAGATTGATCAGAATCATCTGAAACCGATGTCCGATAACTTGCGCAGACAGCCGTTCCGGCGGTAGAGAGCAGGCCGGATACGGTGAGCCTGTGAAGGCCTCCGCACCGCATCGCCCACCCCGCCTGATTGCCACCGATCTCGACGGAACGCTGGTCCGCAGCGATCGATCGGTCTCCGATCGAACGCGCGCCGCGGTGGCTGCGGTGCAACGCGCGGGAAGTGTTTTCGTGATGGTCACCGCCCGTCCACCTCGGTGGTTGCACGAACTGGCAGATCTGGTCGGCGATCACGGAATCGCAATAGTTGCCAACGGCGCCATTCTGTACGACGTCGGCCGGCAGTCCGCGATTCGGACGCGGCTGATCGATCCGGCCGTTCTGCACGAAGTGGCAACGGCGATCCGGTCGGAGATTCCCGAAGTGGAGTTCGCGATTGAGCGATCGAACCGCTACGGACAGGAACCGCGGTACGTGAACCGCTGGCCGCAACCCGAGGACACGTTGATCGCCGAGCTCGAGGTCCTGCTGGCCGAGCCGGCCGCCAAACTGCTGGTCCGGCATCCCAGTTGGCACTCAGACGACTTGTTGGCGCGAGTCAGTGCGTTGGTGGGTGAGCGAGTGTCCGCAAGCCACAGTGGCGGCACAAGCCTCGTGGAGATCGGTGCGACCGGTGTCTCCAAAGCCGCGATGCTCGCGGACTTCGCAGCAGAGCTGGACATTCCGGCCGCCGACACGATCGCCTTCGGTGACTCGCTGAACGATCTGCCCATGCTGGCTTGGGCCGGTACGTCGTACGCGGTCGCGAATGCGCACACCGACGTACTCGCCGTTGTGGACAAGGTCTGTCCGTCAAACGACGAGGACGGCGTCGCCGCCGTCCTCGAAGAGTTATTTCAGCTCTAAGTTTTAGAGATACATCCCACCGCTGCCCGGGCCATCAGTAGCTTGTGGTGCACCGGGGAAGCCGGGTCCTTCTTCGCCCGCGGGCTGTTGACCGCCAGGCAATGCGCGCCGCATTCCCTCCAGTTGCTGGCGTGCGGCCATCTGCTGAGCGAACAAGGCGGTCTGAATGCCGTGGAACAAGCCCTCTAGCCAACCGACGAGCTGAGCCTGTGCAATCCGCAGCTCGGCCTCGGTCGGCGTGCTGTCCTCGGTGAAGTCGAGGCTGAGTCGCTCCAGCTCCTCAACGAGCTCGGGCGCGAGGCCGCTCTCCAGCTCCTTGATCGATGCTTCGTGGATCGACCGCAGTCGCTGCCGCGACGCCTCGTCGAGCGGTGCCGACTTCACCTCTTCGAGCAGCTGGCGAATCATGTTCGCCACCCGCATCACCTTGGCGGGCTGTTCGACGAGTTCGGTCACCGACCGTGGCTCATCGTGATCGTCATCGTCGTCCGAGCGCGGCGGTCCTTCGACAGCCATGCCGTCGGGGCCGACGATCAGCACTTTGCCGTCCTCGGTCCGTGCCCCGGCCATCGGCATCTCCTGGCCCTCGCCGCTGCTGCTCTCGCTCATCTGCCCATCCTAGGACCCGGGCGCCGCAGTACTAGGGGGTGCGGGCCCGATGCCGCCGTACGGCGTCCCGATTCGCGCAAGCGGGGCTGCAGTAGCGCTGGCGCCCGGTCCGCGACAGATCGGCGTACACGTTGTCGCAGCCCTCGGTGGCACAGCGCCCGAGCCGGCTGATGCCACGGCCGGCCAGGTGCAACGCCGTACCGGTGCTGATCAGTGTCGCGACCAGCCTGCCAACCGGCACGTGGTCAGGCCGGTAGTGCATGTGCCAGCCGTCGCCGGCGTGGTTGGTGAGCCGCGGATGCTCGGTGTACTTGGCGAGCATGGCGTTCATCAGATCGACGCGGCTCTGCTCGTCCTCGGCGTCAACGACTTCCAGCCACTCATCCAGAGCAACCTGTACGGCGGCCAGGTCCGCGCGGGTCACCTTCCGGTCGCGCACGAGGCGGCTCTCGACGCCGCTCTCCTCGCAGCGCTCGGCCAGTTCGTCGGGGGTCGAGGCCGGTCGCGTGACCAGGTTCACGGCCAGCAGCACCGCGTCGGCACCGTAAGGGTTGAGATGCATAATGCCATTACAGCACGATGGAGGTATGACAGCCCACACCGAGACTCATCGGCACCGCTGGAGCGTGGTGTCCGCCCATCAGGTCAGCGAAGGACTCGTCGTGTACCAGCGGTGTGCCTGTGGCGACTGGCGCGTCACAAGCACACCGCCGTACCCGGTGGCCTATCCCGAGGTGGCGCACATCGCGAGTTAGTTGATGCGGGCAACCATCGGCAACCGCGATCGTGTGAGGACCCACGCGACCAGCCCGGCGAAGAGCGGGACCACGACGACGATCGAGGCCAGCCCGGCCCACGGCACCGCGAAGTACGGTGAGCCGAAGGCGGCGTGTGACGTGTAGCCGTAGAGCGCGCCGACCCCCACACCCAGCACGCACCCCAACTGCCCGATCACCCACGCCTGTGCCGCCGCGAGACTGCGCCGCCGACGCGGCGGAGCGCCGATCGCGGCCAGCGTCGCCAGATCCGCCCGGCCCTCCGCCGCCGACAGTGACACGGAGATCGCCACGCCCAGCAACGTCACCACGGCCGCAGCGCCGATGACCCAGAGCAGGATGCGCCGGGACGGATCCTGAAAGCCTTGCTCGACGACCAGTATCCCGTCATGACCGAGGAGGCGGTCGACCGCGGCGATCTCGTCGTCGGTCGGCAGCCGCTTCAGGTCGTACTCGACGGCGAACGTGCCGGCTTTACCGAGCTTCGCCGCCGCCGCAGAACTGATCATGAGCTGGTCCCGCAGCAGTTCGAGCTTGGGGAAGTCGCCCGCGTACGTCGCCTTGAGCGTCGTGGTGGTCGCACCCTGGAGCTGAACTGTGCCCGTCTTGGTGAACTCGGCATGGGGCACCAGAACTTCCCCGGCCCGGAGGCGATCTGCGAGCTTCCGCCCTTCGGCGCCGATGGCATCCAGGTACGCCGGATCCACGACGACCAGAGCGCCGACGAACCCGTACTCCCGTCCGCTCTCGCCGCTGGTAGCCGTCATCCAGAGCGGGCCGGCACCAGGCGGGCTGTCGGGGTCCTGAATCATCCCGAAGCGGTAGACGCGTTCGGTCGGCAGCTGACCGGCGATGTGTTGCTCGATTGCGGTCGAGTAGGGCACCGATCCGGAGTCGTCGCCGAATCGCACCATCGCATTGCCCAACTGGGCTTGCGGGACGTACGACACCGCGTCCGCGGCGGTCGAGTTGGCCCCGGCGAAGGCCGCTGCGGCCGTGGCCGCGACCGCCATCATGATTGCGGCGGTGGCCGGTCCGGTGCGATGCCGGTGCCTGGCCGCATCCCGCAGCGCCAGCCGGCCGCTGAGCGGCAGATGCCGAGCTGGTCCGCCCAGCTTGCCCAGGAGACTCGGCAGGATCCAGACCACACCGATGAGAACAGCTGTGATCCCGACCAGGACCAGCACGACCGGACCCAGAGGCGTGGCGCTCGCCCGAGGCGCTCCGGCGACGCTCTGGGCAGTGCGGGCCGCAGCGAGAGCGGCCGCGAGCATCCCGGAACCGGCCACCACCAGGACAACGCCGGCGATGATCATCACAACCGCCGGTTTGCGGATCCTCGTCCGGGCGACCGTTGCCGCGAAGCGCCCGGACAACGCGGCCAACGGAGCCTGCCGGCTTGCGCTGATCGCCGGCACGGTGGCGGCCGCAACCCCGGCGGCCAGTCCGAGTGCCGCGATCAGGGCAATGCCGCCCCACGGGACCTGCCAGGCGATGAACAGCGAGCCGCTCACCTGCTCCCACAGTGGCCGGCCGGCCAGCAGGGTAATTGCCGCGAGCACCAATCCGCTCGTCACGCCGACCACTCCGGCGAACAGGCCTTGCAGGAGCACGATGCGCCGGACGTCGCGTGGAGTTCCGCCGGCGGACAGCACCAGCCCGAGTTCACGGGTCTGCCGTCGAGCGCCGACAGCGAACGCCGTACCGGCGAGCAGGACGATCTCGAGGATGCCGAAACCGACCACCAGCGTCATCGCGACGTACGGGGCGATGGCGTCACCGTTGAAGTCGACGGGCGGATCCACAATGTTTGCTCGCGGCAACAAATAGAATCCCTTGCCGGACAGGGCTGTCGCGAGCGCGAGCGGGTCGGCCGTCGGCGGCAGGTCGACCAGCCAGGAGATGTCGGTGCTCTCGGCAGGGGTCATCAGTCGGGTGCCGGGAGCGGCGAAGACCCACCAGTCGGTCGGCTGGGCGGTCGGACGCGCCAGGCCGACGACCTGGTACGACGTCCCCTTCGCGTCCTGCATGGTGCCGGCGACGGTGACTCCGAGATGCTTTGCGAACGACGGAGAGAGCGCCACCTCGGTCGGGGCTACGGGAAAGCGGCCCTGGTCCAGGTGACTGAGATCCTTCGCCAGCGGATTCTGCGGCTCGCCGACGATGAGTGCCACCCCGTTGGTGGTGGACGGGCCCTTGATGTCGACGCTGCCCATCTCGCTCGGTGCGCGGACAACAGTGCTGCCCGCCGGGAGCATTGGCCGGGGATCGAAGTTCGCCGGGACTCGCACCGGCGTCTCGTGGCCCTCGGCCGGCCCCGGCATTCCGTACAGGTTCGGCCCGGTTTCCACCGGCTGGAGCTTGCCGTACGGCGTCACCGAGAGCCGTGCATCCGCCTGACCGATGGTGATCCGGGCCAGCGTCTCACCGCTCGGGTCGCTGGTGCGACCGCTGACGCCGAGCACAGTGCCTGCAAAGACCGGCAACCCGATCAGTGCGGCGACCAGGAGGGTACGGCCGAAGTGTCTGCGGGTGGTTCGGCGCGCGATCCGCAGGGGTGGTCCCCAGCTGCCCATCAGTGGCTTCCCTGGAGGAGTTGGTCGGGGTCGGACAGCGGGCCGGCCTGGCCTACCAGGACACCATCGCGCAGGTAGACCACCCGATCGGCCCAGGCTGCGTGCCGGGCTTCGTGGGTGACGAGGACGCCAGCGATCCCGTGCTGGTCGCAGCGGTCGCGGAGGAGTTGGAGGACGGCTTCGCCGGTCTCGGAGTCGAGAGCTCCGGTGGGTTCGTCGGCGAGCAGCAGTCGTCGGTCGCCGACGATGGCGCGGGCGATGGCCACCCGCTGGCGCTGGCCTCCGGACATGTCGTCGGGGAAACGGTCGACGAGTTCACCGATACCTACCTCCTGCAGAGCTGCTTCGGCGTACTTGCGGGCGGTGCGGCTCCGGGTGCCGTCGAGCTCGAGCGGGAGTGCGACGTTCTCGGCTGCGGTGAGTGCGGGGATCAGGTTGAAGTCCTGGAAGACATAGCCGATCCGGCGGCGCCGCAGCGCGGCCACGCCGGCCGGGGCGAGGGTGGCCAGGTCGTTGCCGTCGACAAGTACTTCGCCACTGGTCGGGCGGTCGAGACCGCCGGCGCAGGTCAGCAGAGTGGACTTGCCCGAACCGGATGGGCCCATCACGGCCACGAGTTCGCCGGGTGCCACGCTCAGGTCGACGCCGCGCAATGCGTGCACGGCCTGCTCGCCCTGGCCGTGCGTCCTGGTCAGGCCGCGGATGTCGAGGATCGCGCTCATCGGGTCACCTCTGTGGTGTCGTCGGCCTCATGGATCTGCGGGGCTTTCGCCGGCCGGCCGCGATGCCTTAACAGGATGGACTCGCAGTGGTCGAGCCAGCGGATCTCGGCCTCGGCGGCGAAGATCATCGACTCCAGCACGAGCCGCCAGGAGATCTCGTCGTCCCGGTCGCCGCGCTTCAGCCGGGTCAGCTCCTGCAGCGACTGCATCGTCGCCGCGCGCTGCCGCTGGACGACGGCGCTGACGTCGACACCCGGAACCGCCAGCGCCAACGCGAGTTTGATCGCGAGCTCGTCCCGCGGCCGCGACTCCCGGGTCACCGGCGTCTGGAACCAGTTGTCCAGCTCGGTCCGGCCGGCCTCGGTGATCTCGTACGTCGATCGGCCGTCGGCCTCGGTCGACACGGCCATGACCAGGCCGTCACGCTCCAGGCGGGTCAGGGTCGTGTAGACCTGCCCGATGTTCAGCGGCCAGGTCGCGCCGGTGGCCGCCTCGAACTCTCCGCGCAGCTGATATCCGTACTTCGGCTCCTCGCGGAGCAACGCCAGTAGTCCGTGCTTGATCGACATAGATACTGAGTATGCATACCCGGTATGGCGCGGTCAACCCACCAGTCGCCGTACCAGGCGTTCGGTGCTGGCGGCGACGTCGTACGGATGGCCTGTTCCGGGCGTGAGTTGGTCGAGGACGAGGCCGTCGATCGCGAAGTGGAAGAGGCGGATCTCCTCGGCGCCGCCGGGCAGGCCGGCGTTCGCATTGAAGGAGACGTCGGCGTCGAAGCCCTGGCGGATCGTGCGTGAGAGGGTCTCGTGCAGCTCGGGACGGCGGGCCGCTTCGAGGCGGAGCTCCATCAGAGCGAGGGAGAGCTCGGGGCGGCCGAGGAGTCGCTCGACGATGTAGTGGACGTAGTCGACGACCAGGTCGAGGTCCGGTGTGCGGTGGGAGAGCGGTTCGAGGACGGCTGGATCCGGGGCGAGTCGCTCGAAGATCCGCTCGCCGAGAGCGCCGAGCAACGCATCCCGGGTCCGGAAGTAGTTGGACGCCGTACCGGCCGGGAGTCCGGCGGCGGCGTCGACCGCGCGGTGGGTCAGGCCGCGGGCGCCGGCTTCGGCGAGGACGGCGAGACCGGCGTCGGCGAGCTGGGTACGGCGTTCGGGGTTCCGGGGCATGTTGACAACTGTAGCAGTCATCAACTACAACTGTCGTGGTCAACAACAACACCTGTAGTAGTCAGGAGTGCGTATGCAACCCGCAGCCTTCGGCGCCACCGTGGTCACCGACCGTCCGGCGGAGGTCGCCGCCTTCTATCAGGAGCACTTCGATCTCCAGGTCACCGTCGATCTCGGCTGGTTCATCTGCGTCCGGCGCGGCGACGCCGATTGGGAGCTCGCGATCGTCGAGCGCGGGCACGAGTCGGTGCCGGCCGCGGTGAATGCGCTCCCGGACAGCACCAACGTGTTCGGTTTCATCGTCGACGACGCCGACAAGACCGCAGCCGCGCTGGTCGAGGGCGGTGTTCAGCTCGAGGGCGAGGTCGTCACCGAGGTGTGGGGTCAGCGGCACTTCTTCGTGCGTGACCCCGAGGGCAGCTGGATCGACGTGATCCAGCTGGTCGCCCCGGATCCTTCGTGGCTGGCCGAGAACATGCCCAGCTAGAGCGTGAGCAGGACCTTCCCGATCTGGCTGGACTCCTCGAGGTCGCGGTGTGCCTCGGCGACCTGGGCGAGCGGGTAGGTGGCGTGGACGATCGGGCGGACCTTCTTCGCGGTGACCAACGGCCAGACGTGGCCGACCACCTCGGCGATGATCCGTCCCTTGTCCACGACCGACCGGGCCCGCAGACCGGCCGCGGTCACCGACGCGCGCCGGCTGAGCAGGCGGCCGAGGTCCAGCTCGCCCTTCGCCCCGCCCTGCATGCCGATCACGACCAGGCGGCCGTCGTACGCGAGGGACTTCACGTTGTCGGTCAGGTACTTCGCACCGATGATGTCGAGGATGACGTCGGCCCCGGCGCCACCGGTCGCCTCCTGGACCACCGAGGCCCACTCGGCTTCCTTGTAGTTGATCGCGACATCGGCGCCGAGCCGGCTCGCGAACTCCATCTTGTCCTTGCTGCCGACGGTAGTCAGCACTCGCGCGCCATGCGCGACACCGAGCTGGATCGCCATCGTGCCGATCCCCGAAGCCCCGCCGTGCACCAGGAAGGTCTCGCCGGCCTTGAGGTGCGCGCCCATGAAGATGTTCGACCAGACGGTCGCGACGACCTCGGGCAACGCGGCCGCGCTGACCAGGTCGATCCCCTCGGGGATCGGCATCACCTGCGGCGCCGGTACGACGACCTTCTCGGCGTACCCGCCACCGGCGAGCAGCGCGCAGCACTCGTCGCCGACTGCCCAGTCCGTGACCTCGGCGCCGACCGCGGCGATCCGGCCGGAGACCTCGAGGCCGATCGTGCCGGGTGCGCCCGGGGGCGGTGGGTAGAACCCCTGCCGCTGGAGGAGGTCGGCCCGGTTCACGCCTGCCGCGACGACGTCGATGACGACCTCGTCCACGGCCGGGGTCGGATCCGGGATCTCTCCGACGGTCAGTACGTCGAGTCCGCCTGCACCCTCACACACCACAGCTCGCATGTCTCACACCGTACCGGCGATGTCCGCGGCAATCCCCTCCAGGTGAACGTCTTCGCCTATCGACTTGAACCAGTCCCATAGCTCGAGCGAGTGGTAGACCCGGTACAGCTCAATCCTTTGTGGGTCCACGACGCCGTACCCCTCCTCAAGGCCCTTGAGTTTGTCGGTGTTGTCGCGGATCGAGTACGAGATGGTCTTCGCGACGTCCATCAAGGGGTCGGCACCGATCGCGTTCTCCACGTCGATGAACCCGGTGACCCGCCAGGTCTGCGGATCGACCAGCACATTGCCTTCGTGGAAGTCGTTGTGGCACAGGACGGCGTGGTCGTTGGCCAGGTCGGTGTGGCGTGCGACGTACTCGGTGATCCGCTGGTGCAGTGCGGGGTCACCGCCGAGCTGCTCGAACTCGTTCAGCTTCTTGGCGAACTGCCGCCGGACGTACTGCTCGTTATCCGGCAACGGGTCGAGGATCTGATCGACCAGATACCCGTACGCCGGTTGTGGGATCCGGTGCATGCGTTTCAGCAACGCACCGAGCTGCTGGTAGATCGCGCGCCAGTCCGGTGGTTCGAGCTCGGACAACGGAACGCCGTCGAGTTTGGTCAGGACCGTGAACTCGTCCTGCTCGACGTACAGGACCCTCGGGATTTCGGTCGTGAACTCGGCGGCGAGCAGTCCGTAGACGTGGACCTCTTTGGCCTGCTTCCACGCCCACTCCGGCTTGTAGACCTTCACGATGAGTGGGCCCTCGTCAGTGCTCGCTTCGAAGACACTGCTGAGCTGTCCGCCGGTCCGCTCGGTGATGTTCGTGACTGTGACGCCGGGACGGGCTTTAGCGACCATGGCATTGACGTCCATGCCTTGGACCCTAGATGCGCTGTCGAACGGTTTTCAGCCGTCTAGGTCTGCCCAGGTGTCCACGTCGTCACCATTCTTGGTTGGCTCTGACCAAACCAGGTCGAGCTCGGCCATCAGCCGCCGTACCGACTTGTCCCGCGGATCGCCGAGTCGCTCCAGCGCCTGCTCGAGCGAGCTGCGCTTGTACGCCGCCGCGAGCCACTGGTCACGTCCGTCACTGTCCCGCAGCCCACTACCGTCGTGGCCTCCGAGGCTGTCGACCAGCCGGGTGACGTCAGCTGCCGTCACCCAGGGCAAGTCGCAACTCAGCACGACCACAACCGGCTGGTGGCCACCGGCCAGCCCTGCGGCCAACCCAGCTACCGGACCACTCCCCGGTGGCTCCTCCTGGGTCCACTCCACGTCCCGGTAGGTCTCCCGCACCGGTCCGACCACCACAGTCCGCGCGGCACCCTCAACCGCCCGCAGTACCCGATCGAGAAACGTCACCCCGTCGAGCACCACCAGCGCTTTGTCCACTCCGCCAAGCCGAGTAGACCCGCCCCCTGCGACGATCACCGCATCGAACTCCACCCCCTCAGTCTGCTACTCCTCAGGCATCAGTGCGGCACGGGCGCTGGTCATCTCCTCCAGTTGTTCCGGCGTCAGGTCGGCTGCCGCCTTTTGGCGGCGCTCGGTCATTGCCGCCAGCTCCTCGGGCGACAGCTGGGCTGCCGCGGTCTTCCTGCTCTCTGCGAGCGCTTCGAACTCCTGTCGTGTCAATGCACGGGTCATGGCAGTCATCACCTCAATCAACTCGATCAATGTCTGGGCCGACGGTTGCTCCGCCTGCTCCAGTCCGGTCAGCACACCGACCAGCTTCCGCTGCACCTTGGTCGCTGCAGCGACCTGCTCCTCGACGACTTCGAGCTGCGTGCGGATCAGCTCCCGCACGTCGCTTACGTCGCCGTCGAGCACCTGCGCCACCTCGGCGAGCGGTAGGCCGAATGCGCGCAGCGCGAGCACCCGGTGCAATCGCCGTACGTCGGCGGCGTCGTACTGCCGGTGTCCCGAAGCGGTCCGTCCGCGCGGGGCCAGCAGGCCGATCTCGTCGTAGTGGTGCAGTGTGCGGACGCTGAGGCCGGTGGCTTGTGCCAGCTCGCCGACCCGCCAGGTCCTGTCGTCGGTGTCCATGTCTTGACCGTAAGACCTGACGTCACGGGAGGTTCAAGTCCGATTTGTGCGGCACCATGGGGACATGAGGATTGCCGTGGTGCAGACCGCCAGTAGCTCCGACAAGGCGGCCAATCGCGACCTGGTCACCAGGCTGGTGGCCGAGGCGGCGCAGGACCGGCCTGACCTGGTCGTGCTGCCGGAGGCGATCATGGCCGATTTCAACCTCGACGGCGTGGCAGACGTCGCGGAGCCGCTGGACGGCGAGTTCGTGTCGACCCTGCGCAAGAGTGCGGTGGAGCACGGGGTGGCGATCGTCGCCGGCATGTTCGAACGCAGCTGCGACCAGGACCGCCCGTACAACACGCTGCTGGCGGTCGGCGCTGATGGTGCCCTGCTCGGCGCGTACCGCAAGATCCACCTGTACGACGCGTTCGGCTACAAGGAGTCCGACCAGCTGACCCCGGGTGACGTCGCACCGGTCGTGGTGAAGATCGCCGGCCGGACACTGGGCCTGATGACCTGCTACGACCTGCGGTTCCCCGAGCTGTCGCGCGCTCTGGTCGACAAGGGTGCCGACGTCCTCGTCGTACCGGCCGCTTGGGTGCGTGGCCCGCTCAAGCACCACCACTGGACCACTCTGCTCACGGCGCGCGCCATCGAGAACACCTGTTACGTGGCGGCCGCAGCACAGAACGGGAAGAAGTACTCCGGCCTCAGCCAGGTCATCGACCCGCAGGGCGTCGCAGTCGCTGCGGTCGGTGACGCAGACGGCTACGCGGTGGCCGAGCTGACCGATGAGACCCTCACCGACGTGCGCCACCGCAACCCCTCGCTGGCCAACCGCCGCTTCACTGTCACTCCCCGTTCCTAGTCTCGGGTTAGCCTCCTGGGGTGGCAGACGGCTTTGACTTATGGCACCACGGCGATCTCGAGGTCGGTGACGGCCTGGTAGACCTTGCCGTCAACGTGCGGACCGGTACGCCGCCACCCTGGCTGGTCGACGCGATCACCGCGAGCCTGCCGGACCTGGCGGCGTACCCGCGTCAGGAGGCTGCCGTGCGGGCGGTTGCTGCGCGGCACCGGATGGACCCGGAGCGTGTGCTTCTGACCGCCGGTGCGGCCGAGGCGTTCGTGTTGATCGCCCGTGCGTTCCGGCCACGACATGCGGTCGTCGTACACCCGCAGTTCACCGAACCCGAGGCAGCGCTGCGGTCCGCGGGTCACATGGTCGACCGGGTCATCCTGCGACCGGAGGACGGGTTCGTTCTCGATCCGGCGGCGATACCGGCGGACGCGGACCTCGTGGTGATCGGCAACCCCACCAACCCGACCTCGGTCCTGCACCGCGCCGACGACCTGCGCGAACTCGCCCGGCCCGACCGTATCCTCGTGGTCGACGAGGCATTCATGGACGCCGTACCGGGGGAGCCGGAGTCGCTGGCCGGTGCGTCGATTCCGGGGCTGGTGGTGATTCGCAGTCTCACGAAGACGTGGGGGCTGGCTGGGTTGCGGGTCGGGTATGTGCTCGCCGCTGCCGGGTTGATCGAGCAGTTGGCCGCAGTACAGCCGCACTGGCCGGTGTCCACGCCTGCACTGGCCGCAGCGATTGCTTGCAGCAACGAGCATGCAGTGGCTGAGGCGGCTGCGGCTGCGCTCGACACCGAGCGCCAGCGGTCCTATCTGCTCGACAACTTGGTTGCTGGGCGCACATACGGCGTACCGCGTGGGCCGTTCGTCCTGGTACAGGTCGCAGGGGGCGCCGTACTGCGAGAAGCCTTGCGTGCCAAGGGCTATGCGGTACGGCGCGGAGACACGTTCCCTGGTCTCGGACCGGATTGGTTGCGCATCGCAGTCCGGCCGGAGGACGTTGTTGACGGCTTCGTGAAGGTGTGGCGCGACACTGCCGTCGACCTGTAACCGGCGCGACGTTTAGGCAGCCCTCCCTTTGCGCACAGGATGGTCCCACCATCAGTGAAGGGAGCAGCATCATGGGTCTGAACGATGACGACATGAACACTTCGTCCGACAGCGGTGAGTACGGCGGTTCGACTGAGGGCAACGACACCCAGGCCGGTGGCAACACGCCATCTGGCTACGGGAGCTCGGAGGGTCCGGCTGACGGTGGCGCAGTAGGCGGCGGCACCGACGGTGGTGCCGACGGCGGCGCGGGCGGCGACTCTGGCGGGGACTCGGGCGGCTTCGGCGGCGGGGGATCCGAAGAGGGGCCTGCTGACGGCGGTGCGGTCGGAGGAGGCACCGACGGCGGTGCTGATGGCGGTGCCGACGGTGGCGGCGGCGATGGGTACGGCACTGGTTCCGGCTCCGGCTCCAGCGACTCGGATTCCGACTCTGACTCGGGTTCTGGCTCTGGTGGCGAGGGGCCGGCCGATGGTGGGGCCGATGCGAATGCGACCGACGGCGGTGCCGATGGAGGCGCGAGCGGCAACTCCGGAAGCTGGTGACGACAGTGCCGGGAGCCGGACCGCAACCAGATCCTGCCGAGACGGTTGACCGTCCGGCTCTTCGGCGCTGCGTGGCAGGCGACCTCGACGAGTTCGGCAGCACCTACTGGGGATCACGTGCGCTGTTGTCGCACGCCCCGGACCTGCCCGCGCCGTACGACGACCTCTTCACCCTGACCGCTGCCGACGAACTGCTGTCCCGCCGCGGTCTCCGCACACCGTTCCTGCGCATCGCCAAGAACGGATCGGTCGTCGGCGACAGTCAGTTCACCGGCTCGGGAGGTGTCGGCGCTGACATCTCCGACCAGGTCCGCGACGACAAGGTCGCAGCGCTGTTCGCCAGCGGCCACACCGTCGTACTGCAAGCCCTGCATCGCACCTGGCCCGCGCTGGTCGACTTCGCTACCCAGCTGTCGACGGATGCCGGGCACCCGGTGCAGATCAACGCCTACATCACCCCGCCCGAATCACAGGGGTTTTCGGCGCACTACGACGTACACGACGTCTTCGTACTTCAGGTGGCCGGGGAGAAGCACTGGACTGTCCACGAACCAGTTCACGTGGACCCGCTCCGCAATCAGCCGTGGACCGACCACTCCGCCGCGGTAGCCGCAGCGGCCCGCGACACGTCGCCGGTAGTCGACGAGGTGCTGCGGCCGGGTGACGCGCTGTATGTCCCCCGCGGTTTCCTCCACTCGGCCAAGGCTCTGGGCGGAGTCAGCGCCCACCTGACCGTGGGACTTCACACGCTGACCCGTTACCTGCTCGTCCAAGAGTTGGCCGCCCTGGCCGCTCGGGAGCCAGCCCTTCGAACCGCGCTACCGATCGGCTTCGACCCAGGTGACCCGGCTCAACTGGCCGAGGTCCTTCCGGAGGTGACCGAGCTGTTGGTCGCCCAGCTTCGCTCCACCTCGGTGGACGACCTGGCGCCACGCCTCCGTCGCCGTACCTGGTCCGCCAACCGCCCCGAACCCATCCCGCCCCTGGCCCACGCCGCCGCGCTCACCACTCTCGCGCCGGGGACCACGGTTCGCCTCCGCGCCGGACTCCGGCATCGGCTGGTTTTGGGCTCAGACCCGGTGACGCTTCAGCTCCCCGACCGAACCATCACGTTCCCTGCGGCGGTTGGCCAGGCTCTCAGTCAGCTGCTCGACGGTCAGGAACACAAGGTGGGCACACTGCCCGGGCTCCCGGTCGAAGACCAGTTGGTACTCGTCCGCCGCCTGCTAAGGGAAGCTGTGCTGGTCCCCACGTCATAAGCTGCGTTTTAGTGACAACTCCCCTGGATCCCACCTCTGCGGCGCCCTCGGCTCCGGCCGACCGCCGCTACCGGCCCGAGACTGGTTGTGCGGCGATGGCACTCCAGCGCGGCGATTCGCTCATGGCCACCGCTCCGCCCGCCGACCGGTGGCTCCTGATCGAGTCCCGCACGCCGTGGCCGCCTCAGGCCCTCACCGCCCTTCCAGACGTCGGCCCCGAAGTAGCCCGCCGCTGCGCCGACCTCGGCTACCGCCCAGTCCTCATCCGACGCCACGGTCGCGCGGACAGCGCCGTCGTACGACGTTATGCCTTGGTGGACTGCCGTCCCGGACACGAGTCCATCCGCTGGGGCGAATTCGAAGCCGACGCCGACCTGATCACCGTCCTGAAGGCAGTTGCCACCGGCAACCTCACCGACCTCCAACCGCCAACCCAGGAACCGATCTACCTCGTCTGCACCCACGGCCGCCACGACGCCTGCTGCGCAGTCCGCGGCCGCCCAGTAGCAGCCGCCCTCACCGCCGCCTACCCCGATCGAACCTGGGAATGCAGCCACATCGGCGGCGACCGCTTCGCCGGGAATGTGGTCGTCCTCCCCCAAGCCCTCTTCTATGGCCAAGTCACCCCCGACCGCGCACTAGAGGTCGCCAAACACCACGCCGAAGGCCGAGTAGTCCCCGACCTCCTCCGAGGCGCCGGCACCTTCCCCCCCACCAGTCCAAGCCGCCCAACACTACGCCCGCCAAGCCGGCCACTCCCTGAACTTCAATGCCCTCCACCCCACCCAAATCCACCCCCTCCCCAACCACCACTACAAAGTCACCCTCACCCACGTAGTCGTCGAACTATCAATCCACTTCGACACCCTCGACGCCCGCCTAACCTGCGCCGGCAAGTCCCCCACCCAAGTACGCCGCTTCGAACTACACAGCATCGAATCAGTCGATGGGTAGTTATGGCTGGACTTCTAGGCTGGCCGGGTGAGTCTTCACATTCCGGACCAAGTCCGCAGAACCGTGATAGCCAGCGGGAACGAGTCCTGGCTGGACGAGGTACCAGCCGTTGTCGACTCGCTGGCGCGGGAGTGGTCTCTGGTGATCGGGCCCAGCTTCTCGGGTGGTCTCGCTGCTCTGGTCGTCGAGGCGACGCTGGTTGACGGAACTGCGGCGGTTCTCAAGATCGGCGTACCAGGTCGGGATCTCGAGCCGGAGGCCATCGCGTTGCGCCTGGCGGACGGTGCGGGATGCGCCAGGCTGTTGCGTGAAGACGTGGGTCGACAAGCGCTTCTGCTGGAGCGCCTGGGAGCTCCAATGGCGGACGTCGTGTCCGACCCTGCAACCCAACACGACCTGCTGTGCGAAGCAGCAGTTCGCCTGTGGCGGCCGATCGGTCCCGACGTTGACCTACCAACGGGCGCGGACTTGGCTGAGCGGAACGCCGATTGGCTTCCACAACTCTGGGAGCAAGCGGGTCGACCGTGCTCGCCTGCCACCGTGGCGGACGCACTGGACTGCATGCACCGTCGCCGCCTCGCCCACGACGATCGCACCGCGGTTCTCGTTCATGGTGATATCCACGAGATGAACGCGCTGCAGGCGAAAGACGGCAGCTACAAGTTCATCGACCCCGCCGGACTACGCGCCGAACCGGCATGTGACCTCGGCACCATCGTGCGGTGCACCCCGGACCTCGGCGACGACCTCCGAGCGCGGACCGAGCACCTGGCTTCTCGCACCGGCGTGGATGCCAACGCCATCTGGGATTGGGGAACCATCCACCGAGTCGTCAGCGGTGTCTACTCGTGCAGCATCGGCTTCCAGCCCTTCGGCAACCTCCTCCTGGCCGAAGCGGATCGCCTCACCGCGTAGGCACAGTCGTCAGACTTCCGCGCGCATCACCCACCGCCACTTGGCGATCTGACGGTCCCGCACAAAGCCGAACTGCTCGTAGAGCTCCTCCGGCCCAGTGTGGAAGTACGCACCGCGCTGCGGCTTGCGGTCGACGGTCTGCTCCGGATACGCCTCCACCACTCCACCGCCGGCAGCCTGGATCGCGTCCAGAGCACCCCTGACAGCCGCACGGGCAACCCCACGGCCGCGATGGCGGCTTCCGGTGAAGATGCACCCGATCCGCCACGCAGGAAGCGCAGCACCGCCGGCCGCATACTTGGCCGGGTTCTTGATATTCGGCAGCTCCGCCGGGGTCCCGTACTGGCACCACCCCACACAAGTACCGTCCGAGTCGTAGACCAGGATCTGATGCACCGTGCCCTCATCCACATGAGCACGCTTCGCGGCGCGGTTGCGTTCAGCGCTATGAGGTGCCTCGCCGAACCCTTCGACATGAAAGCCCATGCACCAGCAGCCACCCCACACCCCGTTGTTGGCTTCCACCAACGCGGCGAAGTCGTCCCAGGTCTCCGGCGACAACGGCCGAGTCGTATAGGCGTCCGTCACCAGCGCACTCCCTTCCAAGCTCGTGCCCAGCCCGGTGTCACCACAGCGATTCGAGTAAACAGGATCGAATCAGTCGGCGGGTAGCTCCCGGTCCTCGTGATGGGCGCCGAAGAACGCGGATTGGCGCGCCATGATGTCGCGCATACCGGTTCCGCGCGGGACGCCGTACACAGTGCCGGGGAAGTCCAGCTCGCGTTGGACCTGCCAGAGCTCTTCGTGCCGGTCGGGCGAGAAGAGTTGAGCCGGGTCTCCGACTGCGATCCAGCCGATCGGGAGGACCGCGCCGGGTTCCAGGCGCGAGTTGACGTGCAGCACGCTGTTGATCCGGAGCTCCGCGCCCGCGCCGACGACAGAACCGGGGAACAACGCAGCGCCCGTGGCGATGAAGACTTCGTCCTCGACCGTGGCGCCGTTCACGTGTGCATGGGGACCTACCAGGACCGCGTCGCCGAGCACTGCGGGATGTTTCGCCCGGCCGCGGACCAGGGCGTTCTCCATCACCACACTGTTCGTGCCGAGCCGGACCTCACCGTTCTCCGCCGTCAGGACCGCACCATGCAGGACCCTGCTGCCTTCGCCAAGAACGACAGCGCCGCAGAGCACGGCCGATGGTGCGACATAAGCGGATTCGGGCACGACCGGTCGCCGGCCGCGATGTTCGAGCAGCATCGAGCTCATCCCTCCGTCGGGCATCACCTTTCCTTCAGTCGTACACGAATGTCTGTGGTTCATGGGCGGTTCTCCGTCGCCCGGGACCTCACACCCCGGGCGGCGGGTCCGTCTGCGGCCGTCCACATCGAAGGTGGGAGACTCGGCCGCCCGGACGTCCAGGTGGAGAAACCTCGAACTAGGGGCAACATTAGAACAGATGTTCGATCAAGCGCAACGAATCCTGACGCGTCAATCGACCGGATTCGCCCGCGCTCCGAGGGCCGGTGTGACGGCGGCGATGATGCCGGCCGCGATGAGCCCGATCACGGCTGTCACCAGCCATGGCAGCTCGTGTCGTACCTCGAAGAGCTGCGCGAAGAACGCGGGCGCGAGCACGCTGGCGAAGGTGAAGCTGTACTGCCAGTACGACAGGTACTTCCCGCGCCCGACGAGCGGTGCGACGCCGGCCGCCAGCGCGTTGTTCGTGGCCGAATGCACCAGGCTGGCAAACGCGTAGACGACGGTGGCGAGCACCAGAGCAACCGTCACCAACGCGGTCGGTAGCTGCGTGAGCGACGCCATCAGCAACGCCCAGACCGCCCACACCACTCCGGTGACGACCAGCGCCGTCGTACGGCGTCGCTTCTCGGTGCGGCGCACCACGACCGTCTGCAGCGTCGCCAGTACGACGGACACGCCGGCGAGGAGTGGGCCAAGCAGCCACTCCGGTGTCGGCAGCGCGTCGGCGATGTAGACCGGAAGGCCGACGCCGAGCATCATCATGCACAGCGCGAGCAGCGTGTTGGCAGCGATCAGGATCAGGAACGGCCTGTCCTTGCGGAGCAGCGGCGCGGGCCCGGAGTCCTCAGTCGACCGCAGGTGGTGCGACGGGTGTAGCCGCAGCAGGAGCAGGCCGGCCAGACAGAACGTCACCGCGTTCACCGCCATCGCCACTAGGAACGGTGTCGTCCCACCGATCGCCAGCAGCGCTCCGGCCGCCAGACCGCCGAGTGCGAACCCACCGGCCTGCATCATCCCGCCCAGTCCGAACCACCGGTCCCGGTCACCGTCGTCCGCCACATCTGCCAGCAGACTGAAGATCGAGGACCAGAACACCCGCTGGCCCATCGTCGTGACCAGCGCGGACAGGAACAGCAGCCAGATCGATCGGCCGAAGAAGAAGCCGACGAAGGCGAGCGCCTGCGCGAACTGCGCGCCCACCACGAGGCTGCGCGGCCCGATCCGGTCGATCACCACGCCGACCGCGGCCGGAGCCGCGATGGAGAACAGGGTGGCGACGGTCAGCAGCACACCCGCCGTACCGAGCGGGATGTCGGCGACACGAACGAAGTACAGGAGCAGCAGCGGCCCGGCGCAGCCGCCACCGAACGAGTCGATCGCCAGACCGATCAGCAGTGGTAACCGCCCGCGGACGTTGGGTAGGCCGAGGGAGGTCGCTGAGGGCATGCTCCATCCTTACCAGTCCCAGGCTGCGGTGCGACCCGATTTCAGTCCGGTACGGCGGCCGCCCGCCGTACCGAGACGTGTCGCAGCGGCCGCCACGCCACCGCAGTCATCAGCACCATGGCCGCGAAAGCCGCAGTGAACGGTGCAGTCAGACCGAACCGCTGCGCCAGCAGGCCGCCCAGCGCAGAACCGATCGCCGCACCGCCAACCGACGCCAGCAGGTAGACGCTGTTGACCCGACCCATCAGTGCATCAGGTGTCGCCAGTTGACGCGCTGTGGTCGACACAATGCCCCACACCACCGCGTGTACGCCGAACACCGCCATAGTCGCGCCGGCGACCCAGGGGCTCCGAGTCAGCGCCAGAACCAGGTGGACCACCGTCTCGATGACCAGACCGGCCCGCAACAGCGTCAGCGAGCCCACCCGCGGCTCGAGCAGGTGGTACACCGGCATCCCGACCACACCGCCAACAGCGCCGACCGCGATAAGCAGTCCGAACTGGGTGTCGCTCAGCCCGAGACGCTCCCGCGCATAGAGCACCCAGGTCGCAAAGGCCGCGCAGAACGTGATGTTCATGACCAGGATCGAGCAGGCCAACGTCCGGACACCCACGTGCCCCCACAGCCAGCTGACACCTGCGCGCACCTCGGTCCAGAGCGCCGTACCAGCGGACTCGACAGGTGCCGGCCGGACGGTCACTCGTGCGATGAGCACCGCAGCCGCCGCGAACGTGACCGCGTCGAACACCAGCGGCACACCCGCACCAACCGCGAACAGCAACGCCCCCAACGGCGGACCGCCGAGCTGCTGCACCAGGGTCCCCGTGGCGTAGAGCCGAGCATTCGCCTTACCCAGCTGGTCTTTCGGTACGGCGTTCACCAGCAGCGCGCCGGATGCGCTGTCAGCCAACGTCTCCGCCGTACCGAGAAGGAACAGCGCGACGTAGATCGCCCACAGTGGCGACGTACCGATCAGCACCGCAACACCCAGCGCAGCAAGGACAACCGCACGAAAGAGGTCAGCGGCAACAATCATCGTCCGCCGGTCGAGCCGATCGGCCAACGCGCCACTGAACAACGCAAACAACAACCAAGGCAACTGCTGCACAAAAGCCGCAGCCCCGACCGCAGCCGGCTCACTAGTGATCGAAGCCACCAGCAACGGCCCCGCCGCCAGCAACGCCCCGTCACCCAGATTCGAAATGATCGCCGCCGGCCAGATCCGCCGAAAGTCGGCCCCAAGCGCAGCCGGCAGCACGGTCTCACGAAGAGAAGGCATCAAGAAACTCCAGAGGGCCACTCTGCCATGCACCTCGCACCCTATAACCGCCTCTGCGCTATCCTCAACGCTCGGCGGCAAGCCGCCAGGAGGGCTCGCATAGTGGCCGAGTGCGCTGGTCTTGAAAACCGGTATGGCGGGTGACCGTCATCGTGGGTTCGAATCCCACGCCCTCCGCTCAAGGGTCTTATCCGAGGCGCCGGAGCGCGGTCTCGACGGCGACCTCGACCCGGGCGGTCATGCCGGGTACGTCGACGGGGCGGCGTCCGGCGACCTGATCGAGGATCCACTTCGACCCGCTGTCGTCATAGTGCAGCAGGGCGTACAGGTCCCACCACGGATCGAGAGTGACCCCGGCGGCCGACTCGTAGAGCGTCCGGAGCTGTTCCGCCCACTCGGGTGCGTAGAGCGCCGCCAGGTATCGGCGGCAGTGCCCGATGTCGATCGCGCGCGAGCCCCGATGGATGCCGTTCCAGTCGGTCAGTCCGGTGATCCTGCCGCGGGACCACAGGAGGTTGACGGGTAGGAGGTCGCAGTGCAGAAAGACAGCGGTGTCCTTTGGAGGCGGCGCGGCCATGGCACTGAAGGCTGCCTTCCACACGGCTGGCTTTTGGGCGCCGGCTGGGACCTGGAATCCGTCTAGCGGAGCGATCCAGGAGTCTGTCCAGGGTCGAAGCGTCTTGGCGGGGAGATCGAGGGAGTGCAGCATGACTGCCAGCTCTGCGATTCTCGTCAGCCACGACTGTGGCTCCGTCGGGTTGAGGTGAACGTGCCCGGGCAACCGTGTCATCAGCAGCGATGGCGAGCCACCGGTCGGTTGCCAGGATGGTCGGAACCGGGAGTCCGCTTCCGGCGACCACGCCTAGGTTGGCGATCTCCTGCTCCAAGGGTTCCTGCAGGCCGAGTCCGCTCGGGTACTGGCGCAGTACGACGTACGTCCGCACGCCACGTCGCTCGACGGTCAGCCGGTTCACGGCGGAGCAGACGCCACCGGTCATTCGGCGGTAGCCAACGACGCGACTGCCCCGACCCAGCGACGCCGCAACCCAGTCGAGAGACTCGTCGGAGGGCCGACGCTGCCGGAACCCGCCATCTCTCCAGTCGCCGTCGGTCACGACCGCGAGCCTATTCGCCAGGGCAGGTTTGCGTTGAGAATTTAATGCCACTGACCTGTCGGAACCGGGGTGAGGCGTTCGTTGCAGGGGTGACAGTCACCGGACTGAAGAAAGGCATGGCGCCATGCGGAAACTGATCTACGGCATGAACCGGTCCCTCGACGGCTACATCGCCGCGCCTGGCGACGACATCAGCTGGGGCGTGCCGAGCGACGAGCTGTTCCAGTTCTGGCTCGACGAGGAGCTGGCGATCGGGCTGCTGATGTACGGGCGCAAGTTGTGGGAGACGATGAGCTCCCACTGGCCAACCGGCGACCAACAGCCCGACGCGACCCCGGCGCAGATCGAATTCGCACGCAACTGGCGGGATACCCCGAAGGTGGTGTTCTCCTCCACCATCGACAAGGTCGACTGGAACACCCGCCTGTTCACGGGCGACGCCGTACCGGAGATCACCCGCCTCAAAGCCGAAGACGGCGCTCCCATGCGAGTCGGCGGCGCCACACTAGCCGCAGCAGCCATGCGAGCCGACCTGATCGACGAGTACGAGATCGTCACCCACCCCGTGCTGGTGGGCGCCGGTACGCCGTTCTTCACCGCACTCGACAGCTGGGTGAACCTGAACCTGATCGAGACGCGGACATTCTCCGGCGGCATCACCCTGGCCAGGTACGAGACGAGACGCTGAACCTCAGAAGCAGAACGGGTGCCCGGCCGGGTCGGCGTAGACCGCGTTCCGGAGGTGGATCGCGCCTAGCTCTTCCGCACGTGCCATGGCGGCCTTGGCTGCTGGGGTGAGGTAGTGGGGAGTCTCGTAGTCCACTGTGAACCGGTAGTCGACGTGGAGCTGCGCCGGGTAGGCGGGATCGGGCCACCGGGGAGCGGGGAACTCTGCGTGCTGGAACGCCGGGTTGGGCAGATCGTCGTCGCCGAGGTCGAGCACGACGCGTTCAGGTGAGTCTTCGAGTCGCTCCGGCGCACCGAGGAAGCCCTCGTAGAACCGCGCCAGCGAGCGCGGGCTGAAGCAGTCGTACACCAGCCGGGCGACAGTCGGAGCTGTCACCGCCTCGGAGGGGTAGAGGCAGATCGGGTGTCCGGTGGGATCGGCATAGACCCGGTGGTCGGCGTCGTCCCGCAGCAGCACCCCGCCGGCGGCGGTGACGCGGGTGCCGGCGGCGTCCAGATCCGGTACGGCGATGTCGAAGTGCAGCTGTTGTGGGTACTCCGGGTCGGGCCAGCGCGGTGGCCGCTGCTCCGACCAGCCGTCACCGTCGAACCCGATCCGGAACTTGGGGCTTCGCGACAGGAAGAACGTGCCGTATGCGTCGTACCGAGGCCAACCGAGCACCGCGAGGTAGAAGTCGGACAGCACCGTCCCGCCATCCTCACCACCGAGCAAACGAGGGCATCCGATGTAGACGGTCATCCCAGCGTCGTCCGCCAGAAGATGTGCCACAGCTACCTCCGCACGCTTCGAGGTCGAATCACCCACCATATGGGACTCTCCTGACTGATCCGTGGGGTAGCTCGGCGCATCTGTCGGACCGGCGGGTGCCGCGTGATCGCAGGTTTCGGCTGGTGTGGTCGGCGAGTGTGGGGAGTGGGTCGTCGACTGGGAGCACTGTGCTGCCGGATATCGATTTCTGGCAGCAGTCTCCTTCCACTCGACGGGCCGGCCGCTGCTACGGCACGGCGACCGAAGCCACCGTGCCCCGAGTAGAGGTGATGCGGGGCGGGGCGGACCGCCGGCTTTGTCCAACACGGTGCAGCTCGGGCTGCTCACGCTCAGCATGACCTGCGTGAGTGGCTGTACGGGAGGACAGTGGCACAGGGTCCGCCGTCGGAGTCCATAGGACGGATCCCGGGGGTGCGCACGCGGTGCGGGGGCCTTGAACAAGTTATGTCTTGTTCAAGGCCCCCATTTCCTGTTCACACCCGCGACAACTGCACGCCGTGCGACCCACGGATAGGTCAGAAGAGCCATATGGCGCGCGGTCGGTCGCGGGTGTTGCTAGTACGGCGAAAATTCTTGTTTTGGTGACAGGTGCTCAGCATGGTGGGCGGGTGACGAAGAAGAGTGATTTGGGGCCGCCGGGGACTGGTGGCAGTGAGAAGGAGACTCTGGTGGGGTTTCTTGACTACCTGCGGGAGGGGGTGGCTCGGAAGGCTGAGGGGGCGCCGGAGCCGGGGGTGCGGACGGCGGGGGTGTCGTCGGGGACGAGTGTGTTGGGGCTGGTTAAGCATCTGACTGCTGTGGAGCGGTACTACTTCCTGGGGGCGGATGTGCGGAGCTGGCCGGCCACGATGCGGCCGGGTGCGAAGGACACTGTGGCGTCGGTGGTGGCGGGCTACCGGGAGGCGGTCCGGGAGGCTAATGAGGTGATCGCGGGGTACGACGACCTGACGGCTGCTGCGCCTGCGATTGCGCGTAAGAGGAGTACGTCGAGCATGCGGTGGTTGCTGGTGCACATGATTGAGGAGACTGGGCGGCACGCCGGGCACGCGGACATCTTGCGGGAGCAGATCGACGGGGCTGTCGGGCGCTGAAAATCGCGGTGCAGCAGTGATGGGTGCGGGCTAGGGTCTCGGGCATGCACGTGAGTGGGCGGGCGCAGTCTTGGGCGGACTGTGACGAGGATGTTCGCGAGTATGTGTTGCGGGCGGCTGGTCTGGTGGATGGATGGGCCTACGTGCACGGGTCGTTGGCCATGGGGTGTTTCTACCGAGCCAAGAGTGACGTGGACCTGCTGGTGGTAGTGCCCGCGCCGCTGAGTGCGGCGGAGCGGGAGCGGATAGCCAGAGGGTTCGCCGGTACGGCGGCAGCGCGGCCGGTGCTCGGTGATCTTGAGATGTCGGTGCTCACGGTTGAGCAGGCCGCGACTCATGAGCACCCGCGCCCCTACGAGGTCCATTACTCCGCAGCCTGGACTGACGCGATTCTCGGCAACCAGGTGGACTACACAGGCTCAGGTGCTGATCCCGACTTGGCTGCGCACATCACTGTCACCAGGAAGCGTGGCGTGGCGCTGAGCGGTCCGCCGCCAGACGAGGTGTTCGCACCGGTCCCGTACGACGACTACCTGTCCGCCGTGCTCATGGACCTGCAGGACGTGATGGCAGGTGATGCGTTGCTCAAGTCGCCGTACTACGGCGTGCTGAACGCATGCCGTGTTCTGGCGACTCTGGAGCTGGGACCTGGGACTGTGCTCAGCAAGGAAGAGGGTGCGGTGTGGGCGCGTGAGCACTTGCCGCAAGCGCACCACGCGGTCGTGGAGCAGGCGCTGAGTTGCTACCGGAGCGCCACGCCGGTCTCCGCTGCGGAGCGAGAGACCGACGGGCACGACTGGGACGGTACGGCGCTACTTTCCTTCAGGGACTGGGTTCTGAAGCAGGTACGACTCGCGACTGATGCGGAAGCACCGAGTGGGCGTGGGAACGCCCAGGTAGGTGTCAACGCCGCGGGCGTCGGTCTCGGTCATCCCCAACCGCTGGAGAATGCGCACTGAGGCCTGGTTGGTCTCGGCCGCCTCAGCGTCGACCCAGTCGAGACTCAGCACGCTGAAGCCGTGCTCCAGACCCAGTCGGGCGATGGTCGTCCCCAGCCCCTCACCCCAGCGGGTCGAGGGGCCGACAACGTAACCGAGCTCCCGGTGATCCGAGTCGGTCCCGGCAAGGTCGACGTACCCGATCACCTCGTCGCCACGGACTGCCGCCAGGCGCAGCAGCTCGCCCTTCTCGAGCGTGCGCTGCCAATGAGCCTCGTGCGCCGGCCGCGGCAGATCGACAGTCCAACCCGCGTGTTCGCACAGGCGGCGGTCTGCACCCCAGTCCGCGTACGTCGCGATGTCAGCAAGCTCCAGCGGACGCAGGAACACCGAGGACTCCACCCCACCACCCTACGAGAGCTGCTGCAGCGGGAACGAGTGGTGCTCGTGAGTGACGGTCCACCGTCCGTTCTGACGGTGCAGGCCAATGGTCAGGCGGAGCCGGAGGTCAGGGTTGGTCTTGAACTCGTCTGGCGTGCCACATCGCAGGAGAGCGAAGGCGAACGCGACATCGGCGCCGGCTGTCACGTCGAGCGACTCCAGTTCGAAGCACGCTCCGGACTGCTGCCACTCGAAGAAGCCGGGCCACGTCTCCCGGTAGGCCTCTAGCCCGCGCACACCCTCGTACGGCGGCGGTACGTCGTACATGACGATGTCGGGGGCGTGGTCGGCGAGGACTGTGGCCAGGTCGCCGGTGTCGACTGCGGTGACCCAGCGCTCGATCAGGGTGCGGACTTGCTGTTCGTCTGTCATGCCCATAGAACCCGGCGACCGCCGGAAACTCATCGCGGCAGTTCGGTCGGCAATCCGAACGGAGCGAACTCCGCCTCCAGGAACGACACGACCTCTGCGATTTCACCGCCGCGAAGGACCAGCAGATCGAGTCCTGCGGGCACGTAGCGATCGCCCTCCAGGATGTACGTGCCCACTGCGAGCTGGCCGTTCGCACTGGCCGGCAGGAGGCGCCACTGGCTCTGCAGCGGCCCTTCCTCCAGGAACGTCCGGATCGCTGCCCGCCCGGCGAACCACTGCGGCAGCGGCGGCATCGAGTACTTCGCGTCGTCCGCCAGCATCGCCACGATCTCGTCGACGTCACCGGCTTCCCACGCGGCCATGTACCGCCGTACCAGGTGTCGCTGCGCAGGTTCGCCCAGTGCGCGCAGAGTGGTCTGCTGTGTCGGAACTGACCCGACTACCGCCCGCGCGCGTTGCAGTGCGCTGTTGACCGCAGCCACTGACGTATCGAGCAGCTCAGCGACCTCGCGCGCAGCAAACGCCAGTACGTCGCGCAGCAGCAGTACCGCGCGTTGCAGAGCCGACAGGTGTTGCAGGGTGGCGACAAATGCCAGTTCCACCGACTCCAGCGTCGCCACTCGAGTCTCGGGGGTGGTCCAGTCGAGGCGGTTGGTCGGATACGGCTCTAGCCACAGAGCAGCCTCCTCTGCATCGACCGGCAGCTCACGCCGACCGCGGCGCTCGATCAGCGTGAGGCAGCGGTTGGTGGCGATCTTGTAGAGCCAGGGCCGAATCGAGCCGCGGTCCTCGTACTCGTCCAGGCTCTTCCATGCCCGCAGCAACGTCTCCTGGACCGCATCCTCCGCGTCGGCGAACGAGCCGAGCATGCGGTAGCAGTGCGCGTGCAGTTCACCGCGCCACGGCTCGACGAGCTGCTCGAACGTGTCCATCACGCTGAGCGTACTGTCCAGCGCTCGAGTAGCGCAGCGGTCCGGCCACTGTCCAGTGCGGCCCGGCACACGTCGAGACATGCCGCCAGTTGGTCGAGGAAATTGTCGGGCTGCAAGTCCAGTGTGGTCAGGGCGGCCGCAGCATTGAGCAGTACGACGTCCCGGACCGGGCCGGGCGCGGAGCCGTTGACCAAGGCACGCAGTGTGCCGGCGTTCGTCGCCGCATCGCCACCGCGCAGGGCTGGCAACGTGGTCGGCCGCAGACCGACGCTACGCGGATCGAAGACCGTCTCGCGCGCACTGCCGTCAGCAACGAGCCATAGCCGGGAGAACGTGGTCGTCGTGAGCTTGTCCAACCCGTCATCGCCACGAGCGACCAGTGCCGTTTTCCCTTGTTGACAAAGGGTTTGAGCGATCACTGGCAGCAGCTGCGGATTCGCCACCCCGACCAGCTGGTGCTGTGGATCAGCCGGGTGCAGTAGTGGCGCCAGCACGTTGAACGCAGTCGGTACGCCGAGCTCCCGCCGTACGACGGCCACGTGGCGCAGCGCGGTGTTGAACCGCGGTGCGAACAGATAGGCGAGCCCAACGTCAGCGGCCGACTTGGCAGCCTCAGACGCAGACAGATCGAGCGGGACGCCCAACTGCTCGACCAAATCGGCAGAGCCACCTGCAGATGAGGAGGCGGCTCGGCCGCCGTGTTTGACCACGGTCACTCCGGTTGAGGCTGCTACGACCGCAGCCATGGTGGAGATGTTGACCGCACCGGTCCGATCGCCGCCAGTCCCGACGATGTCGACGAAGGGGCCGTCGATCCGCACAGGCGTCGCGTGCGATCGGAGCGCAGTGGCCATGCCGAGTAGCTCATCGGCTGTCTCGCGCTTGGCGCGTAGTGCGATCAGGAAGCCGGAGATCTGCGCCGGGGAGACATCGCCCAGCACCACCTGGTCCATGGCCCAGCTGGTGTCCGCCGAGGTCAGGTCGGAGCCGTTGAGCAGAGCGGAGATGAGGCCGGACCAGGTCCGGAGTGCGGTTGCCATGAGCAAGTCCTCGGAACAGGACCGCTCTCACGAGGAGACATGACAACGGCCGCCTCGGAAGAGACGGCCGGAGTGGTTACACGCGGAAGCAGCCGTCTAGTCGACGGCCCACCACATCCCCGCGCGCATGAACATGGCTGTGATCCTACGCAACGATGTGGTCGACGGTAAACGTCGGCACCAGGTGCTCGTCGTCACCGACGGACCGGTCCGGGAAGTCGAACACCGCCAGCATCAACTGCAGCGGGTACGTCGGCGCACCCGTGCACCGGCGGATCGGCGTACCGTCCACGCTGAACTCCGCCACGCCGTCGGACCACTCCACCGAGTAGGTGTGGAACTCGCGGATGTCGATCGGCAGCCGGACCGCCTCGAAGTCTTCGGCGGCCGACGGGTCACGGAAGCTGTGGAGTCCCATGCCGACCGCAGCGGACTCACCGGGCACCACAGCGTCGCCGAAGACCTCCATGATGCAGATCTCGGCGCACCGCTCGGGCTGATCCTCCAGTCCGACCATCCAGAGCGCAGCCATCGACCGGGGACTCAGATCGGCGCGAGCGCGCAGTTCGACGCGTCCACCAGAGGGAGTCCAGCCCCAGAACGGCGGCTGCTCCTCCTGAACGAGCAGTCCGTCGCGGTACGGCTGCTGACCGACAATGCTGCCGACAGGACCCGAGTAGCTACCGGACTGCAGGGCTGAGACGCGCAGGTCCGGCTTGTGGTCCCCAGCGCACCACAGTCCCTGGTCGGTGGGGATGCTGAGCGTCAGACAGGAATCACTCAGCGCATAGGTGGCCTCTGTCGCGGAGCGCGAGCTCCACTGCGGCAGGTAGTGCGGCGACCAGACGGACAGGTCGAGTGCTGGGCCGTCGAAGTCGTCAGAGAAGGTCATGTCTCAAGATCTTCGCACCGTGTCACATGATGTGGTCGCGATACGTCAAGGAAATGACCGGACGGGCAACAGGAGGGGAGCACGAGCAGTGGACGAGCTGGCGCGGAGTTTCGAGGAGCAGCGGGACCACCTGCGCGGGGTGGCGTACCGGATGCTCGGTTCGCGCAGCGAGGCCGAGGACGCCGTACAGGAGGCTTGGCTGCGGCTCAGTCGCTCTGACGTGAGTGAAGTGGCCAATCTGGCCGGCTGGCTGACCACTGTGGTGTCCCGGGTCTGCCTGGACATGCTGCGGAGCCGGAAGTCGCGGCGTGAGGATTCACTCGACACCTTCGTACCCGACCCGGTCTCGTTGAAGGCGGACACCAGGGCGCCCGAGGACGAGGCGGTTCAGGCAGATGCGGTGGGGCTCGCACTCCTCGTCGTACTGGAGACTCTGGCGCCGGCTGAGCGGTTGGCGTTCGTGCTGCACGACATGTTCGGGCTGAGCTTCGATGAGGTGGCGGAGGTCGTCGGGAAGTCGCCGGCCGCCGCACGCCAGCTCGCCAGCCGGGCTCGGCGGCGCGTCCAGGGCGCACCGGCCAACGACGGTGACCCCAGTCGTCAGCGCGCCATCGTGGACGCCTTCCTGGCCGCATCGCGTGATGGTGACTTCGAGGGGTTGCTGGTGCTGCTCGACCCGGACGTCGTACTGCGGGCCGATGCAGGCGATGGCGACAGCGGACCGGCGGTTTCGAAGGTCGTCCGCGGTGCGCTGGCGGTCGTGGAGCAGGCGCTGATGTTCACCCGCCTGGCGCCGTACACCGAGCTCGCGCTGATCAACGGCGTCCCTGGCAGTGTGACCGTCGTCAACGGTCGCATCCAGTCGGTCATGGCCTTCACCATCACCGACGGCAAGATCACAGAACTCAACATCCTCGCCGACCCCGACCGGCTCGCCGAACTCACTGTGGAGCGATGAGGTCCAGCAGCCGCTGAGCCTGGGCCTCTGCCGTACCGGGTGGGTTTCGTGAAGCGCTGGGGCCGCCGGGACCGATCAGCCCGAGCCAGAACGCGGCCCACAGCGTGCGGGCGGTCTGGAGACGTGCCGGGTCGACGGGCCAGCGGCTGAGCAGTGGGGTCCAGTCGGTACGGCGGCCGGCCAGGTGCTCGAGGAGGTTGGCGAGCTCCATGGTGCGGTCGCCGAGCCCTGCGTCCTCGAAATCGACGATGCGTAAGCACGTTCCGTCCCAGAGGTAGTTCGCCAGGTTCGGGTCGCCGTGCGCGACGACCGGGTCGTGGATCACCAACAGGCCGGACCAGTCGAGCCCGGCACTCGCAACGGCGGCCCGGCCGATGACGTCAGTGCGCTCGCGCAGCGGGACGAGCGCCGTGAGAGTTCTGTCGATCAGGGCGGTGTAGTCGAGCGGGGCGAGCACAGGCGCTGAGCGGCCGAGCGCGGGTATGCCGACTGACCAGAGCCGCTCCAGCGCGACGCTCACGGCTTCAACCTGCTGAGGTGTCGCTGGGTCGGTGAGGGGCTTGCCTGGGACGCGCGACATGGTCACCCACAGGGGTCCGCGGGACAGCGGTGTGGGCACCAGGTCTGGTACGGCGGCCGCCAGCAGGGTGAGGGCGGCCCACTCGCGGTCTGGTTCGCCGCGCGGCGCGGACGCGAACTGCTTGGTGAAGGTCATCGAGAAAAGTTTGCGCCGGGTGTCAATCTGGGCGGTTCTGCTTCGACGTGTGGGTGAGAGCAAACGGCGAAGGGGAACGAGATGTCTACGCAGGTTGTGGTGGCGACAGGGCGGGATCTGGTGGCCGGGCTGCTTGGGTCGGGGTTCAACGGCAAGGTGCGGTTGCCGGGTGAGGCCGAGTACGACGTGCAGCGGCGGGCGATCGTGCCTTCGGTGGACTCGCGGCCGGTGCTGGTGGCTGAGGCGTTCAGCCGGAGTGACGTGCAGGCGGTGGTTCGGGTCGGGCGCGAGTACGGCGTACCGGTGGCTGTGCAGGCGACCGGGCACGGGACGAAGCTGCCGGCCGATGGCGGCATCCTGCTGAAGACGACGCCGATGACGGCGGTCTTCGTGGATCCCGAGCGGCGGATCGCCAAGGTCGCGCCGGGTGCGCGGTGGGGTGCGGTGATCGATGCGGCGCGGCAGTTCGGGTTGGCGCCGTTGTCGGGATCGTCGCGGGACGTCGGTGTCACCGGGTACACGCTCGGTGGTGGGGTCGGTTGGCTGGCGCGGAAGTACGGGTTTGCGGCCGACAGCGTGATCCGGGCCGAGGTTGTGACCGCGGACGGCCGGGTGGTGACGGCGACCGCTGAGCAGCACCCGGACCTGTTCTGGGCGATCCGCGGCGGTACCGGCAACCTCGGCATCGTCACGTCGCTGGAGTTTCGCCTGTACCCGGTCCGTCAGGTGCACGCCGGCATCGTCTACTACGGCATCGATCGCGCCGCCGAGATCCTGCGCCGCTACCGCGACTGGACCGCCACGATCCCGAACGAGCTGAGCACCGCGGTCGTCCTGACTCGCGTCCCCGGTACCGAACAGCGCGCGGTCGCGATCAAGGTCCTGTACGCCGGAACGCGCGAGCTGGCCGATCACCTGCTGAAGCCGTTGTTCGCGGTGGCCGGTCCGCGGCTCGCCGGTGAGCTGACCACGATCGAGTACGCCGACGCCGCGATGGGCGGGACGCCGGCTCGCCACCTGGACTTCCTCGACGAACTTACCGACGACGTGATCGACGCACTGACCGGCATCGAGGATGAGCCGACCATCGAGGTCCGGCACTGGAGTGGCGCGATGGCTCACCCCGGTCCGGGCGCCGGCCCGGTCGGCCACCGCCAGGCGCAGTTCTCGCTGATCATCGACCGCGAACTGCCGGCCGGTCTGCTCCCGGACTCGGGCCGCACGTTCGTGAACTTCCTCGGCGACCACGGTCGCGCCGAGACGTCGTACAGCCCGGCCGATCTGCAGCGGCTGCGGGCGGTCAAGCGGGCCTACGACCCCACGAACTTCTTCCACCTGAACGCCAACATCAAGCCCTGAAACGGCACAGCAGCCCGGTCCTTAGGAGGGTAGGACCGGGCTGCTGCGGGGTGGAACTCAGACGGTGCCGGAGTTGCCGTAGACACTCACGTGCACGTGGTCGTAGTGGTTGGCCGTGGCGCCGCCACGGTCCTCCATCGCGCGCCAGCCTTCGCTGCTGCGCTGGACCGTCCAGATGTGCTGCTGCCAGATCAGCTGGCTGATGCCGAGCTTCTTGTAGTTCGCGCGCAGGTAGTCCGCGACCTCTTGGCCCGTGGCGCCGCTGACCATGATGTCCAGCGCGCGGCCCGAGGAGTGCTCGGAACCGCTGTCGCCCGAGCGGAGGCCGCCGTACGACGAGATACTCGGGAAGAGGTTGCAGATCGCGCGGTGGACCCGGACCACGTCCTGCGTGACACCGGACTCGACCGACGAACCCGACTTGCAGGCGGCCTGCGAAACGCTGCCGGCGACCTTCTCGACCGGCTTGGTGGCCGACAGGTACTGCGCCTTGACCCAGCGGGACTTGCCGTTGCTGACGATCTCGGCATACGAGCCGTCGACCTTGCCGGTCACGGAGACCTTGGTACCGCGCTTCAGGACGTCCAGCAGGACGCCGGTCAGCGGGATGGTCCACACGTTCAGATCGGTGGTGGTGAACTTCGAGCCGACGATCTTCGGCGGCAGGCTGGCCGCGGCGCGCGTCTTGGTCGCGCTCGCCTTCGGGATCGGCGCCTGCTTCTTCAGGTGCTTCGGCGTGGGCGCCGCGGAAGGCTTCGCTGAGTTGAGGTTCAGCGGGGGACGCAGTGCATCCCGGCTGGTGGCCGCATCGCGCGCGAGCTGCAGGGACGAGCTCGCGATCGGGGTGTCCACCTTGACGTCGTGCTGGCCAGGAAGTGCGGCGGCGGAACCGGTGGCCACCAGGGCCACTGCCGCTCCGGGAATCGCCACCTTCACGATGCCGGGGCTGATCAGCTTCGGGCGCGGTTGACGGTGCCGCGCCTGTCTATGCCGTCCTGCAGTCATTACGTTGAACCCAATCTGCCGAGACCAAAACGTTATCGACCGGAGGAGTCAAGCACAGATCCGCCAAAGGTTCGCAATCGACCGGCGTTTTTAACGCATTGCGAACATGCCGAAGGGGTGTTGAGCGTGATCTGCCCGCTATTCGGATGTAACCGATCCGAGATCAAACGCTTGGTGTGATCCAGCAGGCGGCGCGGCTACGGTCTGTGCTGGTTCACTGCGGGTATGGATGAGCTCGGGTTTCAGATCCAGGTCGGCGTGGTCGCTCGGCTGGTGATTGATCGGGTGGAGAAGCGCAACGCGTTGACGCGGGCGATGTGGGAGGCGCTGCCGGGTCTGCTGGCTGAGTTGGCCGCGAACGACGAGGTGAAGGTGCTCGTGGTGACCGGGGCCGGGCCGAGCTTCTCCGCCGGTGCGGATATCGGTGAACTGATCTCCGGTGCTGACCCGGTTGACCCGATGGCCGAGCTGCGGGCCTTCAACCTGCGGGCGCAGAAGGCGCTGCGCGAGTTCCCGAAGCCGACGATCGCGATGGTCCGCGGTCACTGCATCGGCGGTGGGCTGGAGATCGCGGTGAACTGCGACTTCCGGTTCGCGGCGCACGGTTCGACGTACGGCGTGACTCCGGCTCGGATCGGGGTCGTGTACCCGCCGGCGGCGATCAAGGTCTTGCTCGATCTGGTCGGTCCGGCGACGACGAAGTACTTGCTGTTCAGTGGTGAGCTGCTGACCGCGGAACAGGCCGAGCTCAAGGGCTTGGTCGATCGGGTGGTCGGCGAGCTCGATCTGGAGTCGGAGGTCGATGAGTTCGCGGCGACGTTGGTGTCGCGGTCGCAGCTGACGATTCGGTCGGCGAAGGAGACCGTGAACGCGCTGCTGGCCGAGACGGATGCGGACGCGGCCGCGTTGGCTCGCTACCAGGAGACGATCGCGAGCGGCGAGCTGGCGGAGGGGATCAAGGCCTTCGGGGAGCGCCGCTCGCCGCGCTTCCCCTGGCACTCACGCTGAGATCAACGTGCCTCGCAGCTCGACCCGATCGCCGACCGCTGTCGAAACCTGCGCGGCCACTGCCTGCGCCCGGGCCTCATCCGGTACGTCGATCAGCAGAAACCCGGCGAGTGACTTCTCGATGAGCGGCCCGGCCGTGACCACCTGAGTCCCGTTGCGGATCTGAACGATCCGGCCGTCGGTCGGTGGCATCAGCCCTTCGGACGCGACCAGCTCACCACTCGCCGTCAGCTCGGCCCGCACCGCATCCAGAGCGGGGGTGGTGGACGAGAAGATCATCACGACGTACCTCATGGCGACCACGGTAACCATCGGCTCCGACAGAAACCCCGCGGACCGGATCGGCCCGCGGGGTTGTGTTCTGCTGCGGCTTAGTACCAGTGTCGGCGTCCGCCGACCGCACGGCCGGTCGACCCGAGCAGGAACAACACCGCTCCGACCACGAGCAGCACGATGCCGATCGTCCACAGGATCGAGATCTTCAGCAAGAACCCGAGCAACAACAGAATCAAACCGAGGATGAGCATGGAGCCTCCTTACGAGAGCCGCCCGGCGGAATGAACGGCGGCCGCTCCTCCAGTGCCCACCGGATCGAACGGCAATCTCCAACGATCGTTTGTCGAAGTCGCTGCCGCGGTCTCGACGTACCTGGTGAGAGGCTCGGACGAGTTAGAGGATGGTGGCCGTGAAATACATGCTGATGATCTACAGCAGTCCGGAGAGCTGGGCCGGGCTGTCTGCCGAGCAACGCGACGGTCTGACGCGTGCGCACAGCGAGCTGACGCAAGAGTTGATTGACCACGGCCTACTGGTCAGTGCGGCCGGTCTGGCCGACCCCATCACCAGTCGGACGGTCTCGGTGCGTGATGACGCGACCACGACCACAGACGGACCTTATGCGGAGGCGAAGGAGCACCTGGCCGGGTTCTACGTGGTCGAGTGCGAGGACATCGACCAGGCGATCGGCTACGCCGCGCGGATGCCGGACGCGGAGTATCTCGCAGTGGAGGTGCGTCCTGTGATGGATCCGTCCGGGCTGGAGATGTGAAGGACTTCGAACTGCTCCTGCGTGAGCAGACACCACAGGTGCTGAGTGCTCTGGTTCGGCACTACGGTCACTTCGATCTGGCCGAGGAGGCTGTGCAGGAAGCGCTGTTGGCTGCTGCACAGCAGTGGCCGGACGAGGGAGTGCCTGACAACCCACGTGGATGGCTGATCCGCGTCGGGTCGCGTCGGCTGATGGATCTGCTGCGCGGCGAGTCGGCCCGGCGCAAGCGTGAGGAGAACGCCGCGCAGCTTGCCACTCCGGAAGAGTTCGTTGCCTCAGGCCCTGAAATCGACGATGCGGGCGGGCAGGACGACACACTGACGTTGCTGTTCCTGTGCTGTCATCCTGCACTCTCGCCGGCTTCGCAGATCGCGCTCACTCTGCGCGCTGTCGGCGGTCTGACCACCACACAGATCGCTGCGGCGTTTCTGGTGCCGGAGTCGACGATGGCGCAACGCATCAGCCGGGCGAAGCGTGGCATCAAGCAGGCAGGTAGCACGTTCGAGCTGCCGCCCGAGGCAGAGCGGTCCGAGCGGATGAGCGCCGTACTGCATGTCCTCTACCTGATCTTCAACGAGGGCTACACAGCCTCATCCGGTACGGCGTTGCACAGCACTGAGCTGACTGGTGAGGCGATCCGGCTGGTGCGCGCGGTGCGGAAGCTGCTGCCGGATGACGGTGAGGTGGCTGGGTTGCTGGCGCTGATGCTGCTCACCGACGCACGGCGGGCGGCTCGGACAACCACTGATGGTGCACTGGTCCCGCTGGGCGAGCAGGACCGGTCGCTGTGGAACAAGGAGGCGATCGTCGAGGGTGAAGCGCTCGTCTCCGATGCGCTCACTCACACGCAGATCGGGCCGTACCAGGTGCAGGCGGCGATCGCTGCGGTTCATGACACCGCCGAGCGCGCCGAGGACACGGACTGGCGGCAGATCGTCGCTCTGTACGACGTACTCGAGCAGCTCGTCGACAACCCGATGGTGAAGCTCAACCACGCAGTGGCAGTCGGTATGGCGGTCGGCCCGAAGGAGGGTCTCGCCGTACTCGAGCCGTTGGAGTCCGACGGCCGCGTGACCGAACACCACCGTTTGGAGGCTGTCCGCGCGCACCTGCTCGAGATGGCCGGTGATGCGGCGGCTGCGCGAGAGAGCTACCTACTGGCAGCCCGCCGTACGACGAGTGTGCCGGAGCGGGACTACTTGCAGTCCAAGGCGGACCGCTTGAGCTGAAGTCGCGTTAGCCCCGCAGGTGTGATCAAGTGGGAGCTGTGGACCTGACGAGGGCGTCGCTCCTGCGGGAGATGCTGACCGGGACCGAGCTGGGCACACAGACTCGGGATTTCGGCCACTCACTGCGGCGGTACACGACGCGCACCGGCGGGCTGATGCTGTTCGGCCCGGTCGACGAGGAGCCGTGGCACCTGACCGCGCACCTGGACGACGAACTGCACCGGGCCGGCGTTGAGAACATCCGCCCGTCCCTGGTCCGCTGGGCGCCACCACCGGACGCACCACCGCACCTCGCGATCGGACTGGATCGCCTGCGCGACGCAGGTCGTGGCGAGTCACTCCTGGTCGTGGCTGAGGAGGACCCCGCGGACACCCTGCTGGAGCGCATCAGCGACGTACGGCGTCGTGGTACGACGATCTTCAGCATCGGCAACGGTGACAAGGAGCTGTCGTCACTCAGCCATGAGGTGCTCACGCCGGAGCTGCTGGTACCGGACGGGTTCGGTTGGGCCAGCCGACCGATCAGCTTCGACCATGACGAGCCGGAGTACGAGCCACAGCCCGCAGTGACCGACCTGGACTCACAGGTCGCCGAGGGCTTCGAGATGGCGCAGCACCTGGTCAGCCTCGCCGCAGCCGACGAAGAAGCCGGCCAACCAGCCTGGCGCCGCCGCCTGCGCACCGCCATCGAACGCCTCGGTGGTGAACCCGGCTAACTGATACAACTCCCCCAAGAGGTTAGGGAGGAGTCTGATCATGGAGATCACCCAGCTGGATCCGCCGCTGTTGCCCGCGGCGACCGGGCAGTACACGCACGGCGTCCTGGTGACCGGCGGCGAGCGCACGGTCTACGTCAGCGGTCAGGTCCCCTGGGGTGACGAGGACGGCCGCGTCCCGGAGTCGTTCGACGACCAGTGCCGGATGGTCTGGCGCAACGTGCTCGCTGTCCTCGCCGAAACCGGCATGGGCGTCCAGAACATCGTCAAGGTGAACACATACCTGTCGGACCGCCAGTACCGCGCCGCGAACTCCGAGATCCGCCAAGAGGTCCTCGAGGGCCACGCGCCGGCGCTGACCATCATCATCTGCGACATCTACGCCGAGGAGTGGCTCCTCGAGATCGACGTCATCGCAGTCGGCTAAGCCTCGAGGTACAGCGTCGCCAGCCGCGGCAGGTGGTCGTGGAGGTCGTCCTCGTCGTCGAAGTCGATCTCCTCGCCCGCCGGCAGGTCCGGAGTGTCCGGGACCTGCGCCTCAACAGCCTTCCAGTACGCCGACTCGTCGCCGGTCACGTTCTTGTACGCGTGACTCCCGACGTGCAGCATCCCTTCGCCGTCGAACCCCTCGAACCCGTCCGGCCGGTCCTCGTCGACCACGTCGGCCAGCGAGTCCGGGTCGACCAGCGCGGCCTCCCAGGTCTCCCGCCCCTGCGCGACCAACCAGCCCCGGAACGAGTCGAACCCGTCCTCCGAAGCCCCCGAGTTGATCAGGTACGCGGCAGCCCACAGATCCCACCGGTACGACTCGACCTGCAGCAGCGCGAGTTCGATCCCGAACTCCGCAATCTCCTCGGCCGTCAGCCCACCCAGGTCCCGCGTCAGCGCGTCCGCAACCCCATCCGGATCCGCGACGGTGTCGTCCACCGTTTCGCGCGCACCCTCCACCGCTTTCCAGAACCCGTCCCTGTCCACCCTCAAAGCGTCTCAAAACCCCAGCTCATTGGGGAGGGGTTCATCCGGCGAATTCGCGCAGGGTGTTCGCCAGTACGTCGGGGGTGGTGCTGTGCTCGGCGCCGGGGACGGATTTGAGGGTGGCGGTGGGGACGTGGGCGGCGACTGCTTTGGCGCCGGGGATGAGGGTGGGCCAGGTCTGGTCGCCGTACAGGACGAGGACGGGGACGTCGAGGGTGGTCCAGCGGTCGGCGGGGAGGGGGTTGCCGGACATGGTGGTGCCCATGATGCGGCCGTCGTAGGAGATGGTGTGGGCTACGTCGACGACGGGCTGGAAGTACGGCGACTGGCGCATGCCGGCGACCATTTCGGGCGGGAGGCCGACGGCGGCGGTCATGAAGAGTTCGGCGGCCAGGTCGGGGTGGCCGGCGGCGATGTGGGCTTCGAGCTGCTCGACGTAGTCGGTGGGCAGCGGCGGGCGGCAGTCGTCGACGACGACCGGGGGCTCGAAGGCGACCACCTGGGAGATCGGGAGACCGGCGGCTGCGGCATCGAGCGCGAGGAGTGAACCGGAGGACCAGCCGAAGACGATCGCGGGCTGGCCGGCGTCCTCGATCAGGGCGGCGATGTCCTCGATCTCGCGCTGGATCGCGTACGGCGCGGTGTCGGTGCTCTGGCCGCGGCCGCGGCGGTCGTAGACATAGGTGCGGAACTGGTCGCTCAGCAGCTTGGCGGTCTCGGCGTTCAGCGGGTTCACCGCGCTGTGGGCGGTGGCGCCGTCGACGATGATCAGCGGCTGACCTTCGCCGTACACGTCGTAGCTGATGGTGGTGCCGTCGGCGGACTTCACGGTGCTCATGGTCTTCTCCTCAGCGGGTCGTTCGGAACTAGACCGTACAGTACTCGACGGAAAACTAGACTGTCTAGTATGATTTCGGGTATGGAGCTGAACCCGGAAGGCCGCACTGCCACCAAACGCCGCGCGATCCGCGGGGCGGCCACCGAGGTGTTCCTCCAGCACGGCTATCTCGGCGCGAGTATGGACGAGGTCGCGGCCAAGGCCGGTGTCTCCAAACAGACCGTCTACAAGCAGTTCGAGAACAAGGAACGCCTCTTCGCCGAGATCGTCCTCGGCACGAACGACGAGCTCGCGGTCAACCTCGCCAAGGCGTACGCCGAAACTCTCGACGGCGCGACCGATGCCCGCGAAGCCCTGCGTGCACTGGCGTTCCGGCTCCTCGAGAGCCTGACCGCCGACCACGTCCTGCAGCTCCGGCGCCTTGTCATCGCCGAGGCCGACCGCTTCCCCGAGGTCTGCGGCGCCTGGTTCACCAGCGGCTTCGAAAAGTCCCTGGAAACCCTCGGTCAAGCATTAACCGGTCTGACCGATCGCGGTCTCCTCCGTAAACTCGACGACCCCACCCTCGTCGCCTACCAGTTCGCCGGCCTCGTCATGTACAAACCCATGAACCGAGCCATGTTCGCCGGCACCCGAGAACGCCCCAAACCAGGCGAACTCACCACCCTCGCCGACCGAGCGGTGGACGTCTTCCTGGCCTCGTACGGCGTTTCAGGCGGTGCCGCGGGTTGAGGTTCGTACGACGAGTTCTGGGGTGAAGGTGACTCGTTGGTGTTCGTGGTCGGGGTTGGAGGACTCGTCGAGCAGCAACTCGGCGGCGGTTCGGCCGAGGAGTTGGCGGGGCTGGCGGACCGAGGTGAGGGGTACGGCGGCCGCCTCGGCGAACTCGATGTCGTCGTAGCCGACGATGGCGAGGTCTTCGGGGACGCGGAGGCCGAGGCTCACGCATTGCTGGAGTAATCCCAGTGCCAGTAGGTCGTTCGCGCAGAAGGCGGCGGTCGGGCGGCGGGAGGCGGGGAGGCCGGCAAGTCGTTGCCCTGCGCCCCTACCTTCGGCGACGGTGAGGGCGCCGGTGGTGATCTCGATCAGGTCGTCCTCGGACCGGCCGGCCTTGCGGAGGGCGGTGCGGCCGCCGTCGCGGCGGTCGACGACCTGGCCGATCGTGAGCGGGCCGCCGACGTACGCGATCCGCTCGTGGCCGAGCTCGAGCAGGTGGGCGATCGCGAGCTCACCGCCGAGGATGTCGTTCACCGCGACCGAGCAGTGTTCGCCGTCGTCGATCGCGCGGTCGACCACCACAACCGGCGTACCGCGCGCTGGCAGTGTGCGCAGCCGCGACGAGTGCTGGTCGATGGGGGTGATGAGCACGCCCTGAACGCGTTGCTGTTCGAGCAGGTCGAGGTAGTCGGCCTCGCGCTCGACGTCCTCGTTGCTGTTGCAGAGGAAGACCGACAGGCCGGCCGCGCGAGCCGCCTCCTCGACACCCTTCGCGACATCGGTGAAGAACGGGTTGCCGGCGTCGAGCATCAGGTACGCGAGGATCCGGCTGCTGCCCGCGCGGAGTTGCCGGGCGGACTCGTTGCGGACGAAGCCGAGGGACGCCATCGCGGCCTCGACCTTGGCCCGGGTCAGCGGGCTGACCATCTCCGGCCGGTTCAGCACGTTCGAGACCGTGCCGAGCGAGACGCCGGCCGCGGCGGCGACCGCCTTCACGCCGGCGGTGTGCCCGCGGCGCCGGGTGTCGTCGACCACGCAACCTCCCCGCCTCAGGTCAAACGTTGAAACGTCTTAGGTGCCGAAGCGTACCGCGAGATCTGCGCAATCCGCACTCCACCCCTTGACGCCCGCAAGCCGTCACCCGTACTTTCCTCCCAAGACTTTGAAACCTTTCAGAGGCGACCGGGAGGTGACCGATGGCGGCACTGCTGCGGGTCCGTGGCGTGTCGAAGTCGTTCGGCGCGGTCGCCGCGGTCCGGGACGTCTCCTTCGACCTGTACGGCGGGGAGGCGCACGCCCTGGTCGGCGAGAACGGCGCCGGGAAGTCCACGATCGTGAAGATGCTGGCCGGCGTCCACCGCCCGGACGCAGGCACGCTCGAGCTCGACGGTACGGCGCTCGCCCTGACCGGACCCGCGGATGCGAAGGCGGCCGGGATCGCGGTCATCTACCAGGAACCGACCCTGTTCCCGGACCTGTCGGTGGCCGAGAACATCGCGATGGGCCGTCAGCCACTGGGTCGTTTCAACACCATCGACCGGGCCGCGATGGTCGCCCAAGCGGCGCGCCTTTTCACGCGACTGGGCGTGAGCATCGACCCGAGTCGACCCGCCCGCGGTCTGTCGATCGCCGACCAGCAACTCGTCGAGATCGCGAAGGCACTCTCGGTCGACGCCCGCGTCGTCGTCATGGACGAGCCGACCGCCGCCCTCACCGGCGTCGAGGTCGAGCGGCTGTTCGCGGTCGCCCGCTCACTCCGCGACGACGGCGCCGCGCTGCTGTTCATCTCGCACCGGTTCGAGGAGATCACCGCACTCTGCGAGCGCGTCACGATCATGCGCGACGGCAAGCATGTGTCGACCGATCTCCTTGAAGACACCAGCGTCGACGAGATGGTTCGCCGGATGGTCGGCCGCGACCTCGACGCACTCTTCCCCAAGCAGGACGTCGAACCGGGCGCGACCGTCCTGCGCATACAAGGTTTGACCCGCGACCCGGTCTTCAAGGACATCTCGTTCGAAGTGAAAGCCGGTGAGATCGTCGCGCTCGCAGGTCTGGTCGGCTCCGGTCGCTCCGAGGTCGTGCAGTCGATCTTCGGCGTCGACCCGCGCGACGCCGGCACGGTCGAGGTGCTCGGCAAGACCCTCAAACCGAAGAACCCCAAGCAGGCCATGGCCGCTGGAGTCGCGCTCGTCCCGGAGGACCGCCGCCAGCAAGGCCTCGTGATGGAGCTGTCGATCGAGCGCAACGTGACGCTGCCGCGGTCCCGATCGCTGTCCCAGCTCGGCTTCCTCACCGGCAGCAGCGAACGCCGCTCGGCCAAGGAATGGACCGAGCGTCTCAAGACGAAGTACGGGCGACTCTCCGACGAGGTCGGCACGTTGTCGGGTGGCAACCAGCAGAAGGTCGTGCTCGCCAAATGGCTCGCGACCGGACCGCGGGTGCTGATCGTCGACGAGCCGACCCGCGGGATCGACGTCGGTACCAAGGCCGAGGTGCACCGGCTGATGTCCAGCCTCGCCGCGGAAGGAGTCGCCGTACTGATGGTGTCGTCGGAGTTGCCCGAGGTGCTCGGAATGGCCGATCGCGTGCTGGTGATGCGCGAGGGCCGCCTGGTCGCCGAGCTGACCCGCGCCGAGGCGACCGAGGAGTCGGTCATGTTCGCCGCGACCGGTCAGGAGGCGACGGCATGACGGCTGTGGAACTGCCAGCGCCGCGTCGCAACACCTTGGGCGTCGTACTGCGGGCTCGTGAGCTGGGCATCGTCATCGCGCTCGGACTGCTCGTCGCGGTCACCGCGATCTCCAACCCACGCTTCCTGTCCGGGCAGAGCATCCGCGACATCCTGCTCAACACCGCGATCCTGGCCGTTCTGGCGGTCGGCCAGGCGGTGGTGGTGATCACCCGCAACATCGATCTGTCGGTCGGCTCGGTCCTCGGCCTGAGCGCCTTCACTGTCGGCACGCTGCTCCAGAACAACCCCGGTACGCCGGTAGTTCTCGCGCTGCTCGTCGGTGCCGCGGTCGGCGGGGTGTGCGGTGTGCTCAACGGCGTCCTGGTCCGGTACGGCAGGATTCCCGCGCTGGTCGTGACGCTAGGGACGCTGTACGTCGTCCGCGGGGTCACGTACTTCTGGGCCGGCGGCAGTCAGATCAACGCGGACGAGCTCCCGCCGGGATTCCTGGACTTCGGCAACGCGACACTGCTCGGGGTTCCATACCTGGTGCTGATCGCACTCCTCGTCCTCGTCGTCACAGCCGTTGTCCTGCGCAACTACCGGACCGGGCGGGAGTTGTATGCGATGGGCTCCAGCCCGCAGGCCGCGCAACTCGCCGGCATTCCGGTTGGTCGCCGTACCGTCGGGGCCTTCCTGGTGAGCGGCGCGTTGGCCGGAGTGGCAGGAGTGTTGTTCGCCGCCCGGTTCGGCACGATCGATGCCGCAGCTGGCACCGGCCTCGAGTTGAACGTCGTCGCGGCAGTCGTAGTCGGCGGGGTCGCGGTGTTCGGCGGCAGCGGGACCGTCTGGGGCGCAGCGCTCGGCGCGTTGCTGCTGACCACGATCGGCAGCGCGCTCGCCGTCCTCGAGATCAACCAGTTCTGGCAGCAGGCGATTGTCGGCGGCCTGATCCTGCTCGCGATCGGCGCCGACCGGCTGGTCGCCGTACGGGTCGCGACCGGTCTGAAGAAGCGAGGCTCCCATGTCAGCTGAGCTCACCGAAACCACGAGGGCCGGCCGCCTGGCCAACTGGAACGTGGCGATCATCGCGATCACGGTGATCGTCCTGATCATCGCGGCCGCGAGTGTCGACAGCTTCGGGACCGGCCAGAACTTCGGCTTCCTGGTCCTAGACCTGCTGCCGATCGCCCTGGTCGCACTCCCGATGACCCTCGTCATCGTCACCGGCGAGATCGATCTGTCCGTCGCCAGCACCCTGGGCCTGTCCAGCGCGGTCATGGGCTACCTCTGGAACGCGAACCAGCCGATCGAGACGATCATCCCGATCTGTCTGCTCCTCGGCGCGGTGCTCGGTGCAGTCAACGGCTTCTTCGTCACCGTCCTCGGCCTACCGTCCCTCGCCGTCACCATCGGCACCCTCGCGCTCTACCGCGGTCTCGCCTTCGTCGTCCTCGGCGACGGCGCAGTCGCCGACTTCCCGGCCGTCTACACCGACTGGGTGACCGGAACCATCGGCAGTACGCCGATCCCGAACGTCCTGATCGTGATCGTCGTACTGGCCGCTGTCTTCGGTGTCGTCCTGCACGCCACCCCGATCGGCCGAGCGGTGTTCGCGGTCGGTGCCGGTGAGCAGGCGGCCCGGTTCGCCGGGATCCGGCCCGGTCGGCTGAAGTTCTGGCTGTACGTCGCCAGTGGCGTGATCGCGGGTCTTGCCGGGGTGCTGTGGACGCTGCGCTACTCCAGCGCGCGCGCCGACAACGGCGCCGGCCTCGAACTCGCGGTGGTCGCCGCCGTACTGCTCGGTGGTGTCTCGATCTTCGGTGGCAAGGGCGCCTTGCCCGGAGTCATCGCAGGTGTCGTCCTGCTCGGCTCGTTGCAGAACGCACTCCGCCTCTCCGATGTGTCCAACGAGGCGCTGAACGTCGTCACCGGCGTCCTGCTGATCGCCTCGGTGCTCGGTCCCAACCTGCTCAAACGTCGTACCTGAAAGGACGAACCATGCGTAAGCCTCTCACCGTTGCGGTAGCGCTCCTGGCGCTGACTGCCTGCGGCGGTACGACGAAGTCGAGTACCGAGGGTCAGCAAAGCAAGGCCCCGGAGAACACGGCAGGCAAGGCCGATCCGAACGCGCCGCTCAAGGAGGGGCTGAAGATCGCCTACCTCCCCAAGCAGCTGAACAACCCGTACACCGACGTCGAGGTCGGTGGCGGCAAGGTCGCGGTCGAGGAAATCAAGGGCACCTACAAGCTGGTCGGTCCAAACGACGCCAGCGCGTCCTCGCAGGTCAGCTACATCAACACGCTGATCCAGCAGCAGCAGAACGTGATCGTGGTCGCGGCCAACGACCCGAACGCCGTCTGCCCGTCCCTGAACCAGGCGCGCAAGGCCGGGATCAAGGTCGTCACCTTCGACTCCGACGCCTCCAAGACCTGCCGGGACGCCTTTATCAACCAGGCGACCACGCAGGGCATCGGCGAGAGCCTGGTCAAGATGGCGAGTGAGCTGGCCGGCGGTTCTGGTGAGATCGCCGTCCTGTCCGCGACGCCGAACGCGACGAACCAGAACTCCTGGATCGAGGTGATGAAGACCGAGCTGGCCAAGCCGGAGAACGCCAAGCTCAAGCTGGTCAAGATTGCCTACGGCAACGACGACGACCAGAAGTCGTTCACCGAGGCCCAGGGTCTGTTGCAGACCTACCCGAACCTGAAGGTGATCGTCTCCCCGACCACGGTCGGGATCGCGGCCGCCTCGCGGTACGTGAGCTCCTCCAGCTACAAGGGCAAGGTCGCGATCACCGGTCTCGGGCTGCCGAACCAGATGCGCCAGTACGTCAAGGACGGCACGGTGAAGAAGTTCGCGCTCTGGAACCCGGCCGACATCGGCTACCTGGCGGCGTACGCCGGTGCGGCGATGAGCTCGGGACAGATCACCGGAGCCGAGGGCGAGAAGTTCAAGGCCGGCAAGCTCGGTGAGTACACGGTCGGCGCGGACGGCGAGATCGTCCTCGGCCCGCCGACCGAATTCACCGCCGAGAACATCGACAAATTCGACTTCTGATGAATCGCTACTGCTTCTGTCTCCAGGTCCGGCCGGACCGATTGGACGAGTACGTCGACCGGCACCGCGACGTGTGGCCCGAGATGCAGGCGGCGTTGCGGGAGGCGGGCTGGCACAACTACTCGCTCTTCCTCCGCGCCGACGGACTGCTGATCGGGTACGTCGAGTCGCCGGACCTGGAGGCGGCCCAGCGGGCGATGGCGGCCACCGAGGTCAACGCGCGGTGGCAGGCCGAGATGACGGAGTTCTTCACCGCCGGGCAGCCGGACGAGACCTTCCAGCTGCTGCCGGAGATCTTCCACCTACCAGAGGACTGACTTATGACCAGCGTGCAGGACGCCCTCAAGCGCCAGGAGATCGAGCTGCCCTCGTGGGCGTTCGGAAACTCCGGCACTCGCTTCAAGGTGTTCGCCCAGCCCGGAGTACCGCGGTCGCCGGAGGAGAAGATCGCCGACGCGGCCGTCGTACACCGGTTCACCGGGGTGGCTCCGAGCGTCGCGCTGCACATCCCCTGGGACAAGGTGGACGACTACGCGGAACTGTCGGCGTACGCGAAGGAGCAGGGTGTCCGGCTCGGGGCGATCAACAGCAACGTCTTCCAGGACGACGACTACAAGCTCGGCAGCGTCACCAACCCTGATCCGCGAGTACGGCGGAAGGCCACCGACCACCTGCTCGAATGTGTCGACATCATGGATGCGACCGGATCTCGCGATCTGAAGCTGTGGTTCTCCGACGGCACGAACTACCCGGGCCAGGACGACATCCAGGACCGGCAGGATCGGCTCGCGACCGCGCTTCGTGAGGTGTACGACCGGCTCGGCGACGACCAGCGGATGCTGCTGGAATACAAGCTGTTCGAGCCGGCCTTCTACACGACCGACGTGCCGGACTGGGGAACATCGTACGCGCACTGTCTCGAACTGGGGCCCAAGGCAACGGTGTGTATCGACACCGGACACCACGCGCCGGGGACCAATATCGAGTTCATCGTGGCGTTCCTGCTGCGGGTGAAGAAGCTCGGTGCGTTCGACTTCAACAGCCGGTTCTACGCCGATGACGATCTGATGGTCGGGTCGGCCGATCCGTTCCAGCTGTTCCGGATCATGTCCGAGATCGTTCGCGGGGACGCGCTGGATCCGGACCGCGGGATCGCGTTCATGCTCGACCAGTGCCACAACATCGAGGTGAAGATCCCGGCGATCATCCGCTCGGTGATGAACGTCCAGGAGGCCACCGCGAAGGCGTTGCTGGTCGACCGGTCCGCCCTGAGGACGGCTCAGCTGGAAGGTGACGTGCTGGAGGCGAACGCCGTACTGATGGATGCCTACAACACCGATGTGCGGCCGCTGCTGGCCGAGTTGCGCGAGTCGCAGGGACTCGACGCTGATCCGATCGCGGCGTACAAGCGCAGCGGGTACTTCGAGCAGATCGTCAAGGACCGGGCCGACGGCCAGCAGGCCGGATGGGGAGCGTGATGGAACTCGTTGCCAGGAGCAACCGTCTGGGTGCGGATCCGCGGAACACCAACTACGCCGGCGGAAACACGTCGGCGAAGGGTTCTGCGGTCGATCCGGTGACTCAGCAGTCCGTTGATCTCTTGTGGGTGAAGGGTTCCGGAGGCGACCTCGGCACATTGACCGAGGCTGGCCTCGCCGTACTGCGTCTCGACCGGCTGAACGCACTCGTCGACTCCTACCCGGGTGTCGAGCGCGAGGACGAGATGGTGGCCGCGTTCGACTACTGCCTGCACGGCAAGGGCGGTGCGGCGCCGTCGATCGACACTGCGATGCACGGGCTGGTCGACGCCCCTCATGTCGACCACCTGCACCCGGATTCCGGGATCGCGCTGGCGACGGCGGCCGATGGTGAGAAGCTGACCGCCGAGTGTTTCGGGGATCGGGTGGTCTGGGTGCCGTGGCGGCGGCCCGGGTTCCAGCTCGGGCTCGACATCGCTGCGGTACATCGCGAGAACCCGCAGGCGATCGGATGCATCCTCGGCGGGCACGGCATCACCGCCTGGGGCGCCACCTCGGACGAATGCGAGGCTAACTCCCTCGAGATCATCCGTACGGCGGAACGTTTCCTCGCTGACCGCGGTATCGCGGAACCCTTCGGTGCCGTGGTCGCCGGATACGAACCGCTGCCCGTCGACGAGCGCCGGGCGCGCGCTGCCGCGTTGGCTCCGGTGATCCGCGGGCTCGCCTCGACCGACAAACCGCAGGTCGGGCACTACAACGACTCGGACGTCGTACTGGAGTTCACTGCGCGTGAGCGGTTGGCCGAGCTGGCTGCGTTGGGCACGTCCTGCCCGGACCACTTCCTCCGGACCAAGGTGCGGCCGCTCGTGCTCGACCTGCCGCCGAGTGCGCCGCTGGAGGACGCAATCGCCCGGCTGCGCGAGTTGCACGCGTCGTACCGGGATGAGTATTCGGCCTACTACCACCGGCACGCGGATGCGGACAGTCCGGCGATGCGGGGTGCGGATCCGGCGATCGTGCTGGTGCCAGGCGTCGGGATGTTCAGCTTCGGCAAGGACAAGCAGACCGCTCGAGTGGCCGGCGAGTTCTACGTGAACGCGATCAACGTGATGCGTGGTGCGGAGGCGGTGTCGTCGTACGCGCCGATCGACGAGCGGGAGAAGTTCCGCATCGAGTACTGGGCGCTGGAGGAGGCGAAGCTGCAGCGGATGCCGCGACCGAAGCCGCTTGCCACCCGGGTCGCGTTGGTGACCGGTGCTGGTTCCGGGATCGGCAAGGCGATCGCCCAGCGCCTCGCGGCCGAGGGCGCGTGTGTCGTGGTGGCCGACCTCGATCTGGCCGCGGCCGAAGCGGTCGCGAAGGAGATCGGCTCCACTGACGTCGCTGTCGCAGTGGGGGCTGATGTCTCTGATGCCGCGGCGGTCGCGCAGGCGCTCGATGAGGCCGTGCTCGCCTTCGGGGGTGTCGACCTGATCGTCAACAACGCCGGGTTGTCGATCTCGAAGTCGTTGCTGGAGACAACTGAACGCGACTGGGATCTGCAGCACGACGTGATGGCCAAGGGTTCGTTCCTGGTGTCGCGGGCGGCCGCGAAGGTGCTGATCGACCAGGGGATCGGCGGCGACATCGTCTACATCTCCAGCAAGAACGCCGTCTTCGCCGGACCGAACAACGTCGCGTACGGCGCGGCCAAGGCCGACCAGGCCCACCAGGTTCGGCTGCTCGCGGCCGAGCTCGGGGAGTACGGCGTCCGCGTCAACGGCGTGAACCCGGATGGCGTCGTACGGGGGTCGGGGATCTTCGCGAAGGGCTGGGGCGCGAAGCGCGCGGCCGTGTACGGCGTCCCTGAGTCGGAGCTGGGCGCGTACTACGCGCAGCGCACGCTGTTGAAGCGAGAGGTGTTGCCGGAGAACGTTGCGGCGGCGGTCTTCGCGTTGGTGGGTGGGGATCTTTCGCATACCACCGGTCTGCACGTGCCTGTCGACGCCGGCGTGGCTGCCGCGTTCCTGCGTTGAGGGGCTGATGATGCGATCGGACGACACAGCCGGCGACCTCCCGCGGGCAGTAGGGCGCCGGACGCGAATCGGTCTCGTCGCGGGCGGGCTCGGTGCTTACTGGCCGCAGTTCCCCTCCTTGCTACCGCAGTTGCAGGCGTCTGCTCGGCGGGTGTCCGAGCGGTTCGCTTCGATGGACTGCGAGGTGGTGGACGTCGGGTTCATCTCCGACGCGCAGGAGGGTGCTGCGGCTGCGGAGAAGCTGCGGGTGGCGGACTGCGATCTGATCGTGGGGTTTCTGACGACGTACATGACGGCGTCGATGCTGGTGCCGGTGGCGCAGCGGAGTGGTTCGCCGGTGCTGCTGCTGAACCTGCAGCCGACGGAGTCGATGGATCACGCGACGTTCGACACCGGTGCTTGGCTCGCGTACTGCGGTGCCTGTCCGCTGCCCGAGATGGCGAATGCGTTCGAGCGCTGCGGGATCGAGTTCCGGTCGGTTTCGGGGTACCTCGAGGACGAGCGGGCGTGGGCGCGAATCGGCCGGTGGATCCGGGCGGCCGGCGTACGGGCTGCTTTTCGGCATGGACGGCACGGTCTGCTCGGGCATCTGTACCCGGGCATGATGGACGTCGTCACCGACCCGACGCTGGTGTCCGCGCAGCTCGGTGGGCATGTGGAGATCCTGGAGATCGACGACCTGCGGGTCCGGGTCGAGAAGGTCACTCCCGCGGAGACCTCTGGGCGCATGGAGTTGGCACGGGAGGTGTTTGTCCTCGATGACTCGGTGGTCGAGGACGACTTCCGGTGGGGCGCGACGGTGTCCGTTGCGCTGGATCGGTTGGTGGAGGACTTCGACCTGACCACGCTTGCGTACTACCACCGTGGGTTGGACGGGGAGGCGCATGAGCGGGTCGCGGCGGGGATGATCCTCGGCGCATCGTTGCTCACGGCAAGGGGTATTCCGGCTGCGGGTGAGTACGAACTGCGGACGTCGCTGGCGATGCTGGTGATGGACAAACTCGGTGCGAGTGGTTCGTTCACCGAGCTGCAGGCGCTGAACTTCCACGACAACGTGGTGGAGATGGGGCACGACGGTCCGGCGCATCTCGCGATCAGCTCGGCCAAGCCGTTGCTGCGTGGATTAGGTGCTTATCACGGCAAGCGTGGGTGGGGTGTCTCTGTCGAGTTCGACGTTCGGCAGGGTCCGGTCACCTTGTGTGGGCTTGGCCAGCGGCGAGATGGCACGTTCCACCTGATCGCTTCGGAGGGAACCGTCGTACCAGGGCCGCTGCTGCAGATCGGGAACACGACGTCCCGGGTGGACTTCGGTCGGGACCCGGGTGAGTGGACCGATGACTGGTCCGCGTCGGGCGTCGCGCACCACTGGGCGCTCGGTACTGGGCACCGGGTGAAGGACCTGGAGGCTGTCGCCGGTCTCCTCCACCTCGACCTCACCGTCGTATGAAGCGCGTCGCGGCGGTCGACCTAGGAGCGTCCAGCGGTCGCGTCATGCTCGGCGAGGTCGGTCCCGACCTGCTGAACCTGACCGAGGTCAACCGCTTCTGGAACGGCCCGGTCGACCTCCGCGGCAGCCTGCACTGGGACATCCTCCACCTCTACCGCTCCATGCTCGACGGCCTCCACACCGCCGGTGCTGTCGACGCCCTCGGTATCGACTCCTGGGCCGTCGACTACGGCCTCCTGTCTGGTGGGCAGCTGCTGGGCAACCCGTTCCATTACCGCGACTCCCGTACCAACACCGCAGTACAAGGTGTGACATCTGAGGAGCTGTACCAAGTCACGGGTTTGCAGCAGCTGCCCATCAACACCCTGTACCAGCTGCTTGCCGAACGTCTGCTGGAGCAAGCCGACACCCTCCTCCTCATCCCCGACCTGCTTGCTTACTGGCTCACCGGCTCTGTCGGGGCGGAGCGCACCAACGCGTCCACCACGCAGCTGTACGACGTGCGGCGGCGTGAATGGGCTACCGGGCTGGCGGAGCGGGTCGGCGTACCGGCTCGGGTGCTGCCTCGGTTGGTTGATCCGGGGGATGTGATTGGCGACTACCGGGGGACTCCGGTGATTGCGGTGGGGTCTCATGACACGGCGTCGGCTGTGGTGAGTGTGCCGACGGAGACCGAGCGGTTCGCGTACATCTCGTCGGGGACGTGGTCCCTGGTGGGACTCGAGCTGGACGCACCTGTGCTCACCGAGGAGGCACGTCTCGCCAACTTCAGCAACGAAGGGGGAGTGGATGGGCGGATCCGCTTCCTGCGTAACGTCATGGGCCTCTGGATCCTCCAGGAGTGCCAACGCGTCTGGCAGGACGACGACCTGCCGCGACTGCTCAGCGAAGCAGCTGCTGCGACACCCTTCGACTTACTGATCGATCCAGATGCACCGGAGTTCCTAGCGCCGGGTGACATGCCGGCTCGGATCGGGAACGCATCGAAAGGTGCGATCGTGCGGTGTGTGTTGGAGAGTCTGGCGCTCGCCTACCGGCGGACGCTGCGGTCGGCGCAGGAGCTCGCGGACCGGCCGGTCGACGTACTGCATGTCATCGGAGGCGGCTCCCAGAACGAACTGCTCTGTCAGCTCACCGCAGATGCCTGCGGCCTGCCGGTACTCGCCGGTCCGGTCGAAGCGTCCGCACTGGGCAACGTCCTCGTCCAAGCTCGCGCACTGGGCGAGCCCCTGCCGGACCTGGCCGCCATGCGCGCCCTGGTCCGGTCCACCCATCGCCTGCGGCGCTACACCCCGCAGGGCAAACCGGCCGACTGGGACGCCGCCGAGTCCCGGGTGTTCGGAACCAGGTGATCCGTAATGACCGTCCTCCCCCAGGAACTGCGCCCGCAGCGGGTACCGCCGCGGGAGATCAGCCATGACGATCTGCAGCTGCTCCGCCTCCTCGCCACCGGCTTGCCGATGGATGCGGTGGCGCGCAGGTTGCAGTTGTCCGAACGGACTGTCCGCCGCCGGACCCGCTTGATCTGCGACCGGCTCGGCTTCAGTACCGCGATCGAAGCCATCGTCTGGGCCGCCCGCCGCGGCTTGGTCTAACTCCCTGCAGTACCGCCCCACTGACTGAGGAGTCTTGCTATGCCCCGACACCTTCGAGGGCTCTGCCTTGCCCTGGCAGCCCTCCTGGCCATGCCGATATCCACGGCCTCCGCCACACCAGCACCTCAGGTGCACAAGCTGAAGACCAACGCTCTCACCGAACCACTCGGCATCGCCGCCGGCACACCTCGCCTGAGCTGGCAGCTCGACAGCAGCAGTCGTGGGGTGACTCAGAGCCGCTACCAGGTCAGGGTCGCAACCAGTCCGTCGCGGCTGGCCCGTCCGGACGCGTGGGACAGCGGTGTGGTCCGCTCCGACCGTTCGGTCGACGTCGAGTACGCCGGTGCTGCGTTGAAGCCGTACACGCAGTACTTCTGGTCTGTGCGGGTCTGGGACGGCAACGGCCGCGCCACGCGCTGGTCCGACCCGGCGACGTTTGAGACCGCCCAGCTGAAGCCCTCGGACTGGAGTGGTCAGTGGATCGGCGCTGAGAGCCAGCCGGGTGCCGAGTGGACCGACTACACGGTCGACGCCGATGTCACGGTCGTCAAGGAAGCACTCGGTGTCTTCTTCCGGGGTCGCGCCGGTATCGGATACATGTGGCAGCTCAACTCCTTGGGCGGCGGTGCAAAGCTGCGGCCGCACGTCCGCCAGCCAGGCGGTGGGTACGTCGTACTCGCCGAGATCCCGCTCGGTGTCGACCTGAGCCAGCAGCACCACCTGCGCATCACCGTCGCCGGTCAGACCATCACCACCTGGATCGACGGCACCCAGGTCGACCAGCGCGAGCGGTCCGATCACAACGCGGCCGGGATCGTGGGTTTCCGCACCAACGGGGCCGAGAGCGGTGTCGTGCACAACCTGGTGGTGACCAATGCCGCCGGGAAGAAGCTGGTCGACACTGCGTTCGCAGCCGGTGACCAGACGTTTCCGGATGGGACGGTGCTCCCGGGCGGCGGCCTGCAGGTCAAGGGCAACACCGACCTGTGGCTCCCGGGTCCGCCGCTGCCAGTGTTCCGGCGTACCGTCACCATCCCGGCGGGGAAGAAGGTTGTCCGGGCACGGGTCTACGCGGCCGCGCAGGGTGTCTACGAGCTGAGCTTGAACGGGCGCAAGGTCGGCGATCAGGAGCTGGCACCGGGCTGGACGGACTACCGGCTGCGGATCCAGTCGCAGACGTACGACGTCACGCGGCAACTACGGCCGGGTCAGAACGTGCTGGGCGCCGAGCTCTCCACCGGCTGGTACGCCGGGAACCTGGCGATGTTCGGTTCGCAGAAGTACGGCAGTGAAACCGCTCTGACCGCGCAACTGCGCGTCACGTACTCAGATGGCTCCACCGACGTGATCGGTACCGATCAGAACTGGCAGACCGCGCCAGGCGCCGTACGGGTCGCTGATCTGCTCAACGGCGAGAGCTATGACGCACGTCGTAAGCCGACTGAGTGGTCACCAGCGTTGTTGCGGCCGAGTGCGACGGCTCAGCTGGTGCCGCAGAGCGACCAGCCTGTCCGGGTGACGCAGCACCTGGCCGCTAAGGCGATTCCGTCACCCACAGCTGGCAAGTACCTCTACGACCTCGGGCAGAACATGGTGGGTGTTGGCCGGTTCAAGCTGACCGGACAGCCGGGGCAAACCGTGACGATCCGGTACGGCGAGGTGCTGAACCCGGACGGGACGCTGTACACCGACAACCTGCGCGGTGCGAAGGCTACTGACCACTACACGTTCGCCACCGACCAGCCGGAGACCTACCAGCCGCGTTTCACCTTCCATGGCTTCCGGTACGTCGAACTGAGCGCGCCGGCCGATGTGGTCACCGGCGTGGTGATGGGCACAGATGGCGCTCAGACGACCAGCTTCCGCACCAACTCCGCACTGGTAAACCAGCTGCACAGCAACATCGTCTGGGGCCAGCGTGGCAACTTCTTGTCGATTCCGACCGACACTCCGGCCCGTGACGAGCGGATGGGCTGGACCGGCGATATCAACGTGTTCGCGCGGACTGCGGTCTACAACCTGGACTCACAGGCCTTCCTGACCAAGTGGTTGCAGGACCTGCGTGACAGCCAGGCGGCCGACGGCTCGTACCCGAGTGTCGCGCCGACTGTGCCCAACTCGTTCGACGGTGGACTCGGGAACGCTGGCTGGGCAGATGCCGGTGTCAACGTGCCGTGGACGCTCTGGCAGGCCTACGGCGACACCAACGTGATCCGCACGCACTACGCCTCCATGGCGCGGTACGTCGACTACCTGGCATCCCACTCGCCCGGTCTGATCCGTGGCGGCGGTGACTACGGCGACTGGCTGAACCTGGACGACCCGACACCCGGTGACCTGATCGGTACGGCGTTCATGGCCAAGGGTGCCCGCCAGCTCAGCCAGATGGCTGCGGCGATCGGGAACAGTGCGGACGAAACGAAGTACCGGAAGCTGTACGACGACGTACGGGCAGCGTGGATCGCGCGGTTCGTGGCAGCCGACGGGAAGGTCGGGTCGGACAGTCAGACGGGGTACATCCTCGGGTTCACCAACGACCTGATCCCCGATGTCACCAAGTCCGGCGAGCACTTCGTGAACACCATCCTGCGCCGGGACACGCACTTGTCCACCGGCTTCCTCGGGGTGGACGGGCTGCTGCCGGTGCTGACCAAGGTGGGTCGCTCGGATCTCGCCTACAAGCTGCTGCAGAACACGTCGTACCCGTCGTGGGGCTACGAGATCGGCAAGGGCGCGACCACGGTCTGGGAGCGCTGGAACTCGATCAACCCGGACGGCACCTTCAACGACGTCGGCATGAACTCCTTCAACCACTACGCGTACGGCGCGGTCGGCGAGTGGATGTACCGGACGCTGGCGGGCGTCTCGGCGGCCGAACCGGGGTACCGGCGGGTGCTGATCGCGCCGACGCCGGGTGCCGGGATCACCAAGGCCGACTTCGCGTTGGAGACGCCGTACGGCGAGGTGGTCAGTAACTGGAAGATCACTGCTCGTGGTTTCGAGCTGGAGGTGACGGTCCCGGCCAACACGACGGCAATCATTCGTTTGCCTGGTTCGGCGGAGGTCAAGAATGTTGCCTCGGGCACCTATCGGTTCGTGGCGCCGGCAGGTTAGCCGGGGAGGGCGGCGGGTACCGGAGCGGGAACCCCGACAGAGGAGGAACCATGGACGGAATGACCGTCCTCTGGATCGTCGTCGCCCTCGCAGTCCTGGTCATCCTGGTTGCGTTGATCGCCGGCGCATCCAAGACATCGTCGAAACGCCGCGCGGAACACGAGCGGCAGCAGGCCGAGCACGACCGGCAGGAGGCGTACGAGAAGGAGCAGGAGTCGCGGATCGCCGCGGCCCACGCCGAACGTCAGCACGCCACGGCCGATGAGGTCGACGCCCGCGCCAAGCGCGCCCAGGCCGAGTCCGAGGAGAAGGCTGCCGAGGCCCGCCGGCTCGCCGCCGGCGCCACCGAGCGTCGCGAGGCCGCCAAAACCGCCGACCGCGAGGCCGACGAGCACCGCACCGAGGCTGCCGACCTGTACCCGGACGCCGAGAAGCACGCCGACAACACCACAATGCCGCGCGCGAATGCCGACGAGCACTGGGCGGACGGGAATCACCCGCACGACCCGCGACATTCCAAACACACCGAGCACTGATCAGATCAAGTAGCGGAACTCGGGGGAGTTCGGGTTGATGCGTTCGATGTCGAGCGGCGCCGCGTCCATCCGCGCCAGCAGGCCCTCCAGGTCCGCGGCCCGCCCGATCTCGATCCCGACCAGCGCGACCCCGGTTTCCCGGTTGTTGCGCTTCACGTACTCGAACAGCGCGATGTCGTCGTCCGGGCCGAGCACCCCGTCCAGGAACTGGCGCAGTGCGCCCGGCTCCTGCGGGAACGTCACCAGGAAATAGTGCTTGAGGCCTTCGTAGACCAGCGATCGCTCGAGGATCTCGCTGTACCGGCTGACATCGTTGTTCCCGCCCGACAGCAGGCAGACCACCGTCTCACCCGGCTGCACGACCAGACCGTTGCCCAGGGCACTTGTCGACAAAGCGCCCGCGGGCTCGGCGATCAGACCGTCGACCTGGTACAGCTCGAGCATCTCGCTGCACACCAGTCCTTCCGGCACCGACATCAGCTCGACACCGGCGCTCGCCACCAATGGCAGCGTGACGTCGCCAACCCGCCGTACCGCTGCGCCGTCGACGAAGCTGTCCAGGTGCGGCAACGTAACCGGTTCACCGGCAGCAAGTGCAGCCGCCATACTCGCGGCACCGGCCGGCTCCACACCGACGATCCGCACGCCGGGATGCCGGGCCGACATCCAGCTCACGACACCGGCGATCAGCCCCCCACCGCCCACCGGAACCACCAGTACGTCGGGCGCATGGCCGAGCTGCTGGACGATCTCGACGGCGACCGTGCCTTGGCCGGCCACGGTGCGCGGGTCGTCGAAGGCAGGGACCATCGTCGCGCCGGTCGCTTCCGCATCAGCGAGCGCTGCGGCGGCCGCGTCGTCGTACGTGTCGCCGGTGACGATCACCTGGATCTGCTTGCCACCGAGAGCCGCGATCCGGTCCCGCTTCTGGCGCGGTGTGGTCCGCGGAACGAAAACTTTTCCGTGAACTCCGAGTGCGTGGCACGAATATGCCAACCCCTGCCCGTGGTTGCCCGCACTGGCACACACCACCCCGGCCGACTTGCTCTCGTCGTCGAGCTGGGCGATCAGGTTGTAGGCCCCGCGCAGCTTGTAGGAACGGCCGATCTGCAGGTCCTCGCGCTTCAGCAGAATCTGCGCCCCGGTGCGCTCGGACAGGCGCAGATTGCGCTCCAGCGGGGTCCGGACGACGACTCCGTCGAGCCGCGAGACGGCGGCCTCGACAGCGGCCGCGGCGGCCGTTTCTGAGACGATCGCTGAACCGGTTCTGCTCGTCGATCGAGCGACTGAACTCTTGCCCTGCATGACGTTCCTTCCCGTGCATCTGCACGATCTTCGCCGTTTCGCTCGCTACCCAAGACGATCTCCGTCCATAGTGCGGACAGACGGCTACCGTTGCACAACGGAGCCTGATTCCATGCGTGAAACGGCCCTTCCCGGGGCAGTCTAGTTTTCATACGCTCACTCGGTGTAACGGCCAGGGCTCTGGACGGGAAGAGCCGAGTCAACCGGTCAGCGGGGACTGGAGGGCACATATGGAACTGATTCCGTTCAGTCTGTGGGGCGACGCACTGTGGTGCGGTCAGGAGGTCGTGCGGGAGGCTCCGCACGAGCAGGCGATTCGCAGCCTGTTCCCTGATCCCATCCCGGCGCGTGGCGCAGATCTGGACACCGAGGCGGACCTCGTCCCGGAACCGCACAACAGATTCGACCCCCGATCGATCGCAGTCCGCGTTCAGGGGAAGGTTGTCGGCTACTTGCCGAGGGACGACGCACATCGCTACCACCCGGTGCTGTCGGAGCTGGTGGCCCAAGGACTGCAGCCCCAGGTGCCGTGCCACCTGTGGGTGAGTGAATGGGAGCCGGCCGACTGGGTCGGCAAGGCTGATGACGGCACGGAGTTCCACGCCAGTGTCGCGGTGGCCCTGGGCCAGCCGCACATGCTCGTCCCGGTGAACCTGCCACCGCCGGGGAGCTTCCACCTGCTGCCGCCCGGCAGCGGCATCGTCGTACCGGGCAGCGAGGTGCATCCAGAGGTCCTGACACCGTTCTTCCGGGCGGAGGGCGAGTGCTGGGCCTACGCCACCATGCATGCGATCGAGGAGGAGGACAGCATCCAGGACCGGCCGCGGAACGTGATCGAGATCCGTCTCGACGACGAACCGGTCGGACGGCTCAGCCCACGGCTGAGTGCGGAGTTCCTGCCTGCTGTGCACTACCTGGCCGACATGCGTGCCGAGACCGCCGCACGCGTCGCAGTCCGCGGGGACCGCAGCGCATCGGAGGTGACCTTGTACGCGGCACGGAGTCATGACCTGCCGGCCACGTGGCCGGACGGCCTGACCCGTTCCCCAGTCGCGTCCCCACAATGGCACTACTGGGCGACGAAAGAAGCCAACTAGGCGGCTGCGCTGTACTCACCCCGCCCACTGGGTGGGTACAGCGGAGCTACTTCCTTACCGCTACGTTTTCCAGGTGAAGCCTCGTCTGTTGCTCGCCGTGCCGCTGGTCGTCGCGGCGGTCCTACTGGTGGGACCGGCGGCTCCAGCTGTCCGTGGGGTGCCGCTGATGCCACTGGGCGACTCCATCACCTACGGCAACCCGGAGACCGGCGTCAGCTACCGCACGTCTCTGTGGCAACACCTCCAGAGCGACCCCGGACCCCGGCTGGACTTCGTGGGTTCAGTCCGCTGGGGCAACCTCCCGGACCGCGACAACGAGGGTCACCCGGGGATGCGGATCGACGAACTGCGTTCCTGGATCGACTACTGGCTTCTCCTGAACCGGCCGCGGTACGTGCTCCTCCACATCGGCACGAACGACGTCGTACAGGCTCATGATCTGGCCAACGCCCCGGCGCGCTTGCAGGACCTGGTGGAGCGCATCACGTCGCGGGTGCCCGGTGTGACGGTTCTGGTCGCGTCGATCGTGCCTTCGTCCGATCCTGGGCTGAACGAGCGCATCAACACCTACAACGCCGCTGTGCCCGGTGTAGTCGCATCGGTGCGCGCCACCGGTGCCGACGTCCGTTTCGTTGACCTGAACGCGCGGATGTCGTTGTCTGACATCTCGTCGGACAAGCTGCACCCCAGTGACGCGGGCTTCTTGAAGATGGGCGACATCTGGTACGACGCAGTGGCGTCAGTCGTGCCGTAGAGCGTCGTACTGTTCGGCGGACCAGTCGTCGAAGGTCTCCTGCACCAGTGGGAGTTCGGACCGCTGTACTCGTCGCAGGCTCTGTCTGATCGCCTCGGGGTTGCCGGCGAGGTACTGCTCGATCGTCTCCAGCAGTACGGCGGTCGGCCAACTGGCGAGGGGGTGATGGTGCAGCGACCAGGTGAGGTACTTGCTGTACGGCCGGACCTGTCCGTCCAGTGCGAACACCACATCCAGGAACGGGCTCATCGCCTCCACGGCGTCCATCCGTGCTGCGAGGGAGTTGCCGTCCCGGGCTGACTTCAGTGAGCGGTAGGCCAGGTTGATCCATGCGTCCAGCCGGTGCTGCAGGAGACTTAGCGACTCTTCGGGGCTCAGTCTGGTCTGCCGTTCTACCGCCTGCTGGATGCGGCCGCCGGTCTTGTCCAGGAGCGTCGGTGCCCACGCGTAGGACCAGCGGTAGCCCCATTGGTCGTCTCCGAAGGTGGAGAGCTTCTCCAGGTGCTGGAGCGTGACCGGGAGCAGTTCCAGTTCGGTGTTGCGCGTTAGCGGCTTGTCGACCAGCTCTGGTGACACCACGACCAGTACGTCGAGGTCGGAGCGCTCCGTCTCCAGGCCGCGTCCGGCTGAGCCTGACAGCACCATTCCGAGGAAGCCCTCGCCGTACTGGGTCTGCAGTTGGGCTGCCGCGGTCTCGATCAGTTCGCGGCGCTCGGGCGACAGCGTCTCGGGGAACTCCATGCTGTGACCGTAGTGGGCGACGTACTCTGGCCGCATGGGAGTTTCTGCGGCTCCAGCGTGCCCGGTCTGTGGTCAGGCGGGTGTGCCAATCCTCTACGGCCTTCCGACGCCTGCTGCGATGCGTGCGGCGTCCGCCGGGCGAGTGAGGCTGGCCGGGTGCGTGATCACCCCCGACCACGATCAGTGGGCCTGCCCGGCGAACCACGAGTGGCGCACTGGCGACGACGCTCAGCTGAGCGCCGCCATCAGCGCGGCCATCGCATCCGACTAGTTATCGGAGCAGGGTCGTCTCCTGCTCGAGGCGCTCGAGCTTCTCCGGGTTGCGGACGACGTACATGCCGGTGATGAGGCCCTCGTGCATGTGGAAGGCCATGACCTGTTCGATCTCACCGTCGAGGCGGAGCAGCAGTCCGGGTGCACCGTTGAGCTGGATGGGCTCGGCGGTGACGACACCGGTGAGGCGCGGGATACCGGCGCCCAGGATGCGTCCGACGCGGTCCGCGCCGACGATCGGGTTCAGGACTGCCTGCCTGATGCCACCGCCGTCGCCGATCAGCACCACGTCCGGAGCGAGCATGTCCAGGAAGCCCTGGATATCACCTGTCTCGACAGCTCGGCGGAACGCGTTCAGTGCGCCCTGCGCCTCGGTCGACGAGACCACGCCGCGCGGTCGGCGCGCTGCCACGTGGGACCGCGCCCGATGGGCGATCTGCCGAACCGCCTCAGGTGACTTGTCGACAGCCTGCGCGATCTCGTCGTACTCGAGCGCGAAGACATCACGCAGTACGAACACTGCGCGCTCTGTCGGTTTGAGCGTCTCCATGACCAGGAGCATCGCCATCGACACGCTGTCAGCCAGCTCGACGTCCTCAGCCACGTCGGGCGTGGTCAACAGCGGTTCGGGCAGCCACTGACCGACGTACGACTCGCGCTGTCTGCCGACCGTCCGCAGCCGGTTGAGGGCCTGGCGGCTGGTGATGCGGATCAGGTACGCGCGCGGTTCACGCACGGTGTCCAGGTCGACACCTACCCACCGCAACCACGTCTCCTGCAGCACGTCCTCGGCGTCAGCCGCCGAGCCGAGCAGCTCGTACGCGATCGTGAACAACAGGTTGCGATGGGCAACGAATGCCTCGGTCGCGGGATCCATGGCTTCCTCCGTCACAGTGGTCAAGTCTTCCACCAGACACCGGTCAGCACGATCTCGTGACAGTGGCCCTGATCACATTCGCAACCTGTCACGGATCCGGCCCGGCGCGCATCTTGTGGGCACAACCGACCACGAGATTGGACAAGCACTATGCGTATCAACCTGATGGAGACCGAGCTCGGCGGCAAGTTCGGCAAGCGGTTCGCCGGCCTCGCGATGGTGATCGACCAGTCGCCGCTGTCCGGCACGATCAAGGAACTGGTCAACATCCGCGCCAGCCAGATCAACGGCTGCGGCTTCTGCCTGGACATGCACACCAAGGACGCCACCGCCGCCGGCGAGGACCCCCAGCGCCTGCACCTGGTAGCGGCCTGGCGCGAAGCCACCGTCTTCACCCCCGCGGAACGGGCCGCCCTGGCCCTGACCGAGGAAGCCACTCGCCTCGCCGACCTGCACAAGGGTGTCTCCGACGCCACCTGGGCGGCCGCCCGCGAACACTTCGACGACGAGCAGATCACCGCGCTCATCATCCTGGTGGCCATGATCAACGCCGCCAACCGGATGAACGTGATCAGCCAGACCCCCGCCGGCTCCTACCAGCCCGGCATGTTCGACGCCCTCGTCAAGAACTGAGGAACTCGATCAGCAGTCCCAGATCCATCTCGTGCCGGAGGCCCGCGCTGACGTGCAACGCCACCTCATCGCGGGCACCGGCCGCGGCATAGATCGCCTGCAGTTCCGCAAATGCCTCCGGTGCTGCTGACCCAGCCGTATCCAGAGCCCCGTAATGCACAGCAAGCCGCCGCGGCGCATTCAACCCGGCGATATCCGCCCGGTCGAACCACTCCAGCACCCCAGGCACACAGTGCGCCGGCGCATTCCCGGCCTCGGCGAACACCGCCTCGAACGACCCCAGAGTCCCACTGGCGAAGATCGACCGCACGCGGTTGCTGAACACCGGATACGCGCACGCGAGATCCCCGCCCCACGAGATCCCGACGACATCGCACTCCACACCCAGCCAGTCCTCCCACCGCAACAGGTCTTCGATCGTGTCGCCCATCAACGTCCGCCCGCGCTGGAACGTGTCCGTGAGCAGGGTGTAGACCATGTGCTCACCCCACCGCCAATAGCTCAAACTCTCGCCATCTCGCTGCGCCGCAAGATCACTGAGCGCCCCGAACCCCCGCAACTCCGGCAGCAGAACCGTGTGCCCGGCCTTCGCGAGCTCAATCGCAAAGTTGTGGTGGTAGTCCTCATGCACCCCGCGGATCCGCAGGCACTCGTCCACCTGCCCATGCCCGTGCAACGCCATCACCACGCGCTCCCCGCCCGGATTCAGCAAATACGCCGGCACCGACAGCCCCTCCCCGACCGCCATCACCAACGCAACAACCTCGACCCCCTCGGTCGCCGTACGCCGAACCTCCGTCACCGCACCGGCCACAACCCCCGCATCAACCGCCAGCACCTCCCCAAGCCTGGCCGTCGCCACCTCCCGCCACTCCGCCCAAGGCAGCCCCGCGCGCCCAAACCCCAACCGCCTCGCGGGCTGCAGTCCCCGATACCGCAACTCCAACTCCTCCGCCTTCACCAGAAAGTCGTAATCCATCCCCCCACCCAACCTCCCCACCCCACTCCCCGCCTCCCCTTTTCCCCCGAGCGACAGGACGTATACCCCTACCGACCCCCGCCGCCCCGCTCACCGTTGCCGGCGCGCGACCACAACCGGCGTATACGTCCTGTTCTTCGGAAGATGCGTCGGGAAGGACACGTAGTAGTCGCCTCGCGGGACATGCCTGACGCCTGCGCGAGAGCGGTCGGCGCGGGTGAGTGGCCACCTCTACGTGTCCTTACCGACGTCGAGGCGGGCCAGCTGGTCGGGGGATAGGGAGAGGTTGGCGGCGGCGAGGTTCTCGGTGAGGTGGTTGAGGGAGGTTGTGCCGGGGATGGGCAGGACGTGCGGGGCTCGGTGGAGGAGCCAGGCGAGGGCGACCTGTGCTGGGGTTGCGCCTGTCTGGCGGGCCACGTCGGCCAGGGCTCCGGCCTGTTTGGTGTGCTCGCCGGCGCCGACGGGGAAGAAGGGGACAAAGGCGATGCCTTCAGCCCCGGTGTAGTCCAGGACGGGGTCGTGATCGCGGGTGCTGAAGTTGTAGAGGTTCTGTACGGCGGCGATCGGTGCGACCTGTTGCGCCTGCCGGATCTCGTCGACGCTGACCTCGGACAGTCCGATGTGACGGACCTTTCCCTCCTGCTGCAGTTGCGCGAGCGCGCCGACCTGGTCGGCCAGCGGAACAGCGGGGTCGACCCGGTGCAGATAGAGCAGATCCAACCGCTCGACACGCAGGCGTCGCAGACTCAGCTCGGCCTGTTGACGCAGGTACGCCGGGTGCCCGACCGGTACCCACTCGTCGGGGCCGGGCCGCGTGTTGCCGATCTTGGTGGCGATCACGAAATCATCGGCGTACGGGTGCAGGGCCTGCGCGATGAGCTCCTCGTTTGCTCCGAGGGCGTAGGAGTCGGCGGTGTCAATGTGCTGGACGCCGAGCTCGATCGCACGCCTCAGTACCGCAACGGCGGCCGCTGGGTCGTCGGGACCGCGCCAGATCCCGTCTCCGTCGGCGTTCGTCAACCGCATCGCGCCGAAGCCGAGCCGTCGTACCGGAAGGTCGCCTCCGATCCGGAAGGAACCGGCCGTGGGCAGTGTTTCGATCTCTGTCTGCGTCATGAATCCGACGCTAGGCCGTGACATCAGTGTCAGATTCAAGAGGAGATTTCATCGTGTTGCGGATCGGCGAACTCTCGGAAGCCACCGGCGTCAGCGTCCGGCTGCTGCGCTACTACGAACAGCAGCAGCTCCTGTCCGCCGACCGAACCACCAGCGGCCACCGCCGCTACACCCCGGACTCGGCCGACTCGGTTCGCCGTATCCGCCTCCTCCTCGACGCCGGCCTCCCGACAAGCACCATCCGCAAGGTCATCCCCTGCTTCGAAGGCTCAAGCCTGAACGCCTGCGTAGCCACCTACCTCGACGACCACCTAGTCGAACTGACCGACCGCCTCCAAACCCTGCAAACCAAACGCGAAGCCCTCACTGACCTCCTCGCCACCCTCACCCCCGCGCTCTAGAGCCCATCGCTTGCCGCTTGCGCGGCTTGTTCGACCTTGGTGTGGTGCGCGGACCAGTCGGTGGTGGTTGGAGTGGGATTGGAGCCGAGGGCGCCGTCCAGTTCTTCGCGGATGATGTCGGCGTGGCCGAGGTGGCGGTTGGTTTCGTTGAGGAGATGGACCAGGACGTTGAAGAGTTTGACGTCGGGGCTCGGCCACCACGGGACGTGGCCGGGGGCGTCGATCGGGAGGGTGGTGATGGTGTCGTCGGCGTACTGGCAAGCGCGGGTGTAGGCGTTGAGGATGTCGGCGCGGGATTGGTCGGGGCGGACCCAGAGGTAGTCGGTGCTGTCGAAGGTTGGGTCGGCGAAGCTGGGGACGGGGTCCGGGTACGGGCGGTCGAAGATCTCGCCGAAGTAGCGGGCCTCCGAGAGGGTGAGGTGCTTGACCAGGCCGAGCAGGTTGGTTCCGGTCAGCGTGCGGGGGCGGCGAACGTCGTACTCGGACAGGCCCTCGAGCTTTTGGATCAGGTCGGCGCGGGCCCAGCGGAGTGCGTCGTGCAGGTAGGCCTTGGCGAACTCGTCGATCATCTGGATCCCGTCGGTTGAAGGTTTAGGCAGGCCTGTAAGCCTGGCGGTTGTTCTCAAGGTTCAACGACGATGTTCAACGATAAAGTTGAAGATATGGACCTGCTGGGAATGCTTGCGAACAAGCCGCGACTGCTTGCGTTGGGTGAGCCGACGCATCTGGAGAACGACCTGCTCCGCCTGCGCAACAAGGTGTTTCGGCAGCTCGTCGAGGACGAGGGATATCGGACGATCACGCTGGAGTCCGACTGTCTGATGGGGCTGGTGGTGGACGACTACGTGACGTCGGGGATCGGGGATCTCGACGAGGTGATGGCGACCGGGATCAGCCATGAGTGGGGTGGGCTTGCGGGGAACCGTGAGTTGGTGCAGTGGATGCGGGAGTTCAACGAAGGGCGGGTGGACCCCGTGCGGTTCGCCGGGTTCGACGGTCCGCTGGAGACCGCGGGCCCGGCCAGTCCGCGACCGGTGCTCACCACACTCCACACGTACCTCGCCAACTGGCTCGACGCTGACCTGCTCCCTTGTACGTCGGACGCTCTCGACGACCTGCTTGGTTCGGACGAGCGCTGGATCAACCCGGCCACGATGATGGATCCAACCCAATCGATCGGGCAGACCGCCAACGCCGAACGCCTCCAACAGCTCGCGGGCGAACTCGCGGTCCTGGTCGACACTGAAACGCCGTACCTGATCGAAGCCTCCTCTCGCGAGGACTGGCAGCGCGCCCGCCTCTACGCGCGAACCGCCACCGGCCTCCTGCGCTACCACTACTGGATGGCCGATCAGTCCGACCGCCGCATCGCGCGCCTGCTCGCTCAGCGGGACTCGATGATGGCGGCCAACCTGCTCGACCTCGTCGACCGCGGCCCGACGCTGGTGTTCGCGCACAACTCCCATCTGCAGCGGGAGAAGAGCAGCATGAACATGGCCGGCGCCAACCACGAGTGGTGGAGTGCCGGTGCACTGGTCAACGCACACCTCGGTGAGCAGTACGCCTTCTTCGCAACCGCTCTCGGCACGATGCGGCACCGCGAAGTGGACACTCCGCCTGCAGGCACCATCGAAGGCGTCCTCTACGCACAGGACCGGCAACTGATCGACCCCCGCACCCTCACCGCGCCTCTGCAGCCCAGAGTCTCCCCCTGGTTCGGGTACGCCGCCCTGGACCCGGCACACCTGCCCAGCATCGACGGGATCGTGTTCGTCAAGGACATCAAACCTGCCTGAGTAGGCCGAATTCGCCCTTGCCTGTCAACTTTTCGCACCTCCCGGACATAACCCCTATGTCCACCCATCTGTGAGGACTCAGTGGAGGTGCTATGAGGAAGGGACGTAGTCGTCCCGCCGTGGCTGCCCTGGCGGTACTGATCGCCGGCAGCAGCATGTTCGGCGGTACGGCGGCAGCGGGCGAAACGCGGAGCGACAAGCCAACGGCGCAGCAGCGTGGTCCGCTTGGCGACATCACGTTGATCACCGGCGACCGGGTCACGCTGCTCGGCGACCAGCCGGCGAAGATACGGCCGGGCAAGGGCCGGGAGAACGTCAAGTTCATCCAGCGCAAGGAGGTCAACGGCGACCTCATCGTCATACCGCTGGACGCCCAGGCGGCGATCCGGTCCGGTGAGTTGGACGCGCGGCTGTTCAACGTCACGCGGCTGATCAAGCATGGGTACGGCGACAAGTCGCGATCCGATATCCCGTTGATCGTCAGCGGTCCGGTGGCACTGCGGTCCGGTGCGAGCAGCGCCCGCAGCCTGCCGAGCGTCGGCGGTACGGCGGTTCGGGTCGGCAAGGCAACGCCGTACTGGACTGGTGCCCGGACGGCGTTGCGTGCCAAGGGCAAGCAGTGGATCCGCCTGGACGGGCCGGTGCGGGCGTTCCTGGACAAGAGCGTGCCGCAGATCGGTGCGCCCGAGGCGTGGAAGGGCGGACTCACCGGCAAGGGCACCGAGGTCGCCGTACTGGACACCGGAATCGACACCACGCATGACGATCTGAAGGACGCGGTCGTTGCGGCCAAGGACTTCACCGAGAGTGCGACCGGTACGGCGGACAAGTTCGGCCATGGCACGCATGTCGCGTCGATCGTGACCGGGGAGGACGACATCTACCGCGGTGTCGCGCCGGACGCCAAGCTGCTCAACGGCAAGGTCCTCGACGACGATGGCGGCGGGTACGACTCGGGCATCATCGCCGGGATGGAGTGGGCCGCGCAGTCCGGTGCCGAAGTGATCAACCTGAGCCTCGGTTCCGATTGGCCGAGTGACGGCAGCGATGTCCTCTCACAGGCCGTGAACCGGATCACCGCCGAGAGTGGGGCGCTGTTCGTCATCTCCGCGGGAAACAGCGGCGGTACGCCGGGCGCTCCGGCCGCTGCCGATGCGGCGCTGACGGTCGGCGCGGTCGACCACAACGACAACCTGGCCGAGTTCTCCAGCCGCGGTCCGCGCTGGCTGGACGATGCGATCAAGCCGGACATCACGGCGCCTGGTGTCGACATCGTCGCGGCGAAAGCCAAGGACAGCTTGCTCGCGGACTACTACCCGAACATCGGTCCGGATCACCTGCAGCTGTCCGGTACGTCGATGGCCGCACCGCACACCGCTGGAGCCGCAGCGATCCTCGCTCAGCAGCACCCGGACTGGAAGGCCGGCGAGCTCAAGGCCGCACTCATGGGTACGGCGAAGGCGAACCCGAAGCTGAATGTCTTCGAGCAAGGGGCCGGCCGGGTCGACGTCGCCGCGGTGGTGAAGTCGACTGTCCGCGCTTCGGTCGGCAGCATCAGCAACGGCGTCGTCCGCTGGCCGCACAACGACGACAAGCCGATCGGTCGCGAGGTCACCTACTTCAACACCGGCGTGGCTCCGGTCACGCTGGATCTCACTGCAGCTGTGACAGGTCCGGACGGCAAGGCGGCTCCGGCCGGCATGTTCACCGTGTCGCCGGCATCGCTGACCATCCCGGCCGGCGGCAAGGCGACCGCGACGGTCACCACCAACACCGCCGTACCGGGGGCTGACGGTGTGTACAGCGGCGTGCTCTCGGCCGGTCCGGTGCGGACGCCGATCGCGGTCACCCGCGAGGTGGAGAGCTACGACATCAAGCTCAACTACGTCGATTTCGACGGTAAGCCGACGACGAACTACTTCTTCCGGTTCGTCGGCCTCGTGGACCCGACAGTCGCCGTACCGAAGGAGAGCGACGGCAGCACCGTGATCGCCCGAGTGGTCAAGGGCCAGCACTACTTCGAGACCTACGTCGCGAACGAGGACGGCGCCAAGTCGACCAACCTCGCCGAACCGACGTTCACGGTCGACGGGCCGAAGGAGATCACCATCGACGCGCGGTCCGGCGTACCGGTCGGCTTCCAGGTGGACAAGCCGGACGCGGTGTCCACGACCGCGGCGTACGGGTTCTATCGAGACACCGTCTGGGGCGGCGACGAGGCGACCGGCCTCACGGCGGTCGGGACCACGTTCGACGACATGTACGTGGTGCCGAGCCGGACTTCCGCCGCAGCGGCCGAGTTCCGCTACATGACGCTCGAGGTCAAGTCGGCACCGAAGAACTCGAGCTACATCTATCAGTTGGAGCGCAACGACCTCGGCAAGATTCCGAGCAAGCTGGTGCACCGGGTGCACGACAGGTCGCTGGCTCGCGTGCGGTCGGAGCACACCGGCAGCAAGCCTGGCACGTTCGGTATTCGCGACTACAGCGTCACCCGGCCGCTGCCGTTCACGCTGGACGAGCTCTACTCACCGGGGACCGAGTGGTACCCGTCGTTCATCGAGACCACGGATCCTGAGGACGATCGAGGCTTCGCTAACCAGTTCGTTAGTGCACCGAAGAAGTACGGGACCGGCCGGACGGCGACCGAGCGGTGGGGTCTCCCCGTGTTCGGCCCGGGTCTCCCGTCGTACCGGGACAGCAACGATGCCGCAGGACGCCTGGGCGACCGGATGGAGCTCAGCATCCCGCTGTACTCCGACCAGAACCCCGGCAACTTCGGCTACTCGATGGCCGAAGGCACCACCGTGCTGACGAAGGACGGCAAGGAGGTCGCGACGAGCGACTTCCCGGGGTACCTCGAGGAATCCACGGTTCCGTCCGGGCCGGCGACGTACCAGCTCCATACGGAGGGCACGCGGGACAACCCGCTGTCGTCGCGGATCGTTGCTGACTGGACGTTCCACTCCGACACCGTCGCGGGTAAAGAGGCGGCTGCGCTGCCGCTTGTGGCCGTCCGGTTCGCCCCACCGGCGAACGCCTCGGCCAAGGTGCCGACTCTGGTCCCGATCACGGTCGACAACAACGCCGGCCACCGGAGTCGCCTCGATTCCCTGTCCGTCTCCCACGACGGCGGCGCGACTTGGAAACCCGCCAAGTTCTACACCGCCGCCGGTAAGACCTTCGCCCTCATCAAGCATCCCGCTGGTGCGAAGGCCGTCTCCCTGAAAGCCACGGCATCCGATGCCCAAGGCAACAAGGTGGACCAGACCATCACCAACGCGTTCCTGCTGAAGTAGCAGTCGCTGGGGTACCGCCTTACCGCGGTACCCCAGCCGCTTGGAGCTTGTTGGGCCAGGGGAACGGAAGCGGGTCGCCGCTGGCCTGCCACTGGTTGCTCAGGTCGCGCAGCGTCTCGGTTGCCAGCGCAATGGCGGCGTCGTCGTACGGACAGGGCGCGGCCTCGGTGACGCCCCACATCTCCCGGACCCTGGCGTACGGCGTCGCCCAGTCGTGCTCGACCGCTTCGTGGATCGCGCTCGAGATCGACTCGCTGATGCCGATGCTGTTCCGCGCTTTCAAGATGCGAGTACTCCGAACCTTCGCATCGTGCCGTCGCTTCCCCGCCGTCTGCTCCATGCTGTCGAACACGACACCGGCCGCGATACAGCCGAAGATCCCATCGGGCATCCCGAGTTCGCGCTCGGTGACGGCATGCGCGAGATCGTGCGGCACCCGGTGCTTTCGCGAGTACGACCGCAAGGTGAACTCGACCCCATCCACCCGCCGGATCAACGTGAAGCACTCCCCGCGCGGATCATGAACGAATGTCAGCTCCATCGTCCCAGCGTGATCCCGCGGCACGCTCGGCGCCACCGGTTTTCCCAGCCGGTGGGCATCGTTGCTCCAGGCCCGGAAAATTCCTGGAACCGGCTTCTGAGAACGCGCGTCGTAGGCACATCAACCGCGAGGCCGAGCACGGCCTCACCTGGAATCGCATGGGAGCTGACGATGGGCAAGGCCGAGCGGGAAGCACGCCGGGACGAGCGGGCGGGAGACAAGGCGATCAGCCTCATGCAGGTGCACAACAAGGTCGTCCAGCGGCTCGAGAAGAACGGGCAGAACGCGGCTGCGGAGAACATCAAGGCGCACGGCGGCCGGTGGGACTCGCAGGACCTCCGGGCCGAACGCGATCGCTGACACCTTCTCGAAGGCCCAGGTAGCCACGGGGCTGCCTGGGCTTTCGGTTGCCTAGAGCAACGCTTCGATCCAGGTGTCGTGGTTCTGCTCGATGTAGGTGGCGGTCGGTCCCCAGTAGTTGCCGTGGCCTTCGGCATAGAGGCGGGACCACGGTTGCTCGCCGGTTTCGTGGCCGTGGACCAGCAGGTCGTACATCGCGCGGGTGTGTTGGGCGATCTGGGCAGGGAAGGCACGCCGCTGCTCGGCATCGAGTCCGTAGCCGTCCACCAGCGCGCGGAGTCGCGGTCCGTCGACCTGCGGGTCGCCATCTGGGGCGAACGGTAGGAAGCCGGTTGCGGCGTACCCGAGGTCCCACAGCCGTGTCGCCGGGCCGATGTTGTCCCAATCGATGAAGACCCAGCGGTCGCCGTCGCGAACCAGGTTCCACGGGGCCAGGTCACCGTGGCAGATCAGATCGCCGCCTGCCGGGTCGGTGATCACCGGCCGCCAATCCGCATCTGCCGGCGGCTCGAATGTGTCCATCGTGTCGTGCAGTTCGCGGATCAGTCGGCCGAGTCGCCGTAACTCCTCGTTGGAGAAGCGCGGCAAGGTGTCGGCCAGGGCGCCTGGGATGTATTCGAGGATGTGTCGCCCGCGGTCGTCGATCCCTAGCGTTCGCGGCGCGCTCTCGAAGCCCTTGTCTGCAAGGTGATTCAGGGCAGCCTCGACGCCTGCGGTCTGCGGCAGTGCGGGTTTGCGCACGGTCTCGCCGATCCGGATGACCTCCGCGGCGACGTTCCCTCCGGTCAGCACCTCTTCGAACTCCACCCCTAGATCATGCCTCGCCTCGGGCCTGGCCGTCGCTCCAATAATCAGCGGTGGGTGCTGGTCAGGATGTGAGCCGGGAGGTCGAGCCACCAGGTCGCTGCGGCCTGGGAGTCGTACGGCGTCCGCGGGTCTGCTCGTAGTTGTTCGAGCGCTGCCCGTTGGCCGGTGATGCCCGCGCTGTAGGCGAGCCCGCGGAAGATCTCGACATCCGTCGGCCTCGCGAGTCGCTGGGCGATGGTGGACCGCCACCAGTCAGGCGAGGTATCACGGCCGAGGTGGGCGAGGGCGAAGGCGGCGACGCGGACTGTCTCGTTTGGTACCCCGGCCGCAGTCACGATCCGTTCGGCGAGCCGTAGCTCCGGCTCGCCGCCGAGCGCCCGGAGCGCGGCGAGTACGGTCGTGCTCCACCCCGCCGGCCCCGCCAGGGACGCCCCGAGCTCCTGCCTCAGCGCCGCCGCGAGAGGCCGCCGGTACGGCGTCGCGGCGAGCGTGAACGAAGCCCCGAGCTGACTATCAGGTTCCCGGTGGAACAACAGACAATGCACCAGCTCGCCGAGTACGTCGTACTCGGCCGGATCCGGACCGTCGACCTGAGCGATCGCGCGACTCGTTACCCGGTCGACGACGTTCCGGCGCGCATCGTCCGGCGGCACCGGCTCCCGTCGTACCGGAGAGATCGCCGTCAACCGCTGCACGAGGTCGCTCGACGAGGCGTCGAACGTGTCGCCGGAACCAGCCAACGGCTGGAGCACAGCCAGCACCTGCCCGCGCTGCGCCGGTTTGAGCCGACCGCGCCAGACCGTCTCGGCCAGTCCGGCAACAGCCCCGGCCAGAGCGCGGTCGTTGGTGGGGTTGTGCACCTGCGACACCAGCGCCGCAATCGAGTCGCTGTGATCGCTCGCCCCGAGCGCAGCGACCGTGGAGGTCATCGCCTGATGATGCCGGAGCCCCGCAGCGGACGCGCACGCGTCGATGGCCGCCGTGCCACCCGTGGGGTGATTGAACAGCCGAGCGAGCGCCTCGTAACGCTGAGCCCACGCCGTCCCGTCAGCCACCAGCATCTCCGTCAACAGCCGCTGCGCCATCGACTCCCACATCCGCGGCGGCAGGAACGCCGCCGGCCACTGCGCGAGCAGTCCGGTCAGCTCATCCCACTGCGGCCCAGTCACGATCGCCGACGAGCACACCTGATCCAGCAGCACGCCGACCCTGCTGCCATGTGCTGTCAGTTGCTGGAGATCGCCTCCGGTCGCGGTCGCCAGGGGGCGCGAGTGGCGGGTCAGACCGGGCAGGAGGTCGAATACCGCAGTCAGGCGGCCGGTCGGCAGGTGCAGCAGTTCTTCGTAGCGTTTGATTGCATCGCGAGGTACGACGACCAGTCCGGCTTCCCAGCGTTGGATAGTGGAGACATGCACGGCCTGCACCCGCTCACCGTCCGGCCAAGCGCGCGCGAAGACAGACCGATTCCGGAAGCTCGTGTCGGTACCCAGAGTCCGGCAAGCACGCAGCATCCACCCCAGCCACTGTCGGACCCGCACGGCACCCCCACCCCCTCTCCACCAGCACAGCAGTCGTTCTGACCCCCGGCAACACCAATGGGCATGTTCCGAGTCCCTCCAACGCACCTGACCCCTAGAGTTGCCGTGTGGACATGGACGCGTACCAGCAAGCCGCGCTGCGCACCGCCGCCCCCAGGGACAAGAAGAACGAGCTGTTCCATCTCCTGCTCGGGCTCGTCGGCGAGACCGGGGAGATCGCCGAGAAGGCGAAGAAGATCGTCCGCGACCACGACAGCGACTTCGCGCAGTGGGATATCGAGGATCTGACGAAGGAACTCGGCGACGTCCTGTGGTACATCGCAGTGATAGCGGACCACTTCGACGTACCACTCGAAGATGTTGCCCAGCGCAACATCGCCAAACTAGCCGACCGGCAGCAGCGGGCCGTGCTCGGCGGCAGCGGTGACAACCGCTAGTTGCCGCTCAGTCTTTCCGACGCGCCACGACTCGTGTCAGACCAAGCGTTTGTCCGCCATCGGCCCGAAGCATCTGAGCCTCCTCCTGTGCCGGCAAACCGTTGTCCTGATCGCACGCCTCATTCCACTGCAACCAGTCCCGCCACCCCTCCGGCACCCGATCCGCGACCTCGACGGTGACCAACCCAGTCTTCTCCCAATGCCGCCGCCACCAATCGGCGCTATGCCAAGCGCAGAAGTCCCACTTCCAGTACGGCGCCAAATGCGGCGGCGGTAGCGCTTCGTACTCCTCCGCCAACCCAGGCTGCACAATCCCGATCTGCCCACCGGGCTTCACGAACCGTGAGTAATAGCCGAGATAAAGATCATCGGTCCCGAAGTAGTGATAGGCCCCGATACTCACGAGCGCATCAAAGAACCCCTCACCAAACGGCAACCCATGCGCCTCCGCATAAACCGGATGCACCAACTGTTCCACCCCGGCCTCACGCACCCGACGCAAATTCTCATCCGGCTTGACCCAAAGATCCGTCGCCCACACCTCAACCCCGAATTCCCTGGCCAGGAAGATCGAACTGAGCGCCGTACCGCACCCCATATCAAGCACCCGCATCCCAGCCCCAAGCGACATCACCTCACTCAAAGCCTCCGCCTGCCACACCGGATTCGGCCCCATCCCCCCATCAATCATCCACCGACCCGAATACCCCGCAGCCCGCGGATACCGCCCATTCCTCAACAGCTCCGCCAGCGCCGCGTCATCCATGCGCTCAACTCTCCCCACCCCAAGCAACCGATTATTCATCGCACACTCAGGGGTAGCGGGAACTATCCTGCTCGGCATGAGTGATTTCGTCCCGGTAGCTCGGCCTACGACCGTCTTCCTTTCCGGGTCTGCCGGCTCGGGCAAGACAACCGTTCTCCGGTTGAGCCACGACCTGAAACTCAGCACCTGGGGCCGGACCGCCGCGATCGACACCGACCAACTGTTTCTGATGGTCGACCCGCACTGGGATCTCCCGTACGACGATGCCCGCACCGCACTCGCACTGCGCCAAGCCGCGCAGCTCACGCAATCGTTCTTCAGCGCTGACTACGAGAACGTCCTTATCGCCGGCAACGCCATCCACGACGCCATCGACCTGAATCCGGTCATTCCAGACCTCCTGCAACTAGGCCGGGTCTTCCACCTCACCTTGGATCCCTCCGAAGAAGCAATTCTCCAGCGCACTGCCGCAGACGCGGACCGCTCACCGGCCCACCTCATCAGCGACCTCCAGCACCAACGAGTCAAGCGCTGCCCATGGTCCGCGCCCATTGACAACTCGACCCTCACACCGCTCGAAACGCTCCAGAAGATCGCCCACCTGGTCCAAGCGGGCGAGGGGGAGATCCACGGACTCGTCTAGGCGCTGAGCGGAATGGTTGGCTCGGCGGCGGAGCTAGACTATTATCTGATTAGATAACGCATCGGGAGAGCTTGAGATGGACAAGGACAGCCAGGCGGTCACTGAGTTGCTGAACCGCGCCCTCGCCGAGAGCGGGTTGTCTCAAGCTGCCTTTGCCACTGCTCTCGGCACCTCTGCCTCCCGCTTCTCCACCTATCGCTCCGGCAGGACCAAACCCACGGCGCAGTTCTTCTTGAGAGCCGGCCGGATTGCACGCGCTTTGCAGGCAGCGCATGAGTACCGGATCATGACCTCGATCGACACGGCGACAGCCATTCGCGAGGCAAGGGATGAGGACTGGGCCTGGCGAATGCTCCTGCAAGGCCGTGATCACCTGCGCTTGCTGCTGGGCCGTCGCGATGGCTCCGAAGCCGCGTGGGAGGCAGCGCCCACCACGACCGGTCGGGCCGGATTCGACACCTTGCTCGCCGTACTGACTGCCCGCGAGTTCCAGGCAGCCGGCGAAGATTCACCCCAATGGACCAAAGTCGAGGGTCTCGCCGATCCATGGGTCCCCGCGCATCCCTTCCTGGAGTACGACGAGATCATCGAGCAAACGCCGGACTACCTGGCAGATGCCAACATCTTCGTCCCTGCCCGTGACCTGGTGACCGCATGAGCAACACCCGCCACGAGTTCGCGGCCGCCGAGATCATCGACCTACTCGCGGACCTCGACAAGCGACTGAAATCGCGCGACATTGCAGCAGCCGTATTCGTGGTCGGCGGTGCCGCGATCGCCGTGACCTCGGACGGCAACCCCCGTCGTACTGAGGATATCGATGCCATCACACGCGACGATGCCGTCGTCGAGGAGGCGCTTGCGATGGCCATCCAGCGCAAGCTGCCCGAAGACTGGCTGAACACCCGGGCCAGCGCGTGGATGCCGCCGCTGCCGGAGGGCGCACTCCAGCACGCCGATGCACCCGGTCTGCACATCACCTACGCCACCGACGAGTTCCTGCTGGCGACCAAGCTGATTGCCCAACGCCGCAAGGACGCCGCCGACATAGTCACCCTCACGAAACGTCTGCACATGGAGAACGCGTCGGCAGCAGATCTCGAGCAGCTGATCTCCCGCTACTACACCGACAAGGATTCGCTCGAGTTCATTCTCGACGGCACGGACATCGATCGCGAGATACACCTCCTGGCAGTCAGAGCCGAGCGCCTGCTGGCAAATCAGCCACCCAGTTCGACGCCGACGATGCGACCTGACGGCGCCAAACCTCCCGTCGTACGTCGCCCTGATCGCGGCGCCTCCCCGGAGCACAGCTAGCCAGGCTGCATCCGTGCCATATCTCGTGGCAACCGGGCAGCGGCTCGGACAAGATGCCGGTATGGATCTCTACCCGCCGATCGAGCCCACCGAGTCCCGACATCTCGACGTCGGCGACGGGCACTCCGTCTACTGGGAGACGGTCGGTTCGCCCGACGGGACCCCGCTCGTGTGGCTGCACGGCGGGCCGGGAGCGCCAGCATCTGCCGGGACGCGCCGGTACTTCGACCCTGCGCAGTACAGGGCGGTCATCCTCGACCAACGCGGCTGCGGCCGCAGCCGACCGCTGGCGAGCGACCACCGGGCTGACCTGACGACCAACACCACCGACCACCTGATCCGCGACCTCGAGCAGTTGCGCGTCCACCTCGGCATCGACCGATGGGTCGTGGCCGGCGTCTCGTGGGGTGTGACCCTTGGCCTCGTCTACGCCGAGCGATATCCCGAACGAGTCCTCGGCCTGGTCCTCGCCGCCGTGACATCTGGCCGCCTACGCGAAACCCAGTGGATCACCCGCGACATGGGGCGAGTATTTCCCCGCGAATGGGATCGCTTCGTCGACCTGGTCCCCGAAGCCGACCGCGGCGGTGACCTGAGCGCGGCGTACGCCCGACTCCTAGCCAGCCCAGATGCGGACGTCCGCGACGAAGCAGCCCGACGCTGGTGCGAGTGGGAGGACACCCACGTCTCCCTAGCCCCCGATCACACCCCGCAACTCGTGCACGAAAGCCCAACCTGGCAACAAGTCTTCGCCCGCCTGGTAACCCACTACTTCGCCCACGGCTGCTTCCTCGCCGACAACGAGGTGCTAGCCAACCTCCACCGAATCGCCCATCTCCCCGCCACCCTCATCCACGGCCGCCACGACGTCTCCGGCCCCCTGGACACAGCCTGGCAACTCCACAAAGCCTGGCCCACCAGCCACCTAATAGTCGTAAACGACGCCGGCCACTTCACCGGCACCATGCTCGAAGAACTCCTCAAAGCCCTCAACGCCATAAAAGGCTGCGCGACCTGAGGCTCAACCGACGATGATGGTGCGATGCCTGAAAAACACTCACGCCGTGTATCTGGTGGCAGAGCCTTCTATCTGACCGAGCGTCTCTGGGAGTTGTCGGCGGACCTCCCCGTTGAGGCAGTACCGATCGACGCCATCGAAGCGTTCGACGAGGACTGCTGGTTCGGAGGCGCGCCGGTCACCTGCCGAATGGTCGCTCGCCACGCCGGCCTCATCCAGAATGCCGACCTCAGCTACCCAGTCATCCTGTCGGCCGACGGCCGCCTGATGGACGGCGGGCACAGAATCTCCAAGGCCTGGCTCAACGGCATGACGACGATCAACGCCGTACGGTTCACGGTTGACCCGGACCCCGACTACTTCGAGTGGGATTCCGCGTAACGGTTCAACGCGCTCGCCCAGAGGCGTGAGATCACATGGTTCATCGGGCCGTGGTGAAGCAGGAACAACATGATCTTGTCTCGGGTACGGCGGGGATCGTTGGAACTCCACTCGACCTCAAGCCGACTGCCGCCACCATCGCCCGGCGCGATCCGAACCGAACCCGACCCGTGGCCCCCGTAACTGCTCTCTTCCTCCGTCCACCGAACGACGGTGGGGTCGGACCAGTCGTACCGAGCGACAACCCAGAACGGCGAACCAGGCGTGCTCTCCCGAGCCACCGCCCACGAGTCACCGAGCCCGCGCACCTCGAACGTCTTCGGGTCGAGCGTCCGGCTCCAGATCTGAACCCGACGATCCGAGAAGTCGGTCAAAGCACGGAGTACCTGCTCAGGTGACGCCCGAGTGATCACGTTGAATCGCACCCGATCAGTTGAGCACTCCCGCCCGGTCGCGTCCAGCGGTTGACATCCCAATCGTGTCAGGCTTAGCCTGACAAATGCGTCAGGGAAACCCTGACAGAACTGGGGGCATCATGCCGGACGCAATCATGCGTTGCTCGTTCTGCGGAAAGGACAAGACCGAGGTGGAACGGCTCATAGCCGGCCCTGCGGTCTTCATCTGCGACGAATGCGTCGGCCTCTGCGAACAAATCCTGAAAGACCAGCCCACACAGCCGTTCCCCCCACTGGACGGCAAGACCGACGAGGAACTACTGGCCGACGTAGCGCGACTCCACCTGTCTCGCGGCCAACTAGAGAACGCCGTACAGGAACGAGTCCAGCACCTCCGCTCCCGCTCGGTGACCTGGGCCAGGATCGGCGAAACCCTAGGCATGAGCCGCCAATCCGCCTGGGAACGCTTCTCCGGCGAGGAGTGAACCTCCGGCTGGACGACCGACTGCCACGCCAGGACCAGGTCTGGATCACCGAGTTCATCGATGCAAACGAACTGGGCCTCGCGCTCGAACAGATGGCGGATGCCCTGTCCGAGGATGACTGCCCCATTTCGCCGGAAGAGCGCGCCGACATGCGGCCGAGCGTGTCAATTGAACCGCCACGAGCACAATTCGCTGTGGTAATCTCGATGTCGCAGGCGCGGGTTCAACCCCGGTCGTAGGGCGCAACGGCAGCAGCCGAAAGGGCAAGGCCCACCTACTTCAAGACCGAAGAGGGAGCGCCATGCCCAAGCTCGAAACCTACAAGAAGCAAGCGAAACTACTCGTTCGCTGGCACCGCGACCAGAACTTCTCAATCGGCGGCCGCATCCGACAGCTCGAGCGCTATCGCACGTTGTCCGACCGCGAAGCACTCGCGCTGAAGTTTCCCCTGACCGAAGCCCAAGAGATCATCGCCCTCGAAGCCGGCTGCGCCAGCTGGGCCGAACTCAAGGCAAGCACCGAAGCGGCCCCACCCACCAGCGAGCAGCCGGAGACTCCGGACGCGGCAGTCGCGAGCGCCAAACCGGTCCTGTACGTCGCCGACGTCAATGCCGCGGCCACGTTCTACCGGGACCAGCTCGGCTTCCGCATCGACTTCGTGCACGGCAATCCGCCGTTCTACGGATCGGTATCGCGCGACGGCGCAACCCTGCACCTGAAGCTCGTATATGAGCCGGTGTTCGCGGCCGGTGCCGCGAAACGACAAGAGCTCATCATGGCATTCATCGATACGCCGAACGTACGCGAGCTGTACGCGGAATACCTAGCCGCCGACGCCGAGATCGTCCAGAAACTGACCAAACAAGCGTGGGGCGGCACAGACTTCATCGTGCGCGACCCAGACGGCAACGCAATCGCCTTCGTCGGCTGAGGCCTGACCGGTTGCGGTCAACCACGACCTGAAGAACCCAACCGGTCAGAAACCAACGACACGCCTGACAGTTCGATACCACAGTTGCCCCGTCCCCCTGATAGCCGCCAGGTCAGCGCGGTAGGTGGCCTGCCGATCGAGCGGCCAGGGGGACGGAGCCAAGTCGTCGGGTGATGCGCGGCAGTCATCTGCCAGGTGATCTGCGCCAGCCAAAGGGTCGGATCGTGGCATGAGTTTCGTCAGGTCGTCGGCTCGTCGAGGACGAGGTGCTGTCCGCCGTCGACCAGCTCACGACAGATGTCAAGGTGTCCGGCATGAGTGGCCGTCTCGACGATCACGTGCAACAAGACCTCTCGCAGGGAGGAGTACGGCGGGTCGCCGCTGCCCTCGAACCACCAGACCGGCTCCGCGTTCAGCGGCAACTCGGCAACAGCCGCCGTGGCCAGCCTGCACTCGTCGGCGTACTGCTCGAGAAGCTCCTCGTCGCTTTGGAGGTCGGGCGCGGTCCAGCCGTCGTACCCCTGAGGAAGATCTACCTGCTCACCAGCCATGACTGCTCGAAACCACACACGCTCGACGTCCAGGGTCAGGTGCCTGATGACCCCTCGGGGTGTCCAGCCCGAGGGCACCTGAGAGCGGCGGCGAGCCTCGGCCGGCATCGCCATGACCTGTTCCACAACATGCGCCCGCTGCCCATCGAGCCACTCAAGCAGCTCGCGCTTCGTGGTCTGCTCTCTATTCATGTCCACGCCTACAGTCAACCTGCCGGACGAGGAGGCGACCGCACCTGCCTTGTGCCGAGTTAGCAAGAGCGTTAGCAAAGTCCGGCTCCGGACATGCAAAACCCAGGTCATCAAGTTCCTGATCTGGGGTTTCTTGCGCGCTCGGAGGGATTCGACCCCCAACCTCCTGGTCCGTAGGAGCCTGCATCATCTAGAAGCAAGCACACCACCCGGCGGGGCAATGAGCCCCCCGGAGCGCAGGCGGTCAGACTTTGAATGGTCGTTGGGGTACGAGTGGGGGACGAGCCTTTGCCTTGGACATCCCTCTGCGGTCGTCGCATACTCGTCGAGGGTTCGCCCGCTCGTCGTGGCACTCCATCGAGCTGGCTCAAAACCTTAGACTCCAGCCGTGTCCAGTCTTCCGGATAATCGCGTCCTCACTGAGATCATCGAGGCGTCGCTACGCAATGCCACACGCCTGTCTGACGATGCTGAGAAACTCCTCACGGCCGGCTCCGCCCCCACGGCTCACGCACTCGCTGTGCTCTCACTGGAGGAGACGGGCAAGGCGCTGCTCTGCCGGACGGTCTTGCAAGATCCGACCGCAGCGTCTGCCGAGAGCTTTGGCAAGCAGTTCGTGAGCCATCAAGCAAAGCTGGGCTACGTCCTGTCCGCCCTTGCCCTCCTCGCGACCTTCGCGGACCTCGTGAGTTCCACCCTCGCGGGGCGGCCGGGCCGCGAACCTCTGGGTGACGCTGAGTGGAAGGCATTCATCCGGGGCCAAGTCACCAGCCGTCACGCTCGGAAGATGACCGGACTGTATGTAGACACCGACCCGACCGCAGGGGTCGTTGAGCCAACCGTCGTCACGGAAGAGGAAGCAACCGAAGCGATCCAGGCCGCGGCGATGTCCCAGGCTCTTGTCGCCCTGTTGCCTCTGCCGTCTCCCACGACCAGCTGAGCACGGAGGACCCGATGACGTTCATGGACAAGACACGCTGTAGGGCTGTAGCCAATGTGTCGAGTGCGCTCGTCCCCTGGGCTCGCGCCCGACATGAGAAGTGGGGAAAGCAGGATGTGGTCGTCTTCGACTTCCTACCGGGCGTGCAGGTGGTGCTGATGCCCGTTCAGGGCGGCGCCTGGTTGCTAGGAGGTGCGACTGAGGCGGCAGATGTGATTGGAGAATGGCTTCCGGCGAGTCTCGGAGTGACGGCCCCGGATGGCGGACAGATCGTTGCAGGCACGGCATTGGCGAGCCTCATGGATCGATATCACGATATTGCGGTGGACGAGACGAACTCTGTGGAACTTCATGTGGAGGCGGCTGAGCGATTTACTGCGCTCCGAGCGATCGGTTGAAGTCACCGATGCTTGCCTCGTCCTCCTGATAGCTGCCCGGACAATCGAGCGACCAGGGGACGGGGCCGAGCCGCCAGCCTAATGCGGATGCTCGGGCCTGGATGGTCGGGTGAGCACTTCGGGATCGGGTGAACGCAGATGGTGCGCGTTGATCCTTAAGAGGTCAATCCGGCGGTACAGGGGCCGGAGGTTCGCTGAATAGCACGAGCCTGTCGGCGTGGGGGGGCGAGGACTGCTACCGCGCCAGCTCGCGGGGCAGAACCACCGCGGTCACTCAGCGGGCTGCGGCTCCGGCACCAGTCGGGACAATCGGCTGGGGGCCATCGCCCTGTAGAGCTAGGACTCAAGCCCTTCCATGGACGGGCAGCCTCACCAGCCGCGGATCATTCGAAGTAGCTACTGAGCAACGTCATCGGATGTATGCGCCGCAGATGTCGACCGGTGTTGCGAATGCCGTCGGCAACTTGCTTGGCCTCTGAGGCGTCGATTCGGCCTGCTCGGACGGAGGCCCGCAGTACATCAATCGTGTCCTGAGCCCTCTCCGGACCGAGCCGCCTACTGACAAGGTCGTAGGCAGCGTTGTCGTCAGTGATGACGCCGCAGTGCTCAACGTCGGCGAGCACGATGCACTCAGCCTCTCCCAAATGATCCAGCCCCGATACGCCACCGCCGCCAAGTGCGATCTGTGTTTGGAACACGGCAACAAGGTGTTCGGGTGGGATGTCGGCGGGGCTGGCTAGTGTCGAGCTGGCGAGGATGTCGCGGCATGCTTCGTTGCTTTCGTAGCCGGCGAGTACCTCGCTGTGCACGGCTCGGGTCCAATAGGGCGGATCGAAGGTGATCAAATAGTTGACTAGGACGCTCAGGCGGCCGGCGTGTGCGAAATGCTGAAGGGTGACTGTGTCGGCATACCAACGTTCCGCCACCGATGACACCTCAGAAGGGGATGCCCGAGAAGCGCTCCTCGGGGTCCTCGGCGTCGGCGTCGGCGGCTGGCGCGTAGTCGGCATCGATGATCTCGCGCGCCGCGACCAGATCGGGGTCGTCTTGCAGCTGCGCCAGCAGTTGCTGAGTGAGCAGTGGCTGAGTGTCGCGTCCGAGGAGGTCCGCAAGCGCCGGGGCCCCGATGGCGCCCTTCCGATAGCCGTTGGTTGCGCGCTGGATCAGCATCGCGGGGGGATTCGTGGGCGGCGGAGTCACCCACCTCGCTTGGAACCTTGCCGCCTCGTTCTTCTTCAGTCCGCCGAACCCGCTGGGCTCAGATATGGCGAGCACAATGCCTCGCCAATTGACGCGCTTTAGCTTGTCGCGGCCTCGGGCGTCGATCACGCCAAGGTTGTGGAGGCGGTAGATGAGTGACTCGAAACTCACGCCGAGGCGGTAGGCGAGCTGCACCAGGGTCGGGTACTGGCGGCCTTGTTGCTCGATCGTCTGCCTGACGATGGCTTCGGGCATGAGGAAGTCCGCGGCGAATGCGTTCGCCATCCTCTCGTCGTCCGTGCTGCCTGACAATTCGCGGTCGAGGGTGATCGTGGACCCGTTGTGACCGGCCAGGACGTGTCCGAGTTCGTGCGCGAGCGTGAAAAGCGATCGAGGCAAGGGGTGTGCCGCGTTGACGAATAGGAGGGGGAATGACTGATCGGTAATGGCTGCGCCAGTCAGTGGGTCACCGTCGAATGCCTCGACGACGACATCCAGTCCCAAGGTGGTCTCGATAGTCTCGACCAGGGCCGCGAACCGATCGTCTCCATCCGGTAAGGCCTGTAGGTTCTCCCGGGCCCACGCAGAGAGAGTCTCGGCTGCGTCGAGCCAGTACATGCCATCCACGGAGGGCACGGATGGCAGGTGCGGGGAGCTCGGGAAACCGTTGTCGGCGAGCACGACGTGAAGTTCTGAGAGCGACTCCAATCTCTCATAGGCAGCGCCCATAGCGATGGTCGAGCCGGCTTGCCTTGCGGCGACTGGAAGGCGCCCGATGAGTGAGTCGGGTTGGAGCAGGGCAAGCGGCGAGACACGCAGCGCGTGCGCGATCCGCGCCAACTCCACGGACTTGACGGCTCGCCGCCCATTCTCGATCTTCGAGAGCGCCGTGGGGTCCAGATCAACGCGTGTCGCGAGGTCGCTTGCGCGCAGCCCTAGTGCCTCTCGCAGGGTCTTGATCCGCGTACCGAGCTCTGCTTCCACAGCCGCAGATTACGCAGGTAAGGCAAGGCTGCCTAGCACCCAGTTGCGAAACAAGCAAGATTGTCACTTGCGATTTCCGCAACTATCTGCCATCGTAGGACTTGCGATAACCGCAACTACACCCACGAGGTGCCCCCATGAACACAGCATCGACGACCGCAGCGAACGATGACCCTCACGGTCACGGGTCGGAGTCTGAGCATGTCAGGATCACGGTAAACGCGCAGTACGTCGTCATGCCCGACAAGCACGCCACGGGGGCTGAGATCAAGCAAGCCGCCATCAGCGCCGGCGTGCCGATCCAGCCTGACTTCGTCCTGTCCGAGGTGCGTCCGAACGGCGAGCAGAAGATCGTCCCGGATGAGAAGAAGCTGAGCCTGAAGGACGGCGACGAGTTCTGGGCCATCCCTGGCGATGACAACTCCTGACACCGCCGCCAAAACAGCGGTATTGCGCGCCCTTCAGATCATCCAGACCGCCTTCCCTGACTGGACCGCCAACACATGTCCAGACGGGCAGGGCGGTCTATGGGTAGAGCTGACCGGCGTCCCTCTCGGCCTGCCGTACGCTCAAGACGACACCTTTTTGGTCTTCTTGCTTCCCTTCACCTTGCCGAGCAGCGACATCTACCCGATGTTCCTCCGCGCGGATCTGAGTCGGCTGGACGGCGCCTCGCTCGGAGAAGGGTTCGCGGTCACCCAGTTGTCGTGGCCTGCTGAGCAGGCACCCAGGCCGGTGGTGCAGGTCTCGCGGCGGACCAGAGGATCCTTCGCCTATCAAACGGCTGCTCAAAAGGTCAGCAAGGTCCTCGATTGGGTGATGACCAGATGACCGCTCACGACCTTCCCTCCGGTGCGACACCGGCCCATGTTCAACTTCGCTTCCGCTCACCCGATTGGGAGCGCCTCCAGCGGCACTTGTTTCCGGGCGACGGCGGCGAGCATGGTGCGGCTCTATTATGCGGTCAGGTCGTTGTTGAAGGGATGCTTCGCCTTCTCGTTCGAGAGGTAATCCCTGCGGCCGAGGGTGTCGACTATGTTCCCGGGATACGTGGCCACAGACACCTTGACGGCCGCTTCGTGACCCGCCACTTGCGTCGCGCCAAGGACGCCGGACTGGTCTATCTCGCCGTCCACAACCATGGTGGACGAGGAAAGGTCGCCTTCTCCAGACCGGACCTAGACTCCCACGAGCGGGCTTACCCGACGCTGCTGTCGGTGAGCGGGTCGCCGGTCGGTGGCCTCGTACTGGCAGACGGTGCGCTCGCTGGTGATGTCTGGATGCCAAACGGTTCTAGGGTACCCGTGCATGCGACCGTTGTTGTCGGAGAGAGTCTCGAAGCACTCGATGACGGACACGCACCCAGCGGCGATGGCACGAGAGCTCTCTCCGCGCCGCGGTACGCACGACAAGCTCTCGTCTTCGGAGACGCGGGCCAGGAACGGCTAGCCCAAATGCGGGTGGCAGTTGTGGGTGCTGGCGGAGTGGGCATGCTCATCGTCCAGGCTCTAGCGCGACTGGGTGTTGGTCAGTTTGTCGTCGTTGATCCGGATCGAGTCAGCGCATCGAACCTGTCCCGGCTTCCCGAGGCTTGCCCCAAGGACGCCACCGGTCGCATCGGCGACGGTCGCTTGGGCCAGCTCCTTCGGCGACTCGGTCGCAATCGCCCAACTACGAAGGTCGACCTAGCGGCGCGGATCATCCGAGGTGCGAACCCGCTGGCCCAGATCTCCGCCATCGCAGGTGACGTAGCGGACGACGCCGTCGCTCGTGAGTTGATCGGGTGTGACTTCGTCTTCTTAGCCGCGGACACGATGTTGGCGCGAGACGTGGTCAACCAGATCGCATACCAATATTTGATCCCGACCCTCCAAGTCGGCTCCAAGGTCGTGGTTGAACCGCGCAGTGGCAACGTGCAGGACGCCTACGGCGTCATTCGCTCGCTTGGTGTAGAGCCCGGATGCCTGAGATGCAACGAACTAGTCAACCTAACCAGACTCGCTGAGGAGGCTGTCGCGACTGCCGAGCAGCGACATAACCAGCGCTATGTCGATGAGCCTGGTATCGAGGCGCCGAGCGTCATCACCCTGAACTCAATGGCGGTTGGATGGGCAGTCAATGACTTCATGCACTTTGCGGCCGGTCTGGGTCGGCCTGCTGTCGGCTTCCGCATCCTAAGGAGTCGCCCGGTAGGCCCAAGGCACCCTCAACTGGTCGTCCAAGAGCCGCATGTCGACCCGGACTGCCATGTGTGCGGGCTCAGACCCTACTCGGTCCTAGCACTCGGAGACGGTTCAGACCTGCCTACGCGTATTGGAGGCGGCTGATGTGATGCGACCCCGGCTGTGAGGAGGTCAACTGTCGGTCGCGGACGTTCCGCTGCTTAGTCATCGAGCCACTCCGCGCCGGTGTTGACTCGCCACACCGCCCAGGTAAAAGTAGTTCGGGTCGGTCGATTCGGAGCCAATGGAGGCCGAGTCGCTGGGCTCGGTGGCATGCCCAGTCCATGACTGCGGCGCCTAGGCCTGCGTGCTTGCGGCGGATGATCAGGCGGTGCATGTACATGGCCGGGGCGGCCTGCTCTTCGGGGGTCCAGAGCTGGGGGTCGGAGGAGGTGTCGAGGGCGACGGTGCCCATGGTGGCTTCGTTTTGGTCGCGGATCATCCAGGTTTCGCCGGCCGCGATGCTGGTGAGGATTCGGTGGTTCTGTTCTTCGGGGTTGGGCCATGCGACTGCCCATTGGTTGATGCCTCGTTGGGCTAGCCAGTCGCTGGCTTCGGTGCGGAGGGCGAGGATGACGCCCAGGTCGTCGGCGTCGGCGCGTTCGATGATCATGCGTCGGCGTCCAACTGAGCTAGGTGCGCCTGCATGTCGTCCAGATCGTAGGTGATGCGGGTGATGGTCACGAGCGCCGGTCACGCCGGCCGCGAGACCGCGGTCGGTCTGCGGATCCACGCCGGGGTCGGGCGGGCGGTAGCCCGCTGGTTCGCGGCGGTAGCCGCGGGGTGGGAAGCGGCGGTAGCCGCGTCGGAGGGTGGGTGGGGCAGTCAGGCGTAGCACGCGACGTAGGAGCGCGCGTAGCGGGCTGCGGGGGTGTACTGGGCAGACAAAAGCCCAGGTCAGCGGGCTGATCCTGGGCTTTCACGAAGCGCGCTCGGAGGGATTCGAACCCCCAACCTTCTGATCCGTAGTCAGATGCTCTATCCGTTGAGCTACGAGCGCCGGGCAACGTCGAGTAACGATACAGGGAGAGGGTGTGTGGATGCTAATCGGGGTCGGGGGTGGGGATCTAGCATCCGGGGATGGGCATTGAAGAGCTGTTGGGTGGGCGGGATCTGGGGGATGTGAAGAAGGCGGTCGGGTTCGTGATGGAGAACTCGGACGACTTCCAGAAGGTGCTGGAGTTGGTGCGGGGGCTGCCGGATGGGGCGGTGGGGTTTATCGGGAAGTTGCCTGAGTTGCTGAAGACGATCGGGTCTGGGCTGGCTGAGGCGGGGGAGCAGGCTGGGAAGGCGGCGGGGGCCTTGGTGGGGGATGACGGGGAGGGCGGGGCTCGGCGGGCGCTCAGTGGGAGTGCTACGACGATGAACACGGCCAAGGACCGGTTGCATGATGCGGCGGGGATGTTGGCGGGGCTGGCGGGGGAGCTGGACAAGATTCCGGGGATCGGGGATGCGGCGGCGAAGAAGTTGAACGACGGGAGTGGGCAGATCGGCGGGGTGGCGACCGAGATCGAGAGCCTGGCGGGGAACCTGCAGGATCTGTCGGGGATTCTGGCGGATGTAGGTACGGCGCTGAAGGGGCTGGGGACGAAGTTGAGTGAGTCGGGCGGGTCGGTGCAGAAGCTGCTCGACTGACGGGTTGCGGCCCTGGGACTGACTAAGGTCGCGGTATGGCTAGTCGGGTGGTTCGGGGTACGGCGATCGCGGCCGGAGTGGCTGCGGTTGTGGGTGGTGGTGTGGGGTTTGCGCTGGGGAAGCCGGTGCAGGAAGACGATGTGGTGCCGGCGCGGAAGCTCGCCGCGGACTTGTGTGCGCGGATCGGGGACGTGTCGGCGCTGTTGCCTAAGGCATCGAGTGGGCGGTTGTTGCAGTCGGGGACGGGTGCGGTGACCTGTACGGCGGTCGCTGGGCGGCAGGCCGCGACCACGTTCTCGACGGCTTCGGTGAAGGTGACGATCACGCCGTACGGCGGGAAGCTCGCCGGGGCCGGTGAGGTGCCGTACACGCCGGAGGCGATGGCGAAGAAGGCGTTTGATCGGTCGCCGTTCGATTCGGTGCCGGATCGGCCTTATCCGACGAAGAGTGATCAGACGGCGGTCGGGTTGGCGGGTGAGTCGTTCACGACGCGAGTGCTCGTGCAGCGGGCGGATGTCGTCGTACTGGTGGAGTACACGGCCAATCCGGTGTTGGCGGAGACCGCGCGGCAGGCGGCGACTGTAGTGGCGGACCGGGCGATCTGGGAGACGAAGTGAACGCGCCGGAGATTGCTGGGTACCAGTTCGAGCAGTTGCTGCTGGAGCATCCGCTGGCGGAGGTGTGGCGCGGACGGGCCTTCACGGGCATGGAGGTTGTCGCGCTGGTGCTGACTGCGGAGGACCAGGTGGTGCAGGAGCGGCTGGTGCAGGCGGCACGGGAGGCGGCGCTTGAGCCGGGGCGGGCGGAGACGCCGTTGTGGGCGGCGAACTTCAGTGCCGCACGGCCGTATGCGATCACGCAGCTCGTGCCTGGGCAGTCGGGTGCGGAGCGGCTGATTGATCCGCTCGACGGAGTCATGGGGAACGACGACGCGTCGCTGCAGGCAGTGCGCTCGCTACTCAGCCAGTACGGCGGAGTCGCGCCGGCCGCCGTACCAGGAGTCGCTGGAGTGCACGGCGTACCGGGTGTCCCGGCAGACGAGGGTGCACCAGCTGGAGCGGAAGAGCGGGGCGCGCTCGGTGGAGTGGTTGCTCGGCTGGGTGGGTGGGTTTATGCGGTGGCCGTGCTCGTCGTACTGGTCGTCTTTACCGTGGTGTATTCGGCGGGGGCGACGGTGGGTAGTGCGGTGAAGGAAGTGCCTGACGCGGCTCCGCCGCCGGCGGCGGTTAGTCCGGGGGCGCTTCCGTCGACTGTGTTGTTGCCAGGGCTGCCGAAGATTACGACGGCGGCGTACAAGCGGCCGGACGGCAAGGCCGGGCTGATGGGGGCGACTTATCCGGCGGGGGCCGACCTGCAGGTGGTCACGAAGGCGGAGTTGCCGTTTGCGATCGGGTGGCCGCGGCCGCCGGCGGTGTCGTTGCTGGGTGAGTCGTCGACGATTGCGTATCGGCGGATCCAGACCGACGAGCAGTCGACCGGCCGGAAGGTGCCGCCGGACCTGCAGATCGCGCTCAGCGCCTGCGCGAACCTGGCGGACTGCGTCAAGGATCGGGCGGCGTTCGACCAGGCGTGGACGAAGAGCTTCCGGGTGCCGGTGCCGACGGTCGCGAAGGATGAGCGGACCTGGTTGGCGACTCAGGACAAGCCGTACGCGCTGATGATGACGCGGGCGTTCCAGAGTGGTGGTCAGTGGTGGCTGGTCGGGATGGCGGTGACCGGCCGGGAGGGTGAGGAGCCCGACGTCCAGCGGGTCCTGAACGACATCTGGCGGCAGACCAGCTGATTCGCCGAAAAATCTTCACCGAACGGCCCGCGTCTCGACGCGGGCCGTTCTCATTTTCACAAGGTCGACCGGAAAGCGGTTGTCGCCAAAACTTTGTGACCGGGTTCACGTTCGACGGGTTCACAGCACCTGCCCGCGTCGCGTACCGTTAGTACCACTTGCACACTGGTATGCGTCCACTGCAATCACTGGTATGCGACAGATCACACCGCCAGTCCGCTGGATCGAACCGCTGGAGACCCCGGCGGCCGGTGCCGTACCCGTCTCCTCAGCGTCGAGGGGCCGGAGCAGCAGCCGGGACGACAGCTGAGAGGGAATGAGCCGCCGATGACGACCACCGCCAGCCCGACCCACACCCCCGATCTCACCGAGACCCCGTCCGCCGCCGCGACCAGCGCGGCGTACGACCTGTCCGGCGCACCGACGAAGCACGCGGGCCTGCTGGCATGGGTGGCCGAGGTCGCCGAGCTGACGCAGCCGGACGCGATCCACTGGGTCACCGGCTCCGACGAGGAGTACGGCGTACTGACCCAGGGGCTGATCGACGCCGGCACGATGGTCCGCCTCAACGAGGCGAAGAAGCCGAACTCGTTCTGGGTGCGCACCGACCCCAGTGACGTCGCCCGCGTCGAGCAGCGCACGTTCATCTGCTCCGTGGACGAGAAGGACGCCGGTCCGACCAACAACTGGATGGACCCGGCCGAGATGAAGGTCCTGATGACGGACCTGTACCGCGGCTCGATGCGCGGCCGGACCATGTACGTCGTGCCGTTCTGCATGGGCCCGTTGACCGCCGAGAGCCCGATGTTCGGCGTCGAGATCACCGACTCGGCGTACGTCGTCGGCTCGATGCGGATCATGGCCCGCACCGGTTCCGAAGTACTGGCGAAGATGGGCACCGACGCGAAGTACGTGCCCTGTCTGCACTCCGTCGGCGCGCCGCTCGAGGCCGGCCAGAAGGACGTGCCGTGGCCGTGCAACGACGAGAAGTACATCGTGCAGTTCCCCGAAGAGCGGACGATCTGGTCCTACGGCTCCGGGTACGGCGGCAACTCGCTGCTCGGCAAGAAGTGCTACTCGCTGCGGATCGCCAGCGCGATGGCGCGTGACGAGGGCTGGCTGGCCGAGCACATGCTGATCCTGAAGCTGATCTCGCCGGAGAAGAAGGTCCACTACATCGCGGCTGCGTTCCCGAGTGCGTGCGGCAAGACGAACCTGGCGATGCTCGACCCGACGCTCGAGGGCTGGGAGGTCGAGACGCTCGGCGACGACATCGCCTGGATGCGGTTCGGCAAGGACGGCCGCCTGTACGCCGTCAACCCGGAGTTCGGTCTGTTCGGTGTGGCGCCCGGGACCGGGTGGAAGACGAACCCGAACGCGATGCGCACCATCGAGAAGGGCAACTCGGTCTTCACGAACGTCGCCCTTACCGACGACGGCGACGTCTGGTGGGAGGGCTACTCGCCGACCCCGCCGGACCACCTGACCGACTGGAAGGGCCGCGAGTGGACGCCGGCCTCGGGCGAGCTGTCCAGCCACCCGAACAGCCGGTTCTGCACCCCGATCGAGCAGTGCCCGATCCTCGCCGACGAGTACGACGACCCGAACGGCGTACCGATCTCGGCCATCATCTTCGGTGGTCGCCGGGCGACCACGGTTCCGCTGGTGACCGAGTCGCGCGACTGGGCGCACGGGGTGTTCATGGGCGCGACGCTGTCGTCCGAGACGACCGCGGCCGCGGTTGGGCAGGTGGGCGTCGTACGGCGTGACCCGATGGCGATGCTGCCGTTCCTCGGGTACGACGCGGGCCAGTACTTCGACCACTGGCTGACCGTCGGCAAGGAGAACGACGCGAGCAAGCTGCCGAAGATCTTCTACGTGAACTGGTTCCGCAAGGACGAGAAGGGCAAGTTCGTCTGGCCGGGATTCGGTGAGAACGGCCGCGTGCTCAAGTGGATGATCGAGCGGATCGAAGGCCAGGCGGCCGCGGTCGAGACGCCGGTCGGGTACGTGCCGACGGCTGATGGGCTGGATGTCAGTGGGCTGGAGCTGAGCGACGAGGAGCTGCGGATCGCGCTGACCGTCGACGCTGAAGAGTGGAAGGCCGAGATCCCCCTGATCGAGGAGTGGTTCGCCAAGCTTGGTGACACCGTTCCGGCGGAACTGAAGGTCGAGCTCGACCACCTGAAGGCCCGGCTGGGCTGAGACTCCGCCGCCGAGTCGGAAGCCGGCGGCGGGAAGCACGCGGCGCCCTGGTCCCACCATGACCAGGGCGCCGCGCTGTGTTGCGGGTGTCGTGGTTGTCGGTGTCGTTGTCGGGAAGGACACGTAGAGGTAGGTCGCTCGCCGGGTCGGCAGGCGTGGGATGGGGCGCCGAGGGTGGTCTGTGGGGACTACTACGTGTTCTTCGCTACGCAGAAGTTAAGTGGTCGCGGGTGGTACGGCGGGGTGCGTAGGTTGGCGATATGAAGATCGGGTTGATGTTGCCAGTGGGTGGGTCCGACGGACCGACCGGTGGGATGCCGCGGTGGGACGACGTGCGCGCGATGGCGGTGGCGGCGGAGAGCAGCGGGCTGGACTCGGTGTGGCTCGCGGACCATTTCGAGTACCACGCTCCGGACGGGGCTGTGCATGGGATGCACGAGTCCTGGACGCTGCTGAGTGCGGTCGCGGCGGTGACCGAGCGGGTGGAGCTCGGGAACATGGTGCTCTGCTCTACGTTCCGGGACCCCGGGTTGACGGCGAAGATGGCCGCGACCCTGGATGAGGTGTCGGGTGGCCGGTTGATTCTTGGGGTTGGGGCGGGCTGGCACGATCCGGAGTACGAGGCGTTCGGCCTGCCGACGGATCACCGCGGGGGTCGCTTCGAGGAGTGGCTGGAGATCGTCGCGCGAATGCTGCGCGGAGAGTCGGTCACCGCCGACGGAACGTACTACAAGACGCTCGAGGCGAGCCTCACGCCCGCACCGTCCCGCCAGATCCCCCTCCTGATCGCCGGCCGCCGCCCCCGCATGCTCCGCCTCACCGCCGAATGGGCCGACGCCTGGAACACCGCCTGGTACGGCGCCCCCAGCGAAACCCTCACCGAACGCCTAACCGACTTCCGAGCCGCCACCGAAAAGGCCGGCCGCAAGGTAACCCTCACCATCGGCCTAACCATCCGAGACCCCAACCAATCCCCGAACGAAGCCGACCCCACAGCCTTCGCCGGCACCGCAGAAGAACTAGCCACCCTCTTCACCACCTACCGCGACCTAGGCGCAGACCACCTGATCATCTCCGCCGACCCCATGACCCCAGCCTCCGTAGAACTCATCGCCCAAGCCAAAACCCTCCTCGAGAGCTAACCGGCCGCCGCCACAAATGCGGCCGACCCCGTCGCCGGTGGTGCTCGCCGGCCGTGGGTTGTGTTCTGGGGGCTGTGGTTGAGGCGGGTATGCGGACCTGGCGCTTGTGTGCGGTGAGTGGCGCGCCGCGCCTGCACTGTGGCGCTCAGGTGGTGCCCCGCGGCCGCGCTGCCTGGTGAGGGGGCGCGGGGTGGCGGGGGGTCCGGGGGCGGAGCCCGCCGGGGTGGGGTCTGGGGGCTCCGCCCCCAGAAAGCGCCGGAGCGCCCCGTCCACGCTTTCCGTGGACAGGGCGCTCCCTTGACGCGGAGGCGGCGAGATTTGAACTCGCGAGAGGGGATTACCCTCAACCCGCTTAGCAGGCGGGCGCCATCGACCGGACTAGGCGACGCCTCCTCCGACGTACCCACGCAAACGTCTGTGTGGGTCGACGACGACCAAGACTAACTGTTCAGTGGGGGTGGCGGCAAAGTGGGTGGGGGCGGGGGTTTGGGTGTGTCGGCTGACCCGTGTGTAACCTGGCGTGCACCGACGGGGGTCGCCAGCACACGTCAACCGAACGGCGGGCGTGGGCGTCATAGGTACCGTGGGTCGCTTGAGGCGATCCACGGAGGGCCGCCACGTCGTCGATCAGGGAAACGGAGCCATGTCGCGGAGTACTCGTGCCGCCGGACGGAGGTCCGCGCCTCGCGCCAGCCGGTCGAAGCACCGGTCGCAGCGTGCCCGGACGACGTCCAAGGCTATTGGTCTCACCCTGCTCAGTGCGTTGGTGCCGGGGCTCGGGCTGATCAAGGGCGGGCGGACCAAGCTCGGGGCGTTCGTGCTGACGATCGCCGGTGGGCTGCTGCTGGTCGCCGCGTACGTCGGTCTCACGCAGCGGAACTCGGTTCTCGAGCTGCTCGTGTCGCCGCGGCAGCTGCTGATCGCGACTGCGGCTGTGGTGGTGCTCGGGGTGCTGTGGATCTGGGTCGTGGTGGCCTCGCACAAGCTCCTGAGACCGGTGAGCATGACCTACACCGGGCGGCTCGCCGGGTCGATGTTCGTCGGGCTGCTCTGTTTTGCGATCGCGGTTCCGACGACGGTGGCGGCGCAGACGGTGATGGCGCAGCGGGACTTGGTCGGCAGCGTGTTCCAGTCCGAGGGCGACTCGAAGAGTGCTACCCGGCCGAAGGTGAACAAGTCGGACCCGTGGGCGAAGACGCCGCGGCTCAACCTGCTGCTCCTCGGTGCGGATGACGGCGCGGACCGGACAGGTGTCCGGACCGACACGGTGATGGTGGCCAGTATCGACACCAAGACCGGTGACACGGCCCTGATCTCGCTCAGCCGGAACTGGATGCGGATGCCCTTCCCGGAGGACTCGCCGCTGCACAAGATCTACCCCGACGGCTACTGGGACCCGAATCTCGGCAATGTCGAGCAGCCGGAGTACTACCTGGACTCGATGTACGACAACGTCCCGAAGCAGCACCCCGGTGCGCTCGGTGCGACGGACAACATGGGTGCGGACGTGGTCAAGCTGGCCGCGGGTGCCGCGCTCGGTCTCGACATCGACTACTACATGCAGATCAACCTGGCCGGGTTCCGCAAGATCATCGACGCGATCGGCGGCATCACGGTCAACGTCAACTACAAGGTGCCGATCGGTGGCGACTACGGCGCCGGCCCGGGCACGCGGGGTGCGAAGAAGCCGTCCGGCTACATCCAGCCCGGCCCGAACCAGAAGCTCGACGGCTACCACGCGCTGTGGTTCGCCCGCGGCCGCTACGGCCTGAGCGACCCGTCGCGGCAGGAGCGGCAGCGCTGCACGATCCACGCGCTGGTGAACAGTGTGAACCCGGCCACCTTGGTGACGAAGTACCAGCAGATCGCCTCGGCCAGCAAGGACCTGCTGCGGACAGACATCCCGCAGGAGATCCTGCCGGCGTTCATCGAGCTCGGTCTGAAGGTCAAGTCGGCGAAGGTGTCGAACGTGGACCTCGACAAGCGGAAGAACTTCCCGACCGGTAAGAACCCGGACTACTCGGCCATGCAGGAGCTCGTCGAGAAGGCGATCGCGCCGAAGACCAAGCCGATCGCCTCGACCCCGTCGACGACCGCGACGAAGAAGCCGACCACCGGGACGACGAAGAAGCCGATCAAGACGCCCACGACGCCGGGTGCGGCCCAGGACCTGAACGACGCCTGCGCCTACGACCCGACCCAGACCGGGACCAACTGACAACATCAGGTCAATCTGGACTGCCGCAGCCGCTTCGGGGAAGGATGGTTCGCACCGAAGAAGCTGGGGGCGACAGATGCGGCGATGGACGGCAGTAGTGCTCGGTACGGCGTTGGTGGCAGCCGGCTGCAGCAGTGAACCCGAGGGTGGCAAGCCGCTGCCCTCGACCACGCTCAGCGCACCGACCGATCAACCGACGACCGACGAAGCGCCGACCCCAACGCCGACACCGAAACCGACCCCGAAAGAAACCTCGCTGACGGCAGTCGGCTACAAGAAGGCTCTGGCGAACACCGAGACCAACCTGGTCCGCGGCGTACAGCGGGTCATGAACGCCCCGACATTGGCGGCCTTCGACCAGGCCCGGGCCGAGCTCGCCGGGTCGATCGCCCGGCAGCGGCAGGCGCTCGCCAAGATCAACGGCCCGCAATCGCTCGGTAGCGGGCACACCAAGGTCCTCGGCGCATTCGACGCGTACCCCGACCACGTCACCACGAACCTGGCCGCATCCGGCGAGACCAAGACCGGGTGCGGCCTGCCCAAGGCCGGCGCGGTCCGCCTGTACCAGGCGAAAACCGGCATCCGTACGTCGGTCGTCCAGCTGACGCAGGCGGTCAACAAGAGCGTCGGCAAGGGCACGAACTTCGGTCTCCGGATGACCCCGCCGGCCCTGAAGCCACCGCCGCAGATGACTGGTCGCGGTACGAACGGCCAGATCATCCAGCGGGCCGGATCCCGCGGCGCCGGGACGCTGCAGATCAAGAACAACGGTTCCGCGGACGTCGTGGTCGTCGTCGCGACCAGCGTGCCGCGCCAGCCGCAGGTGTCGATCTACGTCCGCCACGGTTCCGACGCCACCCTGCGCGGCGTCCGCGGCAGCTACTGGGTGTTCTTCAAGTCCGGCACCGCCTGGGACGGCGTCAGCCGGCAGTTCACCGAGGACTGCTCGTTCTCCAAGTACGACGACCGCTTCGACGGCAAGTTCGACTGGACGATCACGCTGTCCCCGGTGATCGGCGGTAACGCGTCCACCTCGGATGTCGATCCGTTCTAGAGCGATGGGATCATGGCCGGATGCGTACGACGTACCGGATGCGGTCAGGGCGGTTCCTCGGAGTACTGGCGACCGGTCTGATCATTCTCGGGGTGGCCGCGATCACCTGGGCCTTCCGAGCGTCCGGGGCGGTGATCGGGGTGTTCCTGGTGCTCGGCGGTCTGGTCGCGCTGGCCGGGCTGTGGATCGTCGCCCGGCCGCCCGTCGTACTGCGGCTACGGGACGACGCGATCGACGTACGCGGTGTGAAGACGGTGTGGACCGATGTCACCGAGGTCGGCCGGGTCGAGACGACGCATGGTGAGGCACTCGCGCTGCGGACCAAGCGGCCGGATAACACCGTCCTGCTGCCGCTGGCCTGGCTGTCGCCCAAGCAGGTGCCGGTGCTGGAGACCACGCTGCGCGACAAGCTGAACGCGGCCCACGGCTACACCATCTGGGACGGCACTGCCCCGGACCCGGCGCCTCCCGCAGAATAAGGACGACCCGACACCTGAGGAGCGTCTGTGCTGTCCTTCGATCTGTCGTACGACGAACTGCTGACCTACCAGGGCACGAATCCGCGGCCGGCCGACTTCGACCAGTTCTGGGAGAAGGCACTGCTCGAGCTGGACGGGACGGACCCGGAGACCGAGTTCGCCGACGCCACCGACTTCCCGTTGAGTACGGCGACCGCCCAGCACCTGTACTTCACCGGTACCGGCGGCTACCGCGTACACGCCAAGGTGATCCGGCCGAACGAGCCGACCGGGCCCGCCGTACTGGTGTTCCATGGGTACGGCGGTGAGCAGCCCAAGTGGGTCGACCTCCTGTCGTACGCCGCCCGCGGGTACACCGTGGCCGCGCTGGATGTCCGGGAGCAGGTCGGATTCCGGACCGCCTCCCAGACCGGGAACGACTTCAACCTGCACAACCACCTCGTGCACGGTCTGGACGCCGGACCGGACGGTCTGCTCTACAAGCACGTCTTCCTGGACACCCGCCGGCTCGCGGACATCATCGGCGCGCTGCCCGAGGTGGACGAGACCCGGATCGCGACGACCGGCTGGAGCCAGGGCGGTGGCCTCAGCCTGGTCGCGGCCGCGCTGACGCCGAGCATCAAGTACGTTGCCAGCGTGTTCCCGTTCCTGTGCGACTACCAGCGCACCTGGGACCTGAACCTGGACAAGGGCCCGTACGACGAGATCGTCACCTGGTTCAAGAAGCGGGACCCGCGGCACCTGCGGCAGGACGAGGTGTTCAACACCCTCGGGTACGTCGACGTGCAGCACCTAGCCCCGCGGATCCGTGCCGAGGTCACGCTGTTCGTCGGCCTCGAGGACCAGGTCTGCCCGCCGTCGACGCAGTTCGCGGCGTACAACCGGATCACCTCGACCAAGGAGCTCCGGGCGTACCCGGATTTCGGTCACGACGATCTGCCCGGCGCACACGACGACATCTACCAGCTCATCGGCGCCAAGCTGAGCTGACTCAGGTCGGGATCCAGACCGGCCAGAACGGCGGGACGTTGCCGGGGCAGGTGCCTGGGGAGGCGGCCGGCGTCCCCTGCCAGGAGTAGAGGGCCAGGTCGGCGATGGTGATCGCGACGGCGGCCATGATGAGACCCATGACGAGGGTCTTGCCGGCGTAGCGGTAGGCGACGGTGAAGAGGATCAGGTTCACGATCAGCGCGAGTGGGAGGCCCAGGAACAGCAGGGTGAGGCCGTTGGGCATCGGCCCGGCCACATCCACGTTGCAGGCCTTCCACGACCGCGAGGTGAGCACGACGAGACCGAACGCGGACCCGCCACCGACCACGATCGTCAGGAACGACTCGACCTTGCCACCCTTCGAGAACAACGCCATGTGATTACCGTAGGCGATCGAGGGCCTCGGCGATGCCGGCGTCGCCGATGGCGGTGTTCCCGGGGAACAGGCGGGTCCAGGACGTGGCGCGGTTGATGGCGCTGAGACGGATGGCGAGCTCCGCGGCACGGCGAAGCGTTCGGCGGTCGCCGGGCCAATGGTCGAGGTAGGCGTCGCGCAGGCGCGGGACCACCTCCGGGCCGAGTTGGTCGGCGGCGCGTTCGAGCGGGACGAGCAGGCTGCAGAACGGATGCGACACGGCCGCGTCACCCCAGTCGAAGAACCGGTACGGCGGTCCCGCGAACACCTGGTTCTCGTGCAGATCGGCGTGGTCGAGCGTGTCGGGGATGCCGAGGGTGGCGAGTTCGTCGCACCAGTCGACGAGCTCCGGCCGCCGCTTGCGGAGGCCTTCGTCGGCGAACTGGTCGAGGATCTCGGGCAGGCGGGCGAGCCGCCCATCCGGTACGCCGAGCCGGTCGAACTCGCCGGTGTGGTCAACCAGCGCGCGCTGGAACTCGGCGTACTGGCTCAGGAGCTCGGCCCAGTGCCGGGGCTCGCGGGGGATGTCGCGGAGGAGGGTGCCGCCGTCCGGGACGAGCGCCCAGCTGCGGTCGACGGCGTACGGCGTGAGCACGTGCTCGGGGACGAGTTCGGCGAGCCGTTGGGTGAGGGCGGGCTCGAAGGCGCTGCCGGGCGGATTCGCCTTGAACCACAGGGGTTTCGCGGCCTCGATCCGCACGATCACCGACCACGGGCGCAACCGCACCCGGGCCTCGCCGGTCTCCTCGATGCCGAGCCGGTCGAGTTGCTCCACCAGCCAGCCCATCGCCTCGCGGCGCCACGCCGCGTGATCCCACGGCGTGCGCGCGTCGGGATAGCTCCCACGATCGACCTGCATCGGGACAGATAATCAGAGTCGTGGTCTATCGCGTAGGGATTTCCGGCTGGCGATACGCGCCGTGGCGCTCGGTCTACTACCCCGAGGGCCTGCCGCAACGCGCTGAGCTGGAGTACGTCTCGCGGCGGCTCAACTCGATCGAACTGAACGGCTCGTTCTACTCGCTCCAGCGCCCGTCGTCGTACCAGCGCTGGCACGACGAGACCCCGGACGACTTCGTCTTCGCGGTCAAGGGCCCGCGATTCATCACCCACATGAAGCGGCTCGCGGACACCGACGCACCGCTGGCGAACTTCTTCGCTTCCGGACTGCTTGCGTTGGGCAACAAGCTCGGTCCGGTGCTGTGGCAGCTCCCGGGCAACTTCCGGTACGACGGGCCGCGGCTGGCCGCGTTCTTCGAATCGTTGCCGCGGACAACCGGTGCCGCGGTTGAGATCGCCAAGCAGCATGAGGATCGGATGAAGGACCGGGTTTTCCTGGAGGCGCGCGTCGACCAGCCGATGCGGTATGCGTTGGAGGTCCGGCACGACAGTTTCGAAAACGCCGAATTCATCGACCTGCTCCGGGAACACGACATCGCGCTGGTGTGCGCGGACACCGCCGGCAAGTGGCCGATGCTTGACGACGTGACCGCGGACTTCGTCTACGTGCGGCTGCACGGCGCCGACGAGCTCTACGTCAGCGGGTACGACTCCGCAGGGCTCGACCACTGGGCCGCTCGGGCGCGGACCTGGCACCAGGGTCGGACACCGAGTGGCGGCAAGACGGTGTCCCCGGACCGGCCGCCTCGGCGTCGGCGCGATGTCTACGTCTACTTCGACAACGACGCCAAGGTCCGCTCGCCGTTCGACGCCGAGGCCCTGGCCCAACGGCTTGGTCTTTAGAAGAGCCTGACCTCGGCCGGCTCCTCGAGGTCGAGGAGGAACTGCTTGCGCTTCAGGCCGCCCGCATACCCGGTCAACGAGCCGTTCTTGCCGACGACCCGGTGGCACGGGATGACGATCGAGAGCGGGTTCTGGCCGACCGCCTTGCCGACGCGCTGGGCGTGATCGCCGAGCTCGGCCGCAATCTCGCCGTACGACGTGGTGGTGCCGAAGGGGATGTCGTTGAGGCGGGACCAGACGCGTTGCTGGAATTCGTCGCCCGTGAGAGTGGTCTGGAGATCGAAGGTGGTGCGGTCGCCGCTCAGGTACTCGTCGAGCTGGCGGGCCGCCTCGGACAGCACGGGGTCGGACTCGACCCGCTCGCCGAGCGGCATCGGCTTCACCCAGTGATGGGGGAAGTAGACACCGGCCAACGCGTTGTCCGAGGCGACCAGCGTGAGGTCACCCAGCCGGGTGCTGACGATCATGTGCCTGTTCATGCCCATGGAACGCGCCAGCACCCAACCGTGTGAGTGCTAGCTGCTCACCCGCTCCCGAGTCCGCTGCCGGAACTCACGGCCGATCTGTGTGACGTCTTCATGCTGTACGTCGGTGGTGACGACCGCCGGCGAACCATCCACCGGCGCGTGGATCGCCCACTCCCCGCGCGGGTCGATCACGCCGGACTGGAGCCCGCCCTCCGGGTTGGCCGGAACTGCGAGGCTGATCCAGCAGGTGTTGTTCACCGCGGTCCCCCGTGCCTGCACCGCGATGTGCTCGTGGTGCGTCACACCCGCGGTCGAGTACGAGACCAGTACGCCGTCCGCGCCCAGCCGGTCGTACTCGGTGAATAGCTCGGGGAACAGCACATCCAGGCCGAGCGCTAGCCCGAACCGGAAACCGTCCACCTCGAAGGTCACCGGGTCCTTGCCAGGCGTGTACATCCAGGTGATCTTCGTCGTCGACATCGTGCGCTCGTCGTACCGGGCAACCACCTTCCCCTGGTCGGAGACGACGTACATGCTGTTGTGCGGTCGAGCGTCGGGAAGCTGGTGGATGCTCGGCAGCACCGTCCAGACGCCCAGCTCGGCCGAGAGCTTGGCGATGCTGTCGAACTCTTCCTGGAGGACCGTCCAGTCGGCCTTGGTCCAGTCGGACGGGCCGATCTCGTCCGGGCCGAGCGAGGACATGATCACCTTGCTCGGGAAGCTGAGCGCGCCCTCCGTGAAGTGGACCAGGCGGGCGCCGGCTGCGGCCGCCTGCTTCAGCATCGAGCGGACCTCGGCGCCGCTGGACCGCAGCAGCTCCGGGTCGGTGGGGTCTCGGTGCACCGTCGACTGGGCGACGGCGATCTTGAGTGTTTCCGGCATGCCTTCTTCTCCTGATGGAGTCGGGCGGAAGTGCCGGAGGGCAGACGTGTAGGACTCGCCGGTTTTGGCGGCGCGGGCGCGAACCCGTCGCTTGAGATTCCGATGCGCTGTCATCTGGCCTTCCGCATGCGCAGACATGATCCTCCGGCGATCCCGTCCGCAGCAGTTGACCAGGACGAGCGGCCCGAGACCAGAAGTCCCTTTGCCCCCTGCGACGAGACCGGGCCGGAGCCGGTCAACGGAGGTGAGGCGCGAGCCGCGCCGCCGCCAATCCTGTCCGATCCCGCAGTGCCGGGTCAAGCACCGCCCCGCGGCGGCATAAAGTCGGACCTGGACGTGGTTGGTGCTGGAGTACGGGTTGACGATGATTGGGAGCCAAGGGTGAGCATTCGGGTCGGGTACAAGGCGTCGGCGGAGCAGTTCGGGCCGCGGGATCTGGTGGAGTACGCCGTTCGGGCCGAGGAGCTCGGGCTCGACAGCGTCACGGTGTCGGACCACTTCCTGCCGTGGCGGCACGAGGGTGGGCACGCGCCGTTCGCGCTGGCTTGGCTGGCGGCGGTGGGTGAGCGGACGAACCGGGTGCTGCTCGGTACGTCGGTCCTGACGCCCACGTTCCGATACAACCCCGCGGTGATCGCGCAGGCGTTCGCGACGATGGGCGTGTTGTATCCGGGCCGGGTGATGCTCGGTGTCGGGACCGGCGAGGCGCTGAACGAGATCGCGGTATCGGGCCGGGAGTGGCCGGAGTTCAAGGAGCGGTACGCGCGGTTGCGGGAGGCCGTTCAGCTGATCCGCGACCTGTGGACGAAGGAGGGTGTCAGCTCCGAAGGGCCGTACTACAAGACCGTGGATGCGTTCATCTACGACCGCCCCGAGACCCCGCTCAAGGTGTACGTCGCCGCCGGTGGACCGCTGGTCGCCAAGTACACCGGCCGCGTGGGTGACGGGTTCATCGCGACCTCGGGTAAGGGCATGGAGCTGTACACCGAGAAGCTGATTCCGGCGGTCAAGGAAGGTGCTGAGGCGGCCGGGAAGAAGTTCGAGGACATCGACCGGATGCTCGAGGTGAAGGTCTCCTACGACCGGGACCCGGCTCAGGCGCTGGAGAACACCCGGTTCTGGGCGCCGCTGTCGCTGACTCCGGAGCAGAAGCACAGCGTGACGAGTGCGACCGAGATGGAGCGGCTGGCCGACGAGCTGCCGATCGAGCAGGTCGCGAAGCGCTGGATCGTCGCATCGGACCCGGAAGAGGTCGTGAAGCAGTTCCAGCCGTACCTCGAAGCAGGCTTCAACCACTTCGTCGTCCACGGTCCGGGGAACGACCAGGAGCGGTTCCTGACCCAGTTCACCGAGGACGTTCTGCCGCTGCTGCGCAAACTCGAGGGTTGAGGTCTGGAGTCGGGCACCACACAATCGAGCTGTGCCCGACACTCAGATCGTCCAGGAGACCGACCCGCGCTGCGCTGAACTCGAAGCGGCCGGGTACCAGGTCGTGGGCGAGTCCTGGGCCGCGCATCTGACCGATCCTGACCGCGATCTCCTCGAGACCGCGGTCAGCCGGGCGACCGCCTCCGGGCTGACGGTGCGTGAGCTCGGTGCCGAGTCGGCCGAGGCGCTGCACAAGCTCGAGAAGGCCAACGAGGCGGACTATCCGGTCACGCCGGCCACCCATCGCATTGTCGGTGAGCTCTCCGAGACCCGGGCGCTGTGGCCCGAGCACCGGGTCTTCGGGGTATTCGACCGCTCCCGGCTGGTCGGCGCCACGGTGATCCGTCGGCGCGAGGGCTGGGGTGACACCAGGTTCACGTCGGTGCTCGCGCCGTACCGGCGTCGTGGGGTCGGGCAGGCGGTCAAGGCCGCGTCCATCCTCGCCTTCCTGGACGTCGGGATCACCCGGTTCAGCACCGGCGGGGCCGCGATCAACGACGGCAGCCTGGGCGCGAACGAGGCCCTCGGGTACGTCGTCGACGAGCGCTGGCGGTCGTATCAGCTCTAAACGGTGACTGTGACCGGGCGGCTCGGCGGGTTCAGGGGGTCCGAGGCCAGGCGGGCGTGCCGCTCGACGTCGTACCGGGTGCCGTCGTAGGCGAGGCGGTGCCGCTCGACGCCCTCGGCGAGGAAGCCCGCGCTGCCGGCGACGCCGCAGGAGGCCGGGTTCTCGAGGCGATGGCCGAGTTCTAGCCGGTAGAGGCCGGCGTCGTGGTGGGCCCAGTTGGCGAGCGCGCGCAGGGCGTCCCGGGCGACGCCTTGGCCGCGGATCTCGGCGAGCGTCCAGTACCACGTCCAGCCGACCTGATGGCGGTCGATATTCGTCACGCCGACACAGCCGACCGGGTGGTCGTCGGCGTCGGCCACGGCGTACACATGCCCGTTGTCGAGGTCGGCGACCCGGCCGATCCAGTCCAGCGCGGTCGCCCGGTCCACGATCCCGCCCTGGTAGACCATGTCGGGATCGGAGTGCGCCTGAGCCAGGCGGAGCGCGTCCGCCGTCCGCCATCGCCGAAGATCGAGCCGACCCAGCGCGTATTCCATCCAAGAAATCTACCGCCGCCCTGCCCCCACGAAACCCCCACGCGGCGCGCCGTGGGTTTGGCAGGATGAGGGTATGGGATATCTCGATTTCACCGACCAGGTCGTGCTCGTGACGGGAGCCAGCAGTGGGATCGGGGCCGCGGTCGCCGTCGGCTTCGCCGAGACCGGCGCCACGGTGGCCGTGCACTACCACCGCAACGCCGAGGGTGCCGCACACACGGTGGCCGCGGTCCAAACAGCAGGCGGTACGGCGTCCCTGTTCCAGGCCGATCTCGCGGATCCGGCGTCAGCGAGGACCCTGGTCGACGAGGTCATCGCCAAGTACGGGCGGATCGACGTACTGGTGAACAACGCCGGTGATCTGGTCAACCGGTCGCCGATCGTCGACGTACCGGACGAGGAGTTCCAGCGGATCCTGGAGGTGAACCTGACCTCGGTGTTCGCACTCAGCCGCCGGGTGGTTCCGGTGTTCCGCGGCCAGGGCGGCGGGTCGATCGTCAACGTCACCTCGATCGCCGCCCGGACCGGCGGAGCCGGCGGATCGGTTGTCTACGCGACCAGCAAAGGCGCGGTCAGCACCTTCACCCGCGGCCTGGCCAAGGAGCTCGCCCCCGATAACATCCGCGTCAACGCCATCTCCCCAGGCGTCATCAGCACCCCCTTCCACGACCGCCACACCGCCTCAGAACAGATGCAGGCCATGGTCAGCACCATCCCCCTCGGCCGCACCGGCACCCCCCACGAATGCGTCGGCACCGTCCTCTACCTGGCCTCAGACCGCATGTCCTCCTACGTCACCGGCCAGATCATCGAAATCAACGGCGGCCAACTCGTGGGCTAGGGGGCCCGAAGACCCCCTAGCTGTCAGCGAGACAGGGTGCGGTAGCGGTGGGCGGAGAGGGGCATGAAGATTGCGGTGAGGATGAGTGGGGCGATGACTGCCATCAGGACGGAGTGACTGCCGATCCAGGTGGCGGTGGTTGAGGGGTCGGGGTTGCCGAAGAGGGTTCGGGACGCGGTGGCGGTGGCGGACAGGGGGCTCCACTGGGCGATGGTGCCCAGCCAGGCCGGCATCGTCGAGGTGGCGACGAAGGCGCTGGAAAGGAAGCCGACCGGCCAGACCAGGACCTGGATGGCGGTGATGCTCTGGGCGTTCTTCACGGACAGGCCGATGAAGATTCCGACCCACAGCAAGGCGAATCGCAACAACAGCAGGAGACCGAACGCCGCCAGTGCGGACGGTAGGCCGTCATGCCAGCGCCAGCCGAGGGCGAGCCCGGTCCCGGCCAGTACGGCGAGGGCCACGATCGTGTCGAGCATGTCGGCCATGCAGCGACCGAGGACCACCGCGGCCGAACTCATCGGCAGTGAGCGGAATCGATCCGTCACTCCCTTGTCCCGGTCTTGGATGACCGCGGTCATCGTGCCTTCGAGCCCGAAGAGCATGGTCAGCGCGAAGATCCCCGGGACCAGGAGTTCGTAGTACGACTCGCCTTCGGGGAACTCCATCGCACCGCCGAGCAGGCCGCCGAACATCAGCAGCATCAGCACCGGGAAGAACCAGGCGAACAACATCAACCCTGGTTGCATCCGCCAGTGCGTCAGGGCGCGGCGGGTGATCGTCCACCCGTCCGCGATGGCCCAGCCGAGGGCGGTCATGCGCCCGCTCCGGTCAGGTGCAGGAACACTTCGTCCAACGTCGGTCTGCGTAACGTGATGTCCTCCGGTTCGATTCTTGCCTCATGCAACGAGTTCGCCATCACGGTGAGGGCTTTGGTGCGGTCCTTCACCGGAACGCTGATCCGGGTGCCCTCGACGCGGATCTCGCCGTCCGCGAGCGGCCGGGCCAAGCTCAACACCTGCTCGACCTGAGCGGGGTCGACGAGCACCAGGTCGAGCCAGTCCGAACCGAGCTGGGTCTTCAGCTGATCCGGCGTACCCTCCGCGACCACCTTGCCGTCCTTGAGCATCGAGATCCGGTTCGCCAGCTGATCCGCCTCCTCCAGGTACTGTGTGGTGAGCAGCACGGTCGTGCCGTTGTCGACGAGTTGCCGGATGGCCGTCCACACCTCAATCCGGCCGGCCGGGTCCAGCCCGGTGGTCGGTTCGTCGACGAACAGGACGGCCGGCGCCACGATCAGGCTGGCCGCCAGATCGAGCCGCCGGCGCATACCGCCGGAGTACTTGCTGACCGCCTGCCCGGCCGCCGCGGTCAGGCTGAACTGGTCGAGCAGCTCGTCGGCCCGCCGTACCGCCTTCGCGTGGCCGAGATGGTTGAGCCGGCCGAACATGACCAGGTTCTGCCGACCGGTCAGCACCTCGTCGATCGCCGCGTACTGCCCGACGAGCCCGATCCGGCGCCGAACCTCGGCTCCTTGGCGGCGAACGTCGTACCCGGCGACGGACGCCGTACCGGAATCCAGCTGCAGCAGTGTGGACAGGATCCGCACCGCAGTGGTCTTGCCGGCGCCGTTGGGGCCGAGCAGGCCCGTCACGGTTCCGGCGGTGACTTCGAGATCGAAGCCGTTCAGGCCTGCCCCCTCGGTGCCGCCGCGATAGTTCTTCCGCACATCGGCAGCCTCGATCACCTGTTGCTTCGTCACTTCCCACCTCTCGCTAGGGTTGAATCGTAGAGTGTACCGTACACCGTACGACTCAGGTACGATCGGTGCAACGACGAGCGCTGGGAGTTTGTTCCGTTGGCTGGAAAAAAAGTGGTGGCCGCCGATCCGGCGCGCAGTCTGGCGCTGTTGTGGGGTAGTCACACCAAACCCGGCCGCTCCGGCCTGACCGTGCGCGCGATCGTCGACGCCGCCATCGAGGTGGCCGACGCGGAGGGCCTCGACGCCGTCTCGATGCGCGTCGTCGCCGAGCGGCTCAAAGCCGGCACGATGTCGCTCTACACGCACGTCCCCGGCAAGGCCGAGCTCACCGACCTGATGTTCGACCACGTGTACGGCGATCTGTACGCCGACGTCGACGAACCGGCTCGTCAGCCCGACTGGCGGGCGGCCCTGGAATTCGTCGCGCACCGGAACTTCGACGTACTGGCCCGGCATCCGTGGATCCACGAGGTCCCCACGACCCGGACCGCGCTGGGGCCGAACATCACCCTCAAGTACGAGGCGGAGCTACGCCCACTGGACGGCCTCGGCCTGACCGACGTCGAGATGGACTCGGCCCTCACCCTCGTCATCACCCACGTCACCGGCACCGCCCGCGCCGGCGCCGAACAACTCCGCACCCAACGCGACTCCGGCCTGTCCGACGAGGAGTGGTGGCGCCAGATCGCGCCCACCCTCACCCACGTCATGTCCGGCTCCAGCATCGCCTTCCCCACCGCCGGCCGCGTCGGCACCTCAGTAGGCGAACACTTCCAGTCGGCCCTCGACGCCGACCACGTCCTAGCCTTTGGGCTGGACCGGATTCTTGACGGTATTGCTCTCCTGATCGCCGCGCGTCCGCAAAAGCAACAAAACCAGCCCAATCAGAGCTGAAGCCCCAGCCGCAATCAACGACCCCCACCCATCCCCCGACTTACCCCCGCCCTCCCGCACCAGCAGGTCCACACCCGCCACCGACGCCGGCGACGCATGCCCCAGATCCCCCGTGACAAACCCAGTCACCAGCGCAACAGCACTCAACACAAAGAAAAACCCCGCCCACCGCCTCATTTCCCCACCACCGCCAGCGTCGCGATCGTCCACGGCACCTCGTACGGCGGATCCTCGCGGATCAGGTCGAGAACCCGGAGAGCGTCACCGTGGTCGGCGAGCAGGCCGTTCGGCGCGAGTGTGACGCCAAGGGTGCGGCGTTCGGCGGCGTACGGAAAGCAGTGCCACGAGTGGAACGTGAAGTCAGTCTCGAGGCCGACCGGTTCGTAGCCGAGGATCTCCGCATCACCCGGGAGCGGGAGTTGTTGGTCGAACAAGTGGAAGAACTCATCCGTTCCAGGCTTGTCCCCCACGGCTGCGCGGAAGTCCTCCTCGATGCCCACGGCGAGCAGGTCCGCGTCGACGGTCGTCACCTCGGCGTGCGTTCGGTCGGTGAACCAATCGGCGTGCGGGACATCTGGGAGCAGGCAAGGGCTGATCGTCCACAGGGGTTGTGGAAGATCAGCCGGGCCGAGCTTGGTCGGGGTTGCGATCACGTAGCCCCCGAGGATCTGCATCCTCCAAGTATCAGCTGTTGAGTAGGTCCTCGAAGGGGGTGGGGTCGGCGTAGGGGTCGGGCTTTGCTGGGGTTTCTTGGTGGAGGGTGGCTACCAACTCGGTGGCGGCTTGGGTGATTCGGGGGCGGAGGGTGGCGGCGTTGGGGCCCCAGTCGGTGGAGGCGGCGTAGACGCCGGTGGGGACGGGGAGGGCTTTGAGGTAGGCGAAGAGGGGGCGGAGGGCGTAGTCGAGCACGAGGGAGTGGCGCTCGGTGCCGCCGGTTGCGGCTAGGAGGACTGGTTTGCCGGCCAGGGCTTGGTCGTCCAGGACGTCGAAGAACATCTTGAAGAGACCGCTGTACGACGCGGAGAAGGTCGGTGAGACCACGATCAGTGCGTCGGCCGTGGTGACCGTGGTGAGGACCTTCTCGAGGTCGGCTGAGGGGAAGCCGGTGAGGAGGTTGTTGGTCAGGTCGTGGGCGTGGTCGCGGACCTCGATCACCTCGGTCCGCGAGGTTTGCCCGCGCTCCGACAACTCATCCTGTACGGCGGCCGCCAGCTGATCCGCGAGTAGTCGCGACGACGACGGTGTCGTGAGACCTGCGGTTACTACTGCGATGACGCGCTCGCTCATAGCGTCTCCAGATCACGTGCGCGCTCGGCTGCGGTCTTCAGGGACTCGTGGGTCGGCGCGTTCGGTACGTGTGCGGGCTTCAGGGCGGCGAACTCCTTGCGCAGTACGGGAACGACCTCCTCGCCGAGGATGTCCAGCTGCTCCAGCACGGTCTTCAACGGCAGTCCGGCGTGGTCGATAAGGAACAGCTGCCGCTGGTAATCACCGAAGTGCTCCCGGAACGTCAGCGTGCGCTCGATGACCTCCTGCGGGCTCCCGACCGTCAACGGCGTCTCGCGGGTGAAGTCCTCCAGCGAGGGCCCGTGTCCGTAGACCGGTGCGTTGTCGAAGTACGGCCGGAACTCGCGGACCGCGTCCTGCGAGTTCTTCCGCATGAAGACCTGTCCGCCGAGCCCGACGATCGCCTGGTCCGCGGCGCCGTGCCCGTAGTGCTCGAATCGCCGACGGTACAGATCGATCATCTGCTTGGTGTGCGAGGCCGGCCAGAAGATGTTGTTGTGGAAGAACCCGTCCCCGTAGTACGCCGCCTGCTCCGCGATCTCTGGTGAGCGAATCGAACCGTGCCACACGAACGGCGGTACGTCGTCCAGCGGGCGCGGCGTCGCGGTGAACCCCTGCAACGGCGTCCGGAACTTGCCTTCCCAGTCGACCACGTCTTCGCGCCAGAGCCGGCGCAGCAGCGCGTAGTTCTCGACCGCGAGCGCGATCCCGTTGCGAATGTCCTGCCCGAACCACGGATAGACCGGACCGGTGTTGCCGCGCCCCATCATCAGGTCGACGCGACCGCCGGACAGATGCTGCAGCATCGCGTAGTCCTCGGCGATCTTCACCGGGTCGTTCGTCGTGATCAGCGTGGTCGCGGTCGACAGCACGAGCTTCGACGTCTGCGCCGCGATGAACCCGAGCATGGTCGTCGGCGACGAGGCCACGAACGGCGGGTTGTGGTGCTCCCCGGTCGCGAACACGTCCAGCCCGACCTCTTCGGCCTTCAGCGCGATCGCCACCATCGCCTTGATCCGCTCACCCTCACTCACCGTCTTTCCGGTGGTCGGGTCCTCGGTCACGTCGCTGACGCTGAACACCCCGAACTGCATCGGGTCCTCCTTCGATTCGAGTAGTTCACTATTTAACTACTTCACAGACCACAACGCCAGTCCGGTGTCCACGATTCCGGAACCGCCAACCCCTTGTCAGCCAGGGTCCACCTGACGAAACTAGGTCCCGCCCCACGAAACCTCCGCCCCGAGGAGCCCGCCCATGCCCCCATCCCCTGCCCGGACGCAACTCAGTCGCCGTCTACTACTCGGCACTGTCGCGGCAGCACCTGCTGCCGGTCTGCTGAGCGCGTCCAGCCAACCGGCCTCCGCCTCGACTGCTCGCCGTGACCTCTCCACCCAACTGCTCGATGAGTGGGCGGCGGCGCCTGGGGCGCATCCGCTGGTTCCGGATGTCTCGTACGCCGGTTATCGGGGTGGCGAGCGGCCGCGGCGTCCGCGGGTGGTTGCGAACGTGAAGGACTTTGGGGCTCAACCTGGCGTTGACTCGGCTGCGGCGTTCACGGCCGCGGTCCGGTACGCCGGGGAGCGGGGTGGCGGGACTGTCGTCGTACCGGCTGGGACTTATCGCCTCGACTCCCCGCTGTGGATCCACTGGTCGAATGTGGTCCTGCGTGGTGCTGGGCGGGACCGGACGATCCTGCACTTCACGAAGCCACTCGAGGAGTCGTACCGGCCGAATCTCCAGCCCAGTCTGCAGAGTCGGTGGTCGTGGACGGGCGGTCAGATCTGGGTGATGTCCGCCGAGCGCAAGGCCAAGTCCGAGGCCGAGGGCTACGCCACCTCCGAAGGCTGGTTGCTCGGCGACACCCTGGCCGAGGTGGGTGCCGCGTCACGCGGTCAGCGCACGCTGCTCGTCTCCTCGACCGAACACCTCGCGGCCGGCGACCTCGTCGTACTGGAAACGGACAACCCAGCAGATGCAGGCGTGCTCAAGCATCTGACCGGCGACGTGGCCGGGGCTTCCGGCTACGACTGGCCCACGCGTGCTCCGCAACTGACTACCGGTTCAGGCGGTCAGTACATCCAGTACGCGAGTTTGCAGTGGCCGGTGCGGATCGAGGCTGTGCTGGGTGAGCGGCTGGTGCGGTTGGCGCAGCCGTTGCGGTACGACCTGCGGCCGAGTTGGCCGTCGCGGTTGCGGGAGATCGGGCCGACTGTGCACGACGTCGGCATCGAAGGCCTCACGATCCGCAACGAGTTGCGCCCGATGACGATCCACAACCGGCACCCAGGTTCGAACGGACTGTGCTTCCAAGCGGTCCACGACTGCTGGGCCGACGACGTCCGGGTCGAGAACTGCGATCTCGGCTTCGGCTTCACCACCACGAAGGCGGTGACGTTGACGAATGTCGCGGTCGGCGGGCGCTCGGCGCATCACAGCTTCGCGTGCCGCATGCAGGCGCACGACAACCTGGTCGACGGCTTCGAGATCGAGCAGTTCACCGTGCCGCTGCCCACCGGCGCGCTGCATCACGGTCTCAACCTCGAAGGCCTGTCGGCCGGGAACGTCTGGCGCCGCGGCCGGATGGCCGAAGGTACCTTCGACACCCACCGCGCGATGCCGTTCGAGAACGTCCGCACCGACATCACTCTGGTGAACAACGGCCGAGTCGGCGGTTCCGCAGCCTCCGGGCCGCTGTTCGGTGCTCGCATCGCGCACTGGAATGTCCGCATCACCGGCGGCGCGCCGTACGCGATCCACTTGGCCGACGTGGCTCCGCGCAGCATCTCCGTCGCCCTCCAAGGCCTCACCTCGGCCGGCAGCGGCCTGCCGCGCGACTTCCAAGGCGACCTGGAGAACGCCACCTACCTCTTAGGCGAGACTCCCGCCGTCCCTGACCTGTACGCCGCCCAACGAACATGCTCCTAACAACAGGACGTATACCCCGGTCGGCGGGGTTCGCGGCCGCGTCGTGAGCGTGCGGGCAGGGTGTAGTAGGCGTATACGTCCTGTCGTTCGGGTGCTGAAGGCAGGCGGCGGCGGGCGGAGACCTCAGATTCCGGTGTAGCGGGTGGGCTCAGATTCCGGTGTATTGGATTACCGGGGCGGCGGCTCGGGCGGCGATCTGCCAGGTTTGGCGGCGGAAGGCCAGCACGATGCCTGCTAGGGCTGTGCTGCTGAGGAGGCCAGCGACGATCACCAGTACGACGTCGCCGGTGAGGCCGCCGGTGACGACGAGGGCGAGGCCGACGACGATCGCGCAGACGGCCAGCGTGATCGCGGTCGGCCGGCTCTGCCACACCCACTGCCCACCGCTCTCGACCTCGGCCGCCAGGCCGTTCGCGAAGGTCCGCAGCTCGTCGTCCCAGGGCGCCAGTTCCAGGATCCGCGCGGCCGCCTCCCGGCACATCGCGCGCTGCTGTTCACTGGCGATCAGCCGAACCTCGTAGATCGTGACAGCGAGGGATGCCTCGGTCATCCGCCGGATCGCCCACGCCAACTGGAACCGCAACTCGTTGTTGTCCGGCTGAGCGAGCAGCTCTTGATGCAACCGCTCGACGGCAGCGGCGGGGTCCTCGTCGGGGTGAAGAGTCACTGGTCAAGTCCTGCCTGGTACGACGTCACGGCTGGGCCGCGTCGTGGGCGGTCGTGTAGATCTCCTGCATGGCCGGCCAGTTCTTGGCCAGCGCAGACGCGTAGAGCACGTAGTCGTTCTGCCCGGCGCGCCAGTACACCGAGTCCACATGCTTGCGGCCATCGGCGGTGTCGAACTCGAACGTCCACGTCACCGACTCGTGCTCCCGCCAGGTCTCCGGCCGCAACGCGATCAGCTTGTACCCCGGGTACTGCGTGCTGAAGTTCCGCTCGGCGTTCCGCATTACGTCGATCAGCGGCTGACTCGGCGACGGCGAACCGCCGTACCGGAGGAAGCTCGTCGGTTCCGCCGGATCGGTCGCCTGCGTGTCGGTCTTGCCCGCGCGGACCTTCGCCTGCCACCCACGCGGGATCTTCGTGACGACACCACCGGGGCCGGACACGCCCTGATAGTTGTCGGTCGGCGTCGGCTCGCTGGTCGGTTTGCTTTGCGTCGGTGTGGTCGGCGCCGGCTCGCTCTCGGTCGGGGTCGACGCGGTGGGGGTGCTCGGTGACGGCGTCGGTACGGCGGTGTTCGCCGTACCGCTGGGTGCGCGGATCAGGAGCAGGCTGGTACCGATCAGCGCGCACACCACGAGATTGGCGCCGAACGCGATGACCGCCACCTTGCGGGAGGTCGGCTGGCTCATCATCCCTCCGGCTGGTACTTGAGCTTGCCCTGCTCGACGACGACCGAGCCGGAGATGTCGAACGACATACTGTCGTCGACCGGATAGCCGCCGTACCCGGTGCCGGTGACGGTCGCCTTGCCGTCCTCCGTGGTCTCGAGCTGCACCGAGCCGCTCTCGTCGAGATGCAGTTCGACCGTCGGGTAGGTGTCGATTCGCCAGACAGGCTTGGTGATCGACGACGTGAACGGGCAGGTGTCCACGTTCTTGGTCACGCAACCCTTCAGGTACTCCTTGATCTGCGCGTCCACCGCGGCCTGGGCGCCGGCTTTGATGTGCGGTTCCAGGGTCGCCTCGCTCTCGCCCGAACCGGCGTTGATAGTGACCGGTGCACTCTCGACGAGCGGGTTGTCGGCGACACTGACGACGTACCGGCCCGGGAACACCTGGAGGTTTCGCGTCTCCTGGGATTCTGGAGGGAGTGGCTTGCCGTTGACCTGGATCTCGACCGGGGCCGACGTACTGATCTGGATCGAGGGCTGACCGCCGTCGATTCCCCAGCCGCGGAACAGGCCGAGGGTCAGTTCTTTCTTGCGGTGCAGGGGAATCTCGGCGTTCACCTGTTGATCGCCGAGGAAGAAGCTGACCTTCGCGGTCTTCTCGTCGTCGCCGTCGATCGAGTTGATCTTCAGCTTGGTCGGCGGGATGTACTTGTCTGAGGCAACGATATCGGCGGTCGAGGTGCTGCTGTCCTTGATGTACGACGCCGCCTTCGTGACGTCGCGGTCGGCGAGCGCACCGAAGTAGCCCTCGACCGTGGACTCCGGGGTGATCCAGATCCGTTGGATCACGTAGGTTGCGGCGCACAGCACCACGAGGACCGCGGTCACCACCGCGATAATCGTCTTGGCGCGCGGCGTTGGCTGCCACGGTTCGACGAACGGGCTGACCGGCGGACTGGGCTGGGTCTGCACCATCATGTCTCCTCAGTACGACGTGCTTGGGCGAGGTACTCGTCGCGTTTCGCCAACCGGGCCGCCATGATCTGCCCGTGATGAGCCACCGGCGGCTCATGCCGGCAGGTCGCCAGCTCCCGCCAGGCGGTGGCCGATCGCCGGATCTCGTTGTGCCATCGGACGCCGTCGATCGGGTTGACCGCGGCCGACATAACCCAGCGATGCCAGTACCAGTACATGGTCAGCTCGGTCCGAAGCCCTTCGTGCACCGGCCAGCACGGCGGGAGCAACACCCAAGGCGCATAAGCCTCCTCAAGCCAAGCAACCCACCCGGCCAACTCGTCCCAGGACCTGGATTGCACCTCCGGCGCAACCTCATCCCAAACCCAAGGCGGCTTAGCCATCCTCACTCCCTACCCATGTCATCACCGGCCGAGTAGTCGTCCCCACCCGAATACTCCTCATCCCCACCAGAACTCTCCATGGACTCCGCCACCCGAGCATCGTCACTCCCCGCCTGCTCCTCATACCCACCCGCCCCCTCAGCCTGCGCCTGAGGCTCGGCCTCGGTTTCAGCCTGCGCTTGGGGCTCGGCCTCGCTCTCAGCCTGTGCCTGAGATTCGTCCTCAGCCTCGGGCGTGGACGCGGCCTCGCCCTGCGCTTGCGGTTCGTCCTCAACCTCAGTCCCAGCCTGGGGCTCGGCCTCAGCCTCGGCTTGCACATCGGCCTCGGCTTCGGCTTCGGCCTGCGCTTGCGGTTCGGCGTCAGCTTCGGACTCAACCTGAGCCTGGGGCTCGGCGTCGGTTTCAGCCTGCGCCTGCGGCTCTGCCCCAGCTTCGGTTTCAGCTTCGGCTTCAGTCTCACCCTCGCGAGCGGACTCCTGCTCCGCCTGAGCTTCCGTCTCTTGCTCGGACTCCGTTTGCGTGCGTTCCGTGTCCTGCTCGGACTGGGTTTCCGTGTCGGCGCGATCTGTTTGCTGCTCGGTCTGTTGGTCGACTTGGGTGTCGTCTACTTGGTCGCGAGCGTGCTCGTCGTCCTCGCGCTGAGCGTCGGCCTCCGCTTGTGCGTCAGCTTCGGCCTGATCCGCTTGCTGCTCGGACTCCGCTTGCGTGCGTTCGGTCTCCTGCTCGGACTTGGTTTCCGTCTCGGCACGATCCGCCTGCTGCTCGGTCTGTTGATCGACCTGCCCGTCGTGTGCCTGGTCGCGAGCCTGCTCGTCGTCCTCCCGCTGCGCGTCGGCCTCGGCCTGGGCGTCGGCCTCCTGCTGTGCGTCGGCCTCGGCGTGAGCGTCGGCCTCCTGCTGAGTGTCGGCGTCCGCCTGGGCGTTGGCTTCGTCTTCGGTTTCGGATTCGGTTAGGGGCTGCTGATCAGGGTCGTCCCCGGTTCGATCGTTGTCGCGTCCTCGCGGTGGATCCTCAACGTCAGCTTGTTCGTCCCCGCGGTCGCCGGCGTCTGGAACTCCACGCCCAGGATCCGCACCGGCAAGTTCGTCGTCTCGGTCACCAAGGTCGTCCCGCCCTGGATCTCCCCTGTCTCCAGCGTCCCCGGTACCAGGATCCCGTCCCGGTTCGGCAGGTCGAACGTGGTCTCCACCGTGAACCTGATCGCGGTCATATTCCTTCAGCCTTTCCAGTGCGGGGGCTTCACTTGCGTACGCCTCGGCTTCGAGGTCCTTGATCTTCTCCGAGTCCACCTCGGTGCCGGCACGCAACTGCTCCACGTGCGTCTTCTCATGTGCCAGTGTCGCCACCAGCGTCTCCCGGTCCGCGAAACTCGCCGGTCCGAGCCGAATCTCGTCTCCGCCACGCTCAGGCGGCGTACAAGCGCATGCCTCCTGGTAGTCGAGGTACCGGATCTCGTCCGCCTCCTCGACGAGCACCACGTCGACATCGCTCAGATCGACCCCACCTGCCTCGGCCGCCTCATCCACGGTCTCAGAAGTCCGCGGCAGCCCATCCCCGCTGTCGACGATCTCCTGATTACTCCGCGACCCACCCCGCGAAAACAACTGCTGCGCCTCAGCAGCCTTGCGGTCCTTCAGTTCCTGCTCATCAGCAAGTACCTGATCGATCGCCTCTTGGCTCGCGGGCGGAAGGCGCTTGGCCTTCACCGGCGTGCAGATGTTTTCGTGACCGGGCGGCGGCTGCATGTCGCCGTACCGCTCAGCCTGCAGTTGGCTGATCGCAGCCTGCCGGTCGCGGTCGCCCGACTGATCGGCGCGGTTCAGTTCATACAGCAGGTGGTTGTCTTCGTCCTTGACCTTGAAGCTCTCCGGGGTGTGGAACTGCACCTCGAACTTGTGTTGCGCGCGACCATCCGGTCCGACCGCCGCCCAGGTCGTATTGATCCCCCGATAATCCGGAGTGTCCCAGCTGTTCCGTTCCTTGACCGGCCGGTACCCGTTGTCTTTCAGATGCTGGTACGACGCCAGCACGCCCGCGGTGTATTGCTCCCGCGGAAACGTCACCGTGTACCGATTGAGGTCGTTCGTGGAGTTGGCGGCCTCATAACCGGTGGTGTCCTGCCCGCGCCGGGCGACCTTGCTCCGGAACGATTCGAGCGACTTGAGCGAATAGTCCAGCCCCACCAACCTGCTGTCGTGCCGGGCCGTGGCCTTCCGAGTGTCCTCAAGTGCGTCATCGAGCTCCTGCCGCCGTCGCGCGGCGCGTGCGTGAGCGACCTCGACGGCCTCGTTCTCTTCGGCGTCGAGTCGGAGCTCGGCTTCGTGTCCCCTACCTCGCCAGGGTCCTGGGCTCACAGCGCAGTGGCTCCCGAGATGCCGCGGGTCTCCTGGATCAGTCGGTCCGCGGTCGCGGTGTCGATGGGCTCCAGATCCGGTACGTCGTGCGGTCCGGCGGCCTGGAAGTCTCGGATGGTCCGGGTGGAGATCCACGCGTTGTCGCGACCGAAGACCTCGTCCACGACCCCACCCGGGTTCGGGAGCTGCCGATAGACGCGGATCTCGTCGCTCAGATCCCCCTTCGCCACACTCAGCCGCTGGACCCAATAGCTGACGAACCGCTCATGGTCGCCCAGCAGTGTCTCCACCTGCTCGACCGAAATCGGGACCAGGAGATCCGGGTGCGGCGGAGCTACCGCATCGCGCGGATGCCAGGTCCAGTCGACGAGCGACAGGTACTCGAGCTCCTCGTCACCCTGGCGACGCCACAGCCCACTGGGACGGTCCACGGAATCGCCGTCCGGCTCCCAGACGCGGGCGAAGTACTCGTAGGTCATGCGGTGGATCCCTTCAGGTCGTTCGTGAAGCCTTTGAGGTTGGCGAACTCGGGGATGGCGCCGGCGGGGCGGGATTCCACTTGGAAGGGTGGGTCGCTGCGCCAGAAGAGCCAGGCGTGGAACGGCGGGAGCATCTGGATGGCGTTGATGGGCAGGGCGGGGCGGAAGATCGTGCCCACGGTGGTGTTCTGGGTGGGGTTGCCGCCGGTGACGCCGGTCGGGTTGGGGCCGAAGCCCGTCATCGGTGGGCCGCCTTGCGGGCCCAGCTGGGTGCTGGTGTTCGACTGACGTTCTTCGCCGGCCCACGACGAGATGTTGTGCAGGTCCTCGCCGTTCGACATACCGCCGAAGATCAGCTTCGCAGTGGTGGCGGCGAGGATGGCGGCTTGTTGTTCGACGCCGTAGCGATTCCTCAACTGGGCAAGGGATTGCGTGGCCCAGAGGGTGATGATGCCGCGGCCGCCGCCTTCGCTGACGAGGGACGGGAGGCTTTGCAGCGGGGCGATGTTGGCGATCTCGTCAAGAGCCAGCAGCAGCGGCGGGTCGAGTCGGCCACCGCGAGCAGCAGCCAGCTCGGACGCGCGTTGCGCGATGCTGTCGACCAGGCCGGCCATCAGCGGCGCGATCGCCTGCTGCTGGTGTGACGGGCCGATGATGAACAGCGACGACCTGCTCTCCAGGAACTCGTCGATGTCCAGGTCATTCGACGAACAGGACGCCAGTACGGTCGGTTCGGACGTCGCCTCCAACGTGTTCCGGGCGACCGAGTAGAAGCTGCCGCGTTCGCGATCGCCGAGCAGCTTGACGGCATCGAGGTCGTCGGCCCACATCGCGCCGGGACTCGACGACAGTCGCAGGATCGCCGTTGGATCGCGCGTCTCCTGTGCCGTGAGCCAACGCCGTACGACGGAGATCGGCAGACCCTCCAACGCAGCCGCATGGAAATACGCGCGCAGGATTGCCGCGGCACCGCCTCGCCAGTGGTCACCGTCCGAAACGCCTTGCCCGGCAACGGCGGTCATCGCGGCGACGCGGCGATAGCAGACCGACGGACTCTCACAGTCGGCGAGCGGAGACCAGCGCATCGACAGTTCGGGGAACTCGCTGCCGAACGGGTCATACACCCGGACAGTTCCGCCGTACGGCGCCGCCAGCGCTCGCCGGCGGTCTCCGGTGAACCCGAGGATGTCGCCGCGGGTCGACGTACAGACGACTGGTCCTTCCCACCACATCACCGACGGGATGATCAGGCCGGAGGTCTTGCCGTACCGCGGTGGGCCGACGATGCCGACCGAGTCCTCGGGCGCACTCCAGCAACGCTTGTAGCCGCCACGGGCGTCCCAGCCGAGGAACACCTGCCGGCGCGGCTCGAGACTGAACGGCGGAATGGCAGGCCAGGAGGCGTTCATCAATCCCTCGCCAGCGAGCCGGTGATGAGCACCGGCGTCGGAGCGATCGGGCCGTCCGCATCCGGCAGCGTGTATTCGACGCCCGGCTCCTCGAGCCTATCGAGCCGTAGCTCACTGGCCGGGTGGGTGGCCAAGATGGCCAGGTCCCAGCCGGTGGCGGCGCCGTCAAAGGTGTCCTGGATCTTGATGAGCACCTGGCGGATGCCCTCGCGATGGCCGGCGAACACCGCGCCCTGATCGGCGCGGTACTCCGCGGCGCGACAGCCCGCCGCCTGCAGCGGCATCAGGACGTAGCGGATGCTGACGATGATCGGCCAGGTGATGAACAGGATGATGAACGCGATGGTGCCGCGAGTCATCTGCAGCAGCCAGGAACAGACGGTGTAGGAGAGGTAGAGCGGGAGCGCGACGCCACGGATGAAGAAGCTCGAGATGGCGTCCGCGTTGCGCCAGTGAGTGAGCTCATGGCAGAGAACGCCGGCCAGCGGTTCAGTCTCGTACTGGAACTGCTCGAGGAAGCCCCGGTTCACGATGATGTGCCGGGAACCCGCTGCGGCGTTGATGCTGCGGTCGTCGGACATCATGAGTTTTGGCACCGACGCGAGGCCCATCCGGCGGGCGCAGTCCTCGAGGATCGGCTCGATCAGGGCGCGTTCCCGGCGACTGGGTGGCCGCGCACCTTCGAGGATCCGGAGCCGCCAGCCCTCGGCGGCGATGCCGTAGATCGTGTAGAGGACACCGCACAGGCCGGCAACCAGAAGCTGGCCGAGGAAACGGCCGATCCCCTCGGCCGGGCTCGCTGCGGCGAGAAAGAGCCACGGGAGCAACAGGCCCACCAGGAATCCGCCGATCGCACCGGCCGCGATACCCACCAGCATGCCGAGGATGCCGCCGCCCTGGAGAAGTGCGCTGCCGAACAGCGTGCTCAGCAACGGGATGTTCTCGGCCAGCGACTGCGCTTGGTTATGACCGCCGAAGGCACCGCCGGCAAACCCAGCGATGCCGCCGACCACCATGCCGACGCCGCCGAGCATGACGGCCGCCGGCAGGTTGAACCAGGTGGTGAGCAGCGCGGCGATCAGGCCACGCGGGTTGCGCAGCATGCCGGTCACCAGCCAGACGAAGACGTTCTGGTAGCCGGGCGGCCGGGTGAAAAGCTGCCGGAGCTTTACCCCGACCGAACTCTGTGGCTTCGGGCCCGGGACCTGCGACGCACTGACCGGCGGCGGCCACGATGCCGGTGAATTCGTCGGCGGTCCTGGCGTCTCCACGAACGGCACTACCGCCAGCGGCGGCGGGGCCGGCTGCGCGGATCCGGCACCACAATGCGGGCAGCTCTGACTGGCCGGGTCTCGCTGATTCCCGCAGCGGACGCAGATCCCCACTTGATCCTCCCGAGAGTCGACCGCCAGAGGTTATCGGTCGCAATGGGTGACGGGAGCATGGTTATGGGGATCCGTGGCCAAGTTGCCACTTGTTGCAAGTGGTTCGGTGTATCAGGCGGCGTCGAGGGTCGCAACCTGGTCGGGGGTGAGGGTGAGCTCGATGGCGGAGTAGGAGTCGCGGATGGTCTCCGGGCGGCTCGATCCGGGGATCGGGATGACGACCGGGGACTTGGCGAGCATCCAGGCCAGGGTCAGCTTCTGCGGGCTGACGCCGAGCTCGGAGGCGAGGGTGTGGAAGGCCGGGTGCTTGTCGCCGAGGTCGCCGGCGCTGGAGATACCGCCGAGCGGGGACCAGGGCAGGAAGGCGATGCCGAGCTCGTCGCAGAGCTCGAGCTCCGGCTCGCTGGAGCGGAACCTCGGTGAGAACTGGTTCTGCACCGAGACCAGGCGGCCGCCGAGGATCTCGTTGGCCTGGCGGATCTGGTCGGGGTTGGCGTTCGAGATACCCGCCTGGCGGATCTTGCCCGCGTCGAGCAGGTCGCGGATGGCGCCGACGGAGTCCTCGTACGGCGTCTTCGGGTCGGGACGGTGGAACTGGTACAGGCCGATCGCCTCGACGCCGAGTCGCTTGATCGAGGCCTCGACCGCCTGCTTGAGGTACGCCGGGGAACCGTCCTGCGTCCAGCTCCCGTCGCCCGGGCGGAGGTGACCGCCCTTGGTGGCGACGACGACGTTCGACGTGTCACCGCCGTACGACGCGAGGGCCTTGGCGATCAGGGTCTCGTTGTGACCGACGTCGGTCGCGGTCAGGTGGTACGCGTCGGCGGTGTCGATCAGCGTGATGCCGGCGTCGAGTGCGGCGTGGATGGTCGCGATCGACCGGGCCTCGTCGGGCCGGCCCTCGATCGACATCGGCATCCCGCCGAGGCCGATCGGGCTGACCTGGACATCACCGAGGGTGCGGGTGGGGTTCGTCATACCTTCCAAGTTCCCGCACGGGAACCTGGAAGGCCAACAGGAATATCCGAATACATCCAGTACTGCGGCTACTGAATCAGGCGCTGTGGACGTGCGGGTTGCGGTCCTCCACGACGTACGTCGCGCGCGTGCTGATCGTCGCGCCCGGCGTCTGCACGTACGGGAGGACGCGGAAGTCGGAGCGCCACTGCTTCTGGTCGACGGTGACCCGGACGTAGCCGCGCTGGCTGTTGAAGAACTTGAGGTGCGCGTTGGCGGCCAGGAACTGCTTGCCCTGATCCGTCATGTCGGCGCCATCGCCGCCGCTGGTGATCGACGTACCGACGAACTCGGTGCCGACCGCCGCGGACTCCGGGGCGTCGTAGTCGCGCTTGAGTTCGAGGGCGTAGTTCTGGTGCCGGTCGCCGGTGATGACCACCAGGTTGCGGACGCCGCTGTCCTGCGCGGCGCCGAGCAACTTGTTGCGCTCGGCAACATAACCGTCCCAGGGATCGGTCCAGACATGGGTCTCCGGGCCGGGCGTCCAGTCGGTCTGACCCATCGGGGTCTGGTTGCCGAGCACCTGCCAGCGGGCGTGCGACTGCTTGAAGCCATCCAGCAGCCACGTGCGCTGCTTGCCGCCGAGCATGGTGTTGTCGGGGTTGTAGCGGTCGCCGCAGGTGGACGAGTCGGTGTCGCCGCAGACCTGGTCGGAACGGTACTGGCGGGTGTCGAGGATGGTGAAGTCGGCAAGTCGCCCGTACGGAAGACGGCGGTGGTACCGGATGTCGGGCCCGGCCGGCATCTGCTCGTGCCGCAGCGGCATGTTCTCGTAGAGCGCCTGGAAGGCCTGCGCGCGCCGGGCGCGGAAGACCGCCCGGTCCTGGTCGGGCTCGGTGTCGATCTGGGAGATGTCGCCGGCCCAGTTGTTCTCGACCTCGTGGTCGTCGAAGGTGTGGATCCACGGATGCGCGGCGTGCGCAGCCTGCAGCGGCGCCTCGGACTTGTAGAGCGAGTACTGCAGCCGGTACCGCGCGAGGTCGAACGTCTCGGTGTGGAATCGTGGATCCGTCGTGACGCCGCGCTTGTTGGTCTTCACGCCGGACTCGTACAGGTAGTCGCCGAGGTGGACGACCAGGTCGAGGTCCTCGTTGGCCATGTGGTCGTACGCCGTGAAGTACCCGTCCTGCCAGGCATTGCAGGACGCGAAGGCGAACTTCAGCTCTCGCGGGCTCGCGAACGGATGCGGCGTGGTCCGCGTGCGGCCGACCGCCGAGATCTGGTGGCCGGTGCGGAACCGGTAGTAGTAGACGTGATCCGGCAGCAGGCCGTGGATCTCCGGGTGCACCGAGTGGCCGAGTTCGGGGGTGGCGACGACGCTAGAACGGCGAACGACATGCCGGAACTGTTCGTCGCGGGCGACCTCGTACTCGACGCGGACCGAGCGGTCGGGCATCCCGCCCTTGCCGTCGACGGCGAACGGGTCGGTGGCGAGCCGGGTCCACAGCACGACGCTGTCGTACTTCGGGTCGCCCGAAGCAACGCCGAGCGTGAACGGATTACCGGCCGCCGCAGGCGCGGCGTACGTGGTCGAAGCGTCCCAGGCGCCGGTGCCGAGCAGTACGGCGGCCGAGCCCGCACCACCCGCGGCAAGGAAGCGGCGGCGTGAAACGGTCATGAAAAATACCTCCTGGACGAGGCGGGTTCAGGGTGGGAAAGCGCCTGCCACTGTTATCTCGCCAGGTGTCGGAGGCCTGTCGTGGAGGTGAAGTTAACGCGATCTGTTGATAGATCGACCATGGTGCAGGATGTCGCCATGACCGTACGCCGTGCCCGCCCGGAAGACGTCCCCGCCATCGTCGAACTCGTCTACGCCCTAGCCGACTACGAACGAGCCCCCTCCGAATGCCACCTGACCGAGGCTCAGCTGCAGACGGCTCTCTTCGGCGAGACCCCCGCCGTCTTCGCCCACGTGGCGTTGCTGGACGACCGCATCGTCGGCTGCGCCATCTGGTTCCTCAGCTTCTCCACCTGGCGCGGCGTCCACGGCATCTACCTGGAAGACCTCTTCGTCCGCCCCGAAGCCCGCGGCACCGGCCTAGGCAAAGCCCTCCTGACCGCCCTCGCCCAAGAATGCGTCCGCAACAACTACGAACGCCTCGAATGGTCAGTCCTCAACTGGAACACCCCCGCCATCGACTTCTACGAATCCCTGGGCGCCAAACCCCAAGACGAATGGACCGTCTACCGCCTCACCGACAAACCCCTTACTGCACTGGGTTCCTGAGCTACAGCTTGAGCAGTGCCATCACGATGATGACCGCGATGGTCACGACCAGGCCGAGCCCCAGCACGAGGATCCAGAAGTCGCCCGACACCAGGGTGTGGAACACGGTGGTGAGGACTCTCAGGACCTGGCGCCGCTTCGGAACGGGAGCCGGCGCCGGTGCCGACGCGAGTGGAGCTCTGGGTGGAGGGGGCTGGTATTCGGGGAGTGCATCCGACGTCAGGGCGGCCCAGGAGGCTGGGGTGGCAGGGAGCAGTTGGTTGCCGCGGCGGAGCTGGGCGACGCCGTCCCCGTTGACGGTGAGGGTGATCTCGACGGGTTCGCGGCGCCCGGTGTCGGCGGCCGCCCGGTCCATCCACCAGTGGTATCCAGGGGTCACCCACGTCGTGCGGCCGGACATGAGTTGCTCGATCCGTTCCAGCGCCTCCGGATTGCCCTTCAGGTAGCGATAGAGATCGGGGGCTTCGATCCCTCCGATCAGGACTGTTTTGGTGGCCAGGTAGGTGTAGCGCGGACTGGCGTTCAGTGGCAGCAACATGTCCGTCGGTTCGGCGGCCGACGGGTCGGCCAGGTCGCGGCGTACACGTGGGCCCAGCTTGTCGACCTCGGCCCGGATGCCGTGGTACGCGGCGGTGGCGCGCTGCGATGCGATGTGCCAAGGACCCTTGTACTGCGTGGCTCCCGGGCTGTAGGCGGGGTGGACGAGCTTCTCGAGCGGCGGGAGGTGGTCGTAGTTGGGCGGTTTGTAGCTCTCATGCGGCCGCCAGTACTCGAGCTCCGCGAGTACGGCGTTGAGCTCCGCGAGCCACTCAGCAGGGTTGGAGCGAGGTCGTCGTCGCAGGAGGTCCTCGACCCTCGCACTCAGCTCCCGGGCGCTGGCGGGAGGCGGAGTCGGTGGGGTCGGCGCGGGCGCAGGAGGGTCTACCGGGTAGGCGGGTGGCTGGTGAGGCCGCTGGCCGGACCCGGTGTGCTTCTTCTTGCGGCGCCGTGACTGGGGCATAGACCCGCAACGTACGGCGGATCACCGGCCGCGAACGGCGGTTGGCAGCTCCCGGCCAGCTCAGTCGCGGTGGTGTTTGGTGGCGTACATGGCCTGGTCGGCGGTGTGGAGGAGGGTGTCGAGGTCGGGGCTGGTGGGGGTGATGGGGGTGGTGCCGATGGCGGTGGTTACCTGGGTGGTGATGCCTTCGAGGGGGCGGCTGACGGCGGACTCGAGGCGGGTGATGAGGGCTTTGAGGGCGTCGTCGGCGATGTCTTCGGCGAGGATGGCGAACTCGTCGCCGCCCAAGCGGGCGACGGTGTCGCCGTGACGGACTGCGGTGGTGAGGCGGGCGGCGATTTCGCGAAGGGCTCGGTCGCCGGCTTCGTGGCCGTAGCCGTCGTTGACCAGTTTGAAGTGGTTGAGGTCGCAGAAGAGCAGGGCGCCGGGGCGGCCGGAGTTGCGGGTGCGTTCGAGGACCGAGTCGAAGCGGTGCTGGAGGAGGCGGCGGTTCGGGAGGCCGGTGAGGGGGTCGTGGGCGGCGTGGTGGCGGAGTTCGCGTTCGGCGTCCTTGCGGGCGGTGACGTCGTCGATCTGGACGAGCAGGATCCGCGGCTGACCGATGCTCTCGGCGACGATGGCCGCCGTACCGCCGAGCCAGATCTCGTTGCCGCTGGGCTGTAGGAAGAGCCGCTCGAACCGGTACGGCGTGCCGCTGCCGGCGAGGCGGGCGAGCTCACGCCGGGTCTGTTCCGGCTCCTCGTCACGCAGGAACGTGCTCGCGGCGGCACCCACCAGCTGCCCCGCGTCGTACCCGGTGATCTGGCAGAAGGCGTCGTTCACGCGGAGGATCCGGCCGGCTTCGGGGCCGTCGAGCGCGACCGTGGCCATCCCGTTTCCCGCGCCTTCGAAGACCATCCGGAACGTCGCCTCACTCGCCTCCAGGCGGGACTTCTCGGCGAGCAGTTGGTCGGTCAGGCGGGCCTTGTCGATCGCCAGGCCGGCCTGGGTGGCGAAGATCTCCAGCAGCTCGCGGTGGATCGGCCCGGGCCGGCGCTGGTCCTCCGGAAGGTCGACCGAAAGCATCCCGACCAGCTCGTTCTCGGACGAGTACAGCGGGGCGAACAGTGCATCGAGCGGGTGCCACGCATCCGGCCCGCTAGCCATCGGTACGTCGGGAACCCAGCCGACCACGTCACCTTCGGGCAGCCGCTCGTGAGGGACGAACCGCAGCCCGCCCCACTCGTCGGCGAGCGCGAACTCGGCGTCGAAGATGTCCGCCGCGCTGACCGTGCCGAGCAGGGCCTCGCGGGCCTCCGGGGACCCGGAGACCGCGATGACCTCGAACTTCCCGTCCGGCTGGCGGAGGTTGAGCACGGCGATACCGAAGCCCAGACCGTCCACCACACCGTCGACCACGGCCTGCAGGGTTTCGGCCAGGCTGCGCCCGGCGCCCATCCGCGCACTCACCTCGTAGAGCCGACGGACCGCCGTCAGTGGCACCGAAGGTTCGTTAAGCACAGATCGAGAATAGGCGGAAAGTACTAACAGTGAGCGGCTGTATCCACAGAGGTGCGCTAAATCTCGGTCAGACCGCGGTAGCTGCGCTCAGCGGAAGCCCAGGAGTCGGTCGGCTTGTCGTGCTCCACCAGGTACTGCTCGACACCGCCTGACGCCGCGTGCTCGAACATCGCGCCGAAGTCCAGCTTGCCGGCGCCCACGTCCTCCCACGACCCGTCCGCGGCCATGTCCTTCACGTGCAGTGCGGGGAACCGCCCCGGGTGCTCCTGGAACAGCTTCGCCGGGTCGTGACCGCCGTCGACCGCCCAGTACAGGTCCAGCTCGAACCCGAGCAGCTCCGGATCCACGTCGAGCAGGATGTCGTACAGAACAGTCCCGTCGATCTCGTTGAAGTCGTGACCATGGTTGTGGAACAACAACTTCAGCCCGGCATCACGCGCAGCCTTCCCAGCCTCGGTGAACGCGGCGGCCGCCGTACGGAAGCCTTCGATCGACCGCTGCTCGACCGGAATGCTCGGTACGACGATCCACTGCGCCCCGAGCGTCTGTACGTCGGCCAGCGCGCCGGCCCAGTTGTCCGCCATCCGCGCATATCCGACGTGCTCCAGCACGACCTTCAGCCCGGCGTCGTCCGCGAACCCACGGATCTCCTCGGCACTGTGGTCGAACCGTCCGCTCACTCCCACCGTGCGATAGCCGATGTCGGCCAGTCGCTTCAGTGTTCCCGGATAGTCCTCTGCCAGCACGTCCCGCATGGTGTACAGGTGCATCCCGATACCGTCGGCGGGAATGGTCATTCTCAGCTCCTAGGGCGTTAGATGACGTGCTCCTGATAGCGGGCGTACGCCAGGTCGAAGACTTCCTGGCCCGGCGCGTCCCACAGTTCCTGGTTGAAGATCTCGACCTCGATCGGACCGTCGTACCCGGCCGCGTCACAGGCTTCCCGGAGTCGGCGCAGTTCAATCACACCGTCGCCCATCATCCCGCGACCGAGCAGGTTGTCGGCGGGGAGCGGCACGGTCCAGTCGCTGACCTGGTACGAGACGATCCGCTCACCGGCCCGCTCGATCTGCCGGTAGACATCGGCGTCCCACCACAGGTGATAGGCGTCGACGATCACCCCGACCTGGTTCGCCGGGAAATGTTCGGCAATGTCGAGTGCACCGCTGAGCGACGAGACCACACAGCGATCTGAGGCGAACATGGGATGCAGGGCCTCGATCGCGAGGACCACACCGCGTTCTTCCGCGTACGGCGCCAGTTCGGCGAGGCCGTCGCGGATCATCGCCCGCGCGCCGTCGATGTCGCGGGATCCAGGCGGCAAACCGCCGCTGACCAGGACGAGAACCGACGTACCGAGTGTTGCCGACTCGTCGATCGCGCGACGGTTGTCGTCGATCTTCGCTTGCCGCTCTTGCGGGTCGGTGGCGGTGAAGAAGCCGCCACGGCAGAGCGACGACACCTTCAGCCCGGCGTCCGCAACCAGCTTGGCGGCCCGCTCCGCGCCGTACTCCTGGATTGGCTCGCGCCACAGGCCGATCCACTCCAGGCCGGCGTTGGCACTGGCTTTGACGACATCTTCGAGCGGCCAGTACTTCGTCGTTGCCTGGTTGAGGCTGTAGCGGTTCACGCGTCGACCCCGCCGACCTTGAGCAACTGCCGGAACCGCTCGACGGCAAGCTCCGGATCAGTCAGTACGCCGGCCTGATCCGCCAACCGGAACGTGTCCGCGAGATGCGGAAGCGACCGCCCGGTCTGCAATCCACCGACCATCGTGAAGCCAGGCTGGTAACCGTTCAGCCAAGCCAGGAAGGCGATTCCGGTCTTGTAGTAGTAAGTCGGCGCGGAGAAGATCTGCCGCGCGAGCGGAACTGTCGGCGCGAAGACGCGCTCGTACGTGTCGAGATCGTTGTCGTCGAGCGCCTTCAGGGCGGCCGCGGCGGCGGGGGCGATGGCGGCGAAGATCCCCAGCAGCGCGTCGCTGTAACGGTCGCCGTCGCCCTGGATCAACTCGGGGTAGTTGAAGTCGTCCCCGGTGTAGAGCCGCACGCCCTGGGGAAGACGCTTGCGCAGGGCAACTTCCTTGTCGGCATCCAGCAACGAGACCTTGATCCCGTCCACCTTCTGAAGGTTGTCGTTGATCAGCTCAACCACGGTGTCCGCCGCGTCATCCACCGACGCGCTGCCCCAGTACCCCTCGAGCGCCGGATCGAACATCGACCCCAGCCAATGCAAAATCACCGGCCGCGAAGACTGCGAGAGGAGCCGGTCATAAACCTTCCGGTAATCCTCCGGCCCACCAGCAGCCGCACACAAAGCCCGACTAGCCATCAAAATCGGCTGCGCCGCCACATCCTCAGCAACCGCCAACTGCTCCTCGTAAGCCGCGATGACCGCATCAAGCGAGTGAGCTCCGCCTGTTCCGTTGGAGCCGGCGGCGGGTTGTGGCGTGGCGGGTAGCTGGTCTGTGCCTACGCCCACCGCGATCCGGCCGTCGGGGGCTTCCGCGGCTGAGCGGCGGATGAGCTCTTGGGTGGCTGCCCAGTCGAGGCCCATTCCGCGTTGTGCTGTGTCCATTGCTTCGGCGACCGACAGGCCCAGCGACCACAGGTGGCGGCGGAAACCTAGCGTGTGTTCCCAGTCGATCACGGCGGGTGCGCCGGGCGAATTGTCGCCGAGTGGGTCGGCGACCACGTGAGCTGCTGCGAAGGCCAACCGCGATCTGGCGGGAGAATAGGTGCCCTGGGCAACCGGCGTACCGACGAGCTGGTAGTCGACCAGCTCACCGTTCAGCGGCAGCTTCATCACTTCGCTCCGAGGTCGAGCGCCGGCACCTCGAGCTTGCGTCCCTCGCGCCACGACTGCAGTCCGAGCTCAGCGAGCTGCACACCCTTGACACCCTCGACGAAGTCCCACGACCACGGCGCGTCGTCGACGATGTGGCGCAGGAACATCTCCCACTGCACCTTGAACCCGTTGTCGAACGTCTCGTTGTCCGGAACCGTCGCCCACTGCTCGCGGAAGTTCTCCGTGGCCGGGATGTCCGGGTTCCAGACCGGCTTCGGAGTCGCGGACCGGTGCTGCACGCGACAGTTCCGCAGCCCGGCAACCGCCGAACCCTCGGTCCCGTCCACCTGGAACTCGACCAGCTCGTCCCGGAACACCCGAGTCGTCCACGACGAGTTCAGCTGCGCGACGATCCCGCCCTCGAGCTCGAACACGCCGTACGCCGCGTCGTCGGCCGTGGCCGCGTATTCCTTGCCCTGCTCGTCCCAGCGGGCCGGAAGATGGGTCGCGCCCTGGCAGTAGACGGACTTGACCTCACCGAAGATCTGGTCGAGCACGTACCGCCAGTGGCAGAACATGTCGACGATGATCCCGCCGCCCTCTTCGGACTTGTAGTTCCACGACGGCCGCTGCGCTTCCTGCCAGTCGCCTTCGAACACCCAGTATCCGAACTCGCCGCGCACCGACAGGATCTTCCCGAAGAACCCACCGTCGACCAACCGCTTCAGCTTCCGCAGCCCCGGCAGTGACAGCTTGTCCTGGACGACACCGTTCTTCAGCCCCGAATCCCGCACCAGCCGAGCCAGGTCGACCGCCGCGTCGAGACTGTCGGCGATCGGCTTCTCGCAGTAGATCGCCTTCCCGGCCTCCACCGCCGCGCGGACCCCCTTCTCCCGCAACTGCGTGAGCTGCGAGTCGAAGTAGATCTCCACATCCGGCTCCGCGAGCGCCTCGGCGACATCGGTCGTCCACCGGCTCAGCCCGTACGTCTCCGCGATCCGCCGCAACTTCAACTCGTTCCGCCCGACCAGAATCGGGTCCGGAATGATCATCGTCCCGTCAGCAGCCTGGATCCCGCCCTGCTCCCGGATCGCCACGATCGAGCGCTCCAGATGCTGCCGCAGCCCCATCCGGCCGGTGACCCCGTTCATCACGATCCCGATACGTCGCTCGCTCACAGTTCCCCGCGCCTCCCTCGAACCCTTGGAAAGGGCTTTCCAAGGCGTGTTCCGCAACCATAAGAGAGCTGAAACGACGAGTCAACCCGAAACCGGAAAGCGATATCCCCAACCCGCCCCGACTGGCCGCCGTAGCGAAGAACACGTACTAGTCCCTCGCACTGACTCCCGCCCACCCCGATCCACGCTCACCGGCCCTCCGACCGACTACCCACTACGTGTCCGTACCGACGCCCAAGCCGCTCGTCGGAGGATTTTCGGCGCCACCACCCGCTTTATTTCCGACCAACGCCCGAATCAAGTCCCGCACGACGTGATCCCGCCCCGAAACCCCTCCCGTACGACGTGGTCCGCCTCGAAACGCTTCCCGTGCGACGTGGTCGGGCTCAAGCCGCCTCCCGTGCGGCTTGATCACGCTCCGAGCGTCTCTCATGCGGCGTCACCAGGTGTCCTCGGGCCCCTTGCCGTAGCATCAGCCAAAGCCCGTCAGCCCCAGGCGACGGAGAGTGCGGTAGCCGGCCTCGCCATCCCCCTCAGCCCGCGCGTCGCCCAGCCACCCCTTCTTTTAGTCGGCCGTCGCGGCGAGCAACCACCCACGTACGTCTCCGGCCGAGCCCGGCGCGAACTCGACCGCTAAAGCGGCCGACAAAACAAGAGGGCGGGCCAGGGCGCGTGGCTGAGGGGATGGCGAGGCCGGCTACCGCGTCTCCGTTGCTTGTGCTGGCCGGGCTGTGGCTGGGGGAGTGAGTTGCCGTCGCCCGCGGGTGACCGTTGCGGAAGGCGTGGGGTGGATATCCGCCCCGACCGGCCCAACTTCCTCCCCAAACCGGTTTGGGGGACTGCGCGCTGGCCGTGGGGGAGTGCGGGGAGGATCCACCGCCCGAATCCGGCCTGGAGCCTCCCCGAAGCGGTCTGGGGAGGATGAACGCGAGGGAAGGCGGCGGTGGTTCGCCCGAGGGCGGGGTGGTTGTTGGTTACCCGGGGGTGTGGCATGGTCGGACGGTGCGGGAAGGGTAGGAGCGCAGGCGGCGGGATGCCGGCCGAGCGGGTGTTGGGGTGGGTCGCTGGGTGTGTTGGCGACGGGGCGATGGTCGTGTCTGTGCGGCCGTTGCATGGGGTGCAGGGGCCTTGGCTGGTGACGGTTGAGGTTGGCGGGCGGCGCGAAGGCGTTGTGCTGCGGGCGGTGACTCCTCGGGTTGATGCGGGGATGGTTGCTACCGGGGCTGCGGCGTTGGCGGTTGCGGAGGAGTTCGGGGTGCCGGCGCCTCGGTTGTTGGGGGTGGATCTCGACGTGCCGGCGACTGTGGAGAGGGTGATCGGGAGTACGACGTGGCCGGACAGACCTGACATCGCGCGGGTGCACGCCGCGTTGGACCGCGTGCATGTGCCGTTGGAGGCTCGGCCGGGGTTGCCGGTGCGGACTCGGCCTATTGCGGTGGATGACTTTGCTCGGGATCGGCGGGTCGGCGCAATGCGTACGACACGACTGCTGCGGTTGGCGGATGACGTCGTACGGGGGATGGAGGTGCCGCAGGGGCCGACGGTGTTTTTGCATGGGGATGTTTGGCCGGGGAACGTGGCTTGGGCTGGGGGTGAGTGTGTGTTGATCGACTGGAAGACGGCGGGCGTCGGGAATCCGGGGGTGGATTTCGGGGAGCTGCGGAAGCAGATGGCGATCACTTATGGGCTGCGGGCAACCGGCGGGAGTGCGTACTGGGATCTGGTGGCGGCGCTCAACACGCCGACGGTGCTGGATTGGGCCCAAGCGACTGAGCGGCGCGATGTGTTCGTCAGGGATGCGCTCGGGCGGATGGGGGTGGCGGTGTGATGTGCTGGTGGGGTGACGGATCTGGACGAGCAGCGGGAGGTTTACCGGACGCTGGATCTGGCGTTGCGGGTCGGCGAGGTGTTGCTGTCCAGCGGGGCCGGTACGGCGGATGCCACGGCGACCATTCTTGGTGTGACAGCGGCTGGTGGGTTGCGGGGTTGTGAGGTCGACATCACGTTCACGTCGATCGCGATCTCGTACCAGGCGTCGCCGGATACCGCGCCCGAGACGCATATGCGCGTCGTGCGTTACCGGTCGCAGGACTTCTCCCGTCTGACCGAGGTCGATCACCTGGTACGCCGGTACTCACGCGGCGAAGTCACCCGCGACGAGGCGAGCCGCGAACTCGCCCGCCTGACGTCGGCCGGACCGCCGTACCCGCGGTGGACTGCCGTCGTCGCCTGGGGTGTGATGGCGGGTGGTGCGACGTTGCTGCTTGGCGGTGGTTGGTTGATCACGTTGGTTGCGGTCGTTACGGCGATCGTGATCGATTTGAGCAACCGATGGTTCAACCGGCAGCGGTTGCCCGCGTTCTATCAGCAAGTCGCCGGAGCGTTTGTCGCGACCGCGGTCGCGCTGGTTCTGTACGCCGTTCATGCGCCGGTGAAACCGTCGTTGGTCGTTGCCGCGGGCATCATCATGCTGTTGGCCGGGATCGCGTTGACCGGTGCTGTTCAGGATGCGATCACCGGGTACTACGTGACCGCGGCCGCTCGCAGTCTCGAGGCGATGCTGCTCACCGGCGGCATCATCGCGGGTGTCAGCCTCGGTCTCGCGATCGGTATCAAACTCGGCTTCCATGTCGGTATCGAGGCGCAGACGATCCAGCTTTCGAACTTGCCGATCATGGTCGGTTCCGGCGCGCTGATGGCGGTCGCGTTCGCCTACGCGTCGTACGCGCCGCTGCGGGCGTTGTTGCCGGTTGCGGTGATCGGTGGGGCGGGGTCGCTGGTGTTCACGTTGATGACGCGGGCGGAGTTCGGGCCGGCGTGGTCGACCGCGGCCGCGGCGTTCACGGTCGGGTTCGGGAGCTATTCGCTCGGCCGGAGATCCGGCGTACCGCCGTTGGTGGTGGTCGTGTCCGGCACGGTACCGCTGCTGCCGGGACTCACCATCTACAAAGGCCTGTACGAACTGACCGGCCTCGGCAACCTGATCGGCATCGTCAGCCTCGCCACGGCGGTCGCGATCGCCATCGCCATCGCGTCCGGAGTGATCCTGGGTGAGTACGTCGCCCAGCCGATCCGCCGCGAGGCCCGCCGACTCGAGGACCGCCTGGCCGGTCCCCGCTTGATCGGTCCCCGCCGCCCGGTACGCCGTCGTACCAGCTCTCGCCGGAGTCGCCGCACCCGATCAGCGGCCACAGACTGACCGCTACTCCTGTCAGGATTGCGGCATGCTGCACATCACCGATGACGACCGCCGGCGGCGGCTTGCGATCCGCCACGGGCTGGTACGGCGCTTCGGCGCGATCGAGGATGCGGTGCGCGGGATGACGGTGCTGCACGCGACCGAGGCGGCCACCGTGCACCTGTCGTTGTGGGCGCGCGTTGCCGGGGTGACGGTGGCTGAGGTGGACAGCGCCTTGTACGACGAACGCAGCGTGGTGAAGCAGTTGGCGATGCGGCGCACGTTGTTCGTGTTCCCGCGGGACCTGCTGCCGGCCGCGTTAGGGAGCGCCGCGGCGCGCGTTGCGCGTCAGCAGGTGACGGACGCGACGAAGCGGTTGGCCGATGGCGGGGTTGTGAGTGGCGACGCGATTCGGCCGTGGCTGGACGAGGCGACCGCGGCGGTGCGCGACCTGCTGGCGGACGGCGTTGCTCGCACAACCCGCGAGATCCGCGACCAGGTCCCGGCGCTCGACGTACGGATAAGCACTGGCGGCGGTCCGGACAAGAAGTGGGGCGGTGACCTGCCGATCGCGCCGGTGGTGATGGCGCTGCTGTCCGCGCAGGGTGACGTGATGCGTGCCGTCAACGCCGGCCACTGGCGCTTCAACAAGCCCGCGTGGACGACCACCAAACACTGGCTCGGCGAGGTCCCGACGCCGCTCGAGGAGCACGAGGGGTACGCCGAGCTGGTCCGCCGCTGGCTCGCGACCTTCGGACCGGGCACCGAGGCCGACATCGTCTGGTGGCTCGGCGGCACCAAGACCGCCGTACGACGAGCGCTGGCCGACGTCGAGGCGGTCGAAGTGAGCCTGGATGGAGGCGCCACCGGCTGGGTCCTGCCGGACGACACGGAGCCCGCAGGTCCAGCGCCCGCGAGCGGTGCGGGTGCGGCGGCGATGGCGCCCGCAGGTCGGGGGCCCGCGGACGAGGTGGGCGCGGGCGGAGCCGGTCGCCGGGCTCCAGAAGGCGGCGAGCCCTGGGCTGCGTTGCTTCCTTCGCTTGATCCGACGGTGATGGGGTGGAAGGAGCGCGACTTCTACCTGGATCCGGCGGACAAGCCGTACCTGTTCGACACCAACGGCAATGCCGGCAACACCGCGTGGTGGAACGGCCGGATTGTCGGCTGTTGGGTCCAGGACCCCGACGACTCGGCCGCGCCTGTGCGCCTGGTCATTCACGACGACGTCGGCAAGCAGGCGCACAAGGCACTAGAGGCTGAAGCGGAACGGCTCACCGACTGGCTGGACGGCGTCCGCATCACCAACGTGTACGCCTCGCCGCAGATGCGTGGATTACGTCTCCCGTAGCTCCACGTCATCCACCTGCAGCCAGACATCCTGCCCATGCCCGAAGAACCCGGCGTACAGCTGAACCAGCGACTCCCGCCCAGAATCGAAGTCGACGGACACCTTCGTGTACGCCGGATGCGCGCCACCCGTCCGCTCAACCACCGTCCGCCCGCGCAGCGTGCGGACTCCGATCATCGTCTCGGAGTTGTTCTCCGCAGTCCGGATCCAAGCGGACAACCGATACCGGTGATAGGGGCGCACGGCAACGGTCTGCTGCAACTGATGTGATCCGATGGAAGCCCGGACGAACGCGTTGTTGACCCCCGAATGCCCCAGGTTGGACCGGTCGATCCCGCCCTGACCATTCAACTGCCAAGGCGCCGAAGGTGTACTACCGGTCTGCGCCTCGAAGCCAGGATCCGTGACCAGGTTGGCAATCTGACCGTCATCAGTCAGCTTGGTGTGCATCAGGAACACGTTGTACGGATCCCACTGCGACATCGTGAAATACAGATCCGACCCAGTCGACCAAGGATGCATGTACGTCCCGTACAGCCCCGGGAAGTCGGTGCCGCGGACAACGACCTGCTCACCACTCCACGGCCCGGTCAACGACGCGGAAGTCCGCAGTACGACGGATGCCCGCTGCTCGTCGAGATACATCATCAGCCACTTGCCGAGATGCGCGTTCCACTGCACCGACACCTCGGACACCGGCCCCGCCGCAATCGGTACGGCGGACCGCTCCGACCGCGTCCACGTCCGCCCATCCCAGTATCGCCACGCGTCCTTGTCGAGAACCCGAGATTCCGAAACCCGAGCCAGATAAGCGTTTCCGAACCGACCGTTCGGCGTACCGATCATGTACACATAGCCGGCTGACCGCACCAACGCGACCATCTGGAAGTTCGAATCCCACGACGCCGTGTTCTGCCAGCGCGCGGTCGGCGACTTCGTCCAGTTCTCGCCGTTGTCGTCGGAGTAGGCGAAACCGGAGTAGTTCGTGAACCACGAGCCGGCCGGACCCCAGTAGTTGACCGACATGTACTGCACGTACTGGCGTTTCCCGACCGAGATGCCCCCGGTCGGGATGACGGTGTGCTCGTCGCGGTCGATCTTCTTGCAGCCCAGGAACTCCTTCGCGTGCCCGGGCCGGTCCTCGGCCGCAGAATCCAGCGTCATCCCGTCGGCCAGGTTCCGGTCCTTGCTCCGCAGCAGCAGGTTGCACCGCCAGTCGATGGTCGCCGGATCGCCGGCCCCGCCACCCGGCCCGGTCCACCCCGCGCCGTAGCTGTCGCCGAACGCGGTCAGGATCTCGCCGGATCCGTTGTCCCACAGGATTCCGAGGTCGGTCGCCTTCAGCGCGAACCGGGCCTCGGTGTCGTTGATCGACTGCGGCCCGGTCAGCTTGGCGACTCGCTCGGCCGGTGACGGCACCGGAGTCGCCAACGCAGCGGGGCCGGCCGGTACCAGCGCGGCCCCGATCACCACAGGGAGGACGAACAACCATCGGTTCCGCATGCGGATCTCCTCAGGCGGGGGAAGAAATCGATTTCCCGTCACCGTAGACCCGCATGCGACCGAGGTCAATGCGCCGTGAGCTCGTCGATGAAGAGCCAGTCCGCGTTCGTCCCCGTGGTCTTGCGGAGCGTCACCCGGACATACCGTGCGTCCACCGCGCTGAACGGCAGCTCGAACCAACGCGCGGCCGCCGTCGATGTCCGAGTGCGTTCCGTGTACGACGTACCGTCCGTGCTGGTCGCGACGACCACCTCCGACGGCGCATAGTCGTGCTCCCCGTCGGCATAGGCCCGCACCCGGACCAACGACACCGGTGCCACCGATCCCAGATCCAGTACGACGTCCGCCGTACGAGGTGCCGGATAGCCGTACGAGCGCCCGTCGCGGTAGTGCCCAGCCAGTACGCCGTCCGCCGACTCCGACCCACCATCGGGGTACTGAGCGGCCGGTGCCGAATACGACCGGACCAGATCAGGCCCGATCGCACCCTGTACGACGATCTCGTCCACGAACAGGTAGTCCGCGAAGTGGTGCTCGGTCTTGGTCAGCCGCACGACCACCCCGTCATGGCTGACCGCAGGGAAGCTCAGGTCGTACCACCCGCCAACCGGTACGACGGCCTCTGCCACCACCGCACCGGCAACCACCACCTGCACCTTGTCGGGCGCATAGTCGTGCAGATCGTCGTCGTACGCCGCCACCCGAACGCGGTCGACCACCTTCGACCCGCCGAGATCGACCTCGACCTCCACGCTCTTGGTCTCACCGGCCGCCAACGGATAGCCGTAGCCCAGTCCGTCACCGAATCCACCACCGCGAATGCCATCGGTCGATTCCTGCCCGGAGTCCGGGTAAGCCGCGGCCGGCTCGACGTTCCGATACACCGGCCGACCCCACGCCAGGTTCGCCGGCTCCGAGGCGCCGTACACCTCGACGTCGTCCACGAACATCTTGTCGCCCGTCGCCGACCCGGTCTTCGGGAACTCGAACCGCACGTACCGCGCCGGCGCGGCCGCGAACGTGAGGTCGTACCAAACCCCAGCCGTGCCCCGCGGCGCCGGCTGCGCAGCGCGCGACGTGAAGCGCTCCCCATCAACGCTCGTCAACACCCGAACCTCATCCGGCCGATACGCCGGGTACTCCTCGTACGCATGTGTCCGGGCCCGGCCAACCCGCTGGACCGTGCCAAGGTCCATCGTCAGCGACACAGTCCGCCGAGCGCCCGGCGCAAAGGTGAAACCAACCGACCGGCCGTCGTCCTGAGCATCAGCCAGTACGCCGTCCGTCGCCTCCCCGCCGCTGTCCGGCCGCTCGCCCCACGGTGTCTCCGACCAGCGATACTCGCGCCCACCCGCCAGATTCGGACTCGCGAGGACAGCGCCGGTCACGTCGACCGATGACAGCGCCGATGCCGTCTCGATCCGGACATACCGCGCCTTGGCATTAGGAGTGCTGACACCCGTGCTCGCGGAGATCGGCGTCCACCGGCTCCCGTCGTACGAGATGCTCAGCTTCACCGAAGCCGGTACGCCGCCGGTCCAGCGCAGCCGCACGGTGTCGAGCTGCACCTGCTTGCCGAAGTCGAGCTGACGCCACCCGCTGCCGCTGGTCGTCGTGGCAGGCAGAGCCGGCACCGGTCGACCGGCCGCGAGGTCGAGCATCGTGCGACGGATCCGAATCATGTACGACGTGTCTGGCGTGTACTTGTCACCAAGGGGCACCAGGCCGGCGGCGAGATCGCGCGCGGCGACCGGGTCGGTCTTGCCAAGCAGGTTGAGGACCTCCCAGTCCTCGATGCCGTCGCGCAGCGATTCGTAGCGGACGGTCGACTTGATCGTCTGGCGAGCCCGGTCAGGCAGGACGATGTAGCCGTCGCCCTTCTCGTTGTGCTGGTCGACCGGGTACCACCACTTGTCCATCGCCCAGTGCAGGTAGCCGGAGGCGCCGCGGGAGTACGCGAACCACATCGTCTGCCGCTGGTGCCACTGCGGCTGGTCGACGAAACGGTTGAGGTAGTTGGCGACCGGGATGCTGCAGTTGTACAGCCACAACTCCTTGCCCTGCTCGGTGCGCAGCCGGTCGTACGCCGCGGGGGTCGTGCTGTAGTTGCCCAGGTTCGGGATCATGATGTCGGCGCGCTCGGCCAGCCGGCTCGCCGCCGGCTCCTCGTATGCGGCGTCGCCGAGCTTGATGTCCGGCCAGGCTGCCCGCATCCGGTTCGCGATGCCGGTCCAGGAACTCTCGCCGTTCTTACCAGTGGGCTCGTCGCCGACGTGCGTCCAGAACTTCGACGCCCAGCCCTTCGCTTCCAGGTGAGCGCGCAGAGCCGTCGTGTACTGGTCGAGCCAGCGCGTAGCGGTCGGGCTGTTCCACGCCCGCCGGACCGGAGTGTTGGTCACCGGATCGATCATCTCGACCGACCAGTCCGGGTTCCCGTGGTCGTAGCTCTGCAGGAAGCCCTCGATGCGCTTGACGCCACCGCGGGCCAGGAAGAACTCGACGATCTCGTCGAAGCGCTGCCACTGAAAGACGTACTTGCCGGTGGCCGCGTCGAAGGACGTGTGCGCATCGGTGAGCACCCGCATCATCGGGACGCTGAGGTTGTTGGTCCGATGCGCCTTCCACTCCTTGGCCAGGTTCTCCATCAGGGCCCACCAGCCGTCGGTGTACTTGACCTGACCGAACGCGTCCTCCACCGGCTCCCTACCGCCGAGCTCCGGATCCCCGGTGTCGAGGGCCCCGAACATCAACGACCACAGGGCATTCGTGAACCCGCCATCACTTGCCTCTGGCAACGTCACCGCCCGTACGTCGACCTGGATCGGGACCGCCTGGTCGCCGGCAGTCGTCCGGACGGTCGCCGTACCGGTGTAAAGACCGCCTGGCGTGGTCGCGGGGACGAAGACGCGGATCCAGATCGGCTGGGTGGTCCGAGCCGGTACGTCGCGGGCCGGATCGTTCGACAAGCCGTCGGGGTACTGGCCGGCGCCGGTGCGGGTCAGCGGATACACCGGGTTGGGCGTGCCCGAGTTCCGGTTCAGGTACGTCGTCTCGACGAACTTGTACTCGAGATTCGCGGCCGGGAGCCGGTTCGCGCCGCTGACCAGATCGGTGAAGGCGACCTGGTCGACCCGGAAGGCGTCCGGGCGCCGTACGACGAGCTGGGCCGCCTCGTACTCGTTGCGGGCGGTGTCGAGGCGCAAGACGTCGCCGGAATCGGCGGATGGACGGGAGTCGGGGAATACACTGGTATATACCGATTCGGTCCAGGCCCAGGATCCGGCCAGCGAGCCGGTGGCGCGGGCCTGGGTGAGTGGAGCGAGTGCGATCAGGGTGATGAGGGCAAGAAAACAACGGAAAAGTCGCATGATCCGTCCTCGGGGCGGCCGGGGTTGATACGGCTCAGCGTCGGGCCGCGTGCCGCTTCCGGCAAGAAACTCCACTAGACCATTAGCGTGTGATTTCACCAGGCCGGGGATGCTGATGACCGGCACGGGTGCAGCGGGATAGAGTTACCGACGGGGAACATCGGCGATTCGGAGGATCGACGTGGCATTGGGTAGAACGTCCCCGCGGGACCTTCCGCTGTTCGCGGACCTGTCCGGGAAGGACATCCGGGACATCTTCCGGGCCGGCGAAGAGGTGTCCGTGCCGGCCGGGTGGTCGCTGATCCTCGAGCAGACTCCACCGGATGCGGCGTACCTGATCCTGAGCGGTACGGCGGCGGTCCGGGTCAAAGGCGAGGAGATCGCCGAGCTCGGCCCGGGTGATATCGCCGGCGAGGTCGGGGTCCGGAAGAACACGTTGCGGACGGCAACCGTGACGGCGAAGTCGCGGCTGCAGCTGCTGCACTTCACCCGGGAGAAGTTCGACGACCTGACCAAGCGGCTGCCCGACTTCCGCGAGGCCATCGACGCCACCATCGCCGAGCGTCGCGGTGGAGCCTGACGCCGGAGCTGCCGCTGCTGCCGGGCAGCCGGACCTAGCGGCCCTGCAGGCCGAGTTCGAACGCACTCTGCTCGGCGGCGATCGGAAGTTCACCCGGATCGAGGTATCGCAGCGCGCCGGGATCTCGATCGCCCGCGCCGAGCGGATGTGGCATGCGCTCGGGTTCGCGACGGTGCCGGACGACGAGGTCGCATTCACCGACGGCGACGTCGAGGCGCTGCGGCTGGTCGCGGCACTCGAGGACGACAACTTCATCGATCCCGAGATGGAGTCCTCGCTGGCTCGCAAGCTCGGGCAGACGCAGTCGCGACTGGCCTCGTGGCAGTCGGCGATGTTCCTGGACTTCCTGGCCACGGCTCCGCTGGAGGCCGACGAGGCGCTTGAGGTGGCCGGGCTGCTCCTGCCCGCGATGGAGAAGCTGCAGACCTACGTCTGGCGACGTCACCTGGCCGCCGCGGCCGGGCGGGCGGTGGCGGGTTCCTCTGAGCTGGCGCGGGGGATTCGTGCGGTCGGGTTCGCGGACATTGTCAGCTACACGCGGCTGACCCGCAGGCTGAGTGAGGTCGAGCTTGGGCAGCTGATCGAGCGGTTCGAAGGTATGGCCGCGGATGTCGTGGCGCTGAACGGCGGTCGGGTGATCAAGTCGATCGGCGATGAGGTGCTGTTCGTGACTGATACCGCGGCTCAGGCCGCGGCCGTCGCGCTCGCCCTCCAGGACGCGGTCGCCGCGGCCGGTGATCTTCCTGAGCTGCGGATCGGGCTCTGCTACGGCAGCATCCTGATCCGGTTGGGCGACGTGTATGGCGAGGTGGTGAACATCGCCGCCCGCCTCACTTCCGAGTGCAAACCCGGCCGCGTTCTCGTCGACCGCGAATTGGCGGCCGCCCTCGACGGGCATCCGTCGTACCGGCTTCGCAAACTCCGCCGCGTCTCGGTCCGTGGCTATCACCACCTCGTCCCGTTCGCGCTTCAGCGGGCTGAGACAGAATGAGCTTGTGCAGGAGATCCACACCACCGCTGACCTGATTCGCGCCGCTTCCGGGGATCCGCTGATTGTTTGGGCTGGGCAGGGGTTCGCGCCTGGTGTTCGAGCCTGGTACGACGGGAGCGCGGTCGCTGTTGCGTCGCCGGAGCTCTCGCAACGTGATCGGCTGGCCGTGGCGGGACCGCCTGCGGAGGTGGCTCGGTTGGTGACCGCGGTCGCGGGCGAAGTTGGTCCGTCGTACCGGCCGTTTGGGGATGAGGATCTGCTGCGCGAGCTGGCGGATCGGGTGCCGGGGCTGGAGTTCTCGGCTGCGTTTGGGTGGATGGATACCGCGGAGGTTCCGGTGGTCACGACGACCACGGGATGGCTGGAAGGTGACGACGGGGTGGAGGAACTGCTGGCCGTGGCGTCACCTTCGTCGTACGCGTGGCCCGGGCGTCCTGGGGTACGGCGGTGGGCGGCGATCTCCGGTGGTGACGGGGAGCTGCTGAGTATCGCGGCCGATGCGTGGAGTGCGCCCGAGGTCGGATTCCTGGCCGGGGTGGCGACGCAGGTGGTTGCCCGAGGCAAGGGATTGTCGCGGCAGGTCTGCGGGTTCGTCACCGCTGAGCTGGTCAAACGTCATGGCCGTGCCGGGCTGATGGTCGACCGCGACAACCCCGCCGCGATCGCGGTCTACCACCGCCTCGGCTACACCTACCGCCGCGTCGCCGCGGCGCACTTCTGACTAACGGGTCGGCTGAACCGTCAACGTCGCTCCCGGCGTCGGCTTCGCGCTCGGCTTCACGGCCGGCGGTGTCACCTTGTTCGACGGCGTCGGGTTCGGGGTCGGCGTCGGGTTCGTCGTCGGGCCTGCGGTCGGGAACTGCGGTGGGGTGAACGGCGCCTTCGATTCGTCCTTGCAGACCGGCGACTCGTTCGGGTCGCTTTCGGTGGGGGTGTTCTCGCTCGGGACGTAGGTGGCGACGGCATGCGGGACGATGTTGCTGTTCGCCTGGCCCGAGACGCCGTTGCCGTTGCCGTCCCGCGCACAGTCCTGCGGCGGCAAGGTGATGGCCTCACCGTCCTGCGTGTACAGCGCCACCGAGGTCTGCTTGCCCTGGGCATCGAACGGGTACACGTTCGTCACCTCGGAACCGTTCCACCGCAGGCCTTCGCTCGGCGGGTTGTACGAGCTGGCGCCCTGGTAGTTGTCCCGGTCGAAGACACCGCTGTACGCGCCGAGGAAGGCAGCCGACAGGAAGGCCGGTACGGCGACTGCGGCGACCACGTTGAGCGGGACGACGTACCAGAGCCAGCGGTGGTCCTGCTGGGTGCGGCGGGCGACCCAGACCGACACCACGGCGCCGACGATCGAGCCGACGACGGCGACCGCACCGGCACCGAAGAGCAGGAAGAACCCGCCGCCACCGACCGCACCGCGGAGGACCCACCAGACCGGCTGGCCGATGGTGACGAGCTCCTTGCGCACGTTCGGCGGGATCTGCTCGATGAGGTCGCGGATCGCGCGTTCGCCGCGCTGACCGCGCGGGGTGTCGAGGACGACTCGCGGGTCGTTGTCGCGGAGGGCGCGGACACCGAGGTAGGCCGCGCCGAACAGGATCACGAATCCGATGAACCCGAAGAACGCACTCGCTCCCTGACCACCCGCGAAGACCGCAATGGCGACGAAGAACGGGCCGACGAGGGTGGCGATGATGCCCCAGCGGAGTGCGCGGTTGCCCGGGTTCTGGTCGGTGACCGGCTGGGTCCGCGGCGGATAGCCGGCCGCGGTCCGCAGCTCGGCGGCGTACTCGCGCGGAGTCCCGAGGCGTTCCTGGAGGGCGATACCCGTCGGCTCACCCTCGAACTCCGCCGCGACCTCGGTGAGGTGACCGGTGACGTCGTCGAGCACATCCGCCAGCTCGCCGGGCGGCAAGTCGCTCAGCTCCGCCCGCACCTGGGCGAGATAACTCGCGACCGCTCCGGTCAGAGTGCTGTTCACGCGGCCTCCTTGGTCAGCAGCAGAACCGACATGATGTCGGCGAAATGGGTCCAGGTCCGGGTGGACTGGTCGAGCAGGTCGTGGCCGGTCTTGTTCAGCCCGTAGTACTTCCGATGCGGGCCTTCCTCACTGGGCTGCACGTACGACGTCAACGCTCCGGCTGCGAACAACCGCCGCAACGTCCCATACACCGAGGCGTCCGCCACGTCATGAAGCCCAGCAGCCCTCAGCCGCCGCAACACGTCGTACCCATAACCGTCGGCATCCCGCAAAACCGCAAGCACCGCGAGATCAAGCACCCCTTTGAGCAACTGGCTCGTATCCATCCCCAACCTCCTCATCCACACCACACACTACTACACACTGCGGAGTACTCCACAAACCACCGCCGCAACGACACCGCCTCCGGCGGCGACTCATCCTTTGGCGCCTACGGCGCTGGCTCTCCCGTGATTCCGCTCAAGGTGGTCCCGCGAAGGCAACCAAGGTGGAGCGTGCAAGCGGAGCCGACACCACGAGTTGCCGCCACGCGAGCGACCACCACGACTGAGTCGTGCGACATTCACGCCCGCACGCATGGGCTCTAGTCGCGGAAGGTGATTCGGGGGTGGTGCTCAGTGGGAGGCGAGGGCGAATCGGGGTGATGGGTCAGCCTGGGGCATCCGCCGGCGGACTGGGGTGTCCGCTGTTGGGCTGGGTTGATACGCGCCCATCACCCTGTAGTCGGGCTGTGGGGCGTCCGTCCGTGGGTGGTTGGCGGACGTGCATCACCCGGCAGTCGTGGGGTGTCCGCCGCTGGTGGTGGGCGGACGTGCATCGCCTAGTAAGCGTGCTGTGGGGTGGTCGCGTGGGGTGTGGTGAGCGTGAGCCGGGCCCGGCGCGGGTGGTTGGTGGGTGGTGGCGGTTCGTCGCGAGACGGTGCGGGATGCTGCGATGAGCACGCCAGCCGCGGCGGACGTGGTGACGTGGCGGGTGGGTGCGGACGTGCGCCACTCACTAACCCTGCGAGGAGGTGCTTGGGCAGGGGGTGGTGAGCGTGGAGTGGACCTGGCGGGGGGAGTTGGTGAGTGGGGGCGGTCCGCTGCCACTCACCAACGAGGTTAGTTCTTGGGGTCGCGGAGGTCTGGGCGTTCGGTGGGGGTGGTGATGGCGACGTCCAGGGGGGTGAGCTTGGTGGGGGCGGTTAGTTTGCCGGTGGTCAGGGGGAGGTTCAGGCGGCTGCCGGCTAGGTCTATGTCGATGGAGGCGCCGGTGTCGTTCGGGCTGGTCCATTCGGTGTCGGAGAGGGTGACCGCCAGGCCTAGGACTCGGCCCTTGGGGATGATTTCGTCTTGGGCGCGGAGGGGGACGGTGACGGTGGTCCACTTGCCGGGGGTCAGCGGCTTCGGCTTGGCGAGGGAGTCGCTGTGGGCGGCGTCGATCCAGCCTCGGCTGACGATGCCGTGGTCGGACTGGGCCGTCTGCTTCTCGACCTCGAAGTAGCAGCCGTCGTCGTAGCTGGTCTTCTCGCCGTAGCAGCTCTCGGTGCCGGTACGACGGATGCCCGAGTACCGCGCTGCGTCGCCGTACTCGATGAGTCGGGCGGTGATGGGCGTGGTGGTCGAGTCGGCCTTGATTCGCAACGTCACGGTCGGGGTGCCGCTGACGCGGATTGCGGCCGGCAGTGGCGCGGAGACGAACATCTGGCGGCCGGCGATCACCTCGGACGGCGTGGCGACGATGTCGTCTTCGGTGAGATCGGGGTCGTCGGTGACGGTGACGGTTCCCTTGCCTGGGGCACCTAGTTTGCCGGCGGCGAGCGGGATCGGCATTGCGTGCTTCGCGGCCGGCCAGGTCTTGTAGTCGGCCCACTTGTCGGGCGCGGTTTCGACGGACGCCATCGGTTCGCGCATGACGCCGTTCGGCAGACCCTGCAGCCAGTAGTCGAACCACTTGTGCAGCTCGTCCACCCACTTGTCGCGGCGGAACTCGAACGGGTCCACGTGGTCCTCGAGACCCAGCCACAGTTTGCGGGGCACGTTGTTCTTGGCGAGTGCCGTCCACCACTGGGAGAAGTGGTTGGTCTGCACGTTGTAGTCGCTCAGGCCGTGGGTCATGAAGACCGACGCCTTCACCTTGCGGGCGTCCTTCAGGTAGTCGCGCTCGGCCCAGAACTTCGTGTAGTCGCCGGTCTCGTCGTCGTCGTTGTCACCGAGGTCGGCGCGGACCGCTTCACAGGCCGGCGTGTCGTGGCCGACGTAGCCCGCGAGCCACGGCATGTAGTCGTCGGAGTACGGCACCCCGCCGGAGCGGGTGTAGTCGTACCACGAAGAGATCGCCGAAATCGGCACGATCGTCTTCAGCCCACGGACTCCGGTCGCCGCGACCCCGTTGGCCAGCGTTCCGTCGTACGACTTGCCGATCATGCCGACCGCGCCGGTCGTCCAAGTCGCCGTCACAGGCGTCCCGTCGGACGTGTGCGCGCTGTTGCGGCCGTTCAGCCAGTCGATCACCGCGACCACGGAGTCGATCTCGTCCTTGCCGCCGACGTCACCGCAGCCGGTGGAGCGGTTGGTGCCGACGATGTCGACGCCGACCATCGCGTAGCCGCGAGGGACGAAGTAGTTGTCGTAGAACAGCGGCATCTTCTGGATGACGCCGTTCTCGTCGTAGGTCTTCTTCTCGCTCTCGTTGCCGCGTCCGCAGCAGGAGTAGTACGGCGAGGCGTCCATGATCACCGGGATCTTGCGGCCGGTCAGCGCGGTCTCGCTGGGCCGGACGATGTCGACCGCGATCACGTCGTTCGTGCCGTCGGAATCCGAGTCCATCGCAGTGTCGACGTACACGGACTCGCGGATCGCGTTCGCGTAGTCGTAGACCGGCTTGGTGCTGTTCGTGCTCTGGTCGATGTTCGACGGGGTCTCGGCCGGGGCCGGCGCCCCGCCGCGGTCGGGCCCGTCCGGAAGCGGTGCGGCCGTGGCAGAACCGATGGCAGCACCGAAACAGAGCGCAGTGGACGAGACCAGGATCGTCACCCTGGTGCGGACGGTCGTCATGGCTGGGAAGGCTAGTCACTCGCGGGCCGCAAAGCCAGGTTCTGGGGAGATTGCCCGCGACTTGCCAGGTACTCACGGTGACGGGGACCGGCGCGGGGAACGGCTTTCCGATAAGGTGACCGCCACCGCCCCGGGGGAAGGCACGGAAGGGTAGCCCAGTGAATCTGCGAGCACCGGTGACATTGCTGGACGTGGCACAGCGCGCGGGCGTGTCCGTCGCCACTGCGTCACGCGTACTGAACGGCGGCGACCGCGTACCGCGCCCGGAGCTGCAGGAACGGGTCAAAGCGGCCGCCGACGAGCTCGGCTACACGCCGAACGCGCAGGCCCAGGCCTTGGCGAAGTCGTCGACGAACGTGGTCGGCATCCTGGTCCACGACATCGAGGACCCGTACTTCGCCGCGATCGCGAACGGCGTGATGCGGGCCGCCGACGAGCGCAACCTGCTGGTGATGATGGCCAGCACGTTCCGCGACGCCGAGCGTGAGATTGCTTACCTGGCCTCCTTGCGTGCCCAGCGCGCCCGGGCCGCGGTGATGATCGGTAGCCGGCGGACCGACGAGGAGAGCCTGGCCCGTACGGCGAGCGAGGTGTCGTCGTTCCTGAACTCCGGTGCGGGGCTGGCGCTGGTCAGCCAGTCCGGTATGCCGGCGCACACGATCGAGCCCGACAACCGGGCCGGCGCGGCCGAGCTGGCGCGGTCGCTGGCCGGGCAGGGCTGGCGGAAGTTCGGCATTCTCGGTGGGCCCGATGCACTCGCGACGGCACGGGATCGGCGCGACGGCTTCGTCGCCGGTTTGGCCGATTCCGGACTCGAGCCGGTCGCGATCCAGGCCGGCGACTTCACGCGGGACGGCGGGCATGCGGCGGTCGAGCAACTGCTGGATCGCGGCGTCGACCTGGACTGCCTGTTCGCGGTGAACGACGTGATGGCGGTCGGCGCGATGTCCGCGCTGCGGGCGCGTGGGGTCGACGTACCGGGTCAGCTCGGTGTGGCCGGGTTCGACGACATCGCGACGCTGCGGGATGTCTGGCCGGGGCTGACCACTGTGCGGCTGCCGCTGGAGCAGATGGGCCGGCGTGCGCTCGAGCTGGCCATCGAGGGTGGCGAGGCGACGACCGAGACGTTCAAGGCCGAGGTCGTCCTGCGCGAAAGCACCGCACGCAGCTGAACTAGGCTCGGCAACGTGACCGTTTCCGAGATCTTCGACCCGTCGGCCTGGAAGCAGGTCGACGGCTTCGAGCTGACCGATATCACCTATCACCGCGCGGTCGACGCAGGCGTCGTACGGATCGCGTTCAACCGGCCCGAGGTGCGCAACGCGTTCCGCCCGCACACCGTCGACGAGTTGTACCGCGTGCTCGACCACGCGCGGATGTCGTCCGACGTGGGGTGCGTGCTGCTGACCGGCAACGGCCCGTCGCCGCGGGACGGCGGTTGGGCGTTCTGCTCCGGTGGCGACCAGCGGATCCGTGGCAAGGACGGCTACAAGTACGCCGAGGGCACGACCGCGGAGACCATCGATCCGGCCAAGGCCGGGCGGCTGCACATCCTCGAGGTCCAGCGGCTGATCCGGTTCATGTCGAAGGTCGTGATCTGCGTGGTCCCGGGCTGGGCCGCCGGTGGTGGGCACAGCCTGCACGTTGTGGCGGACCTGACGATCGCGTCGGCCGAGCACGCGCGGTTCAAGCAGACCGATGCGGATGTGGCGTCGTTCGACGGTGGGTTCGGGTCGGCATACCTGGCGCGACAGGTGGGGCAGAAGTTCGCCCGGGAGATCTTCTTCCTCGGTGACGAGTACTCCGCCGAGGACGCGTACCGGATGGGCATGGTGAACAAGGTCGTGCCGCATGCCGAGCTCGAGGCGGTCGCGCTCGAGTGGGGCAAGAAGATCTGCGCGAAGTCGCCGACTGCTCAGCGAATGCTCAAGTACTCCTTCAACCTGATCGACGACGGCCTGGTCGGGCAGCAGATCTTCGCCGGCGAGGCGACCCGACTGGCCTACGGCACCGACGAAGCAGCCGAAGGACGCGACTCGTTCCTGGAGAAGCGCCCCGCCGACTGGTCGCCGTACCCGTACGCGTTCTAGCGGTTGTGCCACTTCTGCACCGGGGCGCCGGTGCAGGAGCGGAGGACGAGGCCGGCGCCGTTGTCGCCGGAGCCGGCGGTGACGCACTTGTGGGTGTTGGGGTTGATCAGCTCACGCTTGTCGGTGAGCTCGAACTTCTGCGCCCACCCGCCGTTGCAGTTGGCGAGCTGGATCCGGGTGCCGTCGGCGCTCTGAGCGTTCGCCAGGTCCATGCACAGACCCATCGAGCGGATCGTGCCATCCGGCTGGAATCCCCAGCTCTGGTTGGCGTTTCCGGTGCAGTCCCAGGCGATCAAGGGCGTGCCGTCGCGGCCGACACCGTTGCCGGAGTCCTTGACGTCGATACAGCGGTTGGACTCGTCGCTCTTCAACGCCATCGGCTGCTGCCCGCCGCTGATGTTCTCCGCGGTCTTGTCGCCGGCCGGGACCTTGACCGTCGTGGTCGTGTTGGTGGTCTTGGTTGCCGTCGTCGTCGCGGTCGCCGTGGTGGTGGCGGTCGTGGTTGTGGTCGCGGTCGTGTTGTTCGGCGGCAGCGTCACGGTCGCGGTCAGGTTCTTGCCCGGGACGGTGACGACCATGGTGGTGTTCTTGCCCGGGACCGTCACTGTTGCCGGAGGCAACGTCACCGTCACGCCGGGCTTGAGCACGGTGGTGATGGACTTGCCCGGCGTCGGGACCGGGGTGGTTCGCTGGTCAAGCATTGGCACATCTGCTGCCTGTGCTGGTGAACTTCCACCGCCGGAGTGCATCAGTGCCGGTACGGCGAACGCGACGCCGGCCACGAATCCCGTCACCAGCAGCGTGGCCGACCAGGCGCGCCGATCCGGCATCCGGCTGACCCGCGGCAGGTCGGGGCGCTGGGCGAAGGTGTCCGCGAAGCGTGACGACGAGGTTTTCGCCGTCTTGCCGGGGATCCGAGGTGACCTCACGTCAGCTCCTGTGCTCTGGGGCGGTCGGGGCGGGCCGCTCATATGAGCGGCAGAGCTCATACCCACAAGGGTTTTCGGGCACTGTCACCCGGCAGGATCACCCCACCAGAGCCGTCCCGTCAAACGCTGGCGAGTCTGTGATACCGGTCACCGCGCAGAACCGACCGGTCGTCGCATGAGACCTCTTTGTTGCGAGCTGTTTACGCAGAGTTGTTGCGATGAGAGCGTTCTCAGTCTACTTTGGCGACTGATCTGGGGGTCCTCCACCGAAGCCGCCACGAGGGAGATCCATCATCGACGAGTGCGCGCGCCGGACCATCGTCATCGACCTGTGTCTGGCCGAACGAGACAGCCTGCGCAGGTATGTGACGAGCATCCTGGGCCGTGACAGTCATGCGGTCGAGGACGTGGTTCAGGAAACCTTGTTACGAGCCTGGCAACTGGCCGAGCGGATCGAGTGGCACGACCGTCCGGTCCGGATGTGGTTGTTCCGGGTCGCCCGCAACCTGGTCATCGACCTGCACCGCCGCGACGGCCGCGCCGTACCGGTCGGATTGGACGCTCCGGATTTCGAGACCGACCGCCAGCCCGACGAGGTACAGCAGGTGATCGACCGCCGGGTGCTGGTCGAGGTGCTGCGCCGGTTGTCGCCCGCGCACCGCGAGGTCGTGGCCCGGATCCACCTGCTCGGGCATCCCGGCGAAGAGGTCGCGGCCGTGCTCGGCGTCCCGCTCGGGACGGTGAAATCAAGGGCCCACAACGCTGTTCGGCAGATCCGCGCCGAGCTCAGCCGCGGAGATTGGGCCGGAGCTGCTGCATGACAGGGTTCGGTAGCAGTGGCGTGCGCGCCTTCCTCGGGTACGTCGGGGTGGCGCTGCTCGTCATCATTCTGGTCAACCTGCTGGTCCGGAAGCTGGGTGGCTGGAAGCGGTTGGGGCGCTGGATCTCGCGCGAGACCCGCCGGACCGTCCACGCGTTCACCGAACCGATCGCAGCCCGCCGTCGCTACCGCCGTCGGCTCAGCCTGCTGACGCAGGTACTGCGGGACCAGACCGCCTGGGATGCGGCGGAGCAGGTGATTGTTGCCGCGGCCAACCTTGTTCCCGGAACGGCGCCGTACGCCGTCGCAATCACCCGCAAGCGAGTCGGCGTACTGGTCGCCGGCCCGGAGGCGGATGTCGACCTGCCCGCGCCGTGGCAGCACGACGACCAGGACCCGCGGTTGTGGTGGATCGACCGCGACAGCCTGCCGGAGCCGACCGCCCGTCTGACCGAGACGCCGCTGCTGGTTTGCCTCGGCACCGACAGCAGCGGCAGCGCCGTACTGATGATCGACGTCCTGTCCGGACCACGCACTCTGTCCGTGTACGGCGTGGATCGGATCGCCCGCCCGGTCGTCCAGGCGATCGCCGCCCAGCTCGACGTCCGGCTGCCGGTCGGGGCGATCGAAGTTGCCGACGGCATCCATTCGCGTCATGACGGTCTGCCGCTCGCCGAGGCGTTGATCCGGCTCGGTGCCTGGTTCGTGGTCGGTGCCGAACCGCTCCAAGGGCCGCTCCCGGCCGGTCGCCGACTGCTCAGTCTCGGCCCGGCGCGCGGCAGCTGCCGGTTGGTCGAAGCGCTGCCCGACCAGACTCTGCGACTGCATGGCGCGGCCGAGTGGCTCCGGATCGATCCGTTGCCGTTGGCAAGGGCTGTCGCGCGCTCGATCCGTCGACTGCCACCGCACGACTTCGGGACCGAGACCGCCGCGCTGGCGAACGAGCCGCTCGATGATCTCGACGACCTGAGCCTGCCGGAGGGCCCGATCGGAGTCTCGGCCACCGCTGGCGAGCCCGCTCGGAAGGCTGCCTCATGGAGCTGAACCTCACCACCGTCGAAGCCCGCTCCGGTGAGCGCTCCGATCGAATCGTCCGCGTCCCACGTGGCCTGTCGGTCGCCGGGTTGGCCGAGGGACTCGGCAAACCCGGTACGCCGCTCTTTCTCGGACGCAGACTGCTTGACCCGACGGCCCCGCTGGCCGGTTCCGGCGTTCGGACCGGTGGTGTCCTCGGGCTTGGCGGGCCGATCGACGTACCGGATCTGCTGCAGGGTCGCCCGACCGGTCCGGCGCCGGTCGTGGTCGAGTTGCACGCGGTCTCCGGTCCGGAGGCGGGTCGGGTCTGGCGGGTCGGACCGGGCAGCCATGAAATCGGTGCGGATCCGCTCTGCACGATCCAGTTGACCGGGAACGACGTACCGCAGGGTGGTCTGTGGGTGACCGTCGGGCCGGCCGGTGAGGCGTTCTGGCATCGCACCGACGACCTGACCGGAGCGGTGGCGAGCCGGCAGATCGGGCCGCCGGAGGACGACGCCGCGACCACGGCGATCCGGGTCGAGGACGACGAGCACGCCGGTGATCCGGCCAAGTCGCAGCGGGTGGTCGATCCCGGCCACGCCGCCGTCGGCGAGGTGCGTGCGTGGCAACCGGACGAGGATCTCGCGGCCGGCACGGTGCTGCTGCGGTGCAGTGGCGCGCTCGAGCCGCAGGCCGCGGTTCGGCTGGCCGACGACGGCTACACCTTGGACTACAACCGGCCGCCGCGACTGGCACCGCACCTGGACGACGAGAAGATCCGGCTGCCAACGCCGCCGGCACCGCCGCAGAAGCGGCCGTTCCCGTGGCCGGTCGTGATGGCCCCGGTGGTGCTCGGCCTCGTGATGGTCGGGCTGTTCAACTCGTACTACTTCCTCGTCTTCACGATGCTCAGCCCAATGATGATGGGCATGAACTTCTTCAGCGCCCGGAAGACCAACCGCGCTGATCACATCGAAGCCCGGCGCCGGTACTTCGCCCGGATGGCGGCTCTCGAGGAGGAGATCGAGGCCGCGGTCACGCGGGAGCGGTTGATCCGCAACCTGACCGCGCCCGACCCGGTCCGGATCGCGCAGCTCGCGACTCGACCGGGCAGCCGGTTGTGGGAGCGTCGCCGTACCGATCCGGACTATCTGCTGCTTCGGCTTGGTACTGCTGACCAGGCGTCGCTGAAAGAGGTCGACGACCAGGGCCGCGAGGAGAACCACCGGACGATCCGCTGGACGATCCCCGACGCACCGATCGCGTTGCCGATGCGTCAGCACGGTGTGCTGGGGATCGCCGGCCCCGAAGCCACGATCCGTGGGGTTGCGCGCTGGCTGGCGATCCAGGCCGCCGTACTGCATTCGCCGCAGGCGCTGAAGATCGTCGTACTGGCTGATGAAGAGACCGTCGACGAATGGAACTGGGTGCGCTGGTTGCCGCAGTTGCAACCGGACAAGGCCGCAGCGGCCGTGCTCATCGCGAACGACGAATCGACGACGTACGCGCGGATCAGTGAGCTGGTCGCGCAGGTCCAGGGCCGGCACCGCCGGACCGCGGCCGAAGGACAGTCGGCGCAGAACCGCCTGCCCGAGACCGAGATCGTGGTGATCGCCGACGGCTCGCGCCGGTTGCGCGACGTACCGGGGTTCATCCAGGTGCTGACCGAGGGGCCGGCGGTCGGCGTGTACTCGGTCTGCCTGGACCGCGACGAGCGGCTGCTGCCGGAGGAGTGCGGCGCGGTGATCGCGGCCGAGGAAGAGACACTGACGATCCGCCGGCCGGGGATCCCCGATCAGGAGGACGTCCGCGCCGACCTGGTCACGCCGCAGTGGTGCGAGCAGATCGCGCGGGCGCTCGCGGCGGTGCGCGACATCAGCCCGGACCACGACGCGGGCCTGCCGAAGCTGGTCAAGCTGCTCGACGAGTTGGAGCTCGAACCGCCGTCGGCCGCGCCGATCGTCGAGCGCTGGCGCCGTCGCCCGGCCAGTACGTCGTTCATCCTGGGCACCGACTTTGACGGCCGGTTCTCGGTCGACCTGGTGGCCGACGGACCGCACGGCCTGATCGCCGGTACGACGGGATCCGGCAAGTCCGAGTTGTTGCAGACGATGGTCGCGTCGCTCGCGGTTGCGAACCGGCCGGATGAGCTGACGTTCGTCCTGGTCGACTACAAGGGCGGCAGTGCGTTCAAGGAATGCGCGGGGTTGCCGCACACGCTCGGCATGGTCACTGACCTCGACTCGCACCTGGTCGAGCGGGTGCTGGTGTCGCTGGACGCCGAGCTGCGCCGCCGGGAGCGGATCCTGGCCGCGGCCGACGCCAAGGACTTGATCGACTACCAGATGAAGCGGGCCGCCGATCCGTCGATCGCGCGGTTGCCACGACTGCTGCTGGTGATCGACGAGTTCGCTGCGATGGTTGCCGAGATCCCCGACTTCGTCCCGGGCCTGATCAGCCTCGCGCAGCGCGGTCGATCGCTCGGGATCCACCTGATCCTGGCCACGCAGCGACCGGCTGGTGTGGTGACCGGTGACATCCGGGCGAACACCAACCTGCGGATCGCGCTGCGCGTCACCGACCAGTCCGAGAGCCAGGACGTCGTCGACGTGAACGAGGCGGCCTCGATCAGCACGGGGATTCCGGGCCGGGCGCTGATTCGCCGCGGGCCGCGACTTGCGGATCTGTTCCAGACTGCATGGGTCGGCGGGGAGCGCAAGGAGGGCGTGGAGCCCACCGGGCCGGTCGATCCGGCTGGCGTTTCGGTGACTGAGCTGCCGTGGGAATCGCTTGGGCGACCGATCGAGCGGGACGATGAGGCGGAGGTCGAGGAGGCTGCTCCGACGGTTCCGCTGACCGATCTGCATGTGCTGGTCGAGGCGGTGCGGGATGCGGCGGCCGAGTTGCCGGACTTCGCCGTACAGCCGAAGCCGTGGCAGCCCGCTTTGGGTGCCCAGCTGTTGCTGGAGGATCTGCCGGATACCAGCGAGACCGAGATGTTCGTGCCGTATGCGCTGGAGGACATCCCGGCGCTGCAGCAGCAGCGGGTTGCGGGGATCGACTTCGACAGCTTTGGTCATCTGTATGTGATCGGTGCGCCGCGGTCCGGGCGTACGCAGGTGCTGCGGACGATGGCGGCCTCGGCGGCGAAGACCCTGAGCGTTGCGGATGTGCACATCTACGGCATCGACGCGGCTGGTGGTGCGCTTGCTCCGCTCGAGACGCTGCCGCACTGTGGGGCGGTCGTTTCGCGGCACGATATGGAGCGGCTGACCCGGTTGTTGCGCCGACTGAATCAGGAGCTGACTGAGCGCCAGGAGTTGGCCGGCCAGCACAACGCGACCGGGCTGAACGAGCTGCGCAAGGCGCTGCCGAAGGCGAAGCGGCCGGCGCACATCATGGTTCTCATCGACGGTTGGGATGCGTTGTCGACGATGCTCGACGACCACGACGGCGGCAACCTCTTCGGTGAGGTACTGCGCCTCCTCCGCGAAGGTGGTGGTCTGGGGATCCACCTGATCGCCACGTCGGAGCGGTCGCTGCTCGGTGGCCGGCTCTCGTCGCACAACGACCACAAACTCTTGCTCCGGCAGGCCGATCGGACCGATTATCAGGCGGCCGGTCTGCGGCTGGCGAAGGTACCGGCGATGATCGGGCCGGGGCGCGGCTGGCACGTGTTGACCGGCACGGAGACACAGGTCGCCGTACTGGCTGAGGGTGGTGGGTCGGCTCAGGTGGAGGCGATCCGGTCGATCGCGGCTGAGGCGAAGAAGCGCGACTTCAAGGTCGCGGACGCGCGGCGGCCGTTCACGATCGCCGAGTTGCCGACGTCGGTCGAGTTCGCCGAGGCGTACGAGAAGGTCGACGCGGCCGACCGGCGACCGCAGTGGGGTCTGATCGGCCTCGGCGGCGATGAGGGCGGTGCGATCGGCGTCGACCTGGGCGGCGTCAGTTCGTCGTACGCCGTCCTTGGTTCACCGGGCTCGGGCCGCAGCAATGCGCTGTCGTGTCTGGCGGTTTCCCTGCTCGCCGCGGGGACCTCGCTGATCGTCATCACCCCACGCGAGTCGCCACTGCGGATGCTTCAACGACACCCGCAGGTCGTGCTGATGCAGTCCGACCCCGCCGAGGACGTCCTACGCGCCGCCCTCGAAGGGCTGCCCGGTCAGAAGGTCGTCGTGATCGACGACGCCGACCTGCTGATGACCGCCGCCGCCGACAAGATCCTGAAGGACATCGTCGTCTCCGGCCGCGACCAAGGCATCGGCCTGATCTTCGCCGCCACCACCGACGGCTTCCAGTCCGGCCTCAGCGGCTGGTCCTCCGCCGCCCGCCGAGCCCGCCGCGGATTGTTGCTCGAGGCCCGTTCCATGAGCGACGGCGAACTCATCGGCGTCCGCGTCGGCTCCAACATCACCCGAGCCACCCCCCGCCTAGGCCGAGGCTGGACCACCGGCCCCGCCTCCCAACCCCTCACCATCCAAGTCCCCCTAACCGTCCTCCGCCCCCAATAACCCCGCCCCGCCCCAGCCGCCGCCGGCTTCGGTCTTGTCCAGTTGGTACGACGTTGTGCGCGGCGCAGTTTGCTGAGCCACAAGGTGGTCCAGCTACCGCAGTCCCCTTTCCCGCACGCCAACCACAGCCCGCCAACCCCAAGCAACCTGCAGCCGCGATCACCCGGCCTCGCCGGCCCTCTTTCCTGCACGGCAACCGCAGCCCGGCAACCCCAGGCGACGGGGAGCCGCGGTCACCGGGCCTCGCCGTCCACCTCAGCCACCGCGGCGCCCAGCCACGCTTTCTTTTTGGTCGGCCGGAGGCGGCGATCAGCCACAGTGAACGTCCCCGGCCGAGTCCTTTCGCGCCTGCACCCCGACTCGACCACCAAAGGCGGCCGACAAAGCAAGAGGGTGCGCCGCGCGGGTGGCTGGGCTGGTTGGCGAGGCCGGCGACCGGGGCTGCGCGTCGTTTGGGGCTGACGGGCTGTGGCTGAGGTGCGTGATGCTCGAGTCTTGCGTTAGTCGGAGGATTTTCGGGTCCACGCGCCGAAAATGCTCCGACCAACGCGCCAGACACCCCCGCGGACCCGAGATCGCGGGCCGGCGATCACCTTGAGCACCCACCAACCATCCGGCACCCGCCGAAACGGTCGAACCGTGCTCAACGTCGACCCGACCAGCGCACCTTGAGCACCCGTCAACCACCTTCCGATCGCGCAGATGGTTGATCCGTGCCCAACGTCGTACGGGGGTAAGGTGGCGCAGGGAAAAGGGGCTCCGGGCGGTGGGTGCCGGGAGCCCCTTGGGGGTGTGGGGGTTACTTGGCCTGGTTGAGGGAGTTGCTGATGCCCTGGTCGAAGTCTTCGGCGTTCTTCTTGATGCTGTTGAACATCTCGCGGAAGTCCTCGATGCCCTTGACCGCGGCCTTCAGGCTGGTGTCGAAGTTGTTGTAGGTGTTGCGAATGACCTCGCTGGACTGCTTGAACACCATGCCGTCGTCGACGAGTGTGTTGACCCGGGTCCGCAGGTTCTCCACCAGCGGGACGATCTGGTCGTGGGCGTTCTTCATCAGGTTGGTGACATCGACGATCTTGCCGTAGTCGAGGTTGATGCCGTCGTACGCCATTGCTGGTGGTCCTTTCGGGGGTGGGCGTGCTAGAAGATCGGTGCGTAGTAGAGCGGGTCGTCCTCGACCGGTTTGGGCTTCTCGACCCAGTCGGCCGAGGTGCCGTCCTCGTTGTCCGGGCCGCGGGTGTACTCGGTCACGGTGCCGTCGGACTTGGTGGTGGTCTTGGTGCCACTGCCGTCACCGCCGAGGTTCGTCACGGTGGTGTCCTTCTTGCCGTCGGCGTCCGTGCTGGTCGCGGTCGACGTACTGCTCCCGTCGGTGTTGATCTTGGTCTCGTCGTGGACCTTCGACCCGTCGGGGTAGTCGCTGTCGGTGATCATCGTGTGCTTGTCGTCGCTGTACGTCGTCACCGAGTGGTACGTCTTACCGTCGTACGTGACCGTGGTTTCTTCCTTGATCACATTGCCCTTGTCGTCCAGGGTCAGATGCGTCTGGATGTTGCCGCGGTCGGTGGTGATGGTCTGGTCGAGCGGCGGGTGGTCACCGGGGTTGGTGGCGCTGCAGAAGTCGGGCTTCTTCTGGCCGGCCGGGAGGTTCTCGCACTCGCTCTTGTGGGCCTGGTAGTAGTCCCACTGCGACTTGTCCCGGTAGTAGTTCGACAGCGCCAGGTTGCTGTTGGTGACGTTCATGCCCTGGGCGATCTCGGCGTCGAACTGGAGGAACGCCTCGCCGACCGAGCCGAACGAACCGGCCAGCTTCTTCAGGCCGTCCTCGGCCTTGGTCATCGTGCCCTGGGCGTTCGTGTGCAGCGCGGTGATCGCGGTGTCGATCTCGCTGCTGCCGAGGATGCTCGAACTGTCCTGCCCGGCCAGCGTGCTGAACAGGCTGTCGTTCAGCGTCGGCTTGATGTTGCCCGCCAGGTCCTCGAGGTCCTTCTTGGCATCGTTGAGCAGGTTGTAGTTCATCTTGAGTTTGTCCGGCACGACCCCTCCTGACTTCTCGCTTCGTACTGACCACGCTGGAGTAGGCCTGCAGGTTCATTCAGATCCTGAATGAACTCATCAGCCCGCTCGTGCGTGGTCTGTACGGAGGCACAGCACGAGCGTGAGGAGGGGTTGAATGCCACGGCCGGGCGACTGGGACGCGATCGGGCTGGGCGGGGACCCCACTCCCGGGGAGCCGGAGACCATCGGTCAGCTGGCCGACGTACTGCAGAAGGTCGGCGGCAAGGCCCGCGAGATCATGACCGCGGTCGACTCGGTGATGAACAAGAACGACGACAGTGTCTTCGTCGGCGCTACCGCGGATGCCCTGCGCGGCAAGGTCGACGGCCGGTTGCGCGGCCACGTCGAGGACGTGGCGAACGCCTTCGAGACCGCCGCCACCGCCCTGCGCGAGTGGCGGACCGCGGTCGAGGGCTATCAGCGTACGGCGGATGCCGCGCTCGCGGCGGGTCGTGGCCTGGCCGAGGACGACCCCGAGCGGGATCGCCAGAAGGGTGTTGCCGAGCAAGCCGGACGGGACCAGTCGAGTGCCGCCGGTGGGTATGCCGGCCGGATCAACGGTGTCTCCAACATCCAGCTGCCGATCTCCGAGTGCGAGGCGTTCTGGGAAGCGTTCAAGTGGCTGGCGATCATCCTGATCATCCCGGCGCTGATCTTCGGCGGGCCGATCGCGTTGATCGCGCTCGGGGTGAACCTGGCGCTGTTCATCAAGACGATCGTCGACGTCGCCAAGGGTGATGCCAGCTTCCTCGACCTGTTCCTGGCCGGGCTGGGCCTGATCGCGCCGACCACCAAGGCGCTGCCGATCTTCAGCATCATCAAGGGCGTGGCCAGCGGTATCGCCGCGGGTGTGAAGGGGATCGCGAACACCTTCCGGAACATCTTCAGCAAGAACTTCCTGATGTCGGGGCTGACCGGTCTGCGAGGGCTGGGCAGTCTGGTCAACCTGACGATCCGCGAGACCGGGCTGTTCGTGGTGAAGAACCTCCGGAACTTCCCGGTCAACGCGGCCAGCTTCGTGAACAACTTCGGGACCATCTCGCTGAATGCGTTCAACAAGCTGTCGCTGACGTTCTCGGCGGGGCTGTCGGCGGTTGGCAAGGGGATTGGGGCGATCGGTAAGGGGATCGGCGCGCTGTGGACCGGGACTGGGAAGTTCATCTCGGCGCACTTCGGGAATCTGCAGTGGACCCGGATCTTCCTGCCGGTTGCGGCTGACGACATCCGCGCGTTCCAGGCGTTGGGGATGAGCAACTGGGCGTCGTTCACGCAGGCGCTGAAGGTTGGCGTGGTTGGGCGTGGGGTGTTCGCGCAGAACGTGTTCGGGATGCCGACGATGGCGGCGATCGGTCGCGGGATCAGCGCGGCGCCGATCCCGACCGGCAACCTGGGATTCGTCGACAATCTGAAGACCTTCTTCAACCAGGCGATGGAACCGCCGAAGCTGGTTCCCGCCGTACACATCAACAACTTCGGTCTCGCCACCGACTCCGGGTTCGGGGCCGGCAAGGCGTTCACCGCGATCGACGAGATCCACCTGACGCCGATGAACACCACTCCGCCGACCAACGTCGGTGTCAGCGTGGTGAACCCGCCGACGGTGACGACGTCCAGCGGCCTGCACATCCCGGTCACGTCGAACGTCGGCAACGTGTCGACCAACGTCTCGTCCCTGCACGTCGGTACGCCGTCGATGGGGAACGTCGGCAGTGTGTCCACGAACATCCCCGCGATGCACGCCGGTACGCCGTCCGTCGGTGGCGTCGGCAATTTGTCGACGAACATCCCGGCTATGCATGCTGGTACGCCGTCGGTGAACGGGGTGAACGGCATCGAGGGACTCGTCCAGGGGATGCCGAACGCGAACCACGTCGCGCTGCCCGCGTTGCCGACGAACGGGGTGGCGCACGGTACGCAAGGCACTGGGACGTTCGGTCATTTGACCGGGAACGCGAGTGTCGCTCAGCCGAATGTGAACGTCAGTTCGTTGCATGTGTCGTCGCCGCAGTCGAGTGGCATCGGCGACCTGGTCAACTCCGGTATTCGCAACAACACCCCAACTGTCTCCCCGAACTTCGCTACGACGATTGGTGATGGGGCCGGACAAGGTTTCCAGGCTGCGCACATCCGCACGTCGATCGACGAGATCCTGCACTCGCCAGGAGCCACGAACAGCAACCTGACGTCGGTCGCCCCACCGACCGTCGACCGCGTGAACAGCGCCCTCAACTTGTTGCACGGTGGAGACCTCAAAGTCGGCACCCCAGGCGCACCCGTCAAGGTAGACAACCCCGGCCTGGCCGGCACCCAAAACCTCGCCTCCCCGCCGGCAACAGCCCACGTCCAGCCGGTGAACCTCACCCGCACCGACGTCCCACTCCAGACCTCGCTCGTCCCAACCACCCCCGGCCATGTGGGGGCGCCAGGAGTAGGAAGCACCCCCGGGGTGGGAGGGCCGGGGCATATCGGAGCCCCGGGAGTGAGTGGCACGCCGGGAGTGGGCGGGCCAGGACATGTCGCGACCCCCGGCGTGGGTGGGCCCGGGCACGTCGCGGCGCCGGGCAATGTCGGTACGCCGGGTGGTGGGCATTCGTTCTCGCCTGGGAAGTCGGAGATTCCGCTCAGCGGGTTGCCGGATCATCCGGGGGCGGTGATCAAGGTGGAGCGGTTCGAGGGCGGGATGACTCAGTTCAACCTGCATGGGGGTGGGGCGAACGGGCGGCTCGATGTGCTTAGCGGTGGGCATGTTCGGTTCACCGACACGTCGACTGGGGCGACTACGCGGTTCGGTAGTGATGGCCTGGTCATCGATCAGGGGATTCGGCTGACGAAGACTGACGGCGTACTGCGTCCTACTGACCAGATTCTGGTGAAGGGGGCCGACGGCAACTTCCAGGTGACTGGGTTGGACGGGAAGCTGGTGCCGGACGGGTTGAAGGTTCGGGCGCTCGACACCGGCGGCGTACAGGTGCTTGGCAAGGATGGGGCTTCCTGGAACTACAGTGCGACCGGCAAGCTCGAGGGGCAGAACGTCACCGCGCACTGGCAGAACGACCTGGCCGCCAAGGCCGGTGTGTTCCACAAGGCCGGCGACACCGACCTCGCGGTCACGCAGAAGATGGACGACTTCCGGTCGGTTCAGAATGCGCAGAAGAACTTCGACATCGCGAACGACAACGTCGAGATCCATGGACAGCGGGCGGATGGGCCGTCGTCCGGACCGTCGGTCGGCGAGCAGGTGCATCTCGACCTGCATGGTGCGCAGCGGGACCTCGACAACGCCAAGGCTGCGTTCCAGGACAAGCACCACCTCAACGCCGACGGACTCACGCAGCAACTGGACGACATCACCCGGCAGTCGCTGAACGAACGACCGCGCCTCCTCGGCGGCGGTCGCACGCAGACCTTCGACCTGCCCGGCAACACCGGCGTCAAGTTCGATGTTGCCGACGGCAAGAAGATCACCCTGTACGGCGACGGCTACAGCTCCGAGGTCGCCGGCACCACGCTGAAGATCACCCAGGACTCGACCGGCCACTCCTGGACGTACAACCTCGGCTTCGGTAACCGCGCCAACCTCGTCGGTGAATCCTTCCCGCTGAACGGCGGCCACTTCAACGGTCAGCCGGTCGCGCTGGAAGGCAAGCTCGGCCAGTTCGACCGCGGCTTGCTGACCAGCGACGGCAAGACCTTCCCGGTCAAGGTCACCGACGACACGATCGTGGTCGGCTCGCCGCACGGCCCGCTCACCTACGACCGGAACGGCGCCTTCACCGGCGCCGGCCCGAACGAGGCCGGCCACCTCCCGAAGCCCGTCCCGCCGCCGCACCTCCTCGACGACCCAGCGGCCCTCGCGCGCTGGGAGTCGCAGGTCGACCTGTCCCGCACCCACCTGACCGTGGCCGCGGCGGACAAGGGTGTCGAGAAGCTGATGAAGGACGTCATGGGCGGCTCCTTCACCTCCAAACGCGGGTACGGCGGTTACGTCAACCCGACCGCACTGGCCGACAACACCCTGGTCGCCAAGGCGCGAGCGTTCAACACGATCACCGACGACCTGTTGTTCAAGGGCCCGGCCGACAACATCACCGTCTATCGCGGTGTCTCGATGGACCCGCATGCGGTCGGCGCCAACAGCTTCACCGAGCGACTGCCGATCTCGACGTCCACGTCGATGAAGTTCCAGGACGAGTGGGCGAAGAACGGCGTACTGTCCAACCGCGCGGTGTTCGAGATCGACGTACCGCCGAGTCACGGCAAGCTCGCGATGTCGTACCCCGACCACTACACCCCCGGCGGTGGCGAGGCGCGGGCCTGGAACCAGGACCAGTCCGAGTTCACCCTCGCGCCAACGACCCTGGTCCGAACCGGCAAGCCGGATCGCTTCGAGAACGGGATGCGGATCATCTCGGTCAAGGCCGAGCAGATCCCGGCCGGCCGGCTCGATTCGCTGATCACCGAGCAGTGGAGGGGCCTCGACTCCGCGACTGCGTTCGACGACTTCGCGAAGTCCTTCAACCAGACGAACCTGCGCAACTTCGAGGGTTTCGACGACGCGATCACCCGGTCGACGACGAGCACCGACAACCTGATGCACACGATCCACGTGCAGCGGCCGGGGTTCAAGGACGAGCTCACCATTACGGTGATGCGCAACGAGCAGGCCGACTCGGTCCGCGTCACGATGGTGACCGACGGCAAGACGGTCTTCAACGACACCTGGTCGGGGACCGATTTCCGCAACCTGGCCACGGATCTGCGCGGCAACGTGCTGCACAACAACGAGCAGTTCACGAACCTCGCCAAGCCGGCCGAGTGGACCAAGTCGCGACCGACCGGCCAGCAGTTGTCCGACGCCTGGGACGCCGACAGCCTGGCCCGCACGAACGTGTTCCGCTCACCGGGTGACGCGGACAACCTCGTCGTACAGAAGGCCAACGACTTCACCGCGGTCCAGAAGGCGCAGAACGACCTCGGCAAGGCCCTGGACAACTTCACCATCAACGGCAACCGCATCGAGGGCCCGTCGTCCGGACCTTCGCTCGGCGACCTGGCTCGCGTGGACCTGCAGAACGCGCAGGGTGAGTTCGTCAAGGTCAAGGAGATGTTCGAGTCGAAGTACCCGGGCATGAACGTCGAGAGCGTCCAGCACCAGCTCGACGAACTGCTCGTCGACTCGCTCCGGGGCCGCCCGCGCCTCGTTGCCGGAGGCACCCAACCGCGCCCCGCGGAGATCCCGAACGGTAACGCCTACTTCAAGGTGGACGACGGTGTCGTCACCTTTACCGGCCCGAACGCGAACGCGTTCACCGGTTCCTTCGACGGCCCGGTGCTGAAGGTCACCGAGACCTCCTTCGACGGCACCGTGATGCGCCAGCTCGAGTACTCGATCAACCGGCGTACCCAGATGCCGTTCCTGAACCGCGACGAGTTCACGCTGAGCGGCGGACCGTTCGAGGGCAGACGCATCGGCGCCGAGATCGAGGGCGGCCTGCCAGGGCAGTCACACCTGTACGACGATGCCGGCGGCAACGTCCCGGTCCAGTACTTGTCGGGTGAGTTCCGCGTCCCGTCAACGCAAGGACCGGCGAGGTACACCCGAGAAGGCGACTTCGTCGGGATCGGCGCGACCCGGACCGACCACCTGCCGCCGGTGAACCCGCCGGAGAACCTGATCGGCGACGACCTCGCCCGCTGGACCGCCCAGGCGGAGATCTCCCGCACGCACCTGACCGCGGCCCGCGACCTCGACGATGTCGGCAAGATGATGGACTCGATCTCGCAGGCAGCCTTCACCTCCAAGCGTGGGTACGGCGGTTACATCGACTCGGCGTTCCGCAACGGGGACCTCGAGGAGAAGGTCCTGGAGTTCAACACGATCGCGAACTCGTTGATGGTCGACGGCAAGATCGGCCGGACCACGGTCTATCGCGGTGTCGCGATGGACAAGGCCGCTGCGCAGGCGGACACCTTCATCGAGCGACTGCCGGTGTCGACGTCGAGCGAGTGGAAGTTCCAGCCGCAATGGGCCAAGGACACCGATCTGAGCAAGCGGGTCGTGTTCAAGATCGACGTACCGGAGACGCACGGCAAGCTCGCGATGGCCTACCCGGACGACTACGCCCGGGGTGTCGGCGAGGCGGCGCCGAAGAACCAGGGTCAGTTCGAGGTGACGCTGTCCCCGACGATCCTGGAGCGGACCAGCGAGCCCATCTTCGAGCGTGACGGCCTGACCGTCATCCCGGTCCGGGCCAAGCAGATGAACGACGACCAGATCAGCCACTACCTCAACGAGCGCTGGGGTGGGCTCGACTCGGCGGATGCGTTCGACGATTTCACCAAGTCATTCGGTACGGCGTCGGTGCAGAAGTTCCCGGGGATGGACGGGGTCACCGCGACCTCGAAGACCACCGACAACCTGATCCACGAGGTCACTGTCAGCAAGGCCGGGTTCCCGGGCAACGACCTGAAGATCACCGTCACCCGCAACGTGGACGCGGACTCGGTCCGGGTGACCGCGACCGCGGACGGACGGCCGGCGTTCAACCAGACCTGGAGCCGCGAGGAGTTCGCGAGTATCGCGACCGACCTCAAGGCCGGGACGCTGCATGACAACGATCTGTTCGTGTCGATGTCGAAGCCGGCGGCCTGGAGCTCGAAGGGCAAGGGCGCGGAGACGTTCCACCCGCAGTGGGATGCCGATCTGGCCGCGAAGACCAACGTCTTCAAGCGGGCCGGCGACACCGATGCGATGGTCGACGTCCGGATGGAGGACTTCTCCCGGCTCCGCCAGTCGCAGCACAACGTGCACGAGGCCGATCTCAACTTCAACCTGCACGGCGATCGGCTGGACGGGCACTCCACGGATGTCTCGGTCGGTCAGCAGGTCAAGATGGACCTCGACTCCGCGAAGGCCGACTTCGACAGCGGTCGCGCGGCGTTCAAGCGCAAGCACTCGATGGACTTCGACGACGTCCAGGCCGATGTCCAGGCGACGAACAAGCGGCCGCGCGGCGACGGCGCCGGCAAGTTGTTCGACGTACCGGGTGGCAACGTCTCGTTCCAGGTCGAGAACGGTGTCGTCAGCTTCGCGGGCAACCAGGCTGGAGTCTTCCATGGCGTGGTGAACGGCCGCGAGGTCGTAGTCACCCGCGCCGGTGCAGGTGGTGCGCAGGTTGCGGGGGACACCTGGACGTTCCGGCTGGGCTTCGGAGGCCGCCCGAACCTGATCGGCCGGACCATGACGCTGACCGACGGGCCGCTGGCCGGCGAGGTCGTGAACCTGCGCGGTATGGCGGGTCAGCTCGACGGCTCGCTCGGAGATGCCGGGGTCTGGCCGCGGCACCTGTCGGGCGACGACCTGTTCGTCGCGACGCCGACCGGCCCACTGCACTACACGCGAGACGGCAACTTCATCGGCCCGGTCCAGACGGTGACCCGAAACCTCGGGCCGGCGACCCCGCCGCCGCACCTCGTCAACGACCCGGACGGTCTGGCGCGCTGGACGTCGCAGGTCGACTCGTCGCGGACGCACCTGTCCGCAGCGGTGGACAACAAGGCTGTCGAGAACCTGATGAAGGACGTGATGGGCGGTTCGTTCACGTCCAAGCGCGGCTACGAGGGTTTCGTGAAGCCGTCCGCGCTGGCCGACGGCACGCTGGCCGCCAAGGTGAACGACTTCAACAACGTCACCCGCGACCTGCTGTTCAAGGGGCCGGACGACCGGATGACCTTGTACCGCGGGGTGTCGATGGACCCGCATGCCGCGCAGGCCAACGAGTTCGTGGACCGGCTGCCGAGTTCGACCTCGAACCACATCGGCTTCCAGGAGGAGTGGGCCAAGAACGGTGCTGCAAGCAACCGGTTCGTGTTCGAGATCGACGTACCGGCGGGGCATGGCAAGCTTTCGATGGCCTACCCGCCGGGTTACCAGGCCGGTGACGACGCGGCCAAGGCCTGGAACCAGAGTCAATGGGAGGTCACGCTCGCGCCGACCACGCTGACCCGGACCGGGCCGGACCGGATCGAGGACGGGATGCGGATCATCCCGGTCAAGGCCGAGCAGATCCCGTCGGGCAGGATCGCCGACCTGCTGAACGAGAAGTGGCCGGGGATGAACCTGGACACGGCGTACGACGACTTCGTGCGTGCCTTCGACAACGGTTCGGTGAACCGCTGGGACGGCTTCGGTGATGTCACCGTGACGACGACGAAGAGTGCCGACGGCAACCTCACCACACACACGCTGAGCAAGCCGGGGTACGGCGACAAGCTGGATGTCCTGATCAGCAAGGACGGCGGCGCGGTCTCGGTCAAGATCGAGGGTGGCGAGACCGCCTTCAGCAAGGGGCCGTGGAAGGGCACTGACCTCACCGATCTGGCCGCGCAGTTGCGTGGAAACGTCTTGCACGACAGCGATCTGTTCATGCGGTTGCCGCAGCCGGGCGCATGGGCGCAGGAGCCGGTCGTCGTCAACATGATGCGCATGCCGCAGGTGCAGCAGCACCCGCTCGGCGGTGCGTTCAACGGTCACCAGGTGGTCCTGCCGCACGGTGGTCAGCCGCATGTCACCGGTCCGCAGGCGAACCAGTTCGCCGTCCACGACTTCGGCGACGACGGCTTCCGCGTGATCGGCCCGAACGGACAGACCCAGCGGTACGGCGCGGACGGCGTACAGATCGCCGACCGGCTACAGCTGAACGGACAGTTCGGTGATCGGTGGGTTGTCCGGCCGGTTCAGGGTCATCCGCATGTGGCGGGGACGGACGGTCCGCTCTTCAGTGTGTTCAACACGAACGACGGCGGCTTCCGCGTGCTCGGGCCGCGGGGCGAGACCTACCGGTACGGCGCGGATGGCGCCCTCCACGGTGGTGGTTGGGCGCTGGCCGACAACATGTATCCGCGCGGATCGGTGTTCACCGAGGCCGATGGCGCTGGCGGGCTGCGGGCGGTCGACGTGCACGGTACGCCGGTTGTGCATCACCGGGTGGAGTTGCTGGGGAACGGGCAGTTCCGGATGTTCGACGACTCGACGCAGACCGTGCGCTGGTTCGGCGACGACGGGCTCGGCCGGGCGCACGGCATTCGGGTGCAGGACCCGCCGTACACGGGTAGCAACACGTATCTGTATCGCACGCCGGACGGTGGGGCCCGGTTCGTCGACGACGCCGTGGCTCCGCGGCCGGGCGTGGTGCACCTGTCGCAGGACGGTACGAACACCTTCCACATCGTTGAGGCGAACGGGGTCAGCCGGCACTTCGACAATGCCGGGGGCTACCTCGAGCGGCATGTGCCCCTCGCTGGCACCCAGCGGGTCGTCGTACATGACGTCAACAACGGCCTAGTCCTGCGCGGTCCGAACGGCGACACCGCGACGGTCACGCATGTGCAGGGCGGCTACCGGGTCGTCGACAACGCGCGGTTCGATCAGTTTGGCGCGGATGGTGCGTTCCAGGCCTTTGGGCGTCAGATCCAGCTGCCGGGCGAGACCGCGTGGCTGGAGATCGGCGGAGGCGGCGCACGTTGGCTGGACAACACCTTGGCTGTGGTCCCAGGCCGGAACGCCGTGATCAACGGCACCGAGATCCATGTCGCGCGGACCAACGGTCATGATGTCTTCGACCTGCAAGGTGGGTTGGTTCGCGAGGTCACCGACCTGCCGGGGAACGGCGTGGCGCTCGGCGGCAGCCGGATCACGCGGGACAACAACGGTGTCGTGCACTGGACCGACAACGCCGGTACGGCGATGCCGACGCCGCATCACCCGCCGACGATCGACAACGCCGGCAACATCCGCATCGAGCTCAACCTGCCGGGCCGGCCGCGGAACGGCGAACACCACGTGTTCAACCGGGACGGGGCAGTCACTGAGCAGGGTTTCCGGGTGGTCCGGGACAACCAGCCGACCGAGTTCAAGTACGTCGTCAACCGGTCCGACAACACCTGGCAGCGGGTCCGCGACAACGGCACGGTCGGCGACCTCGGGTTCCAGAAGGGCAAGGTCGACATCGTCGGCCTGGACAACGGCCGGATCCGGTTGCAGAGTTCGACCGCCAAGGAGGTCGAGGTCTTCGAACGGCGGTGGTTGCCGGGTGGCGAGATCCTGGACAGCTTCCGGAAGACCGACACACTCGGGTTCGGTTCGTTCAACCGGCGGACGACGTGGGCGACGTACGACGGCAATGGCACCCTGACGAACTGGGGTAAGCGGCATCACGCGACCGCCGGCAACGCGTGGCAGGACATCGACCACAACTGGCGGACGGTCCGCGATTACCAGCAGGGCCTGCAGAAGTACGACAACCCGATCGCCGATCAGATGGGTCCGCTGGCCAAGGCCGAGGAGAAGATCACCGGCCACGTGCTGGCGATCCGGAACGGCGACAACTGGACCTGGCACCGGTACCAGGCCGACTTCGTTCATGTTGCCCAGGGCAACCGTACGTTCGAGCGGATCGGCGAGGGATGGACCGACACGGTCCGCGTGATGGAGGGCGGCAACGAGGTCGGCCGGGTCGCGCAGCAGAAGTTCGGCACCTGGCATGGGCCCGACACCGCCCGGCAGTACAAGGAATTCACGCTCGAGCCTGGTGCGGCGCATCCGACCCGAGACGGGTCGTTCGAACTCCTCTCACCGCAGCTGAAGCCGGTCGGGAAAGGCGAGCTGCTGCCCGACGGGACGCTGCTGTCCGCAGTCCGGCAGGGCGACCAGCGGCCGCCGATCTGGATCCGGAAGAACTTCCTCGACAACCCGCCGACCACCGGCAGCGTCGCGCACATCGCCACCGACAACCGCTTCCAGATCTTCCGCTGGGAGACCAGCACAGGCGGCCGCGGCGTCCGGTACGTCGGTGCTGACGAGGCGATCGTCGATGTCGACATGAACGGCGCGTTCGTCCGGTCGAAGGGGAAGCTGCACGACGGTACCGACCTCAAGGTCGGCGACCACGCGACTCCGCCCGCTAACGCCTACCCGCACGCGCAGACCGACGTACCGTGGACGAACGGTGACGTGAACGGCTGGCGGGTGAACAACGGCAACACCTGGCAGGACTTCGCCGAGGTCGACGGCCAGGGCTGGCGGATGTTCCGCGAGAGCCAGCCGGGCGGCATCGTGCGCGAGTACCCGGAGCCGGGCAACGCGCACATCTGGGTGAACCGCGATGCCCACGGCAACCTTGTCGGGATGTCGCACCGTGTCCCCGACCCGGCGCTTCCCGGCCAGAACCGGTACGTCGTTGCCACCGGCAACGCGGACTCGTCGAGCTGGCGGTGGCATGAGCTGGACCAGAACGGCGTACAGATCGCTGGTCGTGAAGGCGATCGGTTCCACTTCAAGGGATCGCGCGACGAGAGCATCAGCTTCGACAACTCGTTCCGGGACTTCGACAATGCCGGCAACCTGGTGCGCGATCGCCGGATGCTCGACGAGCGGCGCTTCATCGAGTCGTGGAACGACGGCGGCCAGTGGGTGGTCAAGGAGTTCGACAAGGCTGGTGCCGAGGTGGTCGGGACCGCGCAACTCAACCGCACCTGGCTGCAGGCCGACGGGACCTGGGGGAACAACTGGACGACCGGCTCCAGCCACTTCCGCGACAGCACACCGGGGACTCCGGGAACCCCGGCACAGGTCGTCCGCGAGACGCCGACCCACATCGGCGACGGCCGCCCGGCCCGCGTCCGCGAGTACACGATGGACGGCAACGGGCACACGGACTTCCGGCAGTGGAAGGAGTTCGACCTCGACAAGGTCGTCCGGGAGCGGACGCTGTCGGGGAACAACTACCTTGAGACCGACAAGATCCACGGCCAGTGGAAGCTGTACGACAACACCGGCCGGGTGGTCGGTGAGCGGTCCGACAACGGCCTGGTCTTCGAGTTCCGCGACGGGCAGTTGCGGCTGACCGGCAACGAGTTCGACTTCCGCGGGCAGATGACCGAGTTCCGCGGCTGGAACACGCGGGTCGGCGACGTCCAGCGGCAGCCGTGGCTGATGCAGTCCGAGTGGACGATCGCCGACAAGACGCTGATGCCGGGTGGGAGCGCCGTACTGCGGGAGGCGAACTACGCGCCGTTCTCGCGGCTGCTGACCCAGAAGCTCGCGATCACGATGACGTTCGACTTCCTGCTCGACTACGCGGCGGCGCTGATGATCGCCGGGATCGTCGCCGAGGCGCAGAACAAACCGTTCACCGGGAACGACGCACTCAAGGCCCTGATGAACGCCGCGGTCGGCACGGTGATCAAGGGCGTGGCCGGTGCGGCGCTGACCGACACCAAGATGCTGGGTGCCTTCCGGAACCTGAAGCAGAACATGAGCAACCTCGACGGCGGCAAGCTGATCACGAACCGGCCGATCAACCACACCTCCACCTGGGGTGCGGAGTGGGCCGCCAACACCGGTGCGGTGAAGTGGCGGGCGGGCGTCTTCGACTACGGCTTCGGCATGATGCTGCTGCCGTTCACCGCGTTCGTGAACGGCGCGATGAACGCCGCGATCTTCGGCGTACCGGGCTCGGACGGTAAGAGCCACAAGGTGTACGGCTGGCAGGCCGTGGCCGAGGGTGGCATCACGGCCGTGGCCAGCCTCGTGTCGGCGAACAGCATCGGCCTGCTCCGGACCGGCATCGGTCAGTACTCGATTGGCCGGTTCGTCCAGAAGGGCGGCATCGGCGAGATGGCGCTGAACATGCCGCTGCGGCTCTGGGAGAAGGGCATGGGCTCGCTGCTGACGCCGGCGATCCGCGGCGCGATCGACCCGCCCTGGTCGCACATCCCGCCGACGCCACCGCCGGCGCCCCCGGCCGCGCAGCCTACGATCACTTCCGGCGGCGTCATCCTGCCGCCTGGCGTCACCTCCGTACCGGCTCAAGGAGCACCGTGACCACTCGCTACGTGGGCCCGAAGGGGCGTGGAAGTTTCCGTCGGATCGGCGACGCCCTGCGGGCCGCCGGTCCCGGCGACGTGATCGTGGTGGCCGGTGGCGAGTACGCCGAACAGCTCCGCCTCGACCGCTCGATCGCAGTCGTGGCCGAGCCCGGTGGCGGGCAGGTGACGGTGACCGGCGTACCGGGTGGTGAGCCGACGGTCGTTGCCGAGGGCCTCGAATGCACGGTGCGCGGGATGACGATCAAGGCGCCTTCCGACGATGCCGGTGCGCCGGCGGTCGGCGTGGCCGGTGGTGCCGGATTGATGATCGAGGACTGCACGGTTTCCGGTGGACGGATCCATGCTCGTGGCAACGAAAACACGGGACAGGGATCAGACCTGACCGGGTACGGCGTTACTACGTTGATGATCCGTGGTTCTCGGCTGGAGCAAGGGCGGTTGGCCGCGATCCACTTGTCCGGGCGGGTCCAGGCCAAGATTGAAGACTCCGTGATCGACACGGTCGACGGGATCGGCGTCGTACTGTCCGGACCGGCGTACCTGGATGCGTCGCGGCTGCGGCTGAACCAGACGTCGGGGTACGGGTTCCGGTTGCGCGGGACCAGCAAGCTGGTGTCGACCGACGGGACGATCCGGCAGACGGGGATGGCCGGCGTACTGCTGGAGGACGGTTCGGCGGCGACGCTGAGCGATATCCGGATCGAGAAGGCCGGTGGGCCGGGTGTGCATGCGACCGGGTCGGCGCGGAGTGAGTTGACCGACTGCCGGGTTCGCGACGCGCGGGCCAGTGGGCTGGTCGCTCAGGACAGTGCGGAGCTGATTGCGACCGACTGTGCGGTGACCGACGCGGGTGCGAATGGCTTGCTGGTCTCGGATTCCGCGACGGCGACGGTGACCGCGACGCGGTTCGACAGGCCGGCGTACAGCGCGGTGCATTTGACCGGTACGGCGAATGTGAAGCTGACCGACTGTCAGGTCCGCGAGGGTGTCGAGCACGGCGTGCATGTCACGGCGTCGGCGCGAGTTGAGCTCATCCGATGTGGGATCCAGGACGTCGGGCTGACTGGGCTGTCGGCTGTGGACGCTGGGCTTGCCGATGCCGAGGACTGTCGAATCGTCGGTGGTGGGACGGGTATCCGGTTGGAGTCCACGACTGCGACGAGTGTGCGGACGTCGTCGGTGACCGGGACTGTCGGCACGGGTGTTGAGTTGGCGGGTGCCGGGTTGGCGACGCTGGATGCGGTGCGGGTCAGTGGGACCAAGGCGGCCGGCATCGTGGTCGGTACGGGCGCGGCGGCGGCGATCGACGCGAGCACGATCGAGAACTGCGCGGGGTCCGGGCTGGTGATCTGGTCGGAGGCGACTCCGACGGTGAACGGGCTGCGCGTGAGCACGGTGGCGAAGAACGGGATCTACGTGGCCGAGAAGGCCGGTGGGACCTACACGGACTGCGATGTGGTTGGGACGAAGTACCCGGCACTGCACTTGGCGAAGACGGCGGCTCCTACGTTTAAGCACCTGCGGATTCGGGACTGTTCCGAGGCGGTCGGTCAGGAGGACGGCGCCGTACCGGTCTTTGAGGACTGCACTGTTGACGGCGTTGCGATGATCCGCGAGACACCGGTCGCGGCGACCGCGGGGAAGGCTCCCGAGGTTCATGTGGCGGGGGCGCTCGACGAGAGCATGCCGCCGGATGACGAGACGCTTGAGGACGTGCTGGCCGAGCTCGAGGAGCAGGTCGGGCTGGACCGGGTGAAGCGTGATGTCCAGTCGATGGTGAAGCTGATGCAGACGGTTCGGATGCGCGAGGAGGCCGGTCTGCCGGCACCGCCGCTCAGCCGGCATCTGGTCTTCGCGGGCAACCCGGGTACCGGCAAGACGACGGTCGCGCGGCTGTACGGGCGGATCCTGAAGGCACTCGGCCTCCTGCGGAAGGGCCACCTGGTCGAGGTCGACCGTACGGCGTTGGTCGGCGAGTACGTCGGTCATACCGGACCGAAGACGCAGGCCGCGGTCACGCAGGCGCTGGGCGGCGTGCTGTTCATCGACGAGGCCTACTCGCTGGCACCGATCGGGATCGGTAACGACTTCGGCGCTGAGGCGATCGCCACGCTGGTGAAGCTGATGGAGGACCACCGCAACGACCTGGTCGTCATCGTGGCCGGGTACGTCAACGACATGTCTCGCTTCATCGGCTCGAACCCGGGGCTGTCCTCGCGGTTCACCCGGACGCTGCAGTTCGAGGACTACACCGCGGCCGAGTTGGTCGCGATCGTCGAGCACCAGGCGCGCGGTCACCAGTACGAGCTGACCGTTGATGCGCGGTCGGCGTTGAGCACCTTGTTCGAGCAACTGCCACGCGGCGAGGGCTTCGGCAACGGGCGGTCGGCGCGGCAGATCTTCCAGGCGATGACCGAGCGCCAGGCGCACCGGATGTCGGAGATCTCGACGCCGACGCCGGCACAGCTGGTCTCGCTCGAGGTTCCTGATCTCCCGGAGACTTTCTAACACCTGTGCGTGAGTAGTTCACAGAAGTTATCGTTCGGCATGGACAACATTTCCCGCCGTGGACTGCTCACGGGGGCCGGCGCGCTGCTGGCCGCCGGTTCCCTGGGTCTGCCCACCGCCTCCGCCCGGAGCCTTGCCCTGCCCGCCTCCAAGCGCTTCAAGATGAGCGCGACGACCAACGAGTTCTTCCGCCACAAACCGCTGTGGGGACCGCGGGTGATGCAGTCGTTCGCCTTCGACACCCCGAACAACCGGCTCTTCACCGGTCAGCTGCGGTCCGAGACGCCCGAGAACAGCGGTGATCTGACACTCAGTCAGCTGGACTTCGCCGGCAATGTGCTCGGGCACATGTACCTGACCGGTTTCGGGCACGCTGTGTCGATCGGCGCCGAGGCGGTCGGAAGTACGTCGTACATCTGGACCGAGACCGATGCGGACACCACGAACGGGCGCGGTCGGCAGATCACCCGGTTCCCGTGGCAGAACGGGAAGACGCTGACGTCGGCCTCGGTGACCAAGTGGAAGCCGGTGTCCGGGGCGAGTGTCTACACGCCTGCGGTCGACCAGCGGTTCGGTCGGTTGGGTGTGCGGCATTCGCGGTCGGACGGGATGTACATCAACGTGTACTCGCTGGCGGCTGCGCGGACCGGGGACTTCTCGACGGTGCTGGCGTCGTTCAAGCAGCCGGCGTTGACGGCCGGGATCGACTTCCAGGGCTGGGCGCTCTATGGCTCGTACTGCTATTTCTGGGAGGGTGAGGCCTACCCGGGCGACCCGGACGAGACCAAGGCGACCTCGAAGCTGTGGTGCTACGACATCAATGCCGGCGTGCTCGTCGACTCGTTCCTCACGCTGGCCGGGAAGAGCCTCACCTACCGTGAGCCCGAAGGCATGGCGGTCTACGGCTCCACCGACGGCACGGCTCGCCTGTACTTCGGCTTCGCGTCCGGCGAACCCGGCGATCGCCGAGCCAACCTCTTCTACCGCAACACGCTCGTCTAGCGATTACTGGGCGACGCCGTACAAGCGGTCACCGGCGTCGCCCAGGCCGGGGACGATGTAGCCCTTCTCGTTGAGGTGGCTGTCCATCGCGGCGACTACGAGGGTGCAGGGGATATTGAGGTCGGTCAGCTCGCGCTCGATGCGCTCTACGCCTTCGGGGGCCGCGAGCAAGCAAATGGCGGTGATGTGGTCGGCGCCGCGGTCGACCAGGAACTGGATCGCCGCGGCCAGCGTGCCGCCGGTCGCCAGCATCGGGTCGAGGACATAGCACTGGCGGCCGGACAGGTCCTCCGGCAGACGCTCGGCGTACGTCGAGGCGTCCAGCGTCTCCTCGTTGCGGATCATCCCGAGGAACCCGACCTCGGCGGTCGGCAGCAGCCGCGTCATCCCCTCGAGCATGCCCAGCCCGGCCCGCAGGATCGGGACCACCAGCGGCTTCGGCGAAGTCAGCTTCACACCCTCGGCGTCGGCCACCGGGGTCGGCACCGTGACCGGACCGGTCCGCACGTCCCGGGTCGCCTCGTAGGCGAGCAGCGTGACCAGCTCCTCGGTCAACCGGCGGAACGTGGGCGAGTCCGTGGCCTCGTCCCGCAGCGTGGTCAGCTTGTGAGCGACGAGCGGGTGGTCCACGACAAGGATCTGCATAACCCGGAACGCTACCGTCGGCGATTCCTCCCGCGAAACTTCTCACCCCCTTACGATCGAAAGTGCATTGGTTTGTGCCCTTCGCCCCAGGGGAGTGCCGATGACCGAGAGTGCTGAATCGTCCGAGCCGCCCCGGCCGCGGCTGGTGGTGCCGCGCCGTGATCTGGACCGGCTGCATCGCCGGGCCGAGTTCCTGCGGGAGCTCGAGGAAGCGAAGGCCCTGCGGGACCGGATCGCGCCCCGGCGCGCCCGCGTCCGGCGACTCCGCGAGGCGATGCGGAGAGCGACGTACCACCACTGAAGTGGGCGTGTTCCCCGATATTTCTCCCGCTGACCGCTGGAGTCTGTCACCATGACAGCGTGTCCGACGCCACAGCAGGACCAATCATGACCGATCTCGACTTCGCTGTTGCTGCCTACACCGAGGACGGCGCGTGGACCGTCACCCCGCTGGTGCTGCGCGGGGAGCCCGACCTGTCCGCGGTGGTGTCCGGACTGCGCCGGTACCCCGGTGAGGCCGGCGTACTGGGGATGATCTCGGTCGACGAGGACTTCTTCATCCTGCTCCGGCTGGTCGGTGGCCGGGCCCGGCTGCTGATCTCCGACGTCACCGCGGCCACCGAATGGCCGCTGGCCCGGCAGGTCGTCGACGAACTGGACATCCCGCTCGCCGATGACGACGACGAGCAGGTCCCGGCCGGTGACCTGGCGATCATCGCCGATCTCGGGATGAGCGCGATGGACCTCGGCGCGCTCTGCGACGACGTCGACCTCTACCCCGAGGAAATGCTCGAGGAGATCGCCGAGACGCTGGGATTCGGCAACCAGTTCCACGAGGCGATCGAAGCTCTTGGTTAGCCCGGCACTGCAGCGCGAGTGGTCCCGGCTGATGGCGGTGGCCCTCGACGAGGCCGAGCTCGCGCTGCCCGACGTACCGATCGGTGCTGTCGTGGTTGACGCCTCAGGTGAGGTGATCGGCCGCGGGCACAACGAGCGCGAGACCACCGGGGACCCGACCGCGCATGCCGAGGTGCTGGCGCTGCGCGCGGCCGCCCGGCACGTCGGTGAGTGGCGGCTGACCGGGTGCACGCTGGTGGTCACTCTTGAGCCCTGCACGATGTGCGCGGGCGCGATCGTGCTGTCCCGGGTCGAGCGGCTGATCTTCGCCGCGTACGACGAGAAGGCGGGTGCCGTGGGGTCGTTGTGGGACGTGGTCCGGGACCGCAGGCTGAACCATCGGCCCGAGGTGTTCGGCGGCGTGATGGCCGATGTGGCCGGTGCACGGCTCCGCGATTTCTTTTCCGGGCACAGGTCTTGATAGCCTCTGCGGCGGTGGCGTGTCCGAGCGGCCGAAGGAGCGCGCCTCGAAAGCGCGTGACGGGTACCCCCCGTCCGAGGGTTCAAATCCCTCCGCCACCGCCAACCGCCCTCCGGGGCGGAAGAAGGACCGAAGACCCTGATGCCGTGTGATGCGTCAGGGTTTTCGTTCTCTCGGGACCTGAGTTCGGCGGAAAGGCCCCCAGCGTGAACGTGGCAGAGCTCGACCAGATCTTGTTGGCCGGAGCCGTGGTGCTGCTGGTCGCGGTGGTCGCTGTGCGCCTGTCCGGGCGGCTGGGCCTCCCCTCGCTGCTCATCTACCTCGGGATGGGCCTGCTGCTCGGCGAGTCCGGGCCGGGGCACATCCACTTCGAGGACGCTCAGATCGCGCATGCGCTGGGGTTCGCGGCGCTGGTGATCATCTTGACCGAGGGCGGTCTGACGACTCGGTGGAACGAAGTCCGCCCAGTGATGCCACTCGGGCTCGTGCTCGCCACAGTCGGGGTCGCGATCAGCGTCGGCGTCGTGGCCTGCATCGCGCACTACATCCTCGGGCTGGACTGGCAGATCGCCGTACTGATCGGTGCTGTGACGTCGCCGACCGATGCGGCGGCAGTGTTCTCGGTACTGCGGCGGGTTCCGATCAGACCGCGGTTGCGCGGCGCTCTGGAGGCCGAGTCCGGCCTGAATGACGCCCCGACCGTCCTGCTCGTCACCCTGGTCAGCACGGGCGCAACGAGTGAGCACGGCTGGCTGTACTTCACCGGCTTGGTCTTCTACGAGCTGGTGGTCGGCGCGCTGTTCGGGTTCGTCATCGGCTGGATCAGCGTCGGCCTGATCCGCCGTGTCGCCCTCGGCTCCGCCGGTCTGTACCCGCTGGCGGTCGTCTCGCTCGCGATCATCTCGTACGCCGGTGGCACCGTCCTGCTCCACGTGTCGGGGTTCGCCGCCGTCTACGTGACCTCGCTGGTCCTCGGCAAAGCCGAACTCCCGCACCGGATGGCCACCCGCTCGTTCGTCGACGGCCTGGCCTGGCTGGCCCAGATCGGCCTGTTCGTCATGCTCGGCCTCCTCGCCTCGCCCGGTCGCATCAGCCTGAACGACGTCCTGGTCGCCCTCGTGATCGGAATCGCCGTCACGGTCATCGGCCGCCTGCTAGCGGTCGTCGTCTCGGCCACCCCGTTCAAAGTGCCCTGGCAGGAACAAGCCTTCATCTCCTGGGCCGGCCTCCGCGGCGCGGTCCCCATCGTCCTGGCCACCATCCCCCTGGCCGAACAGGTCCCCCAGGCCACCAGGATCTTCGACATCGTCTTCGTCCTGGTCCTCCTCTTCACCCTCCTCCAAGGCCCCTCCCTGCCCTGGCTCGCCCGCAAACTGGGCGTCCTCGACGAGAACGCAGCCTTCGAGGTAGAGATCGACGTAGCCCCCCTCGAATCCCTCAACGCCGACATGCTCCAGGTCCACGTCCCCAGCGAATCCCGCCTGGCCGGCGTAGAGATCGGCGAACTCCGCCTCCCCGCCGGCGTCTCGGTCTCCCTCATCATCCGCCGCGACGAAGCCTTCGTCCCCGACCGCCGAACCGTCCTCCGAGCCGGCGACGCCCTCCTCGTCGTAGCCCCCAGCCCGCTCCGAGACCAAACCGCCCGCCGCCTCCGAGCCATCTCCCGAGCCGGCCGCCTAGCCGGCTGGTTCGGCGAACGAGGCCGCGAAAACCACTGAGTTGTGTGGGTCCTAGTTCTGAACTACCTTTGAACTATGTCCGATCTCCAAGAGGTCACCTTCTCCGAACTCCTCCAACGCCCGAACGAAACCGTCGAGAAGCTGAAGAACACCCGTCGCCGAGCCCTGCGCGTCCACCGCCGCGGCTCCGAGGACGACCTTGCGCTGACCACCATCGCAAAGGTGGACGAGGACCACGAGATCCTCGTGCTGACGGTTCGGGTGCTCCGGGCAGTGATGGGCGACCCGATGACTCGGTCGCGATTCCTGCTGGACCTGCTGCCGCAGGTCTTTCCGTGGATCGCGTTCCTTCCTGCGGAGGCGCGGGTGTCCTTCGCGCAGGAGCTCGTCGACATCATGGATGCCAGCGCCGATCTCCGGGTCAACGCGCCCGTGCTCCAATTGATCCTCGAGTGGCGCAACACCGCCGAGATCTACGCCGATCCGGAGCTGCTCGCGATCCTGACTTCGACCGATCGAGGCGACTTCGGTCCGGTGCCCCGCCCGGCGGCCGAGTGACCCCGGCGAAGCGTGGCGACCGCGTTGCGCCGCCGGCCGGGCGGGATCAATGGGAGGTCAGGTTCCACACCTCGCAGGCGGCGAAGGGCTGGGAGGAGCTCTGTCGTCAGGTGCCCGGCAATACGGCGAGGGCCTGGGAAGAGATTCGGCGTGAACCGCAACCGGCCGTCCGCACGAGTCGCCGGCTGCGATTGAAGGGGCCGCTTGCGTACGACGATGGCCTCGAGCAGTGGCAGTACGAGGTGACCGGAGGTGGGCGTATCTGGTACTTGGTCGACACCGACAAGAACACCGTGTGGATCACGTATGCCGGGACCGGGCACCCGAAGGCGACCGACTGATCAGTTCGGGTTTTGGCCCTTGGGGATGGGTTGGGGGGTGTAGATGACGGGGAGGCAGACGGAGGTGCCGGCGGGGACGGTGATGGAGGCCGGGCCCTTGGCGTTGAGTTTGGTGTACTTGGTGCCTACGACGAGGTCCACGGTGTGGCTGTCGCGGCCGTCGGCTACGGGGACCGGCTTCTGGGCCAGTTGGCCGGCTACTAGTTGGAGCTCGGGGGAGTTGGCGGCGTTACCGCGGATCTCGACGGTGTCGACCTTGTCGCCCTTGGGCTCGTTGGCGATCTTGGCTACGTGGAAGCCGCGCTTCTTGAGCAGGTCGGCGACCTTGGCGGCGGTGCCGGCTTTGGCGCCGCCGTTGTAGACGTTGACCGAGACCTGCTTGGGGACCAGGCGGTTGTTCTCGAGCTTCTGGTCCACGCAGGTCGGGCCGGCGCTGGTGTTGATCAGCGAGTTCCAGCCCCACCAGGCGCCGCCGACCAGGATGGACAGCAGGATGACCATGGTGATGGGCGTGCGCCAGTGGATGCGCAGCGAGGGGCGCGGCTGGGGGTGGAGGGCGGTCATCGTGATCAGTCCACGACCAGAACCCGGGCGTGCAGAACCAGCCGCTGCTGCAGTGCCGCTCGCAGCGCGCGGTGCAAACCGTCCTCGAGGAACATCTCACCCCTCCATTCGACGACGTGGGCGAACAGGTCGCCGTAGAACGTCGAGTCCTCGTCGAGCAGTGCATTGAGGTCGAGCGTGCCTTTGGTCGTCACCAGCTGGTCCAGCCGCACCTGCCGTGGTGGCAGCGACGACCAGTCCTTCGGCTTGAGCCCGTGGTCCGGGTACGGCCTTTCCTCCCCGACACGCTTGAAGATCACCCCCCGAAGTCTAGCGTTGTCAGAGGTCGCGTGAGAGGTCATAAACGTCACCGGAACAGTCCGGAACCAAGGATCAACCTTTTGGATGAGTTGTACGTCATACCCAGGTTGTAGATCGTGAGGTAATAGCATGCGGCCATGACCGAGACAGCCGACGTCGTCGAGACCGTCAAGCAGGGATACGCGTTCGAGGGGGCGGCGATCGAGCTCGGTGCGCTGCTGGCCGACGGGGAGCCGAAACCGGAGGCGGCGGTCCGGATCCCGTTGTCGATGGTGAACCGGCACGGGCTGGTGGCCGGGGCGACCGGTACCGGCAAGACGAAGACGCTGCAGCTGATGGCCGAGCAGTTGTCGGCGGCCGGGGTGGCGGTGTTCGCCGCGGACATCAAGGGTGACCTGTCCGGGATCTCGCAGCCGGGTGTGAGCAACGAGAAGTTGCTGGCCCGGACCAAGACGATCGGTCAGGAGTGGACCGCGACCGGTTTCCCGACCGAGTTCTACGCGCTCGGCGGGCAGGGCACCGGGATCCCGATCCGGGCGACCGTGACGTCGTTCGGGCCGGTGTTGCTGTCGAAGGTGCTCGGGCTGAACGACGTCCAGGAGTCGTCGCTCGGGCTGATCTTCCACTACGCCGACAAGCAGGGTCTGACGCTGCTCGACCTGAAGGACCTGCGTGCGGTCATCACGCACCTGGCCAGTGACGAGGGCAAGGCCGACCTGAAGGACCTGGGTGGGCTGTCCGCCGCGACCGCCGGCGTGATCCTGCGGGCGCTGATCGGATTCGCCGACCAGGGCGCCGAGGCGTTCTTCGGGGAGCCCGAGTTCGACACCGCCGACCTGCTGCAGCAGCGGGACGGCAAGGGCGTCATCTCGCTGCTCGAGCTGCCGAACCTGCAGGACCGGCCGGCGCTGTTCTCGACGTTCCTGATGTGGCTGCTGGCCGACCTCTTCCACGACCTGCCCGAGGTCGGCGACGTGGACAAGCCGAAGCTGGTCTTCTTCTTCGACGAGGCGCACCTGCTGTTCAACGACGCCTCGAAGGCGTTCCTGGACTCGATCGCGCAGACCGTCCGGCTGATCCGGTCGAAGGGTGTCGGCGTCTTCTTCGTCACCCAGACCCCGAAGGACGTGCCGGACGACGTTCTCGCCCAGCTCGGTTCGCGGGTCCAGCACCAACTGCGCGCCCACACGCCGAACGACGCCAAGGCGCTCAAGGCGACCGTGTCCACGTTCCCGAACTCGGCGTACGACCTCGGTGAGGTGCTCACCCAACTCGGCATCGGCGAGGCGATCGTGACGGTGATGAACGAGAAGGGTGCACCGACCCCGGTCGCCTGGACCCGGTTGCGCGCACCGCTGTCGCTGATGGCCCCGGCTGCCGCCGACCAGATGACCGCGGCGGTCCAGGGCTCCCCGAACAACGCGAAGTACTCGCAGGTCCTCGACCGGGAGTCGGCGTACGAGATCCTCGCCAAGAAGGTGCAGGCGGGCGCCGAGCAGGCTCAGGCCGAGGAGCAGGCGAAGCAGCAGGAGCAGCACGAGCAGCCGGTACCCCGCGGCCGGGCGCCGAAGCCGGAGAAGTCGATGGTCGAGCAGGTCATCGGTTCGTCGGCGTTCAAGCAGTTCGCCCGTACGGCGGGTCGCGAAATCGTCCGCGGTCTGTTCGGCGCTGCCCGTCGCCGGCGGTAATCACTCGGGGATGCGCTCCGGGTCCGCTCAGCGGACCCGGCCGCCGATTCTGCGGTACGGACCAGAGCAGCCGGGAAACCTTTTCGAGACCGTCCGGTCTGCCGAAAACCTAGTGATATCAAGGTCTTTCCGTTTGATGATTGATCAAACGACTGAATCCGCCGGCACTGATCATCGTTTCCACATTGTCATCCAGGCCGCTCCGTCGCGGATTGGGACGAGACGCTCACTCGTCGTACCGTGGGAGTAATGGTTGCGCAGAGTAGGCGATCGGTACGGAAATGGGCGCTGTGGACCCTGACGGTCCCGGCGTTCGTTGTCGTCGTGCTCGTCGACTTCGCCGCCCTCGGGTACGGCGTGCAGACGTTCACCGAATTGCCGAGCTGGCGTGGGCTGGACGTGGTGGCCGCGTTGACGGTCTCGGCCCTGATCGCGGTCGAGGGCGCGCGCCGGGTGGAGAACCGCCGCCGGCGCGGTGGCGCCTTGCACAAGGACCTCGCCCCGGCGTGGATGATCGCGGCCGCGATCATCCTGCATCCGGCGCTGGCGATCCTGGTCGTGGTGCTGCTGCGGATCTGGTGGCGGATCCGGGCCGGCAAATGCATCCCGTACCGGTGGGCATTCTCGACCTCGGTGCATGTGCTCGCCGTCGGGGCCGCGCACGAGGTGTTCGTTTCGGCGCGCGAGCTGTTCGGCGGTAGTGAGCTGGCGCTGGTCGCCTCGATGGTGCTGACCGCAGTCACCTTCGTCGCGACCGACGCGCTGCTCTGCGGCCTGGCCATCTCGCTGATCCTGCCGGGCAGCAGCCGCCAGGAGACGGTCGGTGGGCTCGACGACCTCTGTATCGACGCGACCGCTGCGATGTTCGGCTGTCTGCTGGCCGGAGCCTGTCTGATCAGCCCGTGGTTCGCCTTCGTGGCGATCCCGATCACGTTGACTGCTCAGCGCGCGCTGCTGCTCGGCCAACTGGAGTCCGAGGCGCAGACCGATCCGAAGACCAGCCTGACCCGCGTCGACTGGTGGCGCCGGCAGACCGAGGAGATGCTGCGCGGGGCACGCACCCAGCGCGAGCAGATGGCTGTGCTGCTGATCGACATCGACCACTTCAAGCAGGTCAACGACCGGCACGGTCACCTGGTCGGCGACGAGGCGCTGCGGGCGGTCGCCACGATCCTGCGCAGTGCGATCCGGGCCAAGGACGTGATCGGCCGGTTCGGCGGCGAGGAGTTCGTGATCGCCCTGCCCGACACCGGGATCGACGAGGCCACGGTGACCGCGGACCGGCTGCGCAACGCGGTGGCCGCGAGTCCGCTGGCCGCGATGTGCGCCGGCGTCCTCGACGACCCTGACCTGGATCCGGACACCTTCCATCTGACCGTGTCGGTCGGGGTCTCGGTTTACCCGGCCGACGGCATCAGTGTCGACGACCTGCTGCTGCGCGCCGACCGAGCCATGTACGCCGCCAAAGCAGCCGGCCGTAATCGGGTCCGCCTCGCCGCCGACCTCTCGGTCATCACCACCCCCAAGCCCCACCCCCGCCCGGTCGCAACCGGCGCCGCCGCCCCCACCGACCGCGCCTGACCCAACCCCATCCCATCCCGTCCCACCCCATCCCACCCCTTGGCGCCCCTTCGCGCCCAAAGGTGGGTCCGCTGCTCTTTGTGCACGAACCTCCACTTTGAGAACCCACCGACCATTTCGGCGGGCTCCGCGTGGTTGGTGGGTGCACAAAGATGCGATCCGTGCACAAGGGTGGGGCGGCTGCTCTTTGGGGGGATGGGGGGTGGGGTGGGCGGGATCGGGGGTTTGAGAGTCGGCAGAACCTTTTCGTGTGCGACTGCGTCCTTAGGAGTGATTACTGTGGACGGAGAGCGAATGAGTCGTGACGACGACTTCACTGCGTTTGTGCTGGCCAGGTCCGGTCGGTTGGTGCACTTCGCCCGGATGCTGTGTGGCGATGCCACGCTGGCCGAGGACCTGGTGCAGAACGCGCTGGAGAAGGCCTACCTGCGCTGGGACCGGATCGAGCTCGCCGATCCGTTCGCGTACGTCCGGCAGGCCGTGGTCAATCAACATCTGTCCTGGGTACGGCGTCGCCCGTGGCGCGAGCGGCCGAGTGGAGCCACGGCCGAGCTCGACCTGCTGTTCGTCGACACACCGGTTTCCGATCAGTCCGGGGCGGTCGATCGGCGGGTGACGGTCGGGGCCGCGCTGGCCACGTTGAGCCGTCGGGAGCGAACGATCGTCGTACTGCGTTATGTCGAGGATCTGACCGAGCGCGAGACGGCTGCGGTGCTCGGGATCGCGCTCGGCACGGTGAAGAGTGCGAATGCCCGGGCGCTCGACAAACTGCGAGCTGCGCCGGAACTAAGTGGGGTGACGCGATGAACGAGGATGAGCTCCGGACCGTGCTGGCTCCGGACGGCAGTGTCGCGCCGCTGGATCCGATGCGGGTGATCGCGGGGGCGCGGCGACGACGGACAGTTCGCGGTATGGCGGCCGGCGTGGCTGCGGTTGGTGTCGCCGGGCTTGCCACGGCTGGGATCCTCATCGGGCTGGCGCCTGGTGCCGCGCCGGAGCCTGCGGGACCGCCCGCGCCGCCGGTGGTCACGCCGAGCCCTAAGCCGAAGGCCACGCCGACGCCGTCAACACCGGCTACGCCGACACCGTATGCGCCGACGCCTACCCCGACGCAGACGCCAGGTGACGAACCGACGCCGAACACTCCGCCGCCGAAACCCCAAAAGACGCCCAGCAATACCCCGGTCGGTACCCCGAGCAAGTTCCCGACCCCGCCGTCGACATCGGGAAGTCCTGCCTGAGCAGAACCTTTTCGGCACCCGGTCGCGTCCTTCAGCCCGACCGAACGACGAATAGGTGGTGGAGGGCAACTAATGGACGAAGCAGGCCGGAAGCGGCGGACGACTCGGATCGTGCTGGGCGGAGTGAGCGCCGCAGTGGTGGTGCTGCTGGCAGTCGGCGGGACGGCGATGGCACGCAGCGGCGGTGGAGATCCCCCGCCCACCCCGACGCCGAGCTACGCGCCGACCCCGCCGACCACCGCGACGCCACTGCCGAGCGACCCGGCAACCCCGCCCCCGACGGCGACGCCGAGCCCGAGCAAGCCGACGCCGCCCCCGACGGCAACCCCGAGCGGTGCGCCGACTCCGACCCCGGCCGAGCCGCCGAGCGAGCCGACGAAGCGGCCGGCCAACCCGTCGACCCCGACCCCGACGGCAACCCCGAGCGACGCGCCGACCCCGAGCCCTCTCGAGCCGCCGCGCAAGCCGACAAAGCAGCCGACGCCGTCCAAGGCGCCGTGGCCGACCCCAACCCAGTCCCCGGGCAAATAGTTCAGAACGAAGAAGCGCCGTACGAACCGATTGCGGATCGTACGGCGCTTCGTCGTACTCAGCAGGCGCCGAAGGTGCCGGCGGAGACCCACGCCTTGGCGACATACATCCCGGGGTGGACGCGGAGCCAGACGTTGCTGGTGCCTTGCGAACCGGAGACGCTCTGGCCCGTGGTCTGGCACTCGACCGTGACCTGCGCCGACTTGCCGGCCATGCCGACGACCGCGCCGGTGGAGCTGGAGGTGCTGCGGAGGTTCAGGTAGCCGGACGTGATCGACACCGTGCCGCGGCCGCCGTCACCGGTCCACAGGTAGGTGACGTCGACGAAGCCGTTGTTCGACATCCCGAGCGCGTCCCAGAAGGTGCCGTCCGCGAGGTCGATCCCGGCCGGGTTCGCGACCGTGCGGCCGAACTGGTCCTTCCCGCCGTTGTACCCGTTCTGGTATGCCGCCTGCGCCTCAGGCTTGCCCTGCGGCAGGTCTTTCCACATCTCGCGGGTGGCGCTCGGGTTCCAGTAGTCGTCCTTGGTGTTCCACGGGCCGACGTCCCACACCGGCTCGAAGGCGCACCGCGTCGCCGTACAGACCTTCACCGAGTAGTTGCCCGAGCCGTTGCCGGCCAGGCCGCGTCGGGACGGCAGGGCGACGAAGTGGTCGCGGCTGACGATCACGTGCCCGTTGGCCGTCGTACCGCCGACGAGTCCTTCGCGAGTGGCGAAGACGCGCGACTTGAGCGGCGCGGCCTGCACGGTCATCCGGCCGGGTGCCACCTTGTCGGTCGGCAGGACGGTGACGTCGCCAACCCACGGCTGCGCACCGGTCGGCGGCGCGCTGACGATGATGCGCAGCTGCACCTGGTCACTCGCGCCAGGCAGCGCAGTCGGCGTACCGGCGCTTGCCGGCGTCCACTCCGACCAGCGGTCATTGACCCAAGCCCGTACGTCGACCTCTGCCGACGAACCGTCCGGCGTACCGGTGCTGTAGTTGGCGACGACCGCTGATGTCGGTGCGTCGAATCGGACCGGGGTGAGCTCGGCGAGGCCCGAGCGCTGCTTGATTTCGGCCGAACCCATCGCGGCCGGCGCATCGCCGAGGATGATCCGATTGCCGTCGTACCGGACGTTGCTGGCGCCGCTGATGGGCTGTGGGGCGGCCGAGCTCGGCAGACCGATCGTCAAGAGTGTGAGAGCTATCGCGAGACAGGCTGCGAGCTTCGTAGGTCGAGTGATACGCATGACGCGGAACCTCCGGGGCGGTGAAGGTACAGCTCGAAGGAACCAATGTGACAAAGAAACCTCTCTTCTGTACAGCCTGTGAATAAATTTCTTCGAAGGAGTTGGTGACAGAACAGAACCTAGTCGGTCACCCAGGGGGTTTGGACCGGTGTGACAGAGGCAGAGGAGATTCGATGACCCGGACCGCGGACGCCGATTTCGAGCGCTTCGTGCAGACCCAGTCAACCCCGCTGCTCCGCTTTGCGGAGATGCTCTGCGGCGATCGGCACAACGCCGAGGACCTGGTGCAACAGGCGTTGATGCGGTCGTATCCGAAATGGCACCGATTGGACGGCGATCAAGTGCGCTATGTCCGACGCGTGCTGGTCAACCGGTTCCTCACCCAGGCCCGCCGGCGCTGGAACAACGAAGTACCCAGCGATCCGGTTGAGAACGATTGGGACCAGCGAGCGGTAGCGGACTTCGCCCAGCAGGTGCAGACCAGAGAGGCCGTGCTCTCGGCCTTGGCCGGTCTGACTGTTCGGGAGAGAGCCGTCGTCGCGCTGCGCTACTCGCAGGATCTCTCCGAGGCCGAGACTGCCGAGCTCCTCGGTATGGCTCCCGGGACCGTCAAGTCGACGTCCTCCCGGGCGCTGGCCAAGTTGCGCCTGGCACCCGACCTGATCGACAGCGTAGTTGGAGGAAACTGATGAGTGACGAGCAGCGGGTACGCAGCGCTCTCGAGTACGACCTGGAGCCGTTCACCCCGAACGCGGGTGAGCTGATGCGGCGCGGCAAGCGCCTCGCGTGGGTCCGGCGCGGTCTGGCCGCGGCGGGCGTCACCGCCCTGGCCGGAACCGTGGCAACGGTGTCGGCCGCGGTCGGGGGACCTGCCCCGGTCAAGAACCTGTTCGCCGGTGGCCCGAAGCCGCCGCCCGTGACGGTGCCGAACGACGTCCCGAAGCCGTCGGTCGACCCGACCTGCCTGCCCGGCAAGCCCGACGTACCGTCGAAGCCGGACGTGCCGGCCAAGCCGACGCTGCCGGTGGTGACGGTCAGCAAGACGATCGACCCGAACCAGCAGCCCACGCTGCCGACGACGAAGCCGAACCTGCCGGGCAAGCCCACCGTCCCGACGGCCAAGCCGTCGCTGCCGGGTAAGCCGTCGCTCCCGACGACGAAGCCGACGGTTCCGGGCGGTACGCCGTCCTTCCCGACGACGAAGCCGTCGCTGCCGGGTAAGCCGACCCTGCCGACGACGAAGCCGTCGCTCCCGGGCAAGCCGACCCTGCCGACGACCAAGCCGTCGCTCCCGGGCAAGCCCACGCTCCCGACGAGCAAGCCGTCGCTGCCGAGCAAGCCGAACCTGCCGGGCAAGCCCAGCGTCCCGACCGCGAAGCCGTCCCTGCCGGGTAAGCCGACCCTGCCGAACTGCGTGCACGGCGTCCCGACCACGGCTCCGTCGCTGCCGTCGAAGCCGGGCAAGCCGTCGGTGCCCGCGCCGAAGCCGGACGTGCCGAAGCCGGCCGCCCCGACCGTCAAGGTCTCCGGTGGCGTCAAGATCACGATCGACCCGGGCAAGCAGCCGCAGAGCAAGCCGTCGATCCCGACCACCAAGCCGACCTTCCCGACCACGAAGCCCAGCGTCCCGACGCCGAGCTTCCCGACCACCTTCCCGACCGGCCACCCCTCCTCAGGCCGGTAGGGCGAATCGGTCACCGGCGAGCGGGTGGTGGGCGGAACCACCTACCTCGCCGGTGACCAGCAATCCGTCGGCCTGCTCACGGTCGGCTCCACCGAGCGGCCCCGTTCCGGCACCCTCCCCCCTGCTGCCGGAGCGGGGCCGTCGGTTATGCCAGCTTCCGCAGTAGTTCGGCGGTCGCGTCGTCGGCGGGATAGAACGACTCGATCATCAGCTCGGAGACGGTGACGTCGAGCGGCGTCCCGAAGGTCGCGATCATGGTCAGCAGCGAGAGCCGCTCGCCTTGATAGGTCAGCTCGAACGGTACGACGACCTCGGCCGGCCCGGGATTCGCCGGCTGATCGTCGGCCGCGTAGCCGCGAAGTTCGTCGTACAGGTCCTGGAGTTCGGGGTCGGCGGTGCTGACGACCTGGCGTTGCAGACTGGCCAGTGCGGCGGCACGAACGTCGGCCAGGTTGGTGATCCGGCTCGCCAGTCCGTCCGGGTGCAGGGTCAGCCGGAGTGCGTTGATTGGTGCCTTGAGCAACTTTTCGTCGACATTCGCGGTGAAGATCTTGATACCGGCATTGGCCTCGACGATGTTCCACCAGCGGTCAACCACGAGGGCCGGGTAGGGCTGATGCGCCTCCAGTAACCGGCGCAACGTGGTCCGGATCGCCAGCATGGCCGGCGAATGCAGCGACGACTCGCTGTAGATCGGCGCGTACCCACCGGCCAGCAGGAGCTGGTTGCGATCCCGCAGCGGTACGTCGAGATGTTCCGCGAGACGCAGCACCATGTCGCGGCTCGGTTGCGACCGCCCGGTCTCGACGAAGCTGACGTGTCGCGTGGACACCTCGACCCGGTTCGCGAGATCGAGCTGACTCAGCCGCCGATGCTCGCGCCAGCCGCGCAGCAACTCACCGACCGGGCGCTGGAACGTCTCTGTCATACCCCGACAGTAGCCATCGGTGTAGCGACCGCCATTACCTCTGACGTCATCGACCGTACGCCGTCCGTCGCGGCAAGGTTCTGGTCATCCGAACCAACCAGGAGGAAACGATGACCACGCAGACTCTCGCCGACCAGTACTTCGCGACCTGGAACGAGCCCGACGCCGACCGCCGGGCCGAACTGATCGCGGCGACCTGGACCGAGACCTCGACCTTCGTCGACCCGAGCTTCGAGACGCACGGCCACGACGAACTCAACAAGCTGATCGGTGCCGCCCAGCAGATGTTCCCCGGGCTGTCCTTCGTCCGCATCGGCGAGATCGATGACCACCACATCTACCGCCGCTGGACCTGGCACCTGCAGGCGGAGGGTCAGGAGCCGGTCGCAGGCGGTACCGACATCGTCCATGTCGATGCCGACGGCCGCATCACGCACCTGATCGGCTTCCACGACTTCGCTCCGGAGCACTGAACCGGAGGCGTCGTAGGTTGCGGGCATGTGGAAAAAGCTGAGTGGGGTGCTTGGTGCAGGGGTGCTGCTCGCCGGGTTGATTCCGGCGGGTACGGCGGCCGCGGTGGGGCTGCAGTGGAAGGAGTGCAAGCCGGGCGCGGTCGAGCAGTGCGCGACGCTGAAGGTGCCGCTGAACTGGTCGAAGCCGTCCGGGCCGACGACGAACGTCTTCGTCGTGAAGGTGCCGGCCAAGGACCAGGCGCACAAGCGCGGGTCGCTCGTCTTCAATCCGGGCGGCCCGGGCGGTGCCGGTGGGTCGATCTTCGAGGCCGGGCTGGCCGACGCGTTCCTCGGTCCGCTGCGGGACAACTACGACCTGGTCAGCTTCGACCCCCGCGGTACCGGGCAGAGCAGTCAGCTGAACTGCGGCCCGGTACTGCGCCCCGGCGTACCGGTGTTCCCGAAGAACCAGGCGCAGTACGACGCGATGGTCGCGGCCAGCCGCGCTACCGGTGAGCAGTGCCTCAAGCAGCACGGCGACCTGATGCGGAACCTGGACACCCGGACCGTGGCGCGCGACATCGACGCGATCCGGGCTGCGCTGGGGGAGCGCAAACTCAGCTTCTTCGGGATGTCGTACGGGTCGTTCCTCGGCACGATGTACGCGCAGATGTTCCCGCACCGGGTCGACCGGATGCTGCTCGACGGAATCATCGATCACTCGCAGGGCTCGCGGCGGTTCATGCTCGAGGAAGCCAAGTCGATGGAGAGCGAGTTCAACGGGTTCATCGACTGGTGCGCCACGGACGCCGCCTGTGAGCTGCACGGGCAGGACGTCGGTGTGCTCTGGGACAAGACGGTCGCGAAGGCCGACAAGACCCCGCTGACCAGTTCGTTCGGGCCGGTCACCGGTGACGTGATGCGGATGTCGCTGCCCGCACTGCTGCCGAAGCTCGGGATGTTCGGCGCGGACTGGACCGGACTCGCAGGTGCCCTCGCCAAGGCAGCCAAGGGCGACGGGTCCGGCTTCGCCACCAGCTACCTGAACAACTACGAGACCGCCTACGCAGCCGTCTCCTGCATGGACCTGCCCGGCGAACTCAAGGGGTACGCCGACGCCCGCGCCCGGATGGCTCTCGCCAAAGCCGTCGCCCCGCGCGTCGGTGCCGCCGTCGAGGGCTGGGTCATGGCCGCCGCCTGCTCCGGCTGGCCGATCCCGCCGAGCAACCCGTGGCAGCGCACCCCGGTCCACGGCGCACCGCCGATCCTGATCGCCTCGTCGACCAACGACCCGTCCACTCCGGTCTCAGGCGCCCGAGGTCTGGCCCGTCAGATCGACAACAGCCACCTGTTCATCGCCGAGGCCCACGGCCACACCGCCTACCTCAACTCCGAATGCGCCCGCACCAACATCACGACGTACTTCCTGAAGGGCACGCTGCCGGCCAACAAAGCCTGCCGGTGATCAGAGCGCTCTGAGTAGCCGCTCGCAGCGCACTGGGTCTTCGGTGAGGCCGTCGCCTAGGCCCCAGAGCCAGTAGTCGACCGCACGGAACACCGTCCAGTGGCGGGCCCGGTCCCGGACCAGGCCCGCCTCCTGGACGACAAGGTCGAAGTACGGCGGGATCTCGGCCATCTCGTCGAGTTGCATCCACAGCACCCGGCCGAGGTCGAACTCGATGTCGCCGCGATAGAGCAGCGGATCGACCGTCACCCAGGCCTCACGCTCGCCCGCCAACACCTGATGAACATGCAGGTCCCCGTTGACCGAGAGGTCCACCGCCGGCTCAGTCAGCTCCGGTGCGATCTCCAACGCCGTACGGAGGAAGCCGACATCGAACGGGCGCCCGAGCTCCTCCCACTGCTTCTCCAGCTCAGCTGGCCGCTCTCGCACGATCTCGCCGGTGGAGAGTGCCCCAGGCCGCGGCGGTACGGCGAGTCGCCGCATCATCCGGCCGAGTACGGCCATGGCCTCGTCCAGCGGTCGAGTCGCGAGCGGCGTCGACAGTCGCTCCAGCAACATCGCGCCGGCGGCCGGATCGGCGTCGTACAGGAGGACCATCCCGCGACCGTCCCACCAGCGCAGCGCCTGCACGTGCTCATCGGTCCCGGGCCCGGGCGGTGTCATCCGGAGGACGAACTCGTCGGCGCCGCGGCGGACGGGGATGACGAGCGCGTTCGAACCCCAGGCGAGCGGGCCGTCCGGTTCCAGGTTCCAGGCGGTGCACTGGGCTTTCACGAGATTTGGGAGCGCGTCCAGCCAGGATGTGCCGTCATGCCACCACCGTGGCATCTGCCGAAAGCCGTCCGGGACGTCGATCATGGGTGCAGAGTAGGGGGCAGGCCTCGGTAGGGGGAGTGAGTTTTTTGCAGTTCGATCTGGGAGTCTCGCAGCAGGTGGAGGCGGTCTATACCTCTGCGGATGTGGTGGAGCAGCGCCGAGTCGTGCGCGCGGCGCTGGCGTTGCGGCCGGGGGACCGCGTGCTGGACATCGGGGTCGGGCCGGGCCTCCTGGCGGCGGAGATGGCCGCCGAGGTCGGGCCGGACGGGCGGATCTGCGGGATCGACATCAGCGAGAGCATGCTGGCGATCGCCGCGACCCGGGCCGAGGTCGCGGGCGGGCCGACGATCGAGCTCGAGCTCGCGTCGGCCGGGCGGATCCCGCATGCGGCCGAGAGTTTCGACGTGGTGGTGTCCACCCAGGTCTTCGAGTACATCGAGGACGTGGCCGGCGCACTCGAGGAGGTACGGCGGGTGCTCCGCCCGGGCGGGCGTGTCGTGCTGCTCGACACCGACTGGGATTCGCTGGTCTGGCGGTCGAGTGACGACGAGCGGATGCGGCGGGTGCTGACCGCGTTCGAGCAGCACCTCGCGGATCCGCATCTGCCGCGCACGTTCGACGACGTACTGACGAAGGCCGGGTTCACGGTGACCCACCTGCAGGCGGTGCCGCTGCTCAACGCCCGGTACGACGAACGGTCGTACAGCGCGGGGCTGATCGACATCGTCGCCGGGTTCGTGCCCGGTCGGGACAAGGTCACCGACGTGGAGGCGAAGGCGTGGGCGGACGACCTGCGTGGTCTCGGCTCCGGCTACTTCTTCAGCCTGAACCGGTATCTGTTCGTGGCGTCTGCCCTGTAGTTCTTCAAGCCCAGATCCGAGCTCGGCGGGCGCACCTGGGATGCGCCCGCCGGGGCCGGTCGTTCTCCCGCCCCTCAGTGGGAGAACTCGCGGCTCGGTGAGTCTCACCCATGCCCGAATGACACTGACTGAACCGCGGGACGCCCCTAGTGGTACCCCACTCCGGCCGCGAGCACACCTCGACGCACGCGGGAAGCTCAGAAAACTTGACGTGCATCGAACCTTTTCCTGCTCGGACAGCCATTGAGGGTGCTCCGTCCGACGCTTACGCTGACGGCGATTCCGCCGCCCAGGGGAGGTTGCGGGACGCCCTGGGGAAGGAACAGGCATGTCCCACGAGGTCCGGGTGACCTGGCGAGGCAAGTCCATGAATAAGCGAACGGTGGCGATGGTCGAGGCCGCCGAGAAACTGCTGCACTCGAGGATGGCGATCCTGCAGGGGTCGTACAACAAGGGCGGTGTCGGGGCTTCGGCCGGCACCCATGACGGCGGCGGCGCGGTCGATATCGACGTACGGCGATTGGCTCCCGCCTCGCGGGTCGCGGTCGTGAAGGCACTCCGGCAGGTCGGATTCGCAGCCTGGCTGCGGACGCCGTCCCAAGGCAGTTGGCCGTTCCACGTGCACGCGATCGCGGTCGCCGACAAAGACCTGTCGGCGAGCGCGGCGCGGCAAGTCGCGGACTACCACCAGAAGCGGAACGGTCTGAAGAACCGCGGCAAGGATGATGGTCCGCCCGGGTACTACTGGATGACCTGGGAGCTGTACCAGAAGTCGCGGACGCCTCCGCTGCCCGAGCCCGACTCGATCATCTCGCTGGCCGCGATGCGCTACGCCGCGACGCACGACGTGATGACCGGCGCGTGGGGCGCGGACCGGCTCAAGGTGCTGGCGTGGGCGGCGCATCCGAAGGTGGGCGCGCTGGTCAAGGCCGAGCTGGCGCCGCCGCGGGGAGTGCCGTGGCATGTGCACTTCCGGCGGATGATGCGCAAGATCGAGGCGCACTACCAGCTCCGGAACACGGGTCAATTCGATCCGGGGGTGGCGGCGCAGATGAAGCGGTTCGGGTACAAAATCGTTGCCTAGAGCATCGAACCTTTAAATCGACAAGGCCCCACCGGTAGCAGCCGGTGGGGCCTTGGTGGTCCACTACCGCCCGGGCATTCCCGGTGCAGCTGTGGAGGTGGAGAGCGGAACCGACGCCGATGCAGGGGTCAAGACGTCAGCTCCGCTTGTCTGTGTTGAGTTATTTCGCCGAGTTCACAGCCCAGACCTGCGCCTGGTGGAACTCGAGGTGCTGCCGTAAGGCAGCCGGGGTGCCGACCGATCCGAGGTGGTTCATCGCGGGCACGACAACTGCCCGAACGTCGGACCGCTTCACCTCCTCGAGCAGTGCGTGGAATGCCGCGGATTCGGCCGTGTCGCGCTCGGTGTAGACCGTCCCGAGGGTGAATCCCTCGGCGCTGGCGAAGGCGGCGAGGGAATCCGTCGCCGCGGCCAGCTCCTCCGCGCAACTCAGCGCGTCGGCCCGCACATATCCGAGCAGCGTCGGCCGGGTCGTCATTGACCCGGCCCTGCCACAACGTCCGCCGGCACCGGCTCGCTCGTCACCCGAAGGGAGGCGAAGCGCCGCTGCATGGCTTCCTCGTACTGCGCTGCCTGCTCCGCTGTGGCGGTGTGGTCCGCGATCGGGTGAGCGCCGAACCAAACCCGCACCCGGAAGTGCGCGGTGGGGGTTTCCAGCGTCTCGGTCATCAGCGGTCCTTCGGCAGTCTCGGTCGGCGCCCCGGACGGCTTTGTCCGGTGCTGAGAAAAGAACACCTCATCGCTGCCTCCGCAGGAACACTTTCGCAGGGACCTTTACAGAGCCTTGACGCAGAGTAGGGAAACCCTACGAATCCCCTGGTCAGAGCGGTCTCACCGGATGCTTATCCGCCCTTGGTAATGACCTGTCAAGAATGTTTGCACGGATTTACCAATAACGATTCGGGCGCTCGGCCGACGTTTCGAAGCAGCTGGAAATGTCGTACTTCCTGCTAACCCTGTGCGGCCATTCGATTACGCACTGCTGGCTGCAATCCGCCGAGCGCGATCAGCGCCCCGAGCCCGGCCGCGATCAGCGGTACCAGCAGACCGTTGCGGAAGGCATCGATCGTCAACTCGTCCGCCGAAGCCAGTACGGCGGCCACCACCGCGAGCCCGAGTGCGGCCCCGAACTGGAACGAGGTGGTCAGCACGCCACTGGCCAGCCCTTGCTCGTCTTCGGCGACCCGGTCGGTGGCTGCGATCGTCAACGGCCCGTACGCCAGCGCGAACCCGAGACCGAGCAGCAGGAACGTCGGCAGCATGGCGGCGAACGTCGTACCGAGGGGCAGGAAGGCGGCGTAACCGAGGATGGCGAGCGCGAAGCCGCCGAACACCACCTTGCCGTTGCCGAAGCGGTTCACAAGCCAGGGCGTCAGGGTCGGCGCCAGTACGGCGTCGATGCCGATCACCATCAGCGCCAGTCCGGTCTTCCACTCCGACCAGCCGCGCAGCTCCTGCAGGTACAGCACCGCGACGAACTGGAATCCGACGAACGCCCCGACCAGCAGGATCGCGCCGAGGTTTGCCCGGATCAGCGCGGGGTTCCGCAGCAGGCCGAGCCGGATCAGCGGGCTGGCCACTCGCTTCTCGACCGCGACGAAGGCGGCGAGCAACGCCGTACCGGCTGCTGCGGTCACCAGGGACTGCGAGAGGGACACGTCGGGTGCGCGGACGACAGTGGCGACGAGGAGCAGCATTGCGCCGGTGAGGGTGAAGGCGCCGAGCAGGTCGAATCCGCCGCGCTGGTCAGGCCGTTCGGCGTCCCGAGGGATCAGGGCGATCGCCGCGGCCAGGATCACGGCCGACACTAGGACCGGCGCGAAGAAGACCCAGCGCCAGTCGATGGTGGTGAGCAGTCCGCCGGTGACCATGCCGAGCGAGAAGCCGCCGGCCGCCGTACCGGCGTACACGAGCAGGGCCTTGTTGCGTTGCGGGCCCTCCGGGTAGGTGGTCGTGATGATCGACAGGCCGGCCGGTGTCATGAAGGCCGCCGCGACGCCAGTGGCGAACCGGGCCAGGATCAGCACCCAGCCTTCGGTCGCGAACCCGCCGAGACCGCTGAACAGCAGGAACACGACGAGCCAGCCGACGAACATCCGGCGGCGTCCGAGCAGGTCCGCGGCGCGGCCGCCGAGGAGGACGAAGCCGCCGTAGCTGAGCGCGTAGGCGCTGACGACCCACTGCAGTTCGCCGGTGCTGAGGCCGAGTTCGGCGCGGATCGAGGGCAGCGCGACGCCCATCATCGAGACGTCGATGCCCTCCAGGAAGATCGCGCCGCAGAGCACGAACAGGACAGCCCACGAACGGGCGGTCAGGGTTGTTGACACGAAAACTCCCAGGTCGTTGATGGTTCTCTCTTGTAACTGACCCCATCTTCAGGAACCATCGGCAACTATGGAAGAAGGCACTTCAAAGGAACCGAGTCACTCCTGCTGCACCGAGGAGGCCTTCCAGTGGGACACCCGGGAGGACTGTGACGTCCGGCAGATCCTGGACCGGATCGGCGACAAGTGGTCGTTGCTGGTGATCGCACTGCTCGACGACGGGTCGATGCGGTTCACCGAACTGAAGAAGACGATCGACGGGATCAGCCAGCGGATGCTGACGGTCACCCTGCGCCAGTTGGAGCGGGACGGCCTGGTCAAGCGGACCGTCTACCCGGTCGTGCCGCCGCGCGTCGACTACGAGCTCACGCCGCTCGGTGTCACCCTGCACGCGACCATCCAGTCGCTGGTCACCTGGACCGAGACGCATCAGATGGAGATCGCTAGCTCCCGAGCTCGGTACGACGCGGCTGCGGCTGTGGCTTCCGAGTGAATGCTGCCGGATGACTCGGTACGGCGAGCAGCGTCAACGCGCCTGCGATCACGGCGAACCCCGCTAGCGCGTTGAGCGTTGTCGGCAGGCCGATGAGCAGTGTCGCGGCCGGTGCGGCGAGGGCGCCGATGATGAGGGCGAGTGAGTCGGCGGCGAAGAAGAGGGCGCCGATGCGGGCGAGCATGTCCGGTGGAGCGGTTCGCTGGATGGCGGTCTCGGCGGTGATCAGCAGGATGCTGCCGGGGAGCCCGATCAGGACCGCGGCGCCGATCGCTGTGGCTACGTTCGGTGCGTTGACGAGGAAGAAGAAGGCGGCGGCGGTGGCGAGTTGGGTTGTGGCCAGGAGTTCGCGGATTCCCAGCCAGGACTGGGCTTTCGAGCTGAGGGCGGCGCCGAGCAGGTAGCCCGCGCCGAGGCCCGAGATGAGGTAGCCGATCGTCGCGCCGGGTGCGTGCAGGCGCTCGACGGTGAAGGGGACGAGGAGTGCGGTCAGGCCGGCGTTCGCGGTCAGGAAGAGCGTTTGGCCGAGTAGTACTCCGCGCAGGGCTCGGTGGCGAACGACGTACTGGATGCCTGGGCGGACGCCGCCGCTGGCGGTGCGTGGGTAGGCGCGGATCGTCGAGATGATTGCCGCTGACAACAAATAGCTGGCGATGTCGATGATCAGGACTGTCGTCATGCCGGGGCCGGCCAGGAGGAGGGCGCCGAGGGGCGGGGCGGCCAGGCGGATCGCGCTGGCGGTGGTGGCGGTGATCGCGTTGGCTTTGGCCAGTTCTGGGCCGGTGCCGACGACTGCGGGGATCAGTGCGCGCGAGGCTGGTCGGAAGACCGTGGTGGCTGCGTTCTCGACCAGGACGGCAAGGAAGATCAGCCAGATGCAGTGTCCGGCAAACAGGATCGCTGCGACTGCGGCTGCGCTGACCAGGTCGGCGATCCAGAGGGCGCGCGAGAGGTCCCATCGGTCCAGCAGGGCACCGGCCCAGGGGCCGAGCAGTAGTGGGGGCAGGGCTTCTAGGGCCAGCGTCAGCCCGGTGGCGGCCGCTGAACCGGTCAGTGTGAACACCTGGACCGGCAGGGCGACGACGAGCAGCCAGGAGCCGATACCGGAGACTCCGCTGCTGATCCACAACCGCCGGAAATCGCTGTTCACAGGGCGAGAAGCTATCTTGATGGGATAGCTCTTTGCAAGAGTGTTCTGTGGGAATAGAGTGCTCGGATGGAGTTGGGCGAAGTACTGCGTGATCGCCGGAAGGCGGCCGGGCGCACGATCGCGTCGGTCGCGATGGACGCCGGGCTGTCGGTGCCCTATATCGCGAACCTGGAGAACGGTCGCGGCAATCCGACCGTCGCCGCGCTGGACCGGCTGGCCGAGGCGCTCGGGGCGCGGCTCGAGGTGCGGATCAGCGGGGAGGCCGTGGCGGAGGTGCCGTCGGTGGCTGCGGGACTGGTCGACGGCTCGCCGCGTGCGGCCGAGCTGGTGCAGGCGGTCGCTCGCCGGGGGCGGACGCGGGCAGCGATTCGGGACGAGCTCGTCCGGACCCTCGACGTACTGGGAAACCTGCTCGGGCAGCCGGTTGAGGCAGCGGATCTCGACCGGTTGCTCGACTTGGTTCTACTGGCCGAAATGCGGTCGAGCGGGCCTAGGCGCACGCATTAGGGTCGGAGGTATGCAGATCGGGGCGCGGATCGCGCGAGCACAGTTGAGCGGCTTGGGCAGGTCGCGCCGGCAGATCGTCGTCGGGCCGTTGGTGGGCCTCCTGCACGACGACGACGCGTGGTACCTGTCGACGATGGTCGCGGCCGAGCCCGGTACGCCGTTCGATCCGGACGAGGTCCGCGAATCGGTGACGATCCTGCGGAAGGCCTTCGCGGCCGAGGGACGCTGGTTGAGTGCCGAGCTGATCGAGGAGGCAAACCCGGGCCTGGCCGAGGAGCTGGAGACTCACGGGATGACGATCGTCTCGCGTCCGCCGCTGCTCGTCGTCTCGGATGACGATCTGGTGCAGCCGGACCTGCCTGCTGGGGTGACCGTTCAGTTGGTGGGCTCGGATGCGGATCAGGCCGACGCGAACGCGGTCTCCGCGGATGCTTACTCGATTGAGACCGCCGGCTTCACCTATCAGCCGGTGCTCGGGGACGGCGGTGCGGTGCTCGTCCGGGTGGACGGCGTCCCGGCTGCGACTGCCGCGTGGACTGCGGTCGCCGATGGTGTCACCGAGGTGGCCGGGGTCGGCACGATCCACAGTCATCGCCGACAGGGGCTCGCCGGGATCGCGACGGCGTACGCGACTCAGTTCGCCTTCGAGCAGGCCGGCGCCACGCTCGCCTGGCTCACCCCGGGTGACGACGGCGCCGACCGCGTCTACCGCCGGGTCGGCTACACGCCGCAGGCGACCGCCGTACACCTGGGTGATCCAGGCGGTCATCTCAACGACCTGCGCTGACTGTGCAACCCCGCTCTCCTGACTTCTCGTATTGAGGGGGACAGAGGAGAGTGGAGGGCCGATGGTGGACCGGGATCAGGAGTACGTCGAGTTCGTCGCGGCGGCGAGTTCGTCGCTGCGGCGGACCGCGTTCCTGGTGTGTGGCGATTGGCATCGCGCCGACGACGTCGTACAGGACGCTTTGTGCAGGCTGTACCGGTCGTGGGCGAAGGTCGATCGCGACGGGAACCCGCTCGCCTACGCCCGCCGTACGGTCGTCAACGCGGCCCTGGACAGCGGCCGGCGCCCCTGGCGCCGGGAAGTGCCGACCGCAGACCTGCCCGCGGACCGGGTCACGCACGCCGACCCGGCCGCCGGCCACGCCGACCGGGACGAGGTCCTGACCGCCCTTGCGACCCTTGCTCCGCGGCAGCGGGCCTGTGTCGTGCTGCGGTACTACGAGGACCTGTCCGTCGAGCAGACCGCCCGGATCCTCGGGTGCTCGGAAGGCACGGTGAAGAGCCAGGCCGCTCGTGGTCTCGACACTCTCCGAACCGCCATCGACGAGGCCCGCCGGATCGGTAGGCCGGCATGAAGGAGAACCCCATGGACGACGAACGCGTCGTCGGCGCCGAACTCGAACGACTCGCCGCCAACGATCCACTGGCCCCGATCGACCCCCAAGCCATGCTCACCCGCGGCCGCCGCAGCCGCCGTACCCGCCGTCTTCTCAGTGGCGGCGGTGGGATCGCAGCGGTCGCCGTGATCGCCCTCGGCGCCAGCGCGCTGAACGGCCAGACCGCGGCCACGCCGGAGCCCCAGATCGCGAGCCCGCGGACCACGACGGCAGACCCGGACTTCACTGCGGTCCCGGGCGTTCCGCGCGGCGAGGACGGCGCCGGCGCCACGCTGGCACTGGCGGAGGTCAACCGTCGCTGCAGCCTGCGGAATCCTGCGGTCGAGCGTCCGGTCCGGCCGGCCGCGCCCAACCTGCAGTCGGGGACGACGGTTCAGTACGACCTGCGGCGGGGCGATCACGCGGCGAACTGCACAATCCCCGGCGGCGACCGGCCGTCGGCCGCACTCGCCGAGGCCGCCCGCAAGGACCCGGTCCCGAAGACCGTGGCCGACCAGCTGCGCAACTGTTCGGTCCACTTCTGGACCGATCTGCGGAACTGGAAGGTGCTGACCTCCGACCTCCAACCCGGCCTCGCGTCCGCCTTGGTCGCCAAGTCGCCGTCCGGCCGGAGCATCGTCACCTGCATCCTCGAGATCACGCCGTACGAAGGGCCGCAGCTCAGCGCCGACTCGCGGATCCTCCGGACCGCCAACACCGGACGCAACACCTTCAGCCAGGTCTTCACCACCATCCCGGGTGGTCAGCACGGCTGCTCGCCCACCACCCACGACAAGTGCAAGGGCTGGCTCTACACCCAGACCGGCCGGATGCCGTCGAACGTGGCCCGAGTCCGCATCGAGCCGATCGCCGGTGGCAAGCACGACATCACGGTCACCGACGGTTGGTTCGCCCTGGCCTGGCTGAGCAGTGATTCCCAGGCACGGCCGGACGCGAAGGCGACGGCGTACGACAAGAACGGAAAGGTCGTGCAGGTCCTCGGCGGTTAGTGGCACCATCTCGGGCATGAGCGGAGTCGTCGAGCAGCGGAGTATCGATGTTGTCCCGGCCGACGAGCGGCACGGTACGCCGCTCAGCCAGTTCACCTTGTGGTTCGGCGCGAACATGCAGGTCACAGCGGTTGTCGACGGTGCGTTGGCGGTGGTCTTCGGCGCCGACGCACTGTGGGCGATCATCGGGCTGCTGCTCGGCAACATCTTCGGCGGCATCGTGATGGCCCTCCACTCCGCGCAGGGTCCGCGACTCGGCTTGCCGCAGATGATCTCCAGTCGCGCGCAATTCGGGGTGTACGGCGCCGTCGTACCGCTCGTGCTCGTCGTCGTCATGTACCTCGGCTTCGCCGCCACCGGGACGGTGCTTGCGGGGCAGGCGATCAACAAGATCCTGCACGTCGGGCCGACCGCCGTCGGGATCGTGGTCTTCGGCGTACTGACCGCGGTCGTCGCCACGCTCGGCTATCGCTGGATCCATCTGCTCGGTCGTCTGGCAACGGTCTGCGGCGTACTCGGGTTCACCTACCTGGGCATCCGCCTGCTGGTGACTTCGGACGTAGGTGCTCTGTTCGGCGCCAAGCCCTTCGACTGGGTGTCGTTCCTGCTCGCCATCTCACTCGGCGCCGGCTGGCAACTCACCTTCGGCCCCTACGTCGCCGACTACTCGCGCTACCTGCCCGCGGACACTCCCGAGCGTCACACCTTCCTTGCCACCTTCCTGGGCAGCGTCATCGGCTCCCAGTGGTCGATGACCCTAGGCGCCCTCGTCGCAGCCGGCGGCGCCGGCTTCCTCGCCAACCAGGTCGGCTACCTAGGCTCCCTGGCCGGCCCCATCGCCATCCTCATCTACCTGGTCATCGTCATCGGCAAACTAGCCGTCAACTGCCTCAACGCCTACGGCGGCTCAATGACCCTCCTCACCACAGTCACCGCCTTCAACCGATCAACCCGCATCGGCCCAGCGGCACGCGCGGCGTACACGATCGCGTTCCTGGCCGTCTCAGTCCTGATCGCCCTCTTCGCCTCAAAAGACTTCCTCGACAACTTCAAGAACTTCGTCCTGGTTCTCCTGATGGTCTTCACCCCCTGGAGCGCCATCAACCTGACCGACTACTACCTGATCTCCCGAGAACGTGTAGACATCCCAGCCTTGTACGACCCTGCCGGCCGCTACGGCACCTGGAACGTGACAGCCCTCGTCTCCTACTTCGTCGGCATAGCCGCCCAAATCCCCTTCCTAGCCCAAAAGCTCTACACCGGCCCAGTCACAGAGTTGCTAGGCGGCGCCGACATCTCCTGGCTCATAGGCCTCCTGGTAACCACCGCCCTCTACCTCCCCTGGTCCCGCCAAACCGCCAACCCACCACCGCAAACCATCGGGGGATAGGCCCACCCCCGCGCCACTGTGCTTGCTCGTCATGCCCGCGTGGCTGATCTGCACAACGACAGGAGGTATCGGCTGAAGCATGCCCGAGCTCCATCCCGCCGAGCGTGCGCGGGCACATGCGTAGACACCTACTTCCTGTCGTTCGGCCGATGATGGTGGCCGCAGAATGGTTCGGTGAGATCACTGGTGGCTGCCGATGGATGAGCAAGCGTTGACCGGAGGCCGATCCCGGTCGGGTGTCGCGCTCGTGGCCGGGACGGTACGCCGTCCTCTGACAAGTCGTTCGCCCTTTGTGCACAAGGTATTAGAGCGACTCGAGGCAGCCGGCGTAACGGGAGTGCCCCGCCTCCACGGCACAGATGAACAGGGCCGGGAGATCCTCGACTATCTCCCCGGCAACACCGCAAGCGGGAGATCGCACTGGTCGGGCGACCAACTAGCCGACGTGATGCAAATCGTCCGCCGGATGCACGACGCACTCGCAGGCACCCCGGAGGCGGACGGCCACGAAACGGTTTGCCACAACGACCTCGCCCCGTGGAACACCATCGTCGCGGACGACCACATCGTCGGCATCATCGACTTCGACCTAGTTGCTCCAGGCGCCCGCACTGACGATCTGGGCTATCTCCTGTGGACCTTCCTAGACCTCGGATCGCCCCTCCACACACCTGAACACAGCGCCCGCCAGATGCGCGCCGCGCTGACCGCCTACCTAGAGCCCGCACCCCTGAATTCCGAGACTCTGACGGCCGATCTCCTCCCCGCCATCCGCCGGCAACAAGAACGCGTCCTCGCCTTCCGAGCCAGCCAAGACGACGCCTTCTCCAGCACCCAAGCGGCAGCAATCCGCCAGTCGATCGACTGGCTCACCCGACACCAACGCGAACTCGAGTCAGTCCTCCAGCCCTGAGCCGATCCGCAGCGCGCCGTCGAGAGTGGCCAGCATCGAGTAGTACCCGTGGGCCTGGATAAGCTCCACCAACTCTCGATCGGACAACTCGAGCTGCACATCGGCAAACGTGGCGTCGTCGATCCGCGGACTGTCGACCAGCGCCCGCGCAAACCGGTACACAGCCTGATCCCGGTCGTCAAAGGACTCAATCTCGTCCGCCCCCGACAACAACGCCCCCTGCTCCGCAGCACTCAACACCCGCACATGCGGAAAGTGCCGCTCCACCAGGTACGTCGACCCCGCGGCGCGCGTGACCACAGCCGCGGCAATCTCCACCAACCGCTCGTCCAACTCCAAGCTGTCATGGATCGCCTGCCCGAGCTTCATCACCAACTCAGCAGTCCCCTCGGCCAACGCCAACGTCAGAAACATCCGCGGATCCGGCGGCAACCGCTCATGCCAGTCCTTCAACACACCAGTCAGCTGCTCAGGGTCGGCGTACACAATCCGTGCCATCCACCGACCCTAACCACCCCGCCACCTTACCGCCCGCCTTTCCACCCACACGCAACCCGCCAACGCCCACGCCTTCAGCCGTGATGGCCGCGTCCCTTCGCGAACCCCAACGCCATCACAACCACACGTCGGCACCCACCTCCAGGCGTACGCCGCTCCACAGCTCCCAGTTGTGATGGCCCGTGCGTCCGCAACCACCCGGGCACTGACCGCCACACGCGTGCATCGCCCTTCGCGCTCAGGTGGTTAGCCCTGCGGCTCGTGTCTGCAAAGCCGAGCCGACTGGTACGTCGCCAAGGACATGAGGAGGTGGGTGATTCGCGAGTGGATTAGGTGTTGCCGACGCTCACGGGTTGAGGCAGCGGGCGACTACTACGTGTCCTTAGCGACGCTGTGGGAGCAGCGCCGCACGGTGTTCGTCCTGCGAGTGTCTACAGAGCTCAGCTCCACCCTGGCGTTTCGAGCCAGCCTGGCATTCGCACTCTGCGCCGCCACCCACCGCTGATTCGACTCGTAACGCATGAGCAGAACTGGCCGCTCGTCATTGCCCGGCGCTGAGTGGGGCGGACGCGCCCCACTCACCAACCTGCTGTGCGCCTTGTTGCGGAGGTTCCGCTGAGCGTGAACCGCTTGGTGTTCCGAGAGTTGGTGAGTGGGGGCGGTCCGCCTCCACGCCGGACCGCAGACACCAGACGTCCGCGGTCTCCGCTACCTGACCTCAGTACTGCAGATCCACGGAGCCCGCTGCCCCCAGCGGCAGTGGTCATCCGTGAACCGGCATTGGCGGGCTGACGCACGAAATGGTGGGTTGGCTAACGGCGTGCGAGGGCCCACCCACCACGAGATGGGCTGACCCACGAGCTGCGATCTCCTACTCCAGGAATCTGGCGGGCAGCGACCACCTGATGGGCTGCCCCACCAACTTGTGCAGGCTCGCGTGAGCACGAAGACCGTGCCCGAAGGTGGTGAGCGGGAACGGTTTGACGGATCACCTGTGCACGAACACCCTGCACAGGCTGGGCGATCACCCGTGCACGAAGGCCGTGTGGGGTCGGCGGATCGGCGACCCACGAAGATCAGCACGGTGGGGTTCACAAGTGATGAAGATCGTGCGCGGGCTGGCGGGGTCGGCGCCCCTTGAGGGCCGTGCACGAGTTGGAGATTCACCTGTGCACCAAGACCATGCACGGGGCGGCGGGATCGGCGAGGCATGAAGATCGTGCGGGCCGACAGGATCGGCGACTCACGAAGATCGTGCACAGGTTGGGGATCAGTTGTGTACAACTCGAGCAGGGGTGGGGTGATCGCTGGGCCACGGGTGTTGGTGCGCGGGTGGCGTGGACGAGGTGAGTGTGAAAGGCCCCGGCGTACCGGGGCCTTTGGTCAGCGGACGGTGAAGCCGGCTTTGCGGAAGGCGTCGGCTAGGGAGCCTTCGTCCATGGGGGTGTCGGCTTTGGGGGTGGTCTTGGGGCGTGCGCCCTGGCCGCCGCGGCCGCCACCGCCGGGACCACGGCCGCCACCGCCTGGTCCGCGACCGCCCTGGCCGCCACCGCTGCGGCCGCCACCGCCTCCACCACCGCCGCGGTTCTGGTTGCTGGTCGATGGGCGGGCGCCGCCTACCTCGTCGTCCAGGCGGAGGGTGAGGGAGATGCGCTGGCGGGGGATGTCGACCTCGAGGACCTTGACGGTGACGATGTCGCCGACCTTGACGACCTCGCTGGGGTCCTTGACGAAGTTCTTCGACAGGGCCGACACGTGCGCCAGCCCGTCCTGGTGGACGCCGACGTCGATGAAGGCACCGAAGGCGGCGACGTTGGTGACCTGGCCTTCCAGCTTCATCCCGGGCTTCAGGTCGGCGATCTTGTCGACGCCCTCGGCGAAGACTGCGGTCTTGAAGGCCGGCCGCGGGTCCCGGCCGGGCTTCTCCAGCTCAGCCAGGATGTCGGTGACGGTCGGCAGACCGAACATGTCGTCGACGAAGTCCGCAGCCTTGAGCCGCTTCAACTCGGCCGACCCGATCAGCGACTTCACGTCGGAACCGGTCGCGTCCAGGATCCGCCGTACGACGGGGTAGGCCTCGGGGTGCACGCTGGAGGAGTCGAGCGGGTCGTCGCCACCGGGGATCCGGAGGAACCCGGCCGCCTGCTCGAAGGCCTTCGGTCCGAGCCGCGCCACGTCCTTCAACGCCGAGCGCGAAGCGAACGGACCGTTGACGTCGCGGTGCTGCACGATGTTGTCGGCCAGGCCCTGCGTGATCCCGGAAACTCGGGTCAGCAGCGGCGCGGAGGCCGTGTTGAGGTCGACGCCGACTGCGTTCACACAGTCCTCGACGACCGCGTCCAGCGAACGGGACAACAAGTTCTCGGCGAGGTCGTGCTGGTACTGCCCGACGCCGATCGACTTCGGGTCGATCTTCACCAGCTCGGCCAGCGGGTCCTGCAGGCGGCGCGCGATCGAGACCGCGCCACGCAGCGACACGTCCATCCCGGGCAGCTCCGCCGAGGCGAACGCCGACGCCGAGTAGACCGAAGCGCCGGCCTCGGAGACGACGGCCTTGGTGAGCTTGAGCTCCGGGTGCTTGGCGATCAGCTCCGCGGCCAGCTTGTCTGTCTCACGCGACGCCGTACCGTTGCCGATGGCAATCAATTCGACGTTGTGCGCGGCGGCCAGTGCGGCCAGGGTGGCGATCGACTTGTCCCACTGGTTCTGCGGGACGTGCGGGTAGATGACGCCGGTGTTGACGACCTTGCCGGTCGCGTCGACGACGGCGACCTTCACGCCGGTCCGGAAGCCCGGGTCGAGGCCCATCGTCGCGCGGGTGCCGGCCGGAGCGGCGAGCAGCAGGTCGCGCAGGTTGGACGCGAAGACGCGGATCGCCTCTTCCTCGGCGAGCTGGCGCAGCCGCATCCGTAGGTCGATGCCGAGGTGGACGAGGATCTTCGTCCGCCAAGCCCAGCGAACCGTGTCGACCAGCCACTTGTCGGCCGCGCGGCCCGCGTTCTCCACGCCGACCTTGCGGGCGATGGTGGTTTCGTACTCGGTCGGGCCGTCGGCCTCGACACCGGCCGGCAGCGGCTCGATGTTCAGCGTCAGCACGTCCTCCTTCTCACCACGGAACATGGCGAGAATCCGGTGCGACGGCATCTTCGTGAACGGCTCGTCGAACTCGAAGTAGTCCGAGAACTTCGCCCCGTCGGTCTCTTTACCCTCGCGGACGACCGAGGCCAGCCGGCCTTGCGTCCACAGTCGCTCGCGCAGCGCGCCGATCAGGTCCGCGTCCTCCGCGAACCGCTCGACCAGGATCGCCCGCGCGCCGTCGAGGGCGGCCTGCGCATCCGGTACTTCGGCGTTCACGAACACCGCCGCGGCCGCCAGCGGCTCCACGGTCGGGTCGGCCATCAGCCCGTCGGCGAGCGGCTCGAGGCCGTTCTCCCGGGCGATCATTGCCTTGGTACGGCGTTTCGGCTTGAACGGCAGGTAGATGTCCTCGAGCCGCGACTTCGTGTCCGCCGCCAGGATCGACGCCTTCAGCGCGTCGTCCAGCTTGCCCTGGCTCTCGATCGACTCCAGCACGGTCTGCCGGCGCTCCTCCAGCTCCCGCAGATACCGCAGGCGCTCCTCGAGCGTGCGCAGCTGCGCATCGTCGAGCTCTCCGGTGACCTCCTTGCGGTACCGCGCGATGAACGGGACCGTCGAGCCCTCGTCCAGCAGCGCCACCGCTGCCCGCACCTGGTTCTCGCGGACCTCCAGCTCTTCGGCGATCCGCTGCTCGATCGACTGCACCACCACGTTGCTTCCCCTTCACCGACAACCGAACCAGCGAGCCCAAGACCCGCACCCCCATATCCTTCCCCATCCCACCCCCCACCCCGAAACCCGCCACCCCACCCTGTGGACAACCCGGACGCAGAACTCCCCGTGACCGTGGTGGGTCACGGGGAGTGTCGTACTCAGTTGGTCTTGGCGGGGCGCATGAAGAAGTAGGCGATCAGGACCGAGACGGCGACGATGCCAGCGGCTACGGCGAAGGAGAAGTGGTAGCCGTTGGTGAGGGCCTGGAGGGGGGTGCTGCCGGTCGTGTTGGTGGCGGCGAGGGTGGCGAGGACGGCGAGGCCGAGGGCGGCGCCTACCTCGCCCATGGTGCCGATCAGGCCGGAGGCGAGGCCGGCGTCCTCGGGCTGTACGTCGGCCATCGACAGACCCATCAGGGCGGGGAAGGCGATGCCGCCGCCCAGGCCGAGCAGGGTGAGTACGGGCAGGACGTGTACGACGTAGCTGCCGCCGACCGGGGCTTGGGTGAAGAGGACGAGTCCGGCGGTTACGAGCAGCAGTCCGGCGATTAGGGGGCGGCGGGGGCCGAAGCGGGTGACCAGCTTCTCGGAGTACCGGACCGAGAGGAGGCCCATGACCACAGTGGTCGGCAGGAACGCCAGTCCGATCTCCAGAGCGTCGTACCCGAGCACTCGCTGCAGGTAGAGCGAGCCGAGGAAGAAGATGCCGAACATGCCCGAGGCGGACAGTGCCTGCACCAGGTTGGCGCCGGACAGGTTGCGTGAGCGGAAGATGCGCAGCGGCACCAGCGGGTTGGCTGCGGTTGCCTCGCGAACCACGAAGCAGATCAGCAGAGTGATCGTCAGGAGTGCCAGTGCGACGGTCCGCCCGGCAGTCCAGCCCAGCTCCGCGGCCGGCTTCACGATGGTGAACACTCCGAGCATCAGCGCCGCAGTGATCAGTACTGCGCCCGGTACGTCGGTTCCGCGGCCCATCCCGAGGCCCTTGTCCTTGTCGATCAGCTTCACGGCCAGTGCGACGGTCAGGATGCCGATAGGCAGGTTCACGAAGAAGATCCAGTGCCAGCTGATCGCCTGGGTCAGTACGCCACCCGCGAGCAGACCGATCGAGCCACCGGCCGAGGCGACGAAGGCGTACATGCCGATCGCCTTGGCCTGCTCACGCGGCTCGGGGAACAGGGTGACGATCATGCCGAGGATCACTGCCGAGGTGAGCGCGCCACCGATGCCCTGAATGAACCGTGCGATCACCAGCACCTCCTGTGAGGACGCCAGCCCGCACAGCACCGAGGCGGCGGTGAAAACGACCAGTCCGGCGATGAAGATGTTCCGGCGGCCGAGCAGGTCGCCGAGTCGCCCGGCCAGCAGCAGGAGGCCGCCGAACGCGATCAGGTAGGAGTTCACCACCCACGCCAGCGAGGAGCTGGTGAAGCCGAGGTCGTCCTGGATGGCCGGCAGCGCCACGTTCACCACGGTGACGTCGAGCACGATCATCAACATGCCCGCGCACAGCGTGTAGAGAGCGAGCCAACGCGAGCGGCCGCCCTGCGTGGCCGGCGTGGTCGCCAGGGTGTCGGTCGTCGCGTACATCTGAGTCTCCTTGAGTCCTTCGAGAGGGCCTTTACACCCTTACGTCGAACCAGAGGGGCTCAGATTGACACGTCGCCCGAATCTTTTTCTGCAGACTCCGTACGGCGCTGTCCGCCGCTCAGCCAGTAGGCGATGAGTGCCGGGACCAGTCCGGACCCGATCACGAGCAGTGTCGGCACTGTCGCCGCCAGCGCGAACCAGGTGAGCAGACCGATCACGCCGCCCGCCACAGCCAGTGACCGCCGGAGGAGGAACAGATTGGCCTGCCGGAACAGGAGCTTCATCGTCGCGTCGGTACCCGCATCCCGCAGTACCGCGAGTCCGCTCAGATACAGCCCGACGATCATTCCGGTCAGCGGAATGAGGATCGCGAGCGCGAAGATCCGCGCCGGGCCGCTAGCATTTGCCCAGAACGCGAGTCCGAAGGCGAGCATCACACCGCCGACGTACAGGGCGAACCCGGACATCCAGAACCGCTTGAACGCCCAGCCGAACTCGCGGAAGTACAGCCGCATCATCCCGGTCCGCTCCTGGCTGATCGCCTCAGGGAGCACCCGCTGCAGCGCGAACGCGGCCGGGAACAGGGTGATGATTCCGGCACTGAGCACCAGGAAGGTCAACTGCAGCAGGAGCAGATCGCCGACCACTGTCAGTTTCGCCAACACTGCGTTGGTCCGGCCGCCGGCCTGTTCCACGGGTTCGCCTCCTCGTTGTTCACGCGCATTACGGATAAGCCCGGGATGATCGTATGATCACAAACAATCATTCGAAACCACAGAGCGACCAAAGAATCGGGAACCGCACATGCTTGCACCGGAGCGCCACGAGCTGATCCTGCGGAGCCTGCGCCGCCACGGCCGGCTCCGGGTGGGCGAACTGGTCGCCGAGCTGGGCGTTTCCGCGATCACAGTACGCCGCGATCTCGCCGAGCTCGATGCTGCCGGGCTGCTCCGCCGCGTGCACGGCGGCGCGATCGGTACCAGCCCGACCGGCCAGAACACCGCCAGTGATCGGTTGACCATCGGCATCATCGTCCCGAGCGCCTCGACGTACTACACCGACGTGATCCGCGGCGCCGAGGCGACCGCAGCCCGGTACGGCGCCCGCCTCGTCCTCGGCGTCTCCGGCTACGACGCCGACATCGAGCTCGAACGGATCGAGAAGGTGCTGGGCGTCGGCGTCGCCGGCCTGCTGATCAGCACCGCGTACGGCGACCGTGACGGGCACCTTCTCGGTACCCGCCTCGACGACATCGACGTACCGGTGGTCCTGATGGAACGCGCCTTCGGATTCCCCGACGTCGCCCGCGAGTACGACCACGTCCGCACCGATCACGCGTACGGCGCCATGCTTGCCCTGCGCCATTTCGCCGACCTCGGCCACCGCCGGATCGCCGTCAGCATGCAGCCGACCGTCACGGCGTACTGGCTCCGCCGCGGCCTCGAACAAGCCGTCGACACGCTCGGCATCGACATCTACGTGTCGGATCTGGAGCTCCCGCAAACCGGTGACGACCCCGCCTCCCTGGCCCAGCTCGACAAGTTCCTCATCGAATGCGAAGCCTTCGGCTCCCGGGCCGCCCTGATCCACTCCGACGAGCACGCCGCCCGCCTGGTCGAACGCGCCATGGAACGCGGCCTCCGCATCCCCGAAGACCTGGCCGTCGTCGTCTACAACGACGTCACCGCAGCCCTGGCGGTCGTCCCCCTGACCGCCGTCTGCCCACCCAAATTCGCCCTCGGCGAGACGGCGTGCGACCTCCTGCTCCGCAAACTCCAGTCCACACCGGGCCCGGTGCAGCATTTGTCACTGCTCCCGACGCTCAATCTCCGGTCCTCCTGCGGTGCCCAGAAGGTAAATTCAGCCCATGGACTACGCGCAGTTCAGAGTTGAGAGCGACAAGGTCTGGGACGTCCTCGATGCGAAGGTTCTCCCGCCGACGCTCCAGGACGACATCGCCCGGCTGAAAGAGCTCGCCGCCACCATCGAGGACCCCAAGGAGCGCTGGCGCGCCGAAGGTCGCATCGAGAGCATCGAGGGCATCCTGCGCGAAGGTGAGGCCGGCAACCAGAAGCCCTGGTCGGACGCGATGAACAAGGCCATCCAGGTTCACAGCGCGGCCACGGACGACAGCGGTACCCCGGCCGAGCGGATCGCCCGCGCCGAGGCGGGGATGGAGGCCATCGGCCGGATCGCGGACAGTGCGCCCGAGGACGAGCAGTACGCCATCATCGAGCTGAACGAGTCGCTTCTGATGCTGGCTGAGGCGCTGAAGCCCGACTCCGAGTGAAGGTCACCACTCACTCGGAGCTGATGGCGGAGCAGGCCCGGGCCGCCGTCAAAACCTCCGGTGCCCACCACTCCTCGTGGAACGGCAAGGTCGGCGCCACAGCTCCTGAGCGCAAGGTCCACGGCAGCGTGGACTGGGATCACACGATCAACTACTCCGATCGCACGGTCACCGCTCCGCTCAAGGAGATGTTCGAGAACGCCGGGGTCCATCACCAGACTCCGGAGGCACTGCGGTCGTACCGTTCGGCAGTCAAGACTGTTCACCACGAGAACACCCATCTGCTCGCTGAGGAAGGTACTGAGCACAGCGACGGGAAAGCGGCGTTCCAGAACCTCCCGGAACAGGCGCTCGAAGAGGGCATCACCGAGGTCCACAGTTACGACACGCTGAACGACTACATCGACGAACTCGGGCTCGAGGAGATCGCACCCGGGATCAAGTCGGTGGAGGCGCGGACGTCGTACGACCACTACACCCCTGCCGCGCGGCGCTTCAGCGAAGGTATCGGGCGCGAGGCCGGCGTAGAGCCGTCCGAGGTGGTGCGGCGGCTGGCTGTCGTCAACGCGGACCAGAAGTTCCGGGTGGCGGCGGAGATGCTCTACGAGAGCAGTGATCTGCCCGGGAAGGTGCCGGAGCAGGAGCGCGACGCGGCGATCCGGCGGATCGAGGAGTCGATGAAGCCGTCGATGTCCGGCTTGAAGGCGTTGAAGGACGAGAACGATCCGGACCGGAAGCGCCGGATGTCGGCCAAGGCGGGTGCGACGTCGGTCGAGGCCGGTCTGGACGAGGTCGACAAGCTGAGCAAGGAGTGGGGACAGCCGGCGCCCGAGGCGCGGGTCGAGCGTGGAGTCGCGGCCGAGCAGGACCGATCCACCGGACAGGTCCAAGCGACCGGGCAGGCTCAGGCGACCGGGCAGGGTCCGCAGCAGCAGAGCGGCCAGCCGGAACTCCCCGCCGACCTGGCGGCCGCCGTACATGCGAGTCGGTCTGGGACTGAGCCGCTCAGTTCGGCGAGTCGGCTTGGCGAGGATCGGATGGGATCGCGCCGCTCGGGGAGCCAATCGGCGGAGCGCGGGCCTGAAATCGAGCGGTGATCGGGTTCATCGCGCGGAACTGTGATCGGTCTGGTTCCGGAACTGATCGAAAGTGATCATTCGAAGCCTGAGGTCTTGACGAGGAAAGCCCTTTCCCATACTTTCGCTGCACTTGACGCGAAGGAGTTCCCCTGTGAGACGTTCCGTGGGACTGACGTTGCTGGCTGCGGCCCTTGCCGTCGTGGTCAGCAGTTGTGGCAGCGGGGTGATCGACAAGAGCACGGACGGCGTTGCGCCGGCCGAGGCCACCGGGACATTGCGGGTGCTGCTCCCGTCGTTCCCGCCCAGCAACGAGGGGCGGCAACAGTTCCAGAAGGTCGTCGACGACTTCCACAAGGCCTATCCGAAGATGAAGGTCGAGCCGGACTTCGCGACGTACAACAACCTGAACGAGAAGATGTCGACCTCGATCGCGGCGGGCTACCCGTACGACGTGATGGTGACCGGCGTCGGCTGGATCCAGCCGTTCGCGTCCAAGCGGATCTTCGCCGACCTCGGCGATTTCGGCCTGACTCCGGACGTGATCCGGGAGAAGAGCCTGGCGGCGCTGATCCCGGCGGTCACCTACGACGGCCGGATGTACGGCTATCCGCTGCTGGCGGACACTCGTGCGGTCGCGCTGCGCAAGAGCGCGTTCATCGAGGCGGGCCTGGACCCGGAGAAGCCGCCGACGTCGCTGGCCGATATCAAGGTCGCGGCCGAGAAGCTGACCAAGCGGGACAAGAACGGCAACATCACCCGGAGCGGGTTCGACCTCGCGTCGGCCAGTGGGTTCCGGCAGTCGTTCACGACGTTCCTGGCTTCGACCGGTACGACGCTCTACGAGAACGGCGAACCGAACTTCGACAACCAGGCCGGGCTCGACACCCTGCTGTGGATCAAGTCGATGATCAACAATGTTCAGCCGTACGGTCAGGTGAACGCCGCGCAGCAGCCGCTGGTCTACTCCGGCGAGGCCGCGATGGGGATCGTCGGCGGTGCGGTCGACTGCAGCACCGGCGGTAAGGGCATCGGTCAGAAGAACTGCGACGACCTGAAGTTCTTCCGCTTCAACAGCGGCAAGGAGATCGAGTACATGGGTGGCGACCTCGCCTCCATCGGTTCCCGCAGCCGGCACAAGCAGGCGGCCTGGTCGTTCATTCAGTCGCTGACCAAACCGGACACGCTGGACGCGATGGCCAAGCTGAACCGGAAGCTGCCGGCGTACAAGGACGCGGCCAACTCCCCGCAGGCGAAGTCCAACCCGCTGAGCAAGTTCGTCGCCGAGGGGCTGGACAAAGCCGCGAACGAGAACGAGGTCCCGCCGAACTGGCTCGAGATGCGGGGCAACTTCGACATCCAGCTCACCCAGGCGGTCCTCGGACAGAAGGATCCCGCGAAGGTGCTGCACAACCTGGCAGGACAAAGCCGATGAGCACAACACTCGAGCGCCCGGCGCTCGCCACCTCGGGCAAGCCCGCGGTCGCCAAGGACAAGGGCACGCTGACCCGCAGCCAGGTCCGGACCGGCTGGGCCCTGCTGGCGCCGGCCATGCTGCACTCCGGCATCTTCATCGTGATCCCGGTGATCGCCGTACTGGTGCTGAGCCTGACCGACTACAGCTTCGGTGACACCTGGGCCTGGGTCGGCCTCGGCAACTACACCGAGCTGTTCCGCGACGTCGACTTCCTGGCATCGCTGTGGCACACCGTGCTGTACGCGCTGGTCGTGATCCCTATCTCGATGGCGATCTCGCTCGCGGTCGCGATCGGCCTGAACCAGAAGATCCGCGGGATCGGCTTCTTCCGGACCGCGTTCTACATCCCGACCGTGACCGCGACGGTTGCGGTGGCGACGATCTGGCTGTGGATCTACAACCCGGGCTCCGGTTTGGCGAACGGCTTCCTCAGTCTGTTCGGGTTCGCGCCGAACCGCTGGCTGGCCGACCCCGGTACGGCGCTGGGCTCGCTGATGGTCGTCGGTGTCTGGCAGGGTCTCGGCACCAAGATCATCATCTACCTGGCCGCGTTGCAGGGGGTGTCTCGCGACCTGCTCGAATCGGCGGACATCGACGGCGCTTCGCGGTGGCAGAAGTTCCGCAACGTGACGCTGCCGGCGCTCGGTCCGGTGCAGTTCTTCGTGCTGATCACGTCGATCGTCGGCACCTTCCAGGTCTTCGACCTGGTCTACGTGATGACGCGCGGTGGACCCGGTAGTGAGACGCGCGTGCTGGTGCTGGACATCTACCAGAACGCGTTCCAGGACCTCAAACTCGGCTACGCGTCCGCCGAGACCGTGATCATGATGATCGTGATCGCGCTCTTCATCGGCGTCGGACGCCTGCTCCAGAAGGCGGACACCAATGACTAGCGCCACGTTGCCGGCGGTCGCACCGGCCTCGACGAAGCCGTCGGCGCTCCGGCCGGGCCGGATCCTGCTGTACGTCGTACTGATCATCGGTGCGCTGTTGATGATCACACCGTTCCTGTGGATGGTGCTGACGGCGTTCAAGAGTGAGCTCGAGATTCTCAAGTTCTCGTGGTTGCCTGGTGAGCTGCGCTGGAGCAACTTCAGCGAGGCGATGCAGACCGCGCCGTTCCTGCGCTACTTCCGCAACAGCGCGCTGATCGCGCTCGGGGAGACGGCGTTCACCTTGGTCGTCTGTACGACGGCCGGGTACGCGCTGGCGAAGTTGCCGCTGAAGGGCGGCAAGTTCATGCTCGGCTATTTCATCGTGCTGCTGCTGGTTCCGTTCCAGATCATCCTGGTACCGCTGTTCATGATCGTGAAGTCGATCCCGCTGTTCGGCGGCAACAACATCATCGGCCAGGGCGGTATCGGCTGGCTGAACTCCTGGTGGGGACTCATCATCCCGCTCGGCGCGGCGCCGTTCTTCACCTTCCTGGCCCGGCAGTTCTTCGTCTCGCTGCCGGACGAGCTCGCCCAGGCGGCCCGCGTCGACGGCCTCGGTGAGTTCGGCATCTTCTGGCGGATCATGACCCCGCTGATCAAGCCGGCCCTGATCACCATCGCGGTCTTCCAGATCGAAGCCGCCTGGAACGGTTTCCTCTGGCCGCTGATGATCACCACCTCGGATGAGATGCGTCCACTCCAGCTGGGGCTGGCGATCTTCTCCCAGAACCCGGCCGAGATCCAGTGGCCGTACCTGATGGCCGGTACCGCGCTCGCGACCCTGCCGATGATCGTTCTGTTCGTTTTCGCTCAGAAGCGATTCATCGAAGGCATGGCGAACGTCGGCATCAAGGGCTAGAAACTCAAACAGGTGCTCACCCCGCCCCGGGTGAGCACCTGCGAGTCCCCCCAACATCCGGCGATCCGAAGAAGCACCGAAGCGCCCCGCTGGCCCCCCACCGGCACGCTCACCCGTTTATCGTCACAGTCCGCCGACCGTTACAGGTCCGTACGGTTTTTTCGCCATTTCCCCGAACGATTTCCCCTCACCCCCACCCTTTTCCAGAAATCGTCACATCACGCACAGTCACGATGACCCTGAGTAGCCAAAAGTGTCATAACGCAGAGGCAGACTGACCTGATGCCGATCCTCTTCGTCGATCTTGAGACCACCAGCGTTCGTGAGCCGTGGCTGCCCGGCGGGCGGCAGATCTGGCAGTTGGCGGTGATCCGGCGCGAGGACGATGGGCGCGAGACTGCGTACAACCGCTTCGTGCCGTTGCAGGAGTTGGATCTCGCGCGTGCCACCGAGCAGGCGCTGACGATCAGCCGGTTCGATCGGCATCCGGAGTCGCACGGGTCTGCGGCCGATGTCGCCTCCGGGCGCGAGATTGCCGAGCTGATGGTCGAGCTGACTGCGGATCAGCCGGTGTGGGTTGGTGCGGCGCCTTGGATGGATGCGAGCGACGTACTGCATCTGATGCATCTGCAGGGGCTGGTGCCGTTGGAGGCGGCGGATGTGCCGTGGGACTTTCGGCTGGTTTGTGTGATCAGTCAGTTGCTCGGGCGGACGCGGATGGGGCCGACGACCTCGGTTGGTGAGATGGCGGCGTTGGTCGGGATTGATCAATCGGTCTATGCGATCCACGATGCGCTCGCGGATGCTTATTTCGTTCGCGACCTGTTTGATGCGCTGACAGACTCGGCGGATGGATGAGGCTGTGCGGGGCAACCAGGCGGTCTGGGAACGGGCTGCGACCAAGTACGTCAACGAGTACGACGAGATGCTGGACCTGGCTCGCGGTCGGTGGGAACTGTTTCCGCGAGAGCTGGAGTTGTTGGAGCCGGTGCTGTCGCGCGGTCCGGTGGTCGTGCACTTCCAGAGTGGGCACGGGTTGGATGACACTGCACTGATCCGGGCGGGGGCGCGGAGCGTGGTCGGCGTCGACTACAGCGTGGTGACAGCGGGTGCGGCGCAGCGGCGGGCGGCGGAGGTCGGCGTACCGTGTCACTACGTTGCTGCTGAGGTTCCCGGCGTACCGGTGCGGGACGAGTGTGCGGACCTGGTGTACACCGGCAAGGGCGCTGTGATCTGGATGCGCGATATCGACGCGTGGGCGCGGGATGCGGCGCGGGTACTGCGGCCTGGCGGCAGCCTCTTCGTGTACGACGCGCATCCCGCCGTACCGATGTGGTCGTGGGATGAGGACGAGCCGCGGATCCGCCCGGACCGCAGCTACTTCGCCGAATCGCATGTCAACGACAGCTTCCCCGGCAACGGCGCGCGCGAATGGCAATGGACGCTCGGCCAGATCGTCACCGCGATCACGCGCGCCGGGCTGCGGCTCGACGTACTGGAGGAGTACGCCGAGCCGTTCTGGCGGCCGGACGACGGCTACACGGCTGCTGCCTGGTCCGGGCGCCTGCCTAACGCCTATGCCCTACTCGCTCACAAGTAGGACAGCAGCGCTGCCTCCTCGCGATCGAGGTGGGCCGTCAGGAGAGCGACGATCCGGTCGATCTCGGGGAGCAGGTCGGGCTGCGGTGTGGTGAGGAGCTGCTCCAGCTCCTCCAGGTGTACGGCGAGTTGGTCGTGCTCGGACTGCAGTACGGCGATCTCGTCGGCCAGCTCGGGGTATTGCTCGAGCATGGCCGGGAAGATGCCGCCCGACTCGCCGGTGTGGTGATGGTGCAGGCCTTGGCACAGCGTGAGGCAATTGACGCGCAGTTGCGCCCCGATCCCCGCCGTACCGGAGGTCGCGACCTCCTTGCGGATCAACGCGAGCTCCTGCCGGAAGACCGTATGGATTCGAATGAGCAGATCCGCGAACGAACCGCTCCCACGCTGCGGCCCGATCTGCTTCTGCGCAAGGGCGATCACGGGGATCGTCCGCGTCGTACCGGCCTGGTAATCACCCCAGCCCTTGTCCGCCTCGACGAGCCGGGCGAACACCTCGTCCCGCTCCGCGCCTTCAAGCGGGACGGCGTCGGCCTGGTAGGTGAACAGACCTGTCTCGACGGTGACCTCTGGGTTGGTGAGCAGGTTGAGGTACCAGTCCGGGTGCTTGTCGGAACCGCCGGCCGACCCGACGACCAGCAGGCGGTCGCCGTCGGGGTAGTACCCAATAAAGGCGGTGTGGGACCGGCCCGTACGGCGGCCAAGCGTTGTCAGAAGCAACATTCGTTCGTCGGCGAACGGCCCGCTCAGCTGGCCGTTGTTCGCGCGGAACTCGGTGATCAGTGCATCGGTAAAAGGGTTCGGCATTCTCTTCTCTCGGTTGGGGATACTGCGCTGGTGCGGTGAGAGAAGACGAGGGCGGCCCGCGGGCGGCCCCTTCGGCGCTCAGAGAGCGACCGGGAACCCAACTCGTGAATGGCGCAAGGCCGACCCGGTAGTCACGTTCGCCAGCATACCTGCCGCCAGGGGCCACAATGGGCCGGTGACCTCATTGCGCGACCGCCTGGTCGAGGCCGGCGTCGAACTCCTCGAAACCGACGGCCTCGCGAACCTGTCCCTCCGCGCGATCACCCGCCGTACCGGCGTCTCCCACGGCGCCCCGCGCCGGCACTTCCCCACCCACAACGCCCTACTGGCCGCCATCGCCAGCACCGGCCTCGCCGACCTCGCCGCCCGCCTCCAACTCCCGGCCGAGGGCTCCGTCGAGGACCGCTTGGTCGCGGCCGCCGACCGCTATTTGGAGTTCGCAGCGGAACGCCCCGGGATGTTCGACCTGATCTTCCGGCACGACCTGCTGGAAGGCGCAGGCGGGAACCTCCGCGAGCAATCCCTCCCGCTCCTCCAGACCTTCATCGACCTGGTCGCACAGTCGCACCCCACCGACGCACCCGCCCGAGCCGTAGCCCTGTGGACCAACCTGCACGGCCTAGCCACCCTCCGCGCCACCCACACCCTCGAACTCCTAGAGGACCTGGACGTACCGGCCCTCACCCGCCACATCGTCCAAACTCACTTGACCACCTCATAACGCAACCCCAGCACCCCATCCGCCGTCGGCTCCGCACTGACAAGCTTCAATTCCACCGGTGCGCCCTCCTCGCCATCGAACACAGTCGGTACGCCGGCCCCGCCCACCGCAGCCGGCAACACCACCAGGTGCAACTCATCCACCAGCCCGGCCCGGAGCAGCGCCCCGTTGAGCCCACCACCCGCCTCCGAAAGGACGCACGTCACCCCAAGTACGTCGTACATCCGTTGCAGCGCAAGTCGCAGGTCAACCCGCTCATCTCCGGCGACCAAGTACGGGATGCCCTCGCGGCGCAGGTATGCCAAATACCTAGCGGGGGTTGAGCGCGCAACCAAGAGCAGCAGGTTCGTCACGCCGTCGCCCTGCTGCGTCCACTCCACCCGCCCGCGGCCGTCGACCACTGTGAACCACTTCCGATGCCCTGCGGGCGGCTCCGGCAGGAAGTCCTCAAAGACTCCCTCAGCCTCCGGCAACTCCAGCGGCCCCGCATCCACCGTCACAAACGTCCCGCTACCTTCGAGGATCGCTGTCGGCGCATACAACTCCTCGATCAATGCCGACCGCGCCGCCTCCGCATCGTCCGCCCCAGCCGGCCGCAACCCGCGCCACACCGCCCCCGCCTCGGCGTCCATCAACAACCGCCGACGCCCGACCGTCACCCGCGCGTCGACCGACGAGGTCACCGAAACCACCACCCGAGGAAAACCCATACCTCGTTCCTACCAATCCCCACCGACATTCTTCGCGGCTCGAGATGTCACACAGTCGGGCTGCGGCGGGTCCTGGTGTGCGTGAACATGAGTGAGCGAAAGGACATGAGATGAAGACCATCCTCGTCACCGGCGGCACGGGGCGTCTCGGGCGGCCGACCGTCGAGCGGCTTCGTGCTGCTGGTCATACGGTTCGGGTGCTCAGTCGACGTACCGGCTCGGGATTGATGACTGGCGACTTGAGCACTGGCGACGGGATCGCGGCCGCGGTTGACGGTGTTGATCTGGTTGTCCATCTCGCGACTGGACTCGGGCGGCGTGATGTTCAGCAGGCGCGCACGCTGCTCAGCGCGACCCCGGCGGCCACGCACGTGATCTACATGTCGATCGTTGGTGTGGACGAGATCCCGCTCTCCTACTACCGCTACAAGCTCGAGGCCGAGCGCCTCGTGGAGGCTCATCCGGCTCACACGATTCTGCGCGCCACGCAGTTCCACAGCTTGCTGGACAAGATCTTCAGCTTGAAGCTCCCAGCGCTCTTTGCGCCAGCGGCGATGCTCCAGCCGATAGCGGTCGAGGACATCGCGGCACGCCTGACCGAGCTCGTCGCCGACCCCATCCCGGGCCGAGCGGCCGACATCGGCGGTCCAGAATCCGTGTCGATCCCCGACCTCGCCCGCACCTGGAAGGCCGCTCGGAACTCGCGTCGGCCAGTCGTCCCACTCCGAATCCCCGGCAAGATCTTCCGCGCCTACACCGCCGGCTCCGCGCTCGTCCCCGGACCGCCGTACGGGACGATCACCTTCGCCGACTACCTCGACGGCGGGGTCAGTCGACGTGCAGGACGGCCTTCCCGGTGATCCGGCGGTCCAGCAGAGCCTCGATCACGGCCGGGGTCTCCCGCCAGGATGATTCCAGTTCGATCTGACCGTCGAGGCGCCCAGCGGCGAGTAGGTTGCACAGCCGGGCCAGGTCGGCGGCCACGCTCGACGGTTCGTCGAAGTTGTTGAGGGTGTAGATGCGGGCGCCGGGTGAGCGGGAGTACCACCCGGCGCGGAAGGTGATCGGCTGCTCCTCATCCTGAGTGGCGAGACTGACCACCACGCCATGCGGTGCCAGGTGCTCAATGGCCTGCCCGAACACCGTGCCTCCGACCGCCTCCACGATCAGGTCGAAATCACCCTCGATCCGCTCAGTGACCCACGTCCGCGCCTCGCAAGTCGGACGCTCGACGTACCAGCGCTGTGACGTGCGCACCAGCCAACTGCGCAAGCTGTACGGCGAACCGTCCGACCCCGCCCGTTGCGCCGGTGACCAGCACCCGCTTGGCGAGCAGGAGCCCGCCGATCTCGAGCGACCGCAAGGCCGTGAGCGCGGCAGTCGGCAACGTCGCAGCCTGTACGTCGGCCACGCCCTCGGGGATCGTCGCCATCCACTGCGTTGAGATCGCAGCCAGTTCCGCCCAAGCGCCCTTCCGTCGTACCAGCCCCACAACCCGGGACCCGACCGCCGGCCCACTGCCATCAGCCGCAGCCTGCACGACAACGCCGGCCGCGTCCCAGCCAGTGACCGCTCCCTCCGGCAACTTCGCCAGATCGAGCACCTCACCCTGGTTCAACGAGAACGATCGAACCTGAACGATCGCTTGATCAGGAAGCGGCACCGGGTCGGCAACAGTGGTCAAACGAACAGACCGATCAGCCTTGACGAGAGCAAGCACCTTCCCGACGATAAGCCGGGTCACGGACGCCGGCCACGCCCTTGCCCGGAAAGGCAACTTCCTCGTCCTGACATGTATTCTGACCGGCGCTTCTTCCGCCGAATCAGGGACACAGGGATGCCGACACACGAGTGGGCCACAGCCAGCGACGGATACGGCTCGCCCCGGCGCCCCTACCGGAAGGCTCAGCTGATCCTCGGCGTGGCCTTGCTGATATGCATGGGTGTCGTCGTTGTGCGCCAGCTGACCGGTGCGCCGGGTACCAAGAACTACAAAACCAGCGTCGATTGCCAGGTGAACACAGTCGGCTCGCAGGGCACCGTGACGATCAACGGCACCATCACCGGCGACTCCACGAGCTACTCGGTGACTGTCGACGTACTGGACGTAGCCTCACAGCAGCGGATCGGCGGCCAAACCTTCGAAGTCCGCGGCACCAACACCTTCAGCGGAACCACCCCAGCCGAAGCCCCCATCGGCGCCTCAGGCATCGACTGCAAAATCACCAAGATCTCATGACCCAACCGCGGATGCAGATCGGCGCAGTCACCATCACCGCAGCCCCGCCTCCGCACACCCGCGACCTGGCCAGCTTCTACGAGCGCCTGCTCGGCTGGCGAATCGTCGACGAAGGACCAAAGAGCGGTTGGTTCCAGCTCCACCCACCCGAGGGCGAGACGGACGGGACCCTACTCGGCATCAACATCGAGTCCGACCACGAGCACGAGCGCCCGGTATGGCCGAGCAAACCCGGCCACCAGAACGCCACGATGCACCTCGACATCGGCGTCGAAGACCTCGACGAAGCGGTCGCCTGGGCCCTGGAAGCAGGCGCGACCCTCGCCGACGCCCAGCCCCAGGAGCACGTCCGCGTCATGCTCGATCCCCACGGCAACCCCTTCTGCCTGTGCCGCTGAACTGAAGAAGGGCCGGTCGCTGATGCGATCGGCCCTTCCTTTGTTCAGCCCCTGCGGGTGACCACGTCGTGCGTTGCCCAGTGGAAAGCTGGTCGGGTGGCCGCTCGGAGAGTGGCGGAGGATACGAGATTCGAACTCGTGAGGGGTTGCCCCCAACACGCTTTCCAAGCGTGCGCCCTAGGCCTCTAGGCGAATCCTCCAAGCGGAGAGGATACGCGAGAACGAGTTGACTTCGGAAATCGGGGCTCGTCTAGGGTCGGGACATGGGTGCTCCGGATCCGAATGTCGTCCATCCGATGCCTGAGGCTGAGCGGGTGGTGTTGCTGAAGGCGGTGGTGAAGTCGCCGTTGATCGAGGTGGGGGACTTCACGTACTACGACGATCCGGAGGATCCGACCGCGTTCGAGACCGCGAATGTGCTCTATCACTACGGGCCGGAGCGGTTGCGGATCGGGAAGTACTGCGCGCTGGGCGAGGGGACGACGTTCATCATGAACGGGGCCAACCACCGGATGGACGGACCGTCGACGTTTCCGTTTCCGATCATGGGTGGGGATTGGGCGGAGCATTTCGACCTGATCACCGGGTTGCCGGGGCGTGGGGACACGGTGGTGGGGAACGACGTGTGGTTCGGGTACCGGACGCTGGTGATGCCGGGGGTGACGATCGGTGACGGGGCGATCATCGCGTCCGGGGCGGTCGTGGTCGACGACGTACCGCCGTACGGGATTGTTGGTGGGAACCCGGCCAAGCTGATCCGGCAGCGGTTCGGGGATGAGGACGTGGAGCGGCTGTTGCAGATCGCTTGGTGGGACTGGCCGGCGGAAACGATCACTGCGAACGTTCGAACGATCATGGCCGGCCAGATCGAGGACCTCGAGCAGGTTAGGTAAGCAGGGTGGGCGCCAGGGCTCGCCACTGTTCGGTCGGCTGAGGGCCGGTGATGCCCGTGATCACGTTGATGGCGACGTGGTCCGCGCCGGCGGCCAGGTGTTCGGAGAGCTTGGCCTTGATATCGGCCGGGGTACCCCAGGCGGCCAGGGCGTCGACCATGTGGTCGGGGAGCTCGGCTTGGTCGGCTGCGCTGAAGCCTTGGCGTTCGAGAGAAGCGGCGTACGCCGGGATCGTCGGGAAGAAGCTGATGGTGTCCCGAGCGATGGCGCGAGCCTTGTCCGCGTCGGTCTCCTGTACGACGAGGTGGCTCACCGCGAGCAGTTTGTCCGGCCCGAGCCCCTTGCGCGCCTCGGCGGTGTACTCGGGCGTGATGAGGAACGGGAAGGCCCCGGCAGAGTGGTCGCGCGCCAACTCCAGCATCCGGGGCCCGAGGGCTGCGAGGAGTCGGTGCTCGACGGGCACCTCAAGCTCTTCCAGGTATGCCGTGAGTCGCTCGATCGGGCGTGGTCCATGCGCCCCGCCGAGACCGACCGTGAATCGGCCCGGCGCGCTCGCCTCCAGAGCCGCGTACGTCGCTCCGACGTCGGCGGCCGGATAAGTCACGATCGCCAGGACCCCGGTGATGAACTTGATCGAGTTTGTCGCTTCGATCAGGTCAGTGATCGTCTGCAATCCGGGCAGTGGGCCGCCGGACAACCAGATGGCCGGGTAACCGAGTTCTTCGGCGGTCTGCGCGGCCGCGAGCGAATGTGGGCTGCTGTCCAGGCCGGTCGCGATGCCGAACCGGCCGAATTGATGATCTGTCACGTACTCAGCTTGCGGCGCTGCGGGTTCGCAGAGCCAGGGTGTTCGCTCACAGCGTGGGGGGAGCGGCCCGATTCCCGGTCGGCCGCTCGCATCCCGTACACTTTCGACTGGTTCCCCGCGTGGCGGTATCTCGCCCAACTCCCCCAGGGCCGGAAGGCAGCAAGGGTAAGTGAGCTCTTCCGGGTGCGCGGGGAATCCTCATGTCCAGGCCCGATCACACCAGGCCCGTGAGGGAGCCCCGATGAGCGACGAGCGCCGCTACCTGCAGGAACTGATCATCGCCGAGCTGGGTGTGCCGGCGTCGTTCGATCCGGAGGCCGAGATCGAGCGCCGGGTCGAGTTCCTCGCCGACCAGCTCCGCCGTACCGGCGCGTCGTCGTACGTGCTGGGGATCAGTGGTGGGGTCGACTCCGCGACCGCGGGGCGGCTGTGCCAGCTCGCGGTCGAGCGGGTCCGCGGTGAGGGCGGTCAGGCGACGTTCGTCGCGATGCGCCTCCCGTACGGCGTTCAGGCCGACGAGTCGGATGCGCAGCGCTCGCTGAAGTTCATCCAGCCCGACGAGACGCTCGTGGTCGACGTGAAGCCGGCCACCGACGCCATGGTCGAGTCGGTGCGGCACGCCGGGTTCGGGGAGCGCGAGGACTTCCACGTCGGCAACGTCAAGGCGCGGCAGCGGATGATCGCGCAATACACGGTCGCCGGCGCGCGTGGTGGTCTGGTGGTCGGGACGGATCACGCGGCCGAGGCCGTGATGGGCTTCTTCACCAAGTACGGCGATGGCGCGTGCGACCTGACTCCGCTGTCGGGGCTGACCAAGCGCCGGGTTCGCGAGATCGGCGCCCGTCTCGGCGCGGCTCCCGAGATCACCGGCAAGGTGCCGACCGCGGACCTCGAGACGAACAATCCCGGCGTACCGGACGAGGTCGTTCTCGGTGTCACGTACGACGAGATCGACGACTTCCTCGAGGGCCGTGAGGTCGACGAGAAGGCCGCGAGCACGATCATCGCGACACACCGCCGGACGGCGCACAAGCGCGTCGTACCGCTTGCTTTCAGCTGAGGACGAAGTCGGTCACCAGTCGCGTGTAGGCGTCCGCCGCCTCGGCATGCACGAAATGCCCTGCAGTGGCAGCGGAGTAAAAGGTCCCGTCCGGTACGTCGGTCTCGAACCGCGCGATCTCCTCCGGACTGGTGACCGGGTCGCAGGCACCCTTGATCAGCAACGCCGGCTGGGTGATCTGCGCGAGCAGCGGTAGCAACGACTCGAGGAACTCCGGAGTCTCGGTGATCACCTGTGAGAAGTGGCCGGACCGGGCGTGGAGCTCATCGGGGATCTCGGTGTCGGCGGGGAGCACTAGGTCCTGGGTGTCGGGGCCGAGGTAGATCTCCATCCGGCGGTCGCCCAGCTGATGCAGGAGCGCGATCCGGTCGTCCCACATCTGCTTGGTCGGCGGGCCCTCGTGCGGCGGGAGCTGTACGTCGGGCGCGATGCGCTGTGCTGCTCGGACCAGGGTCTCGGAGTTCAGCTCCACGTCCCAGGCTGGGTTCTCGAAGATGACCTTCGCGACGGAGTCCGGGTGGGCAACGGCGTACCGGAGTGCCAGGCGGCCGCCGAACGAGTGGCCGAGAATCGACCAGCTCTTCAGACCGAGCGTCTCGCGGAGGGCCTCGAAATCCGCGATCAGATCGAGCTCGGTGATGGGGCCGGTGAGTGGATCGGACTGCTGTACGCCGCGTTGGTCGGCGCCGATCACGTGGAGCCGCTCGGCCAGTCGGTCGCCCTGGAACGAGAGGAAGTCGTACGAGCCGGAACCCGGCCCGCCGTGCAGAAACAGCAGTGGCGGCGCATCTGCGGCACCACGCCGGTCGACGTACAGCCTGGTTCCGCGGACCTCGATCAGCATGCCCGGGAGCCTAGGCGCTCGGTGCATCGGTTGGCAGCTTCTGGTCAGGCGCTGTGGGCCAGCTCGCGGAGGCGGTTGGCGAGGCGGGCCAGGCGGATGGTGGCGATGTTGCGGTACGCCGGGCGTAGGACGGTGGCGAGTGGGCCGGTCTGCTCGAAGGTGTGGGTGACCTGGCTGTCCGGGCCGATGGTCCAGCTGCCGACCTCGCGGAAGCCGGGGACCTGCCAGGTGATCTCGATGCGGTCCGCCTCGACGGCTGTGTAGTGCAGCTCGCCGGACAGGCCGGGGCGCACGCGCAGCTCGTAGTGGGAGCCCTCCGCCGCGGCCGGCGGGCCGTCGATGGCGAGGAAGGCCTCGTTCCACTCGGGGAGGGTGAGGGCGTCCAGCAGGAGGTGCCGGATGGCGGTCGGACGGGCCGGGATGGTGTCGGTCGCTTGCTCCATGTCTATCTCTCCTGGGCGAATGCTTGGGCGGGGTCTCGTCGGCGGGCCAGGGCGGCGCCGGCGGGGAAGCCGTCGGCGACGGCGCGGAGGGTCGCGATCGTCTCGCTGAGCTCGCGGCCGGTGACCAGGCCGTCGATGGTCCGGTGCAGCCGGTTCTCCGCGGTGACAACGCGGCGGTGCAGCGCGCGGCCCTGGGCGGTCAGGCTCAGCGCGAGGTAGCGCCGGTCCGCCTTGTCGACGCTGCGCTGCACCAGGCCCTGGGCAACGAGTCGGTCCACGAGGCGGCTGGGGCTGTTACCTGTCTCACAGACCAGCAGTCCGCCCAGTGCATTCAGTGTGAGTGGGCCGTGGTCGCGCAGGACCCGCAGAACCTCGGCCTGTGAGGGCGTGATCCCCAGCGGGCGCAGCTCTGCGGCGAGCAGCCGGTTGCCCTCGCGCTGGATCGCCAGCACGAGATAACGCAGCTCCTCCAGGACCTTCATGCCCAATAGATTACACGACACGTATGTCATGTCATCTATCTGAGGGCAGGAAGAGTGCCGGAAAAAGTCCTGCTGAGGTCATGGTCAATGCGACATCGGGACTGGCACAGTGTCTGCATGAAGGGTCTGATGCAGGACTACCAGCTGTCCCTGGACACCATTTTTCTCCGGGCCGAGCAGTTCTTCCCGGACCGGACCGTGCACACCGGCGGGCCGGCGCCGACCACGGTGACGTACGGCGAGTGGGCCGCGCGGACCAGACGCCTGGGCGGCGTACTGGACACGCTCGGGATCACCGCGGACGGCCGCGTCGGCACCTTCGCCTGGAACTCTGGACGCCACCTCGAGCTGTACTTCGCCGCGCCGTGCACCGGCCGCGTGCTGCACACACTCAACATCAGACTCTTCCCCGACCAGATCGTCTACATCGCCAATCACGCGGAGGACGAGGTCGTCTTCGTCGACCGCTCGCTGCTGGGGCTGTTCCTGCCGCTACTCGATCGGCTCCCGCTGCTCAGACATATCGTGGTGATGGACGACCTGCCTGCCGGCGCACCCGGTGTCGAGGTGCCGGATGACCCACGCTTCCACGACTACGAGGAGCTGCTGGCCGCTGCCGAGCCGGTCGAGTTCCACGTCGAGGACGAGAACCAGGCGGCCGCCATGTGCTACACGAGCGGTACGACGGGGAATCCGAAGGGTGTCGTCTATTCGCACCGCTCCACCTGGCTGCACTCGATCGGTGTCCTCACGAACTCCGCCATCGGCCTGGCCGAGACGGACACCGTGATGCCGGTCGTGCCGATGTTCCACGCGAACGCCTGGGGTCTGGCCCACGCGGCACCGATGGCCGGCTCGAGCCTGGTCTTCCCGGGACCGGACATGAGCCCCCAAGGCATCCTCAAGCTGATGAAGGAGCAGGACGTCACGCTGGCGGCCGGGGTCCCGACGATCTGGCAGGGCCTGCTGCCGCTGCTCGACGGGGTCGAACTGCCCCACCTGCGGCGGATCCCGTGTGGTGGTTCCGCGGTGCCGCTGGCGCTCTCCGAAGCCTTCCGCGCCAAGCTCGGCAAGCCGATCCTGCAGGCCTGGGGCATGACCGAGACCAGCCCGGTCGCGACGGCTGCTCACGTCCCGCCGCGCTACGCACACCTCCCCGAGGAGGAGCAGGCCCACTTGCGAGCCAGGCAAGGCGTCCCGATCCCCGGCGTCGAGGTGCGAATCGTCGAGCCCGGCACGATCACCCCACTGCCCTGGGACGACGAGGCCACCGGCGAACTGCAAGTCCGCGGCCCCTGGATCGCCGCCGACTACTACCGTCCCGACGCCGGCGTCCAGCTCAACACCGAAGACGGCTGGATGAAGACCGGAGACGTCGCGGCGATCGACAAGTTCGGATCAGTACGCCTGGTCGACCGAACCAAGGACCTGGTGAAGTCCGGCGGCGAGTGGATCAGCTCCGTCGAGCTAGAGAACCTCCTGATGGCCCACCCCGACGTCAAGGAAGCCGCCGTCATCGGCGTCCCCCACCCGAAATGGGACGAACGCCCCCTAGCCTGCGTCGTCCTCCACGAAGGCGCCTCAGTCACCGGCGCCGACATCCTCGACTATCTCCGCCCCCAGGTCGCCAAGTGGTGGCTCCCGGACGCAGTCGAATTCATCGAAGAAGTCCCGAAAACCTCAGTAGGCAAGTTCTCCAAGAAAGACCTCAGAACCCGCTTCGCCAACTACCACCTGGAGTAACAGGCTCACTCCACTTCTGCCGGGTGGGTTCGTACGGCGGTGGTTGCTCGCCGCTGCGGTCGGCTCACAGAGGGGTGTGGCTGGGGTCGCCTGTGGCTGGGCTGCTTGGCGAGGTGGGTTACCGAGGTGGGCGTTGCTTGGGGCTGACGGGCTTGGGTTGCGGTCGGGGGTGATGCGACCTGTTGGGTGACCCGTCGCGGTGGTTTCTGCTGGTTCACGGTTGTCCTGCGGCACTAGGCATCCGTGAACCGCTTGCCCGGGTGCCGTCTCGCTCCGAAAGGTGCAGGGTGGGGTGCATCTTGGGCCGGTCAGGGCGGTTATCGTCCCCATCCGCTGTGGGGTGGCCGGTCCGCCACGGTTAGCTGCCCGACTGCACCCACCGCGGGCTGCTGCCCGCAAGCACCCCCGCGGGTGGCTGCCTGTAGCACCATCGGGGCGGGCCGGCTTCCAGGCCTCCGTTGTTGCTGGCGGCAACCAAAGCCTCGCGACCCCCGCCGCGCCCAACAACCGGGGGCTTGGACAGGACATGGTGGGCAGGAACAGGTGATTTCTTGTTGACACCCACCGTGCGGTCTCCACACCCCCGAGAAATGGCACCCCGGTCAGGCGAAGGCCGGAGCTGAGATGCGTGAGGCAATCGGGGATGCATTGGTCGTAGAGGGTGGGCGGCGAAGAGGTTCCGGGTAGCGGAGTGGTGGGGGTGGTTAGGTGAAGGGGACGCCTAGGTGGTGGTGGAGGTGGGTGAGGGTGGCGTTGATGAAGGGTGTGGGCCAGGGGGTGCCGGTTGCGTCGGCTAGGGCTTGGCCTCGGTGGAGCATTTCGTGGCAGAGGTATTGGTTGGCGGCGATGATTTCGGTGGGGTTGTAGGTGGCTGGTGGGACGGCTTCCAGGGTTGCTCGTTGTTCGGGCGACAGGAGGGCGTTCAGGCGTTTGGCGCCGCTGGTACGGCGGACTCCGCGTTCGGCGAGCATCAGGCGGATCAGGAGGTCGCGGACTACGCCGATGCCTTGGTTGGCGACTACCAGTTCGTCGCGGCCTAGGACGGTGACCAGGTTGCCTAGGAAGTAGAAGAACATCGGAACGACGTGTTCGGGCCAGTACGGCGTTCCTGGGCGACCGTGTTCGGCGGGCTGATCGCCGTCGGGGAACAGGGTGCCGTCGCGGTCGAACAGTACGCGGACGCCGTCGTACTGGAAGCGGTCGAACGACGTGAGCGGATGCGCGATCAGGTCTACGTGCAGCCAGTCCGGGGTGATGCCGAGGCCGCCGGCTAGTCCGGGGAGGCGGTCGGTGAAGACGGTTGGTCCGGCGACTTCGTGCAGGACGTCGTCCCAGTGCTGTTCGAACCAGTTGATACTCGCGTCGGTCACCACCAGGTGGACGTCCAGGTCGCTGAAGCGGTCCTCGGCGCCGGTTGCGTAGCTGCCGATCAGGTAGACGGCCAGTACGCGGTCGTCGGCCGGGAGGCGCTCTTGGGCGCGTTGGATCATCACGTCGTACCGCTCGTCACCGGAGCCCATCCGCTCACCCTAGGTGGGGCGGGACCGGCGCGCGGATCCGATCCGGGCGGCGGTGGTTTTGTCGGCGGGCGGCGCTAGGGTTGCGGCGTGGAAGCACCCCTTGCGTTGTACCGCCGGTATCGCCCGGAGACGTTCGCCGAGGTCATCGGCCAGGATCACGTCACCGCGCCGCTGCGGAACGCGCTGAGCAACAACCGGGTGAATCACGCCTATCTGTTCTCCGGGCCGCGCGGGTGTGGCAAGACCACCAGCGCCCGGATCCTGGCCCGGGCGATCAACTGCGAGAAGGGCCCGATCGCCGAGCCGTGCGGGGTCTGCAAGTCGTGTACCGACCTGGCTCGCGGTGGGCCGGGCAGTATCGACGTGATCGAGATCGACGCCGCGTCGCACGGTGGTGTCGACGACGCGCGGGACCTGCGGGAGCGGGCGTTCTTCGCGCCGGTCGAGAGCCGCTACAAGATCTACATCATCGACGAGGCGCACATGGTGACCACGCAGGGCTTCAACGCCCTGCTGAAGCTGGTCGAGGAGCCGCCGCCGCATTTGAAGTTCATCTTCGCTACCACTGAGCCTGACAAGGTCATCGGGACGATCCGGTCCCGGACGCACCATTATCCGTTCCGGCTGGTGCCGCCGAAGGTGCTCGGCGACTACATGGCGACGCTGTGCGAGGCCGAGGGTGTTGCGATTGAGCCGGCCGCGCTGCCGTTGGTGGTGCGCGCGGGTGCTGGGTCGGTGCGTGACTCGCTGAGTGTGCTCGACCAGTTAATCGGTGGGGCGGGGCCGGCCGGGGTGACGTATGAGCTGGCGGTTGCGCTGCTCGGGTTCACGCCGGATTCACTGCTCGATGCGTGTGTGGATGGGTTTGCGGCGCACGACAGCAAGGCTGTGTTCGAGACGGTCGAGAAGGTGATCGAGACCGGGCAGGACCCGAAGCGGTTCGCGGAGGACCTGCTGCGGCGGTTGCGGGATCTCGTCGTGCTGTCCGCGGTGCCTAATGCGGTGGTGTCCGGGCTGATCGAGGCTGCTGAGGACCAGGGTGAGCGGCTGCAGACTCAGGCGGCGGGGATTGGTTCTGCTGAGCTGACGCGGGCTGCGGACATTGTTGCTGCTGGCTTGTTGGAGATGCGTGGTGCAACGGCGCCGCGGCTGCAGCTCGAGCTGATCTGCGCGAAGGTGCTGTTGCCGGGGGCGGATGATTCCACGAATGGGATTCAGGCGCGGCTCGATCGCATGGAGCGCCGGCTGTCCATGGGTGTTCCCGCTGCGGCGGACGGTGGGTATGTCGCATCCGAGCCCGCCCCCGACGCCGCCTCCAGCCGAGCAGCTGCCCGAGCCGCCGCTGGTGGAGGAGCTGATGGTGGCGCGGCTCAGAGCGCGCCTGTGCAGGCAAGCTCTGGTACGGCGGGCGCTGTCGCACCTGACCGTGGTCAGGTAGCCGGTGGTCCCGCCGGCGGCGATGCGGCGGGTGGCGCCGTGCCACCTCACGCCGCTGCCGCCGGAAGTTCTGTGAGTGGGGCGGGCGCAGGAACTGGTGCCGGGGGCGACGCGGGCCGTGCGGCTGACGCCGCGGGTGGAGTGCCCGGTGGCGTGAGCGGTGGAGCAAATGCCGCAGGCGGAGTGCCGGGCGGTGCGGGCGGCGGAGCAGGTGCCGCGGGCGCTGCGGGTGCTGGTTCGAGCGCTGGTGGTGGGCGGCAAGGGGCGTGGGGGGATGAGTCGGGGGGTGTGAGCTCGCAGGCTGCTGCGCCTCCTGCGCCTGCGTCTGCGGCGGCTTCTGCTGCTGGGGGGGCGTCGGTGGGGGCTGTGGGGTTGGCGGATGTTCGGCGGTTGTGGCCTCAGGTTTTGGAGGCTGTTAAGGCTAAGCGGCGGTTCGCTTGGATCATGCTGAGCCAGAATTCGCAGGTTATTGCGGTTGATGACCAGACGTTGACGCTGGGGATGGTTAATGCCGGGGCGCGGGAGAGTTTTGCGCGGTCCGGGAGTGACGAGATTCTGCGGGAAGCCATGATCGACACGATCGGGTTGAACCGGCGGATCGAGGCTGTGGTTGATCCGTCCGCTGATCCGGGTGCGGGTGGTGGCGGGGTTGCTGCGCCGCGGGGTGGTGGGCCGCAGGGTGGGGCAAGTTCGCCGGCGCCTGGTGGATCGAGTGCCGCGGTGAGTGGGGGAGCCGGTACGCCGGCAGGTGGACCCACTGGCCCTGCGGATGGAGGTCCGGGAGCTAGCGGTGACTCCGGGGCGGGCGGCGGAGCAGGTGCCGTGGGCGGTGGTGCCGGTGCTGCCGGTGCCGCAGGTGGTGGTGCTGGCGCTGCGGGCGGTGGTGTGGGTGCCGCAGGTGGAGTGCGGAGCGGCGATTCGGCTGGTGGCGGGTCGGTTGGGGGAGGCGGTGTCTCGTCGACCCCCGCGGCAGTCGTTGCCAAGAGTGGAAGTGCTGGGGCGGGAGCTGGTGCTGCTCGGTCGGGGAGTTGGGGGGACGAGGCGGGGGCTGTGGCTTTGCAGGAGCCGCCGCCGGACCCGGAGTACGACGTACCGGAGCCTGAGGCGTGGGAGCAGAGCACACCGGCAGTAAAGGCCCCGGCAGCGCCGACGGCGCCGGCGGAAGCAGCGGCTGGCGGCGATGGGGATCGGGGGCAGCAGGCTGCTAGTAAGCGGCGGGCGGCTGAGGCTGCGGTGGCGGCTGAGCAGGCTCGGCGTAGTGCGGCCGCGCCTGTCGTCGAGGCGAAGGCGTTGACGCCGGAGGAAGAGGCGGACGCGATCGGTGAGGACGATGTGGTGCTCGAGGAGGACTCGCGGTCGCACACGGATCTGCTGCGGGACACGCTCGGGGCCGAGATCATCTTGGAAGAAACCAACGGGACCAGGTGAGAATGCACCCCGTCGTGTGACGATCGAGGGGTGCCTATCGATGAGCAGGTCTTTGTTGCGTTCGTTCTGACGACGTTGCTGGCGATGGTGGTGCCGGGGCCGGACATGTTGTTCGTGCTGGGTTGTGGGATCCGCGGCGGCGCCAGGGCCGGGATCCTGGCCACGGCTGGAGTCGCCACCAGCGAGATCATTCATGTGGCGTTGGCGGCGGCTGGGCTGGTCGCGTTGTTCCACGCGGTGCCGGCCGCGTTCACGGTGACGCGGATCGTGGGTGGTGCCTACCTGGTGTACATGGGGATCCAGTTGATCCGCAAACGAGGCAAAGGCTTCGATGAGAACGCGGAGAATGCCGGTGTGTCCGGTCGGCGGGCGTACTCGATGGGTCTGCTGACCAACCTGATCAATCCGAAGATGGTGACGTTCACGCTGGCGTTCCTGCCGCAGTTCGTCGACCCGTCGCGGGGCGCGCTGTGGGTGCAGTTCGCGATCCTCGGGGTGGTGCTGGTCGCGCTCGAGTTCCTGGTGGACGGCGCGGTCGGGGTGACCGCTGGGCGGATCGGCGGCTGGCTGCGGACCCGGGAGAAGGCCCGGCGGCGGCTCGATGCGACCACCGGTGGATTGTTCATCGGACTCGGTGCGCGGTTGGCGCTGCAGCGCTAGTTGTCCACCGGTTACCCACAGTGTCTGTGGGTAACCGGCGCAGGTTTCCACACGTTCCACAGGGGTGTGGGTGAAGCTGTCCACAGCCCTGTGGAAAACTTGGGGAGACTGGTCGGTTTCCGGGGGATCGAGGGGTTGTCCGAGTGACCGGCTAGGGTTGGTGGGAATTCGGTGGCGGCTCGACGAGGAGATCGCGTGTTCGACGGTGGCGGTGCTGGTGGTTTCGACATGTCCAACCTGCTCGCGCAGGCTCAGGCCATGCAGGACCAGCTGATGAAGGCGCAGGCCGACCTGGAGACCCAGGAGGTCGCGGGCTCGGCCGGTGGTGGGTTGGTGACCGCGCTGGTCTCGGGCACCGGTGAGCTGCTCAGCCTCGACATCAAGAAGGAAGCCGTCGACCCCGACGACACCGAGACGCTGGCCGATCTGATCGTGGCCGCGGTCCGGGACGCCTCGGAGAACGCGAAGGCCGCCGCCGCACAGGCGATGGGCCCGCTGGCCGGTGGCCTGCCCGGTTTCGGTGGCCCGGCCGGTGACGTGCCGAGCCCTGAGCTGCCCGGTGGCGGGATCGGTTTCACCAAGCCGTCCGGTCCGCCCGGCCAGAACCCGGTCTGACGTGTACGAGGGGGCCGTTCAGGACCTCATCGACGAGCTCGGCCGGTTGCCGGGCGTAGGGCCGAAGTCTGCCCAGCGGATCGCGTTCCACCTGCTGGCGTCCGACGAGACCGACGTACGGCGGCTCGCGCACGTGCTGGTGCAGGTGAAGGAGAAGGTCAAGTTCTGCGAGATCTGCGGCAATGTCGCGGAGGAGCCGCAGTGCCGGATCTGCCGGGACCCGCGCCGCGACCTGAGCCTGATCTGCGTGGTCGAAGAGGCCAAGGACGTGGTCGCGATCGAGCGGACCCGCGAGTTCCGCGGCCGCTACCACGTGCTCGGCGGGGCGATCTCGCCGATCGAGGGAATCGGGCCGGACGAGCTGAGGATCAAGGAACTGCTGCAGCGGCTGGCCGGTGGCGAGGTCATGGAGATCATCCTGGCCACCGATCCGAACCTCGAGGGCGAGGCGACGGCGACGTACCTGAGCCGGTTGCTGCGGCCCATGGGCTTGCGCGTGACCCGATTGGCTAGTGGACTTCCAGTAGGCGGTGACCTCGAGTACGCCGACGAGGTCACACTCGGACGGGCGTTTGAAGGGCGACGATCGATCGATGACTGAATCAACCGATATGGCAGAGCGCACGCTGAGCATCGGCTCGGACGACCTGACCGAGTTCGCGGAGCAGATCGCCGACCAGGTGCAGAGCTTCCTGATCTCGGTGCGCGACATCGCCGCGCAGCCGGACGAGGACGGTGTCGACGAGGGACTCGCCTCGTTGCCGTACCTGCTGCTCGAGGTCAGCCAGCTGCTGCTGGCCGGCGGCCGGCTGGGCGCCTTCGAGGACTTCGTCCCGGAGGAGCGTTTCGAGTCCGACGCGGGCCCGGATCCGGACCTGGACGCGATGCGGGACCGGCTGGCGGTGCTGTTCGAGGGCCTCGACGAGTACGCCGAGGTCTTCGACCCGTATGCCGCGCCGCCGGAGATCACCGTGAACCGGCTCTCCGACGACCTGACCGCGATCGCGACCGACCTCGTGCACGGCCTGGCGCACTACGAAGAGGGCCGGATCGTCGAGGCGCTGTGGTGGTGGCAGTTCTCGTACGTGTCCACCTGGGGTGCGGCCGCGAGCGCCGTACTGCGGGCGATCCAGTCGCTGATCGCGCACGACCGGCTGGAGCCGGCCCACGACCCGGAGACCGAGGCCACCGACCGCGAGCTGGTCGAGGTCGCCGAGGAAGCCGTCCAGCGCCGGTAGTCCGCGCGGTGTCGGTCTATGAGGTGATCCGGCGACTGCCCGATATCGGAGCGGTCCGCCGGGTCAGTCGCGCGCTCGCGGTCCTCGATCTGGTGCTCGGCGGCGACGACGACATCCTGCCGTTCTTCGCGTTCGACGCCCGCTGGTCGGAGACCGAGGAAACCGCGTTGATGCGGGACGGTTCGGGGAACGAGTACTCGATCGTGTTCTCGCCTGATGGTGCGTTCGCGTACGGGTTCGACCACGAGTCGCCGATGTCGCCGTACGCGAACGGCAGGAAGGTCTGGCCGGGACTGCTGGACGGCGTCCCGGAGGTCTTCCACGCGGCACGCGACGAACCGGCGTTCTGCGATGAGGGTGTCCCGCGCGCGACCGTCTGCTTCTGGCGAACCACCACCGACGACGCCTGGCGAACCGGCCCGGTGGAGGTGAACCGCGATGGGGCCGACTACCTGTTCGAGCTCCTCGCGGACGGTCGCCCGGAGGCGTACCTGTCCTTCGCCGAGGACTACTTCGGCGTCGAACTCGACATCGAGCCCATCCGCCACATCTACGCCCTGATGCCACTCACCGAGTACGTCGTAACCTCCCTGAACCGCGAACGCCGCCTCCCCGACCTCGCCGAAGGAATAGCCGAAATCGGCTACCCCCGCTCATGACCGCGGTTCGCGCGATCGGTCCGGACGACCAGCGAGCGGTCTCGCAATTCCTCGCCGTGGCCGGCAGCGGTACGACGGTCGTCGTCCACGGCACCACCTTCGACGCAACAACTCTGCCGGGCCTCATCGTCGAGCGCGACGGCGAAATCGACGGCCTGCTCACGTACGACGTACAAGGCGAGGACTTCGAGGTCGTCACCCTGCATGCAGCCGAACGACAAACCGGAGTCGGTACGGCGTTGCTCCAAGCAGCGACCGAGATTGCGCGGGAGTCCGGCGCCAGGCGGTTGTGGCTCGTCACCACGAACGACAATGTCGATGCGCTGCGGTTCTACCAGCGTCGCGGACTGCGGTTGGTCGCGGTTGCGAGCGGAGCGGTTGACGAGTCGCGCAAGCTGAAACCCACGATCCCGCTGGTCGGCGACTACGGGATTCCGTTGCGGGATGAGCTGACGCTGGAGCTCGTCTTCTAGTCCGGGAGCATGGGGACGGTTAGGCCTTGGTCTCGGCCTAGGAGGATGCCTCGGGTGATGGCGTTGGTGCCGAATTTGTCTTTGACCTGGTCGAGGGCTGCGTCCAGTTCGTTGTTGGCGGCTTTGTCGAAGGGGAGGGCTAGTTGGAGGGCGGCTTCGTTTTCCAGGTTGCCTACTGAGATGCCGATCATGGTGAGGCCTTGGGTGGTGATGAGGGGTTGGGCGGCGGCTAGGAGGGCGCGGGCGGTGATGAGGACGGCTCGGGTCTGGTCTGTTGCTTGGGGCAACGTGTGGGAGCGGGTGGCGCGGGTGAAGTTGTCGAAGCGGAGGCGGAGGGTGACGGTGCGGCCGGAGCGGCCGGCTGAGCGCATGCGGCGGGTGATGCGGTCGACGAGGCCGGCCAGGATGGCGTCGAGGGTTGCCGGGGATTTCGGGGAGCGGCCGAGGGCGCGTTGTGAGCCTATGGATCGCCGGCGTTTGCCGACCTCGATCGGTCGGGGGTCGCGGTTGTGAGCGAGTGCGTGTAAGTGGCGTCCGGAGGCTCGGCCGAGCATGGCGACCAGTGCGGCCTCGGGTAGTTGGGCGACGTCGCCGACCTTGGTCAGGCCGCGGGTCCGCAGCTTCTCCGCGGTCACCTCGCCGACGCCCCACAATCGCGAAACGTCCAACGGATGCAGGAATTCCAGCTCGTACGCCGGGGGCACCTCGAGCAGCCCATCCGGTTTGGCGATCCCACTCGCCACCTTCGCCAGGAACTTCGTCCGCGCGACCCCGACCGTGATCGGCAGCCCGACCCGTGCCAGTACGTCGGCACGCAATCGGCGCGCGATCTCGACCGGTGTACCGGAGATCTTGGCGAGGCCGCCGACGTCGAGGAATGCTTCGTCGATCGACAGTCCTTCGACCAGCGGCGTGGTGTCTTCGAACACCTTGAAGACCGCCCGGCTGGCCTCCAGGTACGCCGACATGCGCGGCTCGACCACGATCGCCTGCGGGCAGCGCTGCCGGGCCTGGCCGCCGTTCATCGCCGTCCGCACGCCGAGCGCCTTGGCCTCGTAGCTGCAGGCGAGCACGACCCCGGCGCCGACGATCACCGGGCGGCCGCGCAGGCGCGGGTCGTCCCGCTGCTCGACCGATGCGTAGAACGCGTCCAGGTCGGCATGCAGGATCTTCGCCGTGTCCGCCGCCACGAACATATGTTCGCATACTCTCACGCGATCAAGATAGGGAGAAATCCCGAGGCGCCGCACGACTTTGTCAGGACAGAATCGTCCTCATGGACCTGACGGCGTACCGCGATCTCTGGCGAACCCCTGGTGTGATGACGCTGCTCGCGGCAGCGCTGACTGCCCGGATGCCGGTGATGGCGACGATGGTCCCGCTCGCGTTCCTGGCCAAGGACGCCTCTGGGAACTTCGGCTGGGCCGGTGTGGTCGCAGGTGCCTACTCCATCGGTACGGCGGTCGCCAGCGTCGTCTGGGCCCGGATGGCGGACCGTCGGGGCGCGCGCCGGGTCGTGATCGTCACCGGGATGGCGTGGGCGCTGATGATGGCCGTGACGGCGGTGCTGCCGTACAGCTGGTACCGCGTGCTGCCGGTGGCTGCCGCTCTGGCTGGTCTGTGCGTCGCCCCGGTCGCCTCGACCTCCCGGGCCGCCTGGCCGCGGTTGGCGCAAGGCGGTCGGCTCCGAGTGCTCTACGCCCTCGACGCGTCGGCCACCGAGCTGCTGTTCGTCGTGGGACCAATGCTCGGTGCGGTCATCGTCAGCATCGCCAGCCCGCGAGCCGGTCTGCTGTCCTGTGCGGTGCTGGCTGCCGCGGCGATCTGGTGGTTCGGGCTGAAGCAGCAGTCCACGTCTACCAGTCTCCCGGCGGACACTGAGCGGCCCACTGCCAAACAACTGCTGCTGCATCGCCACCGGCTGCCGTTGGTGCTCGCGTTCGCCTGCATGGTGACGGGCTTCGCCGCGATGTCGCTCGGCATCGTCGCCTTCGCGGATGAGCACGGGAACCGGCTGATCGCGGGCATCCTCGAGACCGTGGCCGCGCTCGGCAGTCTGATCGGTGGGCTCGTCGGCGGAGCGCTACCGGGTGGCCGCGACTCCTACGTCTGGAAGCGGATGCTGGTCTTCACCGTGCTCATCGCCGGCTGTTTCTTTGCGACCGCTTCAGTGGTCGCCCTGGCGATCGGACTGTTCGCGTCCGGCTGTCTGATCGCGCCGACAGTCGGTGCGCTCTACGAGCGGCTCGGCGCGATCACCCCGGCCGCTGCCCGGACCGAGATGTTCGGCTGGGTGCTCAGCGGCGGGATGCTCGGCTCTGCGGCCGGTTCGGCCATTGGTGGTGTGGTGGTCGAGACCTTCGGCGTTCGTTACGCGTGGGCCCTGATGGCGGTCCTCGGAGTGCTCGGCACACTCGCCGTACTGCGGGTGCCGCCCCATCGCCCGGCCGAGTCCACACTCGAGAGTGCTCCGGTCGCCGCGTAGTGCACCTTGTAGCCCGCCTCGAGAGTGCCGGAAAGCCCAGCGCACAAAGAGACGAGCTTGAAGGAGCGCCGGTCCAGCGCAGTGCCCTGTCCGGCGCGCACCGGGTGGATCTGCAACGTCACATCGTCCAGCAGCCGCCACCGCAGCAATGAGCGGATCAGACCAAGGCTCCCGATCACATGCAGGTCCGGGCCGGGCACCTGCTTGAGGGCGGCGAGCACTCGGCGCGGATCGCCCTTCAGGACTTCGCTGTGCGGCTGGTACGCCACCGGGGTCGACGCGAGCACGAGCTTGCGGACGGACCGCAGTCCCGCGACCGATCCGGCGTACTGCTCATAGGTACGGCGGCCGAGCAGCACGGTGTTCGCGCCTGCAGCCAGTTCGTCGATCACACTGCCGAGTGCCGGTGCTGGCAGCCAGCGCTCCGGCCGGTCCACGATCCCGTCTTCCGACATGCACAGGTTGGCAATGATCGCTCGCATCCGCGTCTCCTTGGTCGTCTACAACCTCGATGCAGGGAGTGGGCGGAAGGTTGCGGCTCAGCGGCGGCCGCGGTGAATCTCGGTCTCCAGGGCGTCCAGCCGGTTGTCCCAGAACTTCCGGTACCGGTCCAGCCACCCGTCGATCTCGCGCAAGGGTTCCGGGGCGACGGCGTACAGGCGACGCGTCCCGGCCACGGTAACCGTGGCGAACCCGTTGTCGCGGAGGACGCGCAGATGTTGCGAAACGGCCGGTTGACTGATGCCGAATTCCGCGTTGATCGTCGCGGCGATGCTGCCGGCCGGCAGTTCGCCGTCGGCCAGCAGCTCCAGGATCCGGCGCCGGACCGGGTCGCCGAGGATGTCGAACGCGTGCACGCCGGCCATTGTTTCAGTGATGACTTATATGAACAAGTGGTCCACTCCGCCGGAGGCCTTCCGGCTCGGCCGGGCCGGCACGGGCGAACCTCCCGGCGCCCCGGCGATTCCCCGCAGCATCCGCCCGAGGTCTGGTCGGCCGGTAGGCAACGACGAGGTCACGGCTAGAATGAGCCCCGAGACTACGCCTGGTGCAGTGCCGCACGGCGTACCGCAACCAGTGGTTTTGAGGAGACACAGCTGTGGGACGCGTCGTGCACAAGTACGGCGGTTCTTCGGTCGCCGACGCCGATTGCATCAAGCGTGTGGCCCAGAGGATCGTCGCTACGAAGAAGGCCGGCAACGACGTGGTCGTCGTCATCTCGGCCATGGGTGACACCACCGACGAGCTGATGGACCTGGCCAAACAGGTCTCTCCGCTGCCGCCGCCGCGCGAGCTCGACATGCTGCTCACCTCGGGTGAGCGGATCTCGGCCGCCCTGCTGGCGATGGCGATCGCGAACCTCGGCTACGAGGCGCGCAGTTTCACCGGCTCCCAGGCCGGCGTGATCACCACGTCCGCGCACGGGAACGCGCGGATCATCGACATCACCCCGGGCCGCCTGGAAGAGGCGCTGGCCGAGGGACATGTCGCGATCGTGGCCGGGTTCCAGGGGGTGGCGCAGGACACCAAGGACATCACCACGATGGGCCGGGGCGCCTCCGACACCACCGCGGTCGCGCTGGCCGCCGCGCTGGAGGCCGACTACTGCGAGATCTACACCGACGTCGACGGCATCTTCACCGCGGACCCGCGGATCGTGCCGGCCGCGAAGCACATCCCGAAGATCTCCTACGAGGAGATGCTCGAGATGGCCGCCTGTGGCGCCAAGGTGCTGCACCTGCGCTGCGTGGAGTACGCGCGGCGTTACAACGTCCCCGTTCATGTGCGTTCCTCCTTCTCGCAGAAGGAAGGCACCTGGGTTGTCGATGCGAAGGAACTCGAACAGATGGAACAGGCGATCATCTCCGGCGTGGTCCAGGACCGCAACGAGGCCAAGATCACCGTGGTCGGTGTACCGGACAAGCCGGGTGAGGCGGCCCGGATCTTCCAGACCGTCGCCGGTGCCGAGACCAACATCGACATGATCGTGCAGAACGTGTCGGCGGTCGCGACCAACCGGACCGACATCTCCTTCACGCTGCCTCGCGTCGACGGGTCCCGGGCGATGTCCGCGCTGGCCCGGATGAAGGACGAGGTCGGCTACGAGCAGCTGCTGTACGACGACCAGATCGGCAAGGTCTCGGTGGTCGGGGTCGGCATGCGTTCGCACCCGGGCGTTTCCGCGAAGTTCTTCTCCGCGCTCGCCGACGCCGGCGTGAACATCGAGATGATCTCCACCTCGGAGATCCGGATCTCGGTGGTGGTGGACGAGAATCTGGTGGATGCTGCCGTGACCGCGGCGCACACCGCATTCGATCTGGACGACGAGCACACCCAGGCTGTCGTGTACGGAGGAACTGGACGGTGACCCCTGTGAGCGCTGTGGAGAACACGATCGACGACCGGACAGGTCTGCCATCACTGGCGGTGGTCGGCGCGACCGGCGCCGTCGGCACGGTGATGCTGGCCCTGCTCTCGACCCGGGAGAACGTCTGGGGTGAGATCCGGCTGATCGCCTCCGAGCGCTCCGCGGGGAAGCAGCTGCTGGTCCGCGGCGAAGAAGTCGAGGTGGTCGCGATCAGCGAGGCCGCCTTCGAGGGCATCGACGTCGCGATGTTCGACGTACCGGATGAGGTGTCGGCGCACTGGGCGCCGATCGCGGCCGCGGCCGGTGCCGTCGTGGTGGACAACTCGGGCGCCTTCCGGATGGATCCGGACGTTCCGCTGGTGGTCCCCGAGGTGAACGCCGAAGCGGCCCGCAACCGGCCGAAGGGCATCATCTCGAACCCGAACTGCACGACGCTGTCGATGATCGTGGCGATGGGTGCACTGCACCACCGCTACGAGCTCGAGCAGCTGGTGGTCGCGTCGTACCAGGCGGCCTCAGGCGCCGGTCAGGACGGCATCGACGCCCTCTACGACCAGCTCACCAAGGTGGCCGGCAACCGCGAGCTCGGGACGACACCAGGCGACGTACGGCGGGTTGTGGGTAACGCCCTCGGCCCGTTCCCCGCGCCCTTGGCGCTGAACGTCGTACCGTGGGCCGGGTCGCTCCGGGACGGCGGCTGGAGCTCGGAGGAGCTCAAGGTCCGCAACGAGTCCCGCAAGATCCTCGGCCTGCCGGACCTGAAGGTCTCCGCGACCTGTGTCCGCGTCCCGGTCGTCACCACGCACTCGTTGTCGGTCCACGCACGGTTCGCCCACGAGGTCGACGCCGACGAGGCCCGCGAGGTGCTGCGCGATGCCCCGGGCGTGCTGCTGTTCGACAACCCGGCCGAGGGTGAGTTCCCGACCCCGGCCGATGTCGTCGGCACCGACCCGACCTGGGTCGGCCGCGTGCGCAAGTCCCTCGACGACCCGAACGCCCTGGAGCTGTTCGTCTGCGGCGACAACCTGCGCAAGGGTGCCGCCCTGAACACCGCCCAGATCGCCGAGGTCGTCGCAAAGGAGTTCGCCCCGGCGAAGGGCTGAGAAGGTGCAGCTGTCGCGCCGATCGCTACTGGCAGGGAGTCTGTCGGTCGCGGTGCCCTTGGTCGTGAAACCGGCCGCCGAACCGCTGGCGGCCGTGTGGGCAGTGAACGACGGCGAGAAGATCGAAGCCGACGACCTCGCTAATCCGAACAAGCAACGCAACAGCGCTTGGGACGGCCATACCGCGCGCGTTTTCGGGGCGCGCAATGAGGTGGTTGCGTTCCAGTTGGTGGCGGAGGCTGGGGCTGGCGGCATCGGTGCGTTGTCGGTTCGGTTGCCTGTACTGCGGCAGGTGGGTGGGCCGGGGGTGATTCGGTACGCGCCGCCGGCTGCGGATCCGACAGACACCGTTGGTCGGCAGATCCAGGTGTTCTCCGAGCGTTGTATGAGTATTCGCGAGAAGTCCAACGCGGACTGGATCTACCTGCGTGATTCGCTGGCCGAACCGCCGGATGTCCTTGGAGACAAGCCGGTTCAGCTGGTCCCGGAGAATGCGGCGCAGGGTGGGTTTCCGCTCGCCGTACGGGCGCTTGCCAACCAGGCTTTCTGGTTCGACATCTACATTCCGCGGCATGCGCCGGCGGGGATCTATCGCGGGCAGATCGAGGTGCGCGCTGATCATCAGGTCCGGGTGGTGCCGGTCGAGCTGACGGTCTTTGCGTTCACGCTGCCCGATCAGAACAGCATCGACGCGATGTTCTACTACGAGGGTTCACAGGTCGAACTGCGGTACGGGCGCAATCTCGATCCCGTGTTCCATCGGTTCGCGCATCGCCATCGGGTCGAGTTCGTGGACGGCTACGACATCGCGAAGGCCAGTGCCGCCCGATCACGGTTCACCGGCGCGGATTTCACCAAGGCGAACGGGTACGAAGGCCCTGGCGAGGGCGTTGGGAACAGCCTGGTCACGCGCACTTTCTACGGCCCTGAGCCTGACTTCGACACTCCCGAGAAGGCGAAGGCCAACGCGCCACTGTGGACCGATTGGCTGGCGCACAATCTGCCGGGGAAGAAGACCTTCCTCTACATGCCCGACGAGCCCGGGTCCGAAGAGTTCGCGTACATCCGCTCGTTGTCCGCAGCCGTGCGGGAGTCAGGCGCGCCGCTGCCGATCTTCGTCACCCACGCGTACGACGCCGGTCTGGGTGACTCGATCGATATCTGGGCGACGGTTGCCGATCTGTACGACTCGAAGACCGCCGACGTACTGCGCAAGCAGGGCCGGGACATGTGGTTCTACAACGGTCAGCGGCCGAATATCGGCTCGGTGGTCATCGAATCGCCGGCCACCGATCCGCGCGCCACAATCTGGGCGGCGTTCAAGCACGACGTACCGACGTACTTCTACTGGCACACCAACCACTGGCGGCACAACCGCCAGGTTCTGCCAGGGCGCGAGCGGAACCAGAACGTCTGGGGCGACCCGGTCACGTTCCACAACAAGCGTGGCTGGTGGGCCAACGGCGACGGCGTCCTGATGTACCCGGGGGAGGACCTTATCTACCCCGACCAGAACCGGGGTATCGCCGGGCCGATCTCGACGATCCAGCTCGCCAACTTCCGCCGGGGCATCCAGGACCACCTGTACCTGACGATGGCGCGCGAACGCGGTCTGGGCGACCTCGTCGATCGGACGGTCGAGCAGATCGTCCCTGCCGTCCTCGACGAGGCCGGCCCGCGCGTCTCGTTTCCCCAGCAGGGCAACGACTACGAACGAGCCCGTCTCAAACTTGCCTTGGCCCTCTCGAAGTCATAGCCAGTTCTCCCGCGCGGCGTGCAGGGCGAGCTGGAAGCGGGTGCTGGCGCCGGTGCGGTTCATCAGCCTCTCCAGGTAGCGGAAGAACGTCCGACGGCTGATCCCGAGCGTACGAGCGATGGTGTCGTCCGCAGCGCCGGTTGCAAGCAAGGCAAGCAGCCGACGCTCGATCGGCTCCAGCCGGTCGTCCTCCGTGCCCACCGAGGCGTGCAGTGGCAGCGCATTGCGCCAGCACAGCTCGAACATCCCGATCAGCGCGGTCAGCAGGCTGCTCGGCCGGATGATCAGCAATGATCGGTTCACGTCGGTGTCGCGCACCGACATCGACACGAACGCCATCGAGCCGTCGATGATGGTCAGCTTGGCCGGTACGTCGGGCAGTACGCGCGCCTGCTCGCCGGCTTCGACACAAGGCAGGATGTTCTCGGTCAGGTATCCGGGCACCTCGACCGACTCCGGTGAGTACACGACCCGGTAGGCGACACCGCGGCTGAGCTGCTCGATCTCCTCCTGGTTCGGTCCGCCGATGTAGTACGGCGGGGAGTCGATCGCGAGGATCTCGCGCTGCGCACTGCCCTTGATCTGGTGGATCCGCTCGACGATCGCGCTGCCGGTGACGACCTCGATCAAATGCGTGGTCGACTCGTTGTGCACGGTACGGCGGAACTCGTCGTACGCGTTCAGGACCTCGATCCGGGCCTGTTTGAGCTCGGACTCCCGGCGTAGCGTCATCGCCTCCAGACCGGCGTCCGGAGGCACTGGCAGGAAGCGTGAGTGGTCGGACCCGGACCGGCGTGCCAGGCCCGCCTGGACCAGCCCGCCGAGCACGGTGTCGATCGCCGCCGACCGGTCGGGGACGCCGTCGTCCAGCTCGGTGATCGACGAGGGCCCGATCCGCAGCAGATGCTGGTAGACCTTGATCTGGTCGTCGGTCAATCCGAGCACGCGCAAATGATCGGCACGCTCCGTGTCCGTGCTGCTCACGACTCGTCCCTCCCTTCCGAAAGCCGTCACCGTCCGCTACCGCCTCTCCAGCCTAGGTCGGGCACTCCAGCGCGATCCGCACTGTCCGTGTCCTGGTGAATGCAGGCAGCGATCTTTGTTGTTCTGTCAGCATTCTTGTGCCGTGTCACCATCCGGCCACCATTTCCGCGCAGTTGTGAGCGAGAATTGAGGTCCAGCAGCCCGGCGACGGACCACCTGAGCGCCGCCGGGCTGCTGTTCCAATTCTGGCGGTTGTTCGCTGTTCCGTCAGCGGAGCCCGTTTCGGTTGGGTCTCGATCCCGGCGTATCGGTGCCCTCGCACTCCCGTGCCATCACCGGCCGTGTTGGAGGGTGTACAAACTGTGCATCTCCATCGTGAGGCCGATGAGAAGGAGAGCCCGATGCGACCGGTGCCGCGCCACCCAGCCCGCGCTGCCGTCCGTCTCGGTTCTGCCGTCCCCGGTGCCCGTCGTTCGACGGTACCGCCTTCCTGTGCGGCCTCTGGCGCGATGACCGCCGCCCTGGTCATCGTGCCCCGTGTGAGGTCCCAGGTGGTGCTGAGCGGTGCTCCGTGGATGGTGAGGCTGTCCATGGGGATGCGGGGACACGACGTCCACCGCGCGGCTCGCCCCGGCCACAAGGCACCCCTGGGACCCCGCCCGTAGGCGGTATCGCGAACTTCAGGGTCGCCCCGTACGTCGTACTGGTGAATTGACCGGGATTTGACCTTGTTCACTGGTGTTCGCGGCAGCTGCTGACGAGCATCGGCGCTGTGTCATTTCCATGCGCTGGAAGGCGTTTTGGTGCCTGCGAGCCGTCAAATGTATATTCCGGATAACGATCGAAGCCGACCGGAGCGCCGGTGGCCGGTTCGATCGGGGCGCGACGCCGGTAGCCGTGCGTACGTCGTTGCTCACACTGGAGGACCGTTGTGTCATCGGCGCCGGAGCCGATCCGCTACTCTCTTCCCGGTCTGCGTGGCCCGGTCAAACGAACACCAGCGGCTGAACGTGGACAGGACTTTCATGGCAGAGAGAGGCGTCGCCTGAATGAACGCGACTAGCGTCGACGAGGCATTCAACCCGTCGGTGCATGTGTACGAACCGCACAAGGCCGGTCTGCCGCCCTTGCGCCCGTACTTCAAAGCACTCTGGGAACGCCGCGTGTTCGCGGCGGAGATGTCGCGCACCGGTATCCGTGCGGCCAACACCAACACCTTCTTCGGGCAGATCTGGTTGGTCATCAACCCGTTGCTGCTCGCCGGGGTGTACTACCTACTCACCGACATCATCGCGGGCGGTGCCGCCCGTCAGGACTCCGGCGCGATCTTCGCGCATATGTGCGGTGGCCTGTTCGCCTTCTACTACTTCCAGGGCGCGGTCACGACCGGCGCCGGAAGTGTGGTCGGCGGCGGCAAGTTGCTGATGAACATGGCCTTCCCGCGGATGCTGCTCCCGCTGTCGGCGCTGCGGACGGCCTTCTTCCGCTTCCTGCCGACGATGGGTGTGTACGCCGCCATCCACCTGCTCACCCGGCAGCCGTTGCACTGGGTGATGCTGCTGGCCCCGGTCTTCCTGATCCTGCTGACGATGTTCGCGGCCGGGATGAGCATGATCTTCGCGGCCGTGCAGGTGTACTTCCGCGACACGTCCAGCTTCCTGCCGTACTTCATGCGGATCTGGCTGTACCTGTCGCCCGTGCTGTGGTTCGCCGAGAAGGCGCCGGCGAAGTTCCAGGACTTCATCCAGTACAACCCGCTCTACTCCCTCCTCGGCGGCTGGACCGACCTGCTGGTCCGCGCCAAGATGCCGGACGCCGAACTGTGGATCGGCGGCGTGGCGTGGGCGGTGGCCGCGCTGCTGGTCGGTTCGCTGTTCTTCATGTCGAGGGAGCGTGAGTTCGCTGTCCGTCTCTGAGGCCGAGAAGAAGACCATGTCAAACGTCGACTCAAGTCCGGCCGTCAAGGTCCAGGACGTCTCCATCACCTACCGGACCACGTTCGAGCGGGTGCCGACCTTCAAGAGCGCGATCGTCCGGTTCGGCCGTGGCGAGCGTGCGGTCCGCGAGGTCAAGGCCGTCCAGAACGTGTCCTTCGATGTGCCGCACGGCAGCACGATCGGCATCATCGGCGCCAACGGCGCCGGCAAGTCGACGCTGATGCGGGCGATCGCCGGCATCCTGCCGCCGACCTCGGGCCGGATCGAGGTGCACGGCCGGGTCAGCACGCTGCTGTCGCTGGGCGTGGGCTTCAACGCCCAGCTGTCCGGCAAGGAGAACGTCGTCCTCGGTGGTCTCGCGGCCGGCCTGACCCGCAAGCAGGTGCAGGAGCGGTACGAGGAGATCGAGGCCTTCGCCGAGCTCGGTGAAGGCTTCATGGAAATGCCGATGCGGACGTACTCGTCCGGCATGTTCGCCCGGGTCGCCTTCGCGGTCGCCGTGCACATGGACCCGGACATCCTGCTGATCGACGAGGCCCTGTCGGCCGGTGACGCCAAGTTCAAGACCAAGGCCGCCGACAAGATGAAGGAGCTCGTCACCAACAGCCGGACGATGTTCCTGGTCAGCCACGCGATGAGCAGTGTCCGCGAGCTGTGCAACGACTGCATCTGGATCGACAAGGGCAAGGTGATGATGCGCGGCGAGCCCAAGGAGGTCATCGACGCGTACACCCACTTCCTCAAGGTCGGCGCCGCCGAGGCAGTTTCGCTCGAGGACCTCTGACGATGCCTGGCAGGACAGCGCCGGACGTGGGCATCATCACGACCGGCCACGACGTCGCCGATGCGCGTCTGCACAAGATCACCGCGGCCCTGCAGCACCGCGACCTCAGTGTCGAGCTGTGGGGCCTCGGCGAGCCTGAGGGTGGTCCGGCGGGCGCTGTCGTGCACGCCGGTCCGCGCGGCAACCTGGTGCAGCGGCTGGCCCGGACGGCGGTGCTGCCGTGGCGGACCAAGGCCAAGGTGGTGATGACGGTCGACCCGGACATGATCCCGGTGACGCGGCTCGTCACCACGTTGCGGCGCCGCAAGATGGTCGCCGATGTGCACGAGGACTACACCCGCCTGCTGGCGGACCGGGCCTGGGCGAAGGGTCCGGCCGGACTGCCGGCCCGGATGATCGTCCGGGCCAGCTCCAAGCTGGCGGCCGGCGCCGACCTGACAGTTGTCGCCGATTCCCACCTTGCCCCGCACGAGGCGAAACAACGCCTGGTTGTGCAGAACTTTCCCTACATTCCGTTCCTCGCGCCGACGCCGCCCACGGGCACGCCGCGCGCGGTGTACGTCGGGGACCTGCGCGCCAGCCGTGGACTGTTCGACATGGTCGAGACGGTCGCCGCGGCTCCGGACTGGTCGCTGGACCTGGTCGGACCGGTGGCGCCGAGCGACCGTGACGAGTTGGAGGTCCGGATCAACCGGGCCGATCTGGCCGGGCGGGTCCGCCTGCACGGCCGTCAGCCACCGGCTGACGCCTGGCGGCTGACCCAGGGTGCCTGGGCCAGCCTGGCCATGTTGCAGCCGACCCCGGCGTTCGTGGAAGCGATGCCGTCGAAGATCTACGAGTACCTGGCCAGCGGTCTCCCAGTGCTGTCCACCCGGTTGCCACGGCAGACCCGGGTGATCGAGGAGTCCGGTGGCGGAGTCCTGGTGGACTCGGTGGCCGAGGCGTCGGAGACGTTGCGACGCTGGTCCGCGGACCCCGGTGAGCTGGAGAAACTGCGTGACCACGCGATCCGGTGGGCGGCCGCCAATCTGCCCACCACGACGCCGTACGACGAATTGGCCGACGCAATCCTGAACCTGCTGAGAGCATGACTCCTGAGAGGACGGGCATGACCGACCGCCCACACATGTTGTACGTCGCCTGGGGGTTTCCCCCCTGCCGGGGTGGCGGTGTGTACCGGGCGCTGGCAACCGCGAACCGGTTCGCCGCGCTCGGCTGGAAGGTGACGGTGCTGACGGCCGAGCGTGAGACCTTCTACCGGTTCACCGGAGCCGACGCGACCCTTGAGGACAGGGTCGACCCCTCGGTCGAGGTGGTCCGGGTGCCCTTCGACTGGCCGGTCATGGAGACCGACCTGCGCCGCTGGCCCAAGGCCCGGGCGCGCAACCCGCGGTTGTGGAGCAAGTGGCGCAACAAGCAGGACCTGATCCCCTTCCCCGAGCACGGCTACGGCCCCTGGCGCTCGGTGATCGAAGAGGCCGCGGACCGGATCCACGCCGAGAACCCGGTCGACCTGACCGTCGCGACCGCGAACCCGCATGTCGCGTTCACGGCGGCGTACCACCTGCACGAGAAGGCGAACGTGCCTTACGTGATGGACTACCGCGACGCCTGGCTGCTCGACGTCTTCAGCGGTAATCGGCTGCACGAACCGAACAGCCGGGCCGCGAAGTGGGAGAAGAAGCTGGTCGACGCCGCTCAGGAGGTCTGGTTCGTCAACGACCCGATCAAGGAGTGGCACGTCGAGCTCTACCCGGAGCAGGCGGGCAAGATGCATGTCGTGGCCAACGGCTTCGACCCGGAGCTGGTCCCGGACACCCAGGACCGGGGAGCGGTCGTCGATCGCCCGCTGACCTTCGGGTACGTCGGAACCGTGTCGCCCAAGGTTCCGTTGCAGGACTTCGTCGACGGCTGGAAGATCGCCGTCGAGCAGTCCGAGGAGCTGGCCGACGCGAAGGCCAAGATCCACGGCTACCTCGGGTACTACGCGGTGCCGCGGCCGGACATGCTGGCCGCGATCAACTCGGGTTCCGCGGAAGGCGTCAGCTACGAAGGCCCGGTCGGTAAGGCCGAGATCGCCAAGGCGTACGACGAGTTCGACGTCCAGCTGCTGATGCTGGGCAAGGGCAAGTACGTGACCAGCGGCAAGGTCTTCGAGTACCTGGCGACCGGGTTGCCGGTCGTGTCGGTACACGACCCCGAGAACGCGGCGTCCGACGTACTGCGTGGTCATCCGCTCTGGTTCCCGGTCACCGACGTGACGCCGGAGGCCATCGCCGCGGCGCTGATCGAGGCCGCGCACGCGGCTCGGACGGCCGATGAAGGGATCCGCCAGAAGGCGCGCGAGTTCGGCGCCGGCTACCGGCGGGACCTGGTCATGGACCCGCGCATCGAAGCGCTTGCCGACGTCGTGAAGAAGAAGAGCGAGGTGCACGCATGACTCAGCAGAAGGTTGTGCTGATGAGCACCAAGCGGCTGAAGCCGGACTACTTCGACACCATTCGCGAGGACCTCGGCGGTGGCGACGATCTGGTCCTGGACGTGATCGGCTGGCTGGCGCCGATCGACGTCGTCGACGACAAGGTCAACACGTTCACGCTGATCGGCCCGGGCCGGATGCCGACCGCCGAGGACGAGTACGACGACTTCGACGACGATGACGAGTACGACGAGGACGCGGAGGACGACGGAGACGAGTTCGACGAGTCGCCGGATGCCGTGATCGCGCCGGAATCCGTCTCGGACCCGAAGTCCGTCACCGGTGACGAGCTGACGCCGGCCGCGGCCGAGCAGCACGCCGACGGTGACCACGGTCATGGCCACGGACACGGTCATGGTCACGGCCACGGGCACCACCCGAAGAAGCGGCCGGAGCCGATGCCGTGGGGCACGGCCCGGGTGAAGCAGGCCGTGCGCTGGCGGTACCGCAAGGTGCGCCGCAAGGTCGGCCGGGCCGCGAACAAGATCGGTCCGGTGAAGTTCGTCCGGACCTCGCGGACCAGCAAGAACCTCAGCAAGGCCTACTGGAAGCGCGTTCAGAGCCGTCCCGACGTGCGCGAGTTCCTGGCGCAGGCCGATGTCGTCATCGCGCTGGACGCGAACGCGATCTGGGCCGGCTGGCACCTCGGGCAGGAGCGGCCGGACCGGCCGGTCGTGCTCGGTCTGCCCGCCGCTCGCCGCGAGCTCGACCAGCTCAAGGTTCCGGCAGGTCACTGAGGTCATGTCCATGACCGGCCATCTGCCGACGCCAGTTGCCCGGACCGCGAAGGCGGTCCGGGCGCGTCTGCGTGGTCTGCGCTACACCTACGCGACACTGCCGGCCTTCCCGCCGGTGGCCACGACCCCGGTGCGGTTACTGGTCGGACCGACCAACTCCGCCGGTCAGGGGTATCAGTGGGCCCGCGCGGCCCGCACGATCCCCGGGGTCGCGGCCGACGCGTTCGCCCTGCATCGCTCGGCGGCCTTCCGGTTCGCCGACGATTACGGCGTACCGCAGGCATGGTGGAACCAGTCGCGCTGGGCTCGTGCCCAGCGCGAACACGTTGTGAGCAACTACACCCACGTCCTGATCGAGTCCCTGCGGCCGCTCCTCGGGTACGGCGGCCACCCCGACGCGGCCGCGGATATCGCCGTACTGCAAGCGGCCGGGGTCGAGGTCGCCCTGCTGTTCCACGGGTCCGACATCCGGCTGCCCAGTCGCCATGCGGCCCGCGAGCGGTTCTCGCCGTTCACCCCAGGTGATGACCTCACCGACAAACTCGAGGTCCAGGCCCGCCGGCATGCCGCGCTGGTCGAGACCCTCGGACTGCCGGTCTTCGTCTCCACCCCCGATCTGCTCATCGACGTCCCGAAGGCCCACTGGCTACCGGTGGTCATCGACCCGGCACCGTGGGCCGCGGCGGCTCGTCCGCTGTTCACCGGCGAGCGTCCGATCGTCGTACACGTGCCGTCCAGCGCGAAACTCAAGGGCACGGCCCGGATCGACGAGGTCCTGACCGGCCTGCACGAGCGCGGACTGATCGAATACCGGCGGATCACCGGCGTACCGCACGCGGAGATGCCGAATGTGATCGGCGCCGCAGACATCGTTGTAGATCAGCTCGGAATCGGCCTGTACGGCGTGGCCGCGGCCGAGGCCCTCGCAGCCGGGAGGATCGTCGTCTCGTACGTCGGTTCGGACCTGCGCTCGCGGGTGCGTAGTCTGACTGGGCGAGAGGTACCGATCGTGGAGGCGGACGACGACACGCTGAGTGACGTCGTCGGCGATCTCGTCGCTGACACCGAGACCGCTGCCGCGCAGGCGGCAGCCGGGCCCGAGTTCGTGGCGGAGCTGCACGACGGTCGTCGCGCAGCCGAAGTCCTCAGCCAGTGGCTGACTGTTAAGGAGACCCTGTGACCACCCGCATCGCCCCGTCGGCCGACGTCGACGAGCGCGCCCAGATCGGCGACGGATCGTCGGTCTGGCACCTGGCCCAGGTCCGCGAGAACGCGGTACTGGGCAAGAACTGCATCGTCGGCCGTGGCGCCTATGTCGGGACCGGGGTCCGGATGGGCGACAACTGCAAGATCCAGAACTACGCGCTGGTGTACGAGCCGGCCTCGCTCGAGGACGGCGTCTTCATCGGCCCGGCCGTGGTGCTGACCAACGACTACTTCCCGCGCGCGGTGAACCCGGACGGGACGCCGAAGAGCGGGCACGACTGGGAGCCGGTCGGTGTGACGCTGAAGGAAGGCTGCTCGCTCGGTGCGCGCAGCACCTGCGTGGCGCCGGTCACCGTCGGCCGCTGGGCGACGGTCGCGGCCGGTGCCGTGGTCGTCAAGGACGTGCCGGACTTCTCGCTGGTCGCCGGCGTCCCGGCCCGTCATCTCAAGTGGGTCGGCAAAGCCGGCGTACCGCTGCTCGCTGTCGGGGACGGCGAGTGGAAATGCCCGAACACGGGCGAGCTCTACATCGAAACCGACGGGCGGCTGCGGCCGGCCGATGAAGCACAGGAGGAGAACTGATGGTGCAGCCGATTCCGGCCGCGAAGCCGATCATCGGGAAGGAGGAGCGCGAGGCTGTCGACCGTGTCATGCAGTCCGGCATGCTCGCCCAGGGTCCTGAGGTGGCGGCGTTCGAGCAGGAGTTCGGCGCAGCGCTGGTCTCCGGCCGGGCGTGCGTCGCGACGAACTCCGGCACCTCGGGCCTGCACCTGGGCCTGCTGGCCGCGGGCGTCGGACCGGGTGACGAGGTCATCGTCCCGTCCTTCACCTTCGCCGCGACCGCCAACAGCGTCGCGCTGACCGGTGCGACCCCGGTCTTCGTCGACATCGAGCCGACGTACTTCTGCCTGGACCCGGCCGCTGTCGAGGCCGCGATCACCGAGAAGACCAAGGCCGTCATGCCGGTGCACCTGTTCGGTCACCCGGCCAACATGACCGCGCTGCAGGCGATCGCCGAGAAGCACGGCATCGCGATCTACGAGGACGCGGCCCAGGCCCACGGCGCGACCTGGAACGGCGCTCCGGTCGGCACCTTCGGCGACTTCGCGATGTTCAGCCTGTACCCGACCAAGAACATGACGTCGGGTGAGGGCGGCATGAACTCGGTCGCCAACGAGCACCTCGAGCGGCAGATGCGGTTGTACCGCAACCAGGGCATGCTCAAGCAGTACGAGAACGAGGTCGTCGGCCTGAACAACCGGATGACCGACCTGCACGCCGCCATCGGCCGCGTGCAGCTGACCAAGGTCGGCGGCTGGACCAAGCAGCGGCAGGAGAACGCGGCCTTCCTGGACGCGAACCTGGCCGGTGTCGGCGTCCCGGCGGTGGCCGACGAGGCCAGCCACGTGTACCACCAGTACACGATCCGCGTCACCGAGGACCGTGACGGTTTCGCCAACGCGCTGCGCACCGAGTACGGCGTCGGCTGCGGCGTCTACTACCCGATCCCGAACCACCGGCTCCCGTCGTTCCAGCGTGAGCTGGACCTGCCGGAGACCGAGAAGGCCGCGGCCGAGGTGCTCTCGCTGCCGGTCCACCCCTCGCTGTCCGAGGACGACCTGAACCGGATCGTGGCCGCGGTGAACACCGTGGCGAAGGCTGGTGCGTGAGATGGCGAACCTGAAGGCTGGCCTGATCGGCCTCGGCATGATGGGCCGTCACCACGCCCGCGTGCTGGCTTCCCTGGACGGCGTGGACCTGGTCGCCGTCGCGGACCCGGGCGGTGACAAGTTCGGTGTCGCCGGCGGTCGTCCGGTGCACTCCACCATCGAGCAGTTGATTGCCGAAGGCATCGACTACTGCATGGTCGCGGTGCCGACCCAGTACCACGCCGAGATCGCCAAGGCGCTGGCCGAGGCCGGCGTGCACGCGATGATCGAGAAGCCGCTGGCCGGTTCGTCGGCCGAGGCGACCGAGATCGCCAAGGCGTTCGAGACCGCCGGCCTGGTCGGCGCGGTCGGTCACATCGAGCGGTACAACCCGGCGCTGCAGGCGCTCCGGGTCCGCCTCGAGGCCGGCGAGCTGGGCGACATCTACCAGATCACCACCCGCCGTCAGGGCCCGTTCCCGGCCCGCATCGCCGACGTCGGCGTCGTACTGGACCTGGCGACGCACGACATCGACCTGACCGCGTGGGTGACCCAGTCCCCGTTCGTCACGGTGTCCGCGCAGAGCGCGCACAAGTCCGGCCGTGACTACGAGGACCTGATCGCCGTCACCGGCAAGCTGGCCGACGGCACCGTCACCAGCCACCTGGTGAACTGGCTGTCCCCGATGAAGGAGCGGCTCACCGTCGTCACCGGTGAGAAGGGCGCCTTCATCGCCGACACCCTGACCGCCGACCTGACCTTCCACGCCAACGGCACGGTCGCCACCGCGTGGGACGACGTCGCGCACTTCCGCGGTGTCAGCGAGGGCGACATGATCCGGTACGCGATCAGCAAGCCCGAGCCGCTGCGCACCGAGCACGAGCAGTTCCGGGACGCCGTCCTGGGCAAGGAAGCCGACATCGTCACGCTGCAGCAGGGTCTGACGACCGTTGCCGTCGCCGAGGCCGTCATCCAGTCGGCCGCCGAGGACCGCACCATCAAGGTCGCCGGCGCATGAAGGTCCTGAGCGTTGTCGGGGCCCGTCCCCAGTTCGTGAAGCTCGCCCCGATCGCCGAGGCGTTCGCGGCGACCGATCACGAGCACGTGATCGTGCACACCGGTCAGCACTACGACAAGAACATGTCCGACGTGTTCTTCGCCGACCTGAAGATCCCGGCGCCGGACGTGCACCTGGGGATCGGGTCCGGCAGCCACGGCGTGCAGACCGGCGCGATGCTGTCCGCGATGGACGCCGTACTGGACGAGCACAAGCCGGACTGGGTGCTCGTCTACGGCGACACCAACTCGACGCTGGCCGGTGCACTGTCGGCCGTGAAGATGCACCTCCCGGTGGCTCACCTCGAGGCCGGTCTGCGGTCGTTCAACCGGCGGATGCCGGAGGAGCACAACCGCGTGCTGACCGACCACGCGTCGGACATCCTGCTCGCCCCGACCCAGGTCGCGATGGACCACCTGGCCAACGAGGGCCTGAAGGACAAGTCGCGGCTGGTCGGCGACGTCATGACCGACGTCTGCTTCCGGGTTCGCGATGCAGTCCAGGACAAGCCGCTCGACCTGCCGTTCAAGCAGGGCGAGTACCTGGTCGCGACGATTCACCGCCCGGACAACACCGACGACCCGGAGCACCTGTCCGGGATCATCGAGGGCCTGGCCAACATCGGGCGCCCGGTGGTTCTGCTGGCGCACCCGCGGCTGGTCGCGAAGTGTGCGGAGGCCGGTATCAAGCTGGAGCGTCCGGACGGTTCGCTGCACGTCCGCGAGCCGCTGGCCTACCCGGAGATGGTCCAGGCCGTCATCGGTTCGGCCGGTGTGGTCACCGACTCCGGTGGTCTGCAGAAGGAGGCCTTCCTGCTCGGCCGCGTCTGCACCACGCTGCGTCCGGAGACCGAGTGGGTCGAGACCGTCGAGGCCGGCTGGAACGTGCTGACCTCCGACGTGAGCAAGCTGCCCGAGCTGGCTGCTCGGACGGCCCCGACGGGCGAGCGCCCGATGCCGTACGGCGACGGTCACGCGGCCGGTCGCGTGGTCGCCACGCTCGCCGAGTAGTTCGATGACATTGGCTGCCGGGGACCGAGTGCAGCCTGTTCAGGGAGATCCTGAACAGGCCGCCTCGCCCTCGGCAGCTGTTGTTTTCAGGCCTCGGGTCGAGTCGCTCACCGGCCTGCGCTGGTGGGCGGCGTTCTTCGTTTTCACCCACCACATGGGCAATCTGGCCCCGCTGCCGATCCGCGAGTTCCTGAAGCTCGGCACCTCCGGGGTGACGTTCTTCTTCGTCCTCTCGGGTTTCGTGCTGACGTGGTCGGCCCGGCCCGGTACGTCGGCCGGCACGTTCTACCGCCGCCGATTCGCCCGGATCGTCCCGGCCCATGTGGTCGCGCTGATCCCGGCGCTGTTCGTGTTCTACCGGTTCGATCCGCCGGAGAACCTGTTCTGGATCAAGCCGGTCTCGATGACCGCGATCGTGTTGTCGCTGTTCCTGCTGAACGGCTGGTCGAACAACCCCGACATCCTGTACGGCGGCAATCCGGCGTCCTGGACGTTGTCCATCGAGGCGTTCTTCTACGCGTTCTTCCCGTTCCTGCACCGGGTTACCGCGAAGCTGAAGCTGGCCGGAGCGCTCGCCCTCGCGGCGGCCGCGATCGCCATCGCCGGCGGATACCGACTGACGCAGTACAACTGGGTGGACCTGCCGACGCTGCCGCCACCGTTGCTGCACGCGGTCGCGTTCGTGGTCGGTGTCGCGATCGCGATCGCCTTGCGTTCCGGCTGGACCACCCGGCTGCCGGCCTGGACCGGGTACCTGGCGATCGGGATCGGCCTGGTCGTCCTCACCTACACCTTCCGGCACCCGGGCAAGGTGCCGTTCGGTACCGAGATCAGCCTGCTGCAGAAGGAGATTCTCACTCTCCTCTACGGCTTCTTGATCCTGGTCGTCGCTGCCCGGGACCTGCGCGGGGGCCGGTCCCTCCTCAGGAGCAAGCCACTGGTCGCGCTCGGCCAGTGGTCGTACTCCTTCTATCTGGTGCACGCCACCGTGCTGTACGGGATCAGAGAACTCCACGGAAGCAGCGAGCCTGTTTCGTGGTTGAACCTGACCTGGTACGCCGGTGTCGGCGCCGTATCGATCCTCGCCTCGTGGCTGCTCTACAAGTTCGTCGAGCACCCGCTGGAACTCAAGCTACGAGGCTCCCGTTGAAGAATCACTATCTAGTGGAGTCAGTGTGCGCGTCAGTGTAATTGCCTTGGGCAAGATCGGTCTGCCGTTGGCGGTCCAGTTCGCCTCGAAGGGGCACCAGGTCGTCGGTGTCGACATCAACGAGAAGTTCGTCGAGCTGGTGAACGCCGGCCAGGAGCCGTTCCCGGGTGAGGACCACCTGCAGGAGCTGCTCGCCGAGACCGTGGCCGACGGCCGCCTGCGGGCGACCACCGACTACGCGGACGCGATCCCGAACAGCGACGCCGTCGTCATCGTGGTGCCGCTGTTCGTCGACGAGCAGACCGGTGAGCCGGAGTTCGGCTGGATGGAGAACGCGACCCGTTCGCTGGCCGAGCACCTGACCCCGGGCACCCTGGTCTCCTACGAGACCACGCTGCCGGTCGGCACCACCCGGAACCGGTGGAAGCCGATGCTGGAGGAGATCTCCGGCCTGACCGAGGGCACCGACTTCCACCTGGTGTTCTCGCCGGAGCGCGTCCTCACCGGTCGCGTCTTCGCGGACCTGCGCAAGTACCCGAAGCTGGTCGGCGGTCTGTCCGACGAGGGTGCGAAGCGCGCCACCGAGTTCTACGAGGCCGTGCTGGACTTCGACGAGCGTCCGGATCTCGAGCGTGGCAACGGCGTCTGGGACCTCGGTTCCGCTGAGGCCGCCGAGCTGGCGAAGCTGGCCGAGACCACCTACCGCGACGTCAACATCGGTCTCGCGAACCAGTTCGCCCGGTTCGCCGGCCAGAACGGTATCGACGTCACCCAGGTGATCGACGCGTCGAACTCGCAGCCCTACAGCCACATCCACCGCCCCGGCATCGCCGTCGGCGGCCACTGCATCCCGGTCTACCCGCGGCTCTACCTGTGGACCGACCCGGAGGCGACCGTCGTCCGCGCCGCCCGCGAGGCGAACGCCGGGATGCCGGACTACACCATCGGCCTGCTCGAGGGCGCGTACGGCGAGCTCAAGGGCGCCAAGGTGGTCGTCCTCGGTGCGTCGTACCGCGGTGGCGTCAAGGAGACCGCGTTCTCCGGTGTCTTCCCGGCCGTCGAGGCGCTCAAGGGCCGTGGCGCCGAGGTCTTCGTGCACGACCCGATGTACACCGACGAGGAGCTCACCAAGCTCGGCTTCACGCCGTTCGCGCTGGGCACGCCGGTGGACGCGGCCGTGCTGCAGGCCGACCACGCCGAGTACTCCGAGCTGTCGCCGGCCGACCTGCCCGGCATCACGGTGCTCGTGGACGGCCGCGACAAGACCGACGCCGCCAAGTGGGCCGGCGTCCGGCGGATCGTGATCGGAAGGTCCGTCCGCCAGTGACCCAGCCCGACCTGCGGGTGGTGGCCGGTGCACAGACGATCGTGCTCCGGCCTTCGGCCACCCGGGAGTCGTCGAAGGAACTGGTCGACGGCACCCTGGTAGTGCATGTCCCGATGCGACACCCGCAGGTCGGTGACCGACACAAGGTCGCACTGCTCGACCTCAAGGCCGACGTGGCCCACGGGCGCGTCGGCCGTTTCGAACAGCTGGTACGACGGGCCTGGCTGAAGGTGCTGAAGCTGGACCGACGGCCGCGTGCTTCGAAGGCACAGCAACTGGAGCTCACCGTCGGTGGGCTGATCGACCGACTGCAGCCGGATGTCGTGTACGCACAGGACCCGGCGGCGCTCTCCGTCGCCACCCGTGCCGCCGACCGCGCGAAGCTGCAGAAGCGAGCGCTGAAGGTCGTCCACCAAGACGCCGGTGCGCCCCGGCAGCAGAGCGCTACCCGAACGGACGAGCGGCGGTTGCTGATCGGTCCGGTGAACAGTGCGGGCCAGGCGTGGCTTTGGGCTAAGGCACTGGAGCAGGTGCTGCCGACAGAGGCGCTCAGCACCGCTGGTGCGAAGTACGAGTTCGCTGCGCACCGCACTGCGACGGCCGAGCAGTACAAGGCGGATCTGCGCTGGCAGTACGACCTGGCGGCGTACGTGCTGTCTGAGGTCAGCCACGTGCTGTTCGAGGCGGGGCGGCCGCTGTTCGGTCAGCTCCCGGGACAGCTGTGGACTGCTGACGTGCCGACCCTGGACAAGGCCGGCATCAAGCACGGGTTGATTTTCCATGGGTCGGAAATTCGCGATCCGGCCCGCCACCGCGAGCTCTTCGCGCACTCACCGTTCCAGGACCCGGCTGACGAGTTCACCCAACGCCTGCAGGCCGCCAACGACGCATTGCGGCGCCACCTGACGTCGTACGAGGGTCCTGTCTTCGTCACCACTCCGGACCTGCTGGATTTTGTCGACCACGGCACCTGGCTGCCACTGACCGTCGATGTGCACGCTCTGGCGTCGGACCAGCCGGTGCTGGAGCGCGAACGGCCCGTGGTGCTGCATGCACCGTCCAGCGGCGCTCTGAAGGGCTCGGCGCACGTGGACCCGGTCCTGACCGAGCTGGACGCGCTCGGCCTCATCACGTACCAGCGGGTCGAGGGTGTGAAGCACGCCGAGCTGGCCGAACTGGTGAAGGCCGCCGACATCGTCGTCGACCAACTGGCGTTGGGCTCGTACGGCGTGCTGGCGTGTGAGGCGATGGCTGCCGGGCGAGTGACTGTGGGACATGTCGCGGACCGGGTGCGGGCGCAGTTGCCCACCGAGCTGCCGATCGCGGAAGCCACTCCGGGCGACCTTCGGGACGTGATCGAGCGCCTGGTGACCGAGCGCGAGACAGCTCGGAAGCTGGCCGACAGTGGATCGGCGTACGTTCGTGACCTCCACGATGGCCGCAGTGCGGTCGCAGCGCTGCTACCTTTCCTCGGTGGCAGGTGACATGCGGGTATTGATGATTGCGCAGTCTCCGATCGCCGGGGACTCGCGAATCCTTCGCGAGGCAACCGCGCTGGCGGATGCTGGGCACACGATTCACATCATCGGGCGGGACGTGCCCGAGGGCTTCGAGATCGGCCCGAAGATCACCGTCGAGTCGGTGTCGCGGTCCTCCGGGCTGCGCGCCGGTGGGGGAGGTCTGGCGGTCGGGCACGGGCGGCGTGGGCCGAAGGTGCTGGCCAAGCGCTTCGGGCGCTGGCTGCTGCTCCCCGAACACCGGCTGCGCACCGAGAAGCAGTGGCGGCTCGCCGCGGCCCCGCGAGTAGCCGACGCCGGACCGTTCGACGTCGTACACGCGCATGACTTCAACACGCTCGAGCTTGCCGCCGAGTACGCCGAGCTCTGGCAGGCCGTGTTGGTCTACGACAGCCACGAGCTGTGGTTCGACCGCGCCCTGCCGGGCCGACCGACGCCGTTGTGGCGGGCGCGTGGCCGACAGTTCGAGGCCACGCTGGCGGCGAAGGCGCGCGTCGTCTTCACCGTCTCCGACGGCATCGCCGTCCGGCTGCGGGACCGCGGCCTGAAGGACGTCCGCGTCATCCGGAACACCTTCCCGAAGGCCGACTTCGTCCCACCGCCGCTGGAGCGCCCCGAAGGACTCCTGTACGCCGGCCGCGTGGGCGCAGGCCGCGACCTTCCGACGGTGGTCGGTGCAGCACGACAGTTGGCGCCGTTCCGGACCGTGTTGATGGGGTCGGTGGATCCCAACTATCGCTTGGATCTGGGCCCGGTCGAGGTCGTCGCCGAGCGCTCCATCGACCAGGTCGACGAGACGCTGCGCTCGTACGGAATCTCGCTGGTCACACTGACCAACACCTGCGAGAACCACCGCCTCGCACTACCCAACAAACTCTTCCACGCCGTCAGAGCCGGCGTACCGGTCGTTGCTGCCGATCTCCCCGAGCTCCGAGCAGTCGTGACGTCACACAACCTCGGCACCCTCTACACCCCCGGCGACCCCGTCTCCCTGACGGCCGCCGTACGGGCCCTGATCGAGACCTATCCCGTCTACACCGCCGGCATCCGCGAAGCCGCCGACGAACTCAACTGGGAACACGACGCCGCAACCCTCGTCAAGGCCTACTCCGAGCTGTAGAAAGGCCCCGGCTCGAAAGCCGGGGCCCCTGGTCTCAGCGGGAAGCTTCGACCATTTGTTCCATCAGCTTGGTCGGGTCCTTCTCGGGCTCCGGCTGGGCGAGGCTGTCAGCCGCGACGCGCTCGCCGGGGGCACCGGCGGTGTTGAGCGCGGCGGTGTAGCCGGTCAGTGGGAGGGTGAGGGACGACCGGGTGGGGTCGACCGTGAGGGTGGCCCCGGTGAACGGGACCGACGGGTTGTCGGGCTCGACGGTGAGGACGAGACCGAGGCGGTGACCGGGGGCGAAGACGATGTCGTCGGCGTTCAGTTCGAACGACAGGTCGTAGTACTTGCCCGGGGTCAGGTATTCCTTGTGGTTCAGGGTTTTGTAGTGACCGACGTCGGCGAGCGTGCGGACGACGACTGCCGCGTCCGAGACCTTGGTGTTGATCTTGGTCTGGGCGTAGCAACCGGTGTCGAGTGCGTTCCCGTCACCCCAGCAGACGCGGGTGTTCGGAACATTCGTGATGTTGGAGTAGCGGGTCGCCGTACCGTAGTCGACGATCCGGGCCTTGATCCCGGACGCGACCTTGTCCGACTTCACCCGGACCGACACCTTGCCGGTGCCACTGATCCGGACTGCCTTCTCCAGCTCGTCGCTGAGGAACACGGCCCGGTTCGGCTTCGGCGTCGTCGGATCCAGTACGACGGCATCCGTCGACTCGTCCTCGGTGCCGGTGAAGCTGATCGGGTCACCGGAGGCGGCCGCGATCGACAGTCCGCCGGCCTTGGCGTTCTTCGCCTTGCCGAGGTTCAGTTTGACCGGGCGGACACCGGCCGCCGGCCACCGCTTCTCGTGGGTGTACGTGCCGTCCTCGCGCATGATGGTGGCCTGCGGCTGCTGCATGATGCCGTTCTTCAGACCCTGCAGCCAGTAGTCGAACCACGGGTGCAGCTCGTTGACGTACGCGTCCCGCAGGCTGAAGCCGTCCAGGTGCACGCCCTGGTGCAGCAGAATCTTCCGCGGCACGTTGTACCTGACCAGCTGGTCCCACCACTCGCCATAGTGCCGGGTCTTCACGTTCTCGTCGTCGAGACCGTGGATCAGGAACACACTGGACCGGACCTTGCGTGCGTCCAGGTTGTAGTTCCGCGGATCCCAGAACTTGCTGTAGCTGCCGGTCGGGGTGTCGGAAGCCGCCTCGACCTCATCGGTCAGCGCGACACACCGCGGTGTCTTGTCGTTGCTGACATAGTCGTACAGGAACTCCATGTACTTGTCGTAGAACGGCACCCCGTTCGCACGGGTGTAGTCGTACCAGCTGGAGATCGCCGCGATCGGGACGATCGTCTCGAGTCCGCGGACGCCGGTGCTGGCCACGGAATTCGCGATCGTTCCGTTCCACGACGTACCGATCATGCCGGTCTTACCGGTCGACCAACTGGCCTTTGCCTTGCTGCCGTCAGGGTTGTAGCCAGGCACCCGGTTGTTCAGCCAGTCGACGACCGCCTTGGTCCCGAGGACCTCGTAGTCGCCGCCGACATCCGTGCAGCCGGTCGAGCGGTTGGTCCCGGGCATGTCGACGAACGCGACGGCGTACCCGCGCGGGACGAAGTAGTTGTCCAGCCAGGTGCCGTAGACCTGGCGGATTCCCTTGGAATCGAAGTACGACGACGGGTCGCCGGCGTAGTACGGCGACGCCTGGATGATGACCGGTACGTCGATCCCGGCCGCGTCGGCTTCACCCGGGCGGATGATGTCGACGGTGATCTGGTCGGTGACGCCGTTCTCGTCGTTGTCGGTGCCCGGGACGTCGACCGCGATCCGCTCCCGGATCGCGTTGTCGTAGTCATAGGCGGCGACCGTCTGCGTCCCCTGCACGAACGGCTTGTCAGGTTTCGCGGTCGCGGTGATGGTGGCGGCCGGAATCAGTGCGGCCGCAGCAAGCAGGATCGTTCCGGTACGGAACGGAGTTCTGCGCATGCGTGTCTCTCCCCTTTGGGCGGTGGGTCGAATCCACGACGGCCCTCCCTCGAACGGGCCGTGGTTGTGGTCTGCACCTTATGCATTCCGGACTATCGCTGTCAGTAGAGATCTCGTCTCAGTCGGTCACCCGGCGCAGGTCACGGGTAATACTTCGGCCCGTCCGGCTGCCCCTCCGGGCATAACTCCGCAGGTCGCGCCGGTATCGAGTGGTGTGAAGGCCGGAGGGGTGCCTTCACCAGAGACCGGACTCGATGAGAGGAACACCATGAAGCTTCGTCAGGCAGCGACACTCGCGGGGACGGCGGCACTGCTGCTGGCCGCTGCCCCGACCACCGCCCAGGCTGCCACCAGTACGGCGGGATGCTCGATCAACCTGGGCGCGGTGACGGCCGCCGGGGTCCACACGTTCCGCACGGTCACCCCGCCGGCTTCGTCGGCGACCGTGAACACTGCGGGTGTATTCGGTGCCGGCAAGGTCAAGCTGACCACGTCGTTCATCGACACCCCGGCCAGCCAGGGGACGCCGGACGGCTCATCGCACCGCTACGGGTACGCCGTACTCGAGGACACGCTGATGCGGGTGAGCTACAACACGAAGCCCGACGGGACGCTGGACGGCTACACGATGAGTCCGCTGATCGAGGGCTTCACCGGGTACACCGCGATCGAGTTCTCGCAGTACGTCAACGACAACACCGGGTTCAGCCGCCACCACTTCTATGCCCTGCGTGCCGACGGCACGCTTGAGCGGCGTGACCTCGACAAGGGCTGGGCGGTCAACGGCACGTACGCCGGTCTCCCCGGGATCAAGGCGATCGCGCTGATCGGCCAGACCGCGACGTACGACACCTTCCTTGCCACCACGAAGGCGGGCGGCCTGTACACCGTGCACCTCCCGGTCAGCTCGCCGATGAAGCCGGTCCTGAAGACCGTCCGGTCGTCGACCTGGCAGGGCTTCGAGACCCTGATCGCCGACCGTTGCGGTGCGTCCGGGACTCTGCTGGTCGGCATCGACAAGGACACCAAGACCGGGCATGTCTACGAGCTCAGTCGCGCCAACGGCACCGCTACGACGATCAAGTCGGTCGGAACGCTGCCGGGTGGCGCTGCCGACCCGATCAACTTCCGCTGGGCTCCGGAGCTGGGCTACTTGCCCGGCGAGTGATCACACCACCAGATGCAGTTTCACGGGGGCGACGCCGATCTCGAGGCGTTGCCCCCAACTGATGGTCAGCGTGTCGGACTCCATGCCGTCCCCGAAGACGACCAGGTCCGACTCGGCGGTGATAGTCAATGTGTCGGGCGCCTTCAGCAGGCCCTCGGTGTTGTCGGTCCCGGTCGCGGGTGACGGCCAGGCCTCCCGCACGAACCAGCACAGGGTCGGGTCGATCGGTCCCGGGAGCGTGAGCGCGCTATGGCGTTCCTGCCAGGCCGAACGGCACCACCCTGTCGACCCGGTTCCGGTACCGACCAGGATCCCGGACGACGACTGCCGCTCCTCGTCGAGCCAGTACCGCGCGGACTGGTGGGTCCGATGACCGACGTACACCTCGTTGAGGGCGATCAACTGCTGCCCGTCGTCGGTGGTCGCGGCGACCATGGTGCGTTCCGCGACCTCCCGTACGGCGAGCAGTTCGGTGATCTTTGCTGGTTCGTGCGCGACGAGCACACCGGGATTGCGGCCCGGCTCGGGGTTGATGCCGATGACTGGTTGGCTGTCCAGGTACTTGGCCACGTTGGCGACCAACCCGTCCTGCCCGACCGCGATCACCACGTCCTCCGGCCCGAACACGAACCGGTCGAGATCGTTGCGCTCGGCAACAGTACGCCGCCAGTCCAGCGGAATCGCCGCAGAAACCGTAGCCAGCGCCTCGACCTGAGCCTGGTGCCGCGCATCCAACTCAGCCAGATCCCGCCCACGCCCAGCCAGAAAGAACCCAGCCTGCTGCCGAGTCCCATGCCGCCCAATCAACTCACTCAGCTCAGTCGCCCGATGCACAATCACCGCCCGCGGCGGAAGACTCATGCCGCACCGCCAACGGTGCAGCGAGCCCGGGGGTGCCCGCTGACGACGGCCGCCCGGCGAGCCCAGTCCCAGGCCGGGGCGTGCCCGCCCTTCCCGCTCACGACGCTTGCCCGGCGAGTTTCGACAGCAGTGGGGTGATGAGGTCGGGGGTTAGGTTGAGGGTGCCGATCTCCGGTAGGGCGCCTTGCTTGATTGCCATCGCGAGGATCGTGCCCTGGTCCAGTTCGGCGTACGCGTCGAGCATTGCCTTCTCCGCTGCAGCCTCGGCCGCGCCGATGACGCGCTTCGCGTCCGCCTCGGACTCGGCGAGTGCCCGCTGCCGACCGGCGGCCGCTTGCGTCTCGATCTGACCGGCGGCGGCTGCTTCGGTGGCGCGCATGCGCTCGTTCTGGCCGCGCTGGTTGACCAACTGCTCCTCGCGACGCGCGAGCTCGATCTGGTTCTGCAGCTCGTTCTCCGCGATCGAACGCTCGCGCTCGACCGCCATCGCACGCCGTTCGTACGTCGCCTTGTCCGCAGCCTGCTGCACCATCTCTCGGGTCGGCGTCTGCAGCGCCTTCTCGACATCCCGCTCGGCCCGGACCGCGACCACCCGGACGTCCTCGACGCCGATCCCGAGCCCGGTCAGCCGCTGATCCTCCCGCAGTCCGGCGCCGACCGCCCGCCGCAGCTGCGTCATACCCTCGGACAGCGCCTCGGTCAGGCTCATCCGGGCGAGCAGGTCGAGCGCGGTCTGCTGCGCGAGCTCAGTCAGCAACCCACCGAGCTGCTCAAGCGGCGTCGACCGCCACATCCCCGTGTCCGGGTCGATCCCGAAGTCCAGCCGAGTCGCGGCCAACCCAGGGTCAACCACGCGATACGTGACAGTCGCCTGCACAGCCACGTCCTGGAAGTCCTGGGTCCGCCCGTGGAAAAGCAGCGGCTGCTCGCGGTCATCGACCGGGATCTCGCTCAGCGAGGAGTTCAGCGCCCGGAACCAGAACGCCTGGCCGGCGCCGTCGTGCGCGACCTTCCCGTTCCGCAGGTGCCGCACGTGGGTGGTCGGGTTGGCCCGCAGATGACTGATGAAGCGGAACCGCGTGATGTCTGCCATGTCTCTCCCTTGTCGTCACTTTGACGATAAGGGGTGCGTGACTTCTCGTCAAGGTGACGATTAGAGTGGTTCGTCATGGACTTCGTGCCGCTGGGCCTCGCCACCGACCTGGTCATCCTGACCGTCCGCGACGCCGCCCTGCAGGTGCTGCTCATCCGCCGCGGCATCGCGCCGTACCGGGGCCGCTGGGCGCTCCCCGGCGGTTTCGTCCGCGAGAACGAGGACCTGGAAGAGACCGCCCGCCGCGAACTCACCGAGGAAACCGGCCTAGCCACCGACCGCATCCACCTCGAACAGATCGCGACGTACGGCGCCCCTCGCCGCGACCCCCGCGGTCGCGTCGTCAGCGTCGCCTACCTCGCCTTGGTCCCCGACCTCCCCACCCCGGTCGCCGGCACCGACGCCGAGTCCGCCCGCTGGGTCCCCGCCCCGGACCTCCTCGCCGACCCCGCCCGCCTGGCCTTCGACCACCACCAGATCCTCACCGAAGCCGTCGAACGAGCCCGAGCCAAACTCGAGTACTCCCCGCTCGCCGCCGCCTTCTGTCCCCCCGAATTCACCATCTCCGAACTCCGCACCATCTACGAGGCGGTCTGGGGCACCCCCCTCGACCCCCGCAACTTCCACCGCAAAGTCACCAAAACCCCCGGCTTCGTAGAACCCACCGCCACCACCACAACCCGAGACGGCGGCCGCCCGGCTCAGCTGTATCGGCGAGGCGCGGCCACGACCCTGCATCCGCCGATGACGCGCGGTTGAGGACCGCCAGCACCCGCCATCCCCTTGACCCGGGTGCGACCGGACCGCCAGCACCCTGCCCCGGGTGTGACCGGACCGCCAGCACCGTCCATCCCCATGACCCGAGCGTGAGCCGGACCGCCAGCACCCTCCATCTCCCATGACCCGGGGGGTGTGAGGCGGACCGCCAACACTCACCAACCTCCGCGGCGCCTGCTCCGCCACGCTCAGCTCCCACCCGAAAACCGCCGCTGAAAGGACTTGGTGAGTGGGGGCGGTCCGCGATTAGCTCAGCACATGACTTTCGCAGGACTGCAGGTACTGGTGACCGGGGCCGGGCGCGACACCGGCCGTCAGTTGGCGCTCGCGTTTGCTGCCCGCGGCGCGCACGTCCTCTCAACCGCGCGCACCCTCGCAGCCGCCGAAGAGACATCCGCGTTGATCCGCTCAGCCGGCGGTACGTCGACAAGCGCCGTACTGGATCTGTCGGATCCGGCGTCGATCGCGGCACTCGAAGTGGATCGCGTGGACGTGCTGGTGAACAGCGCGGCGCGGTATCTACAGGAGACGGCGTCGCCCGAGGAAATCTCCGATGCGATCGCTGGAGCCGGGACCGGGACCGTGTTGCTGACCGAGCGGTTGCTCCCGCTCCTCCGCGAGTCGGAGCGGCCCGACATCGTCAACCTGATCTCGGCCGCGGGGGAGAACGGGCAGCATCGGTCGACCGCGCATGCCGCCTTCTACGCGGCGAAGCATGCGCAGGCCGGGTACGCCGAGATCCTGTCCGAGCGGGTTCGCCCGGAAGGCATTCGGGTGATCTCGCTCTTCCCGCCGGACTTCGTGCAAGACGGTCCGCGGGAGACCGGTGCCGAGCTCACTGCGCAGTCCGTTATCGACTGTGTTTTGTTCGCTGTTGGTCAGCCGAGGGACTGTTTCATTCGAGCTTTCCACTTCGAGCAGCGAGCTCCTCAGCCGTGATCAGGTTCGTGTGGGTGCCCGCCGACCCGCACGCCCAGGCTCCGGCAATCGTCCCGGCCTGAGCGGCGTCGTACCAGCTCACCCCGTCCAGCCACCGCGCCAGGAACGCCGCCACGTAGGCATCCCCGGCCCCGTTCGTGTCGACCACCGGTCGATCCGGTAGCTGAAGCGCAAGGATGTGCTTCGGCGACTCACCAGGGAGATGCAGATAACTCCCATCCGCCCCGGCCATTACGACGACCACCTGCGCGCGGCCATGCCCAAAGATCCAACTCACCGCGTCATCCGGCAACGCACTGGCCGACACGAACACGATGTCCGCCGAGGTCGCGAAGTCCCGGTGGTAGTCGTTCCGCCCGTCCCAGTCATGCAGGTCGGTCGAGATCGTCCGCTCCGCGGCCAACGCGTCCGGGAGTGCATGCCGAGCGAAATCCATGATCGACACATGCACGTGCCGCGCATGCGAGATCCCCGGCCGCCACAACTCCGGATCCACCCGCAACCCCGCCGGATGCCGCCCGTCGTAGAACGACACCCGCTCCCCGTCCGGCGTCACCAGGTTGACCGACCGCCGCGTCCCGTTCGGATGCTGCACGAAGTACAGCGGCATCTGCAGATCCCAGTACAACTGCCGAATCCGGAACCCCTCGTCGTCCTCCCCGATCACATCCGCCAACCCGGCCGGAACCCCCAGCAGATGACACCCGAGCGCAACCCCGTGCCCCGTGTGCCCCACATAGGTCTCGATCGGCCCGACCCCCACCGTCTCCCGGCCGCCCAGCTCCAACCCAGGCACCCGCACGATCGTGTCGACCCCAGCACCGCCCACCACCAACACATCCAGCTCCACCCGTCCGTCATACCCGACTTTCGTCACCCCCAACAGGTGCCTTCCGCCACTCGAAGCACCCAGCGGTAGGACGAGAGCCTGAATCCATGCTCACCAGACGCCTCCTCCTCACCGCCGCTCTCCTAGCCCCCGCAGCCCGCGCCGCCCACGCCACCGGCCTGGGCGGAGGAGGGGCGCAGCCGCCAACCCCCTGGACCACCGGCTCCGCAGCGGTCACCCCGTCCGGCGGCGCGGCGGTCACCTCCTCCCGCGCTTCCGCGGTCGCGTCGCCCATCCCGCTGCGATTTCCCCGATCGACCGGGCCGTTCCTGGTGGGCACCAGCGAACTGCATCTCGTGGACCAGGCCCGAAGCGATCCGTGGGTGCCGAGCCGAACCCGCGAGCTGATGGTGAGCGTCTGGTACCCGGCCCAGGCCGTGGGGGAGCGGGCCGCGTATCTGCCGCCGGGGACGGCTGAGGTGTACGGCGAGGGGGCGGCGAGCGCGCTCCAGCAGCCGGTCGGGAGTGTCGACTGGGTGGGCGCGCGCAGTCACGGCGTACTGATGGCTCCGGTACGGCGAGGCCGCTACCCGGTGGTCGTGTTCTCACCGGGGTTCGGCGTACCGCGTGGGCTCGCCTCGGTGGTGGTCGCCGAGCTCGCCAGTCGCGGGTACGTCGTCGTGACCGTCGACCACACGTATGAGGCGGCGGCTGTCGAGTTCCCCGGCGGTCGGCTCGAGATCCAGACCCTCCCCGCCACCGGATACGCGCTCACCGCCCGCGCGACCCGCATTGCCGACGTACGGTTCGTGCTCGACCAACTGACGAGGCTCGCCCGCGGTACCAACCCGGATGCCGCCCAACGCCCCCTCCCAGACGGCCTCGGGCAGATCCTCGATCTCGGCAAGATCGGCGCCTTCGGGCACTCGGCCGGCGGGATCACCGCGGCCGACGTGATGGACGTCGACCGCCGGGTCCGCGCCGGTATCGACCTCGACGGACAGCTCGGCTACGGCTACCCCGACCCCGCCTCAGTGCCGGCCGTCAAACACGGCACCGACCGACCATTCCTGCTCTTCGGCACCGGCGGTACCGGCCCGAACGGCGGTCCAATGACCCACCACACCGAGCCGTCCTGGCGGATGTTCTGGGAGAACTCGACCGGCTGGCAGCGCGACCTCAACCTCCCGAACGGAAGGCACTACAGCTTCATCGACCACCAAGTGCTGATCCCGTGGTTCCAGCGCTTCTTCACGGTCCCGCCGGAGCTGATCGCGAACACGATCGGCTCCGCCGACCCAGCGGCCGTCCTACGCGCTCTCCGCGCGTACATCCCCGCGTTCTTCGACCAGCACCTGCGGCAGCGTCCGCAGTACGGGGTCTGGCGCCACGCCCTCCCCGAGACCACCTTTATTCGCTGAAAAGCTGAGGCAGTACTCCTTCGCCTCGGCGTACGGCCCGTCCGTGGGCAGCATGGAGCACCGCACCTCCAGGTGCCGCAGGCTGCACAGCGCTCGATCCAGGTACTTCACGATCCGGCCTCCTTGAACTCGCTGACGAGTTCAAGGTTCGCCGTGTCGACTATCCGGTCGCGTCCCCAGATCTAATGACTTATCGGAGCCCCGGTCCTCTCCTGCAGCTCCTCGAAGGACACCCCGTCAGCGAGCTCGACCAGTCGCAGCCCGTCCGGCGTGACATCCAGTACGGCGAGGTCGGTGATGATCCGGTCGACGACTCCGCGGCCGGTGTAGGGCAGGTCGCACTCGGTCAGGATCTTGTGCGAACCGTCCTTGGCGACGTGTTCCATCAGCACGATCACCTTCTTGGCGCCGTGCACCAGGTCCATCGCGCCGCCCATCCCCTTGACCATCTTGCCGGGGATCATCCAGTTCGACAGGTCGCCGGTGGCCGAGACCTGCATCGCGCCCAGGATCGCCGCGTCGATCGCGCCGCCGCGGATCATCCCGAACGACAGCGACGAGTCGAAGAAGCTGGCCCCCGGCAACGTCGTGACGGTCTCCTTGCCGGCGTTGATCAGGTCCGGGTCTTCCTCGCCGTCCACCGGGTACGGACCGACGCCGAGAATCCCGTTCTCCGACTGCAGTACGACGGTCACCCCGTCCGGGATGTAGTTCGGTACCAGCGTCGGCAGGCCGATCCCGAGGTTCACGTACGAACCGTCCTCGAGCTCGGCCGCGGCCCGGGCCGCCATCTGCTCACGCGTCAACGGCATGGGTCACGCCTCCTTCGCAGGCTGTACGGTTCGCTTCTCGATCCGCTTCTCAATGTCCTTGCCGACGGCAACCACTCGCTGGACGTAGACACCCGGCAGGTGGATCGAGTCCGGATCCAGCTCACCAGGCTGGACCAGTTCCTCGACGGTCGCGATCGTCACCCGCCCGGCCATCGCGGCCAGCGGGTTGAAGTTCCGCGCACTCCGGTCGAAGACCAGGTTCCCGTGGGTGTCGCCGCGCAGCGCGTGCACCAGCCCGAAGTCCGTGGTGATCGAGTCCTCCAGCACGTACGTCGTACCGTTGATCTCCCGGGTCTCCTTCGGCGCCGAGGCCTTCGCGACCGTGCCGTCGGTGTTGTACTTCTGCGGCAGCCCACCCTCCGCGACCTGGGTACCGACCCCGGCCAGCGTGAAGAACGCCGCGATCCCGCAGCCGCCGGCCCGGAGCTTCTCGGCCAGCGTGCCCTGCGGGGTCAGCTCGACCTCCAGCTCACCGGACAGGAACTGCCGGGCGAACTCCTTGTTCTCCCCGACGTACGACGAGGTCATCTTCGCGATCCGCTTGTCCGCGAGCAGGATGCCCAGGCCCCAGTCGTCGACACCGCAGTTGTTCGACACCACGCTGAGCCCGCTCACCCCCTTGTCGTGCAGGGCGCTGATCAGGTGCATGGGGTTGCCACACAGCCCGAATCCGCCGACCGCGAGGCTCGCGCCGTCCTCGATGTCGGCGACCGCGGCCTGCGGCGACTCGTAAGTCTTGTCCATGCCGACGACTCTAAGCGGTCGCCGACACCTGCTCTAGTGCCGCTAGCTCGTGACGCGCCTCATAGTGCGCGTCTTCCAAGTCAGGCAGTTCCAGTACGGCGCTCAGGTGCGCCTGCGCGGTTTGCACGTGCCCACAGCACCGGGCGGCCCGGGCCAGCCCGATGTGAGCCTCCGCAACGGTCTCCGGCAGCTCAGCGCGCTCACCGAGCACCAGCGCCATGCTGTAGTCGTGGCGAGCCGCGTCTAGCTTCCCCTGCGCCCGGTACAGGTCACCACGACGACACAGCAGTACGCCGACCTGTTCGTCCAGCCCGAGTCGTTCCGCCAGCTCGAGTGCCTCGGTGGTGAGCTCCAGTGGCGCACCGACCGACTGCTGGAGCGCACTGAGCGCCAGGAACGTCCCCCAGTCGTCCTCAAGCATGCGGAACCGGCCCAGCGCCGTACGGAGGGCTTGTGCGGCCTCTTCGGTGGTCGCTCGGGTCAGCCCGGGGTAGCCGCGGCACAGCTCGACGGCTGCTCGCGTCCAGGCCTCACCGCCCTCGTTGCGGGCCAGCACGTCCTCCACGACCTCAGCAGGCTCGAACGGGCCGAACACGAGGCACCACAGCAGCACGGTCGCGGAGTACCGGAAGGGTCCCTCGGTGGTGTCCACGATCTGCTGTGCGAGCTCGATCTGCTCCTGCTCGGCCGAGGCGGCGCCGTGGATGACGGCCAGCAGGTATTCCTCGTCCAGCCCGACCGGTACCGTCCGGCCGAGCATGCTGAGGACCCGCTCGGCCGCTGCGGCCGCCTCGTCCTCCAGCCCGCGTGACCACCAGTACCGCGAGTAACGAGCCACGAGGCGAAGTGCTGTTCTCAGATCTGTGTCGCAGGCGCGTTCGACCGCACTGACGACCCCGCCCCCGAACTCCACGTAGCTCATTGTTACCCCGCCACCCAAGCGTCAGGGAGGTGGGGTGGTCAGAAACGCAGTACGCCCCACTGCGGTGGGTAGTGCATGTTGGCGACGTACTGCGGCGACCAGACCCAGAACTCGCTCTCGGCGCCCTTCACATAGCTGTTGCCGGCGATCGCATGCGGCCACTGGCAACGCATCAGGTTCATCCGCCACTCGTCACCCGGCTCCGGCGCGGTCGGCTTGGTCTTCGTCCACTGTGCGAGGTCGACCCACGGTATGGCGAGCTCGACCGTCCACCCGGTGTCGGTGTCGGACGGGTCGTTCACGGTGCCGTCGAGATGAACCGCGGTGCGCAGCCCGGGCAGGTTCGTCGGATCGATCGCCTCGCCACCCTCGTCGTACGGCTTGGTGAGGGTGAGCTCCCAGATCGTCCCGAGCGGGTTGATCTCGAACTCGTAGTAGTTCGCGCCGTCACCGTCGGGGTCGAGGAACACCTCGAAGTTGTTCTCGAAGTACAGCCGGCTGTTGTGCTCGGTCATCGTCGTCCACAGGTGCGGCTCCTCGAGCTTGCCGCCGACGTACAGGTAGTCGTCGTCGTACATCAGCTTCGCCTGGGTCCGGAACCGCGGCGCCGGACCCTCGCCGAGGATCTGGACGAAGTCGGTCGTCCACGGCGCGACCTCCCACGCGGGATCGGTCAGCGTCCCGTCGAGGTTCGGGGCGGTCGAGGTCCGCGGGCAGTCGTAGACGGGCAGATCAGGCATCAGCGCGCTCCAGGAGTCGGGCGACCAGATTGGCGAGCAGGAACGTGATTGCGGTCAGTACCGGGATGACGGCCAGCGTCCACGGCGAGGACAGGCTGCCGGTCAGGAAGGCCAGGACGACGGCCAGCATGAACGCGACCCCGAGGAACGCGACCAGTCGCGGATGCGGCATCGCGAGCCGGCTCAACGCGATCCCGCCGCCGACCATCGTCAGCACCACGATCACGAGCAACAACGGCAGCCCGAGAGCGCCGCAGCTCGTGGTGTCCCGGAAGCGTTCGCAGCCCTTCTCGCTGCCCCACACCAGACCGATCGTGGCGAAGCCGCACAGCAGCCCGACGACGGCCAGGATCAGCAACGGCGGGAGCGGTGGCTTCTCGTCCATCCCCGCACAGTAGCGGGCTCAGGCCGCTCCGAGGGAGTGCGCGATCGCGTCCCGTACGGCGGTGTCGTCCGGAACCGGGTGCCCATTCTCGGCCGCCAGCTCGGCCAGCGAAACCATCGTGACGTCGTGCAGCCCACAGGTCGTGAACGTGTGAAACACCGACATGTCGGGGGCGACGTTGACCGAGAACCCGTGGCTGGTCACACCCTTCCGGATCCGCATCCCGATCGAGCACAACTTCCGCCCGTCCGCGGTCCACACCCCGACGAGACTGCTCGCGCCCTTCGGCGTCTCCCGCCGTACCAGCGGGAACCCGAGCGACCCGAGCGCCTCGATCAGCCCGTCCTCCACCCACCGCACGACATCCACGACCCCACGCCGCTTCACGTCGATCACCAGGTAGCCGACCAGTTGGCCGGGACCGTGGTACGTCGCGAACCCGCCGCGATCGACCGCCACCGCCGGGATGCCCGCTGTCTCGGGCGGCAGGTCTTCGGCCGCCGTACGGGATCCGTAGGTGATCACCGGCGGATGACTCAGCAGGAAGAGCCGGTCCTCAGCCGTCCCCGCTTGCCGTTCCTCGACCCAGGCCTGCATCTGCTTGCCCGCGACGTCGTACTCGACTTCACCCAGATCAACTCGCTGCACACCTTCAGCGTAGGCCGCGCGACCAGCGCCGGTTCGAGAGCCAGACGAGTGGCAGCAGGAGGAGCGGCGCCACGATCTTGAAGTACGTCGCGATCGGCACCTGCCCCGCGACCGCGCCGAGCGGCAGCAGCAACAGCAGCACGATCCCGAACCCCTGCAGGACCCGCCCCAGCGGCACACGCCGGCGCCAGTGCACCGGAACCGCCGCCCACGGCGCGAAGAGCACCATCACGATCCGGAAGCCGCTCACGTCGTCCCGGAAGCTCAGCAGGATCGGTACGACGACGAGCGCCGTCCACACCGCGAGCACGATCGGTCCGACGACTCGGCTGCGCATCTCAAGTACCTCTCAAAAGACTGAGGGTCAGTCACCGGAGTGACTGACCCTGAATCTCGTGGTCGGGCTGACAGGATTTGAACCTGCGACCTCTTCGTCCCGAACGAAGCGCGCTACCAAGCTGCGCCACAGCCCGAATCGCCGTTAGCTTACATGCGCTGGGGCGTGGGACGAAATCGGGTTTACGCGGGGGACGAGAGTGAGCAATGTCGCTTCCGGACGGCAGGCGAAACGGACCGGCGCGTACGGCGAGGTGCCGAGTCCGGCCGAGACGTGGAGAGCCGCTTGGCGGCCGCTGCTGCCCCAGGTGGACAGGCCTTTGACCCGGGAGGCGTCGAGGTCGCAGTTGGTCACCAGGGCGCCGTAGAACGGGACCGCGAGCTGACCGCCGTGGGTGTGACCGGCGAGCACCAGGGGATAGCCGTCGTCGACGAACGCGTTCAGCACCCGCTGGTACGGCGCGTGTGTGACCCCGATCGAGAGGTCGGCCGACGGATCCACCTCGCCCGCGATCACGCCGTACCGATCGCGCTTGATGTGGGGGTCGTCGGTGCCGGCGAAGTCGAGGCGCAAGCCGTTGACCTTGAGGCTCGTCTTCGCGTTGTTGAGGTCGGCCCAGCCGGCGTCGGTGAAGGCGCGGCGCATCTCCTCGAACGGGAGGTCGGGGCCGTGCGGCTTGTGGCGCTGCTTGTTTGCAGGCAGCAGGTACTTGCCCGGGTTCTTGAAGTGCGGCTTCCAGTAGTCGTTGGAGCCGAACACGAAGACGCCGGGAAGATCGAGCAGATCACCGAGCGCCCGCAGCAACGGCGGCACCGACTTCTCGTGGGAGAGGTTGTCGCCGGTGTTGACGATGAGGTCGGGTTCGAGCGCGGCCAGGTCGTTGACCCAGCCGATCTTCTTCTCCTGTGTCGGCATCAGGTGCAGGTCGGACAGGTGCAGCACCTTCAACGGCGCCGAGCCTTCGGCCAGCACCGGAACCGTCACCCTGCGCAGCGTGAACCACCGCACCTCGACGACCGCCGCATACGCCACACAAGCTGCCCCCACGGCCCCGACAGCAGCCGTGGCCTTGAGGGTGTTGGTGGCTATCCTGCGCAAACTCATTCACCCAGCCTGCCACAATCTCTGCTATGTCCAACTCCGGAATGAAACAGCGCCTGCACGACGACATGACCGCCGCCCTCAAGGCGCGCGACGAGATCCGCAAGTCCACCCTGCGGATGGCGCTCACCGCGGTCACCAAGGCCGAGGTCGCCGGGAAGGAGGCCCGCGAGCTCTCCGACGCCGAGATCCTCGACGTCCTCGGCTCCGAGGCCAAGAAGCGCCGCGAGTCCGTCATCGCCTACCGCGACGCCGGCCGCGCCGAACTGGCCGACAAAGAACAGGCCGAGGCGGACATCCTCGCCGAGTACCTCCCCGAACAACTCACCGCCGAAGAGATCGCCGTACTGGTCACCGAAACCATCGCCGCCACCGGCGCCGCCGACCTGGGCCCCCGAGGCATCGGCAAAGTCATGGGCGCCCTCCAGCCCAAGGTCAAAGGCAAAGCCGACGGCGGCGCCGTCTCCGCCGAGGTCAAGCGCCAACTAGGCGCCTAATAAAGGACACCGCCTCCGGCGGCGACAGTACTTTCGGCGCCTCCGGCGCGTACACCCCACGTGATCCCGCGCCCCTGGGATTCGACGGACGTCACGTGGCCGTCGGGTACGCGGCGCCGGCCGGAGCCGGTCTGCTCCTCGGATTCCCGATGCTGATCGGGGACCTGCTGCTCCGACACATCGCGGGGGTGGGCTCGGCGCGCGGATCTGTCCCACTCACCAACCCGCTCCTGGGCGGTCCGGGCCAGTCGCGCTGAGCGTGAACCGAGCAGGCTAGGCAGAGTTGGTGAGTGGGGGCGGTCCGCCTCTCTCCTCCCACCCCCTTTCTCGCCTCATTCCTCGGCACAGTGGCTTCGCTCGACGCGCCACCACCAGCAGCTCGCCTCGACTGTGAGGAGATTGTCGCCGGTAAACGATGGACAACGGCACGGAGGTCGCACTCGACCGCCCACTCCCCACACTCGCCGACCCCGAGGGCAAGACCCGGTGGAGCATTCTCATCGTGGTCGCCCTCGGGCTACAGCGCCCTAGCAGTTGGGGAACTTGGGGTCCCAGGGTTGGCAGCCGGGGGTGCCTCCGCCGCCGGGCTGGTTGTCGCCTGGGTCGCCTTGTTCGTTCTCGTTCTCGTTGTTGCCTTGGTTGTTGTTACCGCGGCTGCCGTTCGAGACGAAGATGGTGACGGTGGAACCGGCCGGGGCGCCGTCGCGGCGGCGGGGGTCGGTGTAGGCGACGGTGCCGGCGGCTTCGTCGGAGTTGACCGGGTCGGGGCTGATCTGGGCCTCGAAGCCGGCCTGGCGGAGTTTGTTCGCGGCGTCGTCGGGGTTCATGCCGTTGACGTACGGGAGCTCCTCGTTGTTGCCGCGCTGGGTCTTCTCGTCGGGCGCGGTGAAGTGCGTGGTCGGGTAGTACTTCAGCGCGTTCTGCATCGCGGTCTTCCACAGCGGACCGGCGGTCATCGAGCCGGAGGCGTCGTTGATGTCCTGGCCATCCAGGGTCTGACCGGAAAGACGCTTGTACGGCGGGCTCGCGTCCGCGACCACGGCCGCGCTGGCGAGCTTGCTGGAGTAACCGGAGTACCAGACGGCCTTGGCCTCCTGGATGGTTCCGGTCTTGCCGGCCAGGTCGCTGTTGCCGAACTTCAGCCGGTTACCGGTACCGCCCGGCTCCATGACCTGGTGCAGCACCTCGTTGACCCCGTCGGCCACCGCCTCGGGCAGCACCTGCTTGCAGTCCTGACCCGGGATCTTCAGCGACTTGTTGGCCGCGTCGCGGACCGAGGTGACCAGCCAGGGCGTGCAGTACTTGCCGCGGGCGGCGAAGGCGGCGTACGCGCTCGAGAGCTGCAGCGGGGTGATGTAGCCGACGCCCAGCGTCATCGACGGAACCTGCTCCAGCGGCTCACCGTCCTGGGCGTTGTACATCCCGAGGGACTTGAGCAGGGTCGCGATCGGGCACAGACCGACCTTCTGGGACAGCTGCAGGAAGTAGGTGTTGGTCGACTTCTGCGCCGCCTGGATCATCGTCGGGTCCGGCACGTTCTTCGTCGAGTTCGTCGGGCTGTAGCTGTCCTCGACCCCCGCCGTACCGTTGCAGGTGCTGAACTTCTGGCCGCCCATGTGCAGCGGGCTCGGCGAGTTGATCTTGTAGTTGATCGAGTAGCCCTTCTGGATCGCCGCGGCGATCGTGAAGGCCTTCATCGTCGAACCGTTCTGGAAGCCGCCGAAGCCACCGGCGTACGACTTCTCGACGTTGTAGTTGTACGACGTCCGGTTCTTGCCGTTGCCGTACTTCCGGCTCTGCACCATCGCCTTCACCAGCCCGGTCCCGGGCTCGACGATGGTGATCGCGGCGATCGCCTCGTCGTCCGGCTTGGTGTGCTCGTCGATCGACTTCTGCGCGGCCGCTTGGATCTTCGGGTCGAGCGAGGTCCGGATGGTCAGGCCGGCCGTCTTCAGGTAGTTGGCGCGGTCCTTCGGGGTCTTGCCGAAGGCCGGGTTCTCCTTGAGCTGCGCGACGATGTACTCGCAGTAGAACGGGTACGGCGAGTTGCCGCAGCCGATCTGGTTCTTGCGGACCTTGGCCGGGTCGACGACCGGGGCCTTCAGTGCCAGGTTGGCCTGGTTCACCGAGATGACCTTGAGCTCGAGCATCCGGCGGATGACCACGTCGCGGCGGTCCTTGGAGCGCTTCATGTTGTTCGTCGGGTCGTAGGCGGTGGGGCTCTTCACCATGCCGGCCAGCATCGCGGCCTGGGCCAGGTTCAGGTCCTTCGCGTCGACCCGGAAGTAGTGCTGCGCGGCGGACTGGATGCCCCAGGCGCCGTCGCCGAAGTTCGCCAGGTTCAGGTACTTCTCGAGGATCTCGGTCTTCGAGAACTCCTTCTCGGCGGCGATCGCGTAGCGGAGCTCGGCGATCTTGCGCTGCGGGGTGGCGGCGGTGGCGGCCTCGACCTCGGCGGGGGTGTTCGCCTTCTCGATCAGGCTCATCTTGATGAACTGCTGGGTGATACTCGAACCACCCTGCTGGACCGAGCCTTCGGTCTGGTTCACCGCGAGCGCGCGCAGGGTGCCCTTGAGGTCGAGCGCGCCGTGCTCGAAGTAGCGGTCGTCCTCGATCGCGACGATCGCCTTCTGCATGATCGGCGCGATCTGGCTGAGCTTGACCGGGACCCGGTTCTTGTCCGCGAGGGTCGCGATGACGGACCCGTCGGCTGCCCGGATGGTGCTCTTCTGCTTCAGCGGCACCTCGTCGAACTGCTGCGGCAGGTCCTGCAGGGTCTCCGACGTCTTCTCCGTCGTGAACCCGGCCAGCCCTGCCAGGGGCATTGCGAGACCTGCTGCCAGCGCGCCCGACAGCACACTCACTCCGAGGAACAGAACCACCGACTGGACGACCCCACGATCGCCCTTCTCCCGTACGCGCATGGTTGTTAAGACTACGTGACCGGCTTTTCGGGTTACCGCTCGCGCTGTGAATTGCGTCACAGCGTCTGGACAAAGTTCATCCTAAAGAACGAGGGCCCGAGCAGGTGCTCGGGCCCTCGCCACAACAGCCGTGAAACGGCGGGTGTCAGGCGGCGTACTGCCGCGCGTCCACCTGGGCCGGTTCCAGCGCCAGATCCAGCACTTCCCGTACGTCGCTCACCGGGTGCACCGTCAGCTCCGCCAGCACCGACTCCGGTACGTCGTCCAGGTCGGGCTCGTTGCGCTTCGGGATCAGGATCGTGGTCAACCCGGCCCGATGCGCCGCGAGCAGCTTCTGCTTCACGCCACCGATCGGGAGGACCCGCCCGGTCAGCGACACCTCACCGGTCATCGCGACCTCCGACCGTACTGGCCGTCCGGACAGCAGCGACGCCAACGCGGTCGTCATCGTCACGCCGGCCGAAGGACCATCCTTCGGTACGGCGCCCGCCGGCACGTGGATGTGAGTGTTCCGCTCGGCCAAGTCGCTGACCGGCAGTCCCAGCTCCGCACCGTGTGAGCGCAGGTACGACAGGGCGATCTGCGCCGACTCCTTCATCACGTCACCCAACTGCCCGGTCAACGTGACTCCGGTCGGGCCGGTCTCCTTGTCGGCCAGCGACGCCTCGATGAAGAGCACGTCACCACCCGCACCGGTCACCGCCAATCCGGTCGCGACGCCTGGGAGCGACGTACGCTCCGCAGACTCCGGTGTGAACCGCGGCGAGCCCAGGTAGCCCTTCAGATCACCGTCACCGATGGTCTGTGCACCCTCCGACTCGCCCAGGGCGATCTTCGAGGTGACCTTCCGCAGGACCCGGGCGATCGCCCGCTCGAGCTGCCGGACACCGGCCTCCCGCGTGTACTCGCCAGCCAGCAGCCGCAGCGCCGATTCCTCGACCGTCACCTCGTCCGCCGTCAGGCCCGCCCGCTCCAGCTGTCGCGGAAGCAGGTGGTCACGGGCGATGGTGACCTTCTCCTCCTCGGTGTAACCGTCCAGCTGCACCAGCTCCATCCGGTCCAGCAGCGGACCGGGGATCGAGTCCAGCACGTTCGCCGTGGCCAGGAAGACCACGTCGGACAGGTCCAGCTCGACCTCCAGGTAGTGGTCCCGGAAGGTGTGGTTCTGCGCCGGGTCGAGGACCTCCAGCAGGGCGGCGGTCGGGTCGCCCCGGTAGTCCGCACCTACCTTGTCGATCTCGTCCAGCAGTACGACGGGGTTCATCGAACCGGCCTCGGTGATGGCCCGGACGATCCGGCCCGGCAGTGCGCCGACGTAGGTACGCCGGTGCCCACGGATCTCGGCCTCGTCCCGAACACCGCCCAGTGCCACCCGGACGAACTTGCGGCCCATGGCACGCGCCACCGACTCACCCAGGGAGGTCTTACCCACACCAGGAGGCCCGACCAGCGCCAGTACGGCGCCACTCCGGCGACCGCCGACGACGCCCAGACCCCGGTCCGCGCGGCGACGCCGTACAGCCAGGTACTCGGTGATGCGCTCCTTCACGTCGTCCAGACCGGAGTGGTCAGCGTCCAGCACAGCCCGCGCCTCGCGCAGGTCGTAGCTGTCCTCGCTGCGCTCGTTCCACGGCACTTCGAGCACCGTGTCGAGCCAGGTCCGGATCCAGCCGACCTCAGGGGACTGGTCGGACGTCCGCTCGAGCTTGTCGACCTCAGCCAGCGCGGCCTTGGCCACGTGCTCCGGCAGGTCAGCAGCCTCGACGCGGGCCCGGTAGTCCTCTTCCTCGGACTCGGCCTTGCCGTCCAGCTCGGCCAGCTCCTTGCGGATCGCAGCCATCTGCTGGCGCAGCAGGAACTCCCGCTGCTGCTTCTCCATACCCTCCTGGACGTCCTTCTGGATCGTCTCGGAGACCTCGAGCTCGGCCAGGTGGTCCTTCACCCAACCGATCAGCTTCTCCAGCCGCTCGGTGACGTTGGCGTTCTCCAGCAGCTCGGACTTCTGCTCGTCGCTCAGGTACGACGCGTAGCCGGCCAGGTCGGACAGCTCCGCCGGGTCGGTCACCTGCTTCACGGAGTCGATGACCTGCCACGCGCCACGGCGCTCCAGCACCGAGGTGACCAGGCTCTTGTACTCGCGGGCCAGCTCCGCCGACCGCGCGTCGGTGATCTCGTGCAGCTGGGTCGCGCTGACCCAGAGGGCGGCACCCGGACCGGTGGTCCCGGCGCCGATCAGAACCCGCGCCGTACCGCGGATCACTGCTGCCTGGGCTCCGCCCGGCAGCCGGCCGATCTGCTCGATCTCGCCGAGCGTCCCAGCCTTGGCATATTTCCCGTCCAGCCGCGGTACCAGCAGCACCTGGTCGGCACCGGAGGCCTGCGCGGCGTCGATGGCCGCTCGCGCCTCGCTGTCGGCGAGGCGGACCGGCACGACCATTCCCGGCAGAACGACGATGTCGTCCAGCGGCAGAACCGGAAGATTCAACGTATCGGTCACGCTGTCACACCCTTATCCAAAGATTGAGTCTGACAGGCTCAACCAATGGCCCCACCAGGTCATTCCCGAGGTGCCCGGCGTTCGCTGAGGGTGAAATGGAGGGGGGCTCCGCCTCGCTCAGGCGGTCAGCAGGTCACCGATCTGGCGTAGGCCGGTGAGGTCGTGGACGTCGTCGGCCAATGCGGGCACCTCGACGGTCGGGATCGAGCGGTGACCGCGCTTGAACCGGTCGGCGCGCTTGTGATCGGCGACCACCTGCTGCATCTTGTCCGCGTGCAGCCGGAGCAGCGCGGCCGTCAGCGGCGACTTGTCCGCCTCCTCCAGCTTCTCCGCCGCCGCAAGCGACCGCTCGGCCGACAGATCGGTCGCCTCCGAGTTCGTCACCCGATTCAGTACGACGCCCGCCAGCGGCATGTTCTCTTCGCGCAACCGCTCGGTGAAGTACGACGCCTCCCGCAACGCGTCGTTCTGCGGAGCCGCGACCACGAGGAACGCGGTATGCGGCTCCCGCAGCAACGCCACCGTCTTGTCAGCCCGCTGCCGGAATCCACCGAACAGCGTGTCGAACGCGGCGACGAACGTCTGCACATCGGTCAGCACCTGCGCGCCGAGAACCTTGTTCATCACCGACATCGCCATGTTCACCGCCGTCGACATCAACCGGAACGGCCCTTTCGCCGGCGCCAGCAACAGCCGCAGGAACCGCCCCTCCAGCAGCGACGCAAGCCGCTCCGGCGCATCCAGGAAGTCCAACGCCGACCGCGACGGCGGCGTATCCACGACGATCAGATCCCAGTCCCCAGAAGCCTCAGCCTGCTTGTGCAGCTGCCCAAGCTTCTCCATCGCCATGTACTCCTGCGTCCCCGCGAACGAGGAAGACAACGCCAGATAGAACGGATTAGCCAGAATCTGCTCGGCCTTCTCGGGCGTCGCATGAGCCAGCACGACCTCGTCAAAGGTCCGCTTCATATCCAGCATCATCGCGTCCAGCTGCCCGTCACCACCCACCCCAGCAACCGCCCGAGGCGTGTTGTCCAACTCGGTAAGCCCCAACGACTGCGCCAACCGCCGAGCCGGATCAATAGTCAGTACGACGACCTTCCGCCCCCGCTCCGCCGCCCGCAACCCAAGCGCCGCCGCGGTCGTCGTCTTCCCCACCCCACCCGACCCACAAGTCACCACAATCCGAATCCCGGGGTCGTCAATCAACGCATCCAGATCCAGTTCGCTCATGCGCGGAACTCCTCGGCCAGGTCGATCAGGGTGCCGTGATCGATTCCTTCGGGCTGCAGCATCAGCTCGGTGACTTGCTTGCCTAGGGCATCTATTCGGTCGCGGTTCTCGCGCTCCAACCCCACCCGCACCGCGTGGTCCCGCGCCTCCGCCGCCAGTGTCGCCACCAACTCCTTGCTCACGGCAACTCCGGCCGCACGCAACCCCTTCGACAACTCCGTCGCGGGCAGTTTCTCCTTCACCGCAAGGGCAAGCGCGTCCTCGTCGAGCGGACTGTGCCGAACCATGTTCACCACGACCGACCCGATCCGCAGGTCCAACGCCTCCAACTGTTCGACCGCGTCCAACGTCTCCTGGACCGGCATCTCCTCCAGCAGCGTGACCAGGTGGATCCGCGTGACATCCGACCGCAGCATCCCCATGATCGCGTCGGCCTGGTTCCGGATCGGCCCGACCTTGGCGAGATTGGCGACCTCGTGGTTCACGTTCAGGAACGACCCGATCCGCCCGGTCGGCGGCGCGTCCAGCACGACCGCGTCGTACGCGAGCTTGCCGTGCGCCTTGCGCCGCGTCGCCTCGTAGACCTTGCCGGTCAGCAGTACGTCGCGTAGTCCGGGCGCGATCGTGGTCACGAAGTCGATCGCCCCCACTTTGTCGAGCGCCTTCCCAGCACGACCCAGGTGGTAATACATGTCGAGGTACTCGAGCAGCGCCGCCTCCGCATCCACGGCCAGCGCGAACACCTCCCCACCCCCGACCCCGGTCGCGATCTTGCGTTCGACGTACGGGAGAGGCGGTGCGTCGAAGAGCTGCGCGATGCCCTGGCGGCCCTCGACCTCGACCAGCAGTACCCGCTTACCCTGCTCGGCCAGCGCGAGCGCCATGGCCGCGGCAACGGTCGACTTCCCGGTGCCGCCTTTGCCGGTGACCACGTGGAGTCGCGCCATAAGGACCAGAGTAGGACGTGGCCCACGGCACACCCCGCACGCTCCCGTTAGAGTCCACCCTATGAAGAAGTTCGAGTACTTCACCGCGCCGCTGCTGGTCCACTCGACCAAGGAGATCCTGGACAACTTCGGCCAGGACGGCTGGGAGCTGGTCCAGGTCGTCCCGGGGATGAACCCGGAGAACCTGGTCGCCTACTTCAAGCGGGAGATCGAGTCCAAGTGAGCCACCCCGAGGAGAAGCTGGCCGAGCTCGGCCTGAAGCTGCCGGAGGTGGCCAAGCCGGTCGCCGCCTACGTTCCGGCCGTCCGGACCGGCAACCTGGTCTACACGTCCGGTCAGCTGCCGCTGCGCGAGGGCACCCTGATCGCCACCGGCAAGGTCGGCGACGCCGTCACCCCCGAGGTCGCGAGCGAGTGCGCACAGCAGTGCGCGCTGAACGCCCTGGCCGCGGTCAAGGCCGAGATCGGCGACCTGGCGAACATCAAGCGGATCGTCAAGGCCGTCGCGTTCATCGCCTCGACCCCGGAGTTCACCGGTCAGCCCCAGGTCGCCAACGGCGCCTCGGAACTGTTCGGCGCCGTCTTCGGCGACATCGGCCAGCACGCCCGCAGCGCAGTCGGCGTACCGGTCCTCCCCCTCGACGCCCCCGTCGAGGTAGAACTCATCTTCGAGGTCTGACCCCACCCCCGCCGCCCCCCACCGCAATTTGGCTGGCTAGGCAGGGGTTTTGGGGGTTCTCCACCGTGGTTAACGGTGGAGAACCCCCGATTTGGGTGGCTAGGCAGCCAAATCGGAGGTTGAGTGCATGGTGCGGGATCTGAGGTCCGAGCCGCTGACCGGCCGGATGGCCGAGGCGGCGTTCGCGCATGTCCGGGAGTCCCGGACCCCTGCGGAACCACGTCCCGCCTCGACCGTGATCCTGCTCCGCGACACCGCGGCCGGCCCGGAGGTCTACCTGCTCCGGCGGCAGCTGTCGATGGCGTTCGCCGCCGGTATGACGGTCTTCCCGGGCGGCCGCGTCGACCCGACCGACGCGACCGTCGCCGACTCGTGGTCCGGTCCGCCGCCCTCGTGGTTCGCCGACCGCCTCGGCTGCTCACGGGAAACAGCCTCCGCGTACGTCGCTGCCGCCGTACGGGAGACGTTTGAGGAATCCGGCGTCCTCCTCGCCGGTCCGTCAGCCTCATCGGTGGTCGCCGACACCAGCGGCGACGACTGGGAGGCCGACCGTGTCGCCCTCGAGAACCGTTCGCTTGGCTTCGCGGACTTCCTGCACCGCCGCGGCCTGGTCCTGCGCGCCGACCTGCTCGGCGCCTGGGCGCACTGGATCACCCCCGAGTTCGAACCGAAGCGCTACGACACCGCCTTCTTCGTCGCCGCCCTCCCGGCCGGCCAGATCACCCGCGACGTGACCAGCGAGTCCGACCAGGTCGCCTGGCTCCGCCCCGCCGACGCGGTGGCAGCCGCCGATACAGGCTCGGTCCTGATGCTTCCCCCGACGTACCTGAGCTGCGCCGACCTCACGCCGTACGACGACGTCGCCGCGGCCCTGGCCGCCGCCGGGAACCGCGAGATCCCCACGATCATGCCGACCCTCCGCATCGAAGCCGACCTCGCGTACCTCGAAAACACCGCCCTGGAGCTCCCGTGACCGCTGAACGAGTCACCGACTACGCAACCCGAGTCCTGGCCCCGAACCCAGGCCCGATGACGCTCGAGGGCACGAACACCTGGATCCTCCGCGCCCCGGAATCCGCCGCCGACCGACCTGACGCGGCTGCTGACGCGCCCCGGACCGCTCGCTCGATCGTGGTCGACCCCGGTCCGCCCCTCGAGGACCACCTCCGCGCCGTACTGGCGGCAGCGGGCGACGTAGCCGTCGTACTGATCACCCACAAGCACCCCGACCACACCGAAGGCGCCGCCTGGTTCGCGAACCAGGCCGGCTGCGGCGTCCGCGCCGTCGACCCCGCCTTCCGCATCCCCACCGACCACGCCCACGGCCTCGCCGAAGGCGACGTCATCACCGCCGACGGCCTCCGCGTCGAGGTCCTCCCCACCCCCGGCCACACCCTCGACTCCGTCTGCTTCTGGCTCCCGCAGGACGGCTCCCTCCTCACCGGCGACACCGTCCTAGGCCGCGGCACCTCCGTAGTAGCCCACCCCGACGGAGCCCTAGCCCCCTACCTAGACTCCCTCGAAAAACTCCTAGCCTTCACCAACTCCGCCGCCGCCCCGAAACGCCTACTCCCCGGCCACGGCCCAGTAATCACCGACCCCGCCACCGTCCTAACCCACTACCTAACCCACCGCCGCGAGCGCCTAGACCAAGTCCGCCAAGCCCTAGCCGCCGGCCACACCACCCCCGAGGCCGTCGTCAAACACGTCTACGCAGACGTAGACCCCACCCTCCACCCCGCCGCCGAACGCTCCGTCCGCGCCCAACTCGACTATTTGACTGGCTGACCAGCCATATCAGGGGTTCTCCACTCAAATTGCGGGTGTAGAACCCCTGATTTGAGTGCCTAGCCAGGCAAATGAGGGTTATCCACAGGTTTGGGTGAGGGCCCCCGGGGCGGGGTTGGGTGGGTGATCCTGGGGTGATGAACCCGGTACTTACGGCCGTCGCGAGCGTGCAAGGTGGTGTCTTCAGCCGTCGGCAGGCGCTCGACGCGGGGTACACGCCTGAACAGGTGCAGGAACGTCTGCGCGACGGTCGGTGGGAGCGTGTGCGTCACGGGCAGTACGCCGAACGAGTCGACCTCGGCCACCTCCCGCCCTGGGAACGCGAACTCCAGCTCCATCGGCGACTCGTCTATGCCGCGGCGAACTCGATGCGCCCCGGGACGTTCGCGGTGAGCCACCACTCTGCACTGATCATGCACGGCATCCCGGTGTGGGAGGCGGAACTGTCCGAGGTACAACTGACCAGGACGAGCGGCTGGCGCAACGGTCACGCAGCCGGCGTCAGGCACCATCGAGGAGTGCTGAGTACGGCGGACTTGGCCGCGGTCGACGGTTTGCCCGTCACCGCCCTGGCCCGCGCGCTGGCCGAGACCGCGGCCGCGAGTTCGTTCGAATCGGCGGTCGTGAGCGCGGACGCCGTACTGCGGACCGGTCAGGTACCCAGTGATGAGTTCGCACGTGTGCTCGGGGCGGCCGAATTCTGGCCGGGTGGTCCGACGCTACGAGCCGCGCTTGCCTTCGCGAATCCGTTGGCGGAGTCGGTCGGCGAGTCGCGGATGCGCGTCCTCATCCATCACCTGGGCCTGCCGGCACCCCTCCTGCAGGTGGTCTTCGAGGACTCTGACGGCTTCATCGGCCGGGTCGACTTCTACTTCCCCGACTACAACCTCGTGGTCGAATTCGACGGCCTGATGAAGTACTCCGACGGTTCGAGTGAGGTCTTGATCCAGGAGAAGATCCGCGAGGACCGGCTCCGGGCCCTCGGGCTGCAGGTCGTCCGGACCATCTGGGCCGACCTCGAAACCCCGGCCCGCACCGGCAGAATTCTCCGTGCCGCCTTCGACCGCTCCCGCCGTACCCATTTGGCTGGCTGAGCACGCAAATTGGGGGTTCTGCACTCATAACCACGGTGCAGAACCCCTGATCTCGGTGGCTAGCCAGCGAAATTGCGACCGTACGGCGGGGTGGGGACGGGCGCGGGGTTAGCGGGCTCGGCGTTGGAGGCGGTCTACGTCCAGGAGGACTACGGAGCGGGGTTCCAGGCGGACCCAGCCTCGGGAGGCGAAGTCGGCGAGGGCCTTGTTGACGGTTTCGCGGGAGGCGCCGACGAGTTGGGCCAGCTCTTCCTGGGTGAGGTCGTGGTGGACGTGGACGCCGTCGTCGGCGGTGCGGCCGAAGCGGCTGGCGAGGTCCAGGAGGGCCTTGGCGACGCGGCCGGGGACGTCGGAGAAGACGAGGTCGGCGACGACGTCGGAGACCTTGCGCAGGCGGGAGGCCAGCTGCAGGAGCAGGCCGCGGGCCACCTCGGGGCGGCCGGCCAGCCAGCGTAGGAGCTCGTCGTGGGTCAGCGACATCATCGAGGCGTCGGTGACGGCGGTGACGGTGGACGAGCGCGGTCCGGGGTCGAACAGTGACAGTTCGCCGAACATCTGGCCCGGGCCGAGGACGGCGAGCAGGTTCTCGCGGCCGTCGGCGGAGGTGCGGCCGAGCTTGACCTTGCCCTCGACGACGATGAACAGCCGGTCCCCGGAGTCGCCTTCGTGGAACAGCACCTGGCCACGGCGAAGCCGGCTCTCGGTCATCGAGGCGGCCAGCGCGTCGGCTGCCTCGTCGTCGAGCTGACTGAACAGCGGCGCCTGTTTGAGCACTGCGGCATCCACTTTGGGGCCTCCTAGGACCTTCGACCACGTCTTCGGCCGGGGGATCGCCCCGCCCGGCGAGGTGAGCGTATCCACCCGCTCGCCCCAAAACCGTAGCCCCTCCAGTGTCGGCCCCGCCACGTAGGCTGGCTGGTATGCCATCCCAGCGTGTCGCGGAAGCCGTCGTACACCCCGTCCCCGGGGCCTTGGAGACGGTGACGCTGAAGCTCCCCCGTAAGGCCCCGGTGTTCGCCGAGGAGACGTCCAGCCAGCTCGTCCGGCGGGCCCGGAAGATGCACAAAGTGCTCACCGACACCTACCCGGACGCGCACTGTGAGCTCGATTTCACGACTCCGCTCGAGTTGCTCGTGGCCACCATCCTGTCCGCCCAGACCACCGATGTGATGGTCAACAAGGTCACCCCGACGCTCTTCGCGAAGTATCCGACGGCCCAGGCGATGGCCGAGGCCGACCGCGAGGAGATGGAGGCGATCCTGAAGCCGACCGGCTTCTTCCGCGCCAAGACGAACAGCGTGATGAAGCTCGGCCAGGTCCTCGTCGACGAGTACGACGGGGTTGTCCCAGGCAAGCTCGAGGAGCTCGTGAAGCTCCCCGGGACCGGTCGCAAGACGGCGAACGTCGTCCTCGGCAACGCCTTCAACATTCCCGGGATCACCGTCGACACGCACTTCGGCCGGCTCGTCCGCCGGTTCGGTTGGACCGAGGAGGAGGACCCGGTCAAGGTCGAGCACATCATCGGTGACCTGTTCCCGAAGAAGGACTGGACGATGCTGTCGCACCGGCTGATCTTCCACGGCCGCCGCCGCTGCCACGCCAAGAAGCCCGCCTGCGGCGCCTGCCCGATCGCCCAGTGGTGCCCGTCGTACGGCGCTGGTCCGACCGACTACGAGTCCGCCGCGAAGCTGGTGAAGGTCCCGGCCGCGTGAGGCGCGTGCTGGCGGCCGCCGTCCTGGCCACGGTGCTGGCGGGCTGCGGAGCAGGAGCCGGTACGCCGAGCGCCGGGCCGAGCGCGATTCCCGGAGCCGACAAGTTGGTTGCCTGCCCACCGACCGAGTCCCGGCCGCCGGTGAGCAACGGTCTGCCCGACATCACGCTGCCGTGTCTCGGCAGCGGGCCGGATATCCGGCTGGCCGACCTCCGCGGCCCGCTGGTGATCAACGTGTGGGCGCAATGGTGTCCACCGTGCCGCGACGAAGCGCCGTACCTGGCGGCCGTGCAGAAGAAGGCCGCCGGCAAGCTGCAGATGCTGGGGATCGACTACGTGGACACGCGGCCGGAGCTGGCCGTGAAGTTCGCGCTCGACCGCGGGCTGAACTATCCGCACCTGGTCGACCGCGAGAAGCTGGTGCGCACGCCGTTCAAAGTCGGCGGCCCGCCGGTGACGGTCTTCGTGGACAAGGACGGCAAGTTCACGCTGCACAACGGGGCGTTCACCTCGCAGCAGCAGTTCGAGCAGTCGATCAAGGACCGGCTGGGGGTTTCGCTGTGACGTTCGACGACGTACAGATCCCGGACTGGCTGCGTCCGCTGGCGAAGGCCTCCTCGGACGTCGACCCGAACCTGCTGTCCCGCTTCCTGCCGCCCGACGACCCGTCGGTGCGGAACTCCGCCGTCCTCATCCTGCTTGCCGAAGGCAACGACGGTCCCGAGGTACTGCTGACCGAGCGCTCCTGGACGATGCGCAAACATGCCGGCCAGATCGCGTTCCCGGGCGGTGGTGTGGATCCCGAGGACGGGACCGGCGCGGAAGGCCTGGTCCGGACCGCGCTGCGGGAGGCCTGGGAGGAGACCGGGCTCGATCCGGACGGCGTCGTACCGTTCGCGACCTGGCCCGCGCTCTGGGTCCCGGTCAGCAACTTCGGCGTGACGCCGGTGCTGGCCTGGTGGCGGACGCCGTCCCCGGTGGCCGTGGTGGATCCGGCCGAGGTCGCCTCGGTGCTCACTGTCCCGGTGCAGACCTTGGCCGACCCGGCGTTGCGGGTCACCTGCCGGCATCCGTCCGGGTTCACCGGGCCGGCGTTCCTGGTCGGTGACCTGTTCGTCTGGGGATTTACCGCCGGGCTGCTGGACAAATTGCTGCTGCTCGGCGGCTGGGCGCGCGACTGGGACCCCTCGAACGTCGTACCTTTACCCGACCGACTGGTCGAGGCGGCCTGGCGGAGTGAGGGACGCCGTTCGGAGGACGTACGGCGGATGACCGCCATCGAGCACGACCTCGGCGGGAACGATCCGGAGGGTGTGGAGTGAGCAACCTCGACTGGGCGCTGGTGGTCGTCACGCTGCTGGTGGCGATCTCGGGGTACATCGAAGGCTTCGTGCTGGGTGCATGCGCCACCCTCGGGCTGCTCGGCGGCGCCGCAGTCGGCGTCTGGGGCGTACCGCGAGTGCTGGACAACTTCTCGCCGAGCGTCTCGGTGTCGTTCGCCGCCCTGGTCCTGGTGGTGATCCTGGCCTCGATCGGCCGCACGGTCGGCGCGATAGTCGGGTCGAAGCTGCGCAACAAGATCTCTTGGAACCCGGTCAAAGCGGTCGATGCGCTCGGCGGCGCCGTACTGGCCGCAGCCTCGGTCCTGATCGTCTCCTGGGTCCTCGGCGTCGCGGTGAGCGGCGCGCGGATCCCCAGCGTCACGTCGGCGGTCCGCGGGTCGGCGGTGCTGGCCAAGGTCGACCAGGTGCTGCCGAGTGGTGCCGACAAGGCGCTACAGGCGTTCAACGACGTGGTGAACACCGATCTGTTCCCCCGCTTCCTCGACCCGTTCGTGCCGGAGCGGATCCGCGACACCCAGCCGCCGGACAGCGCGATCGCCCGGCAGCCCGCCGTACGGCAGGCCTACAGCCGGATCGCCAAGGTCACCGGCGTCGCGAACTGCTCGCGCGGTCTTGAGGGCAGTGGGTTCGTCTATGCCCCGCAACGCGTGATGACGAACGCGCACGTCGTCGCCGGTGTCAGCGCACCGCAGGTCGAGGTGAACGGTAAGTCCTACGAGGCGAACGTCGTACTGTTCGATCCCGAGGTCGATATCGCCGTCCTGTACGTGCCGAAGCTGGACATCAAGCCGCTGCAGTTCGACTTCACCGCGAAGGCCGACGACCCGGCCGTCGTCCTCGGCTACCCGGAGAACGGCCCGTTCGACTCCGAGCCGGCCCGGATCCGCTCCGAGGAGCGCCTGCGCGGCCCGGACATCTACGGCGACCGGACGGTCACCCGGCAGGCCTTCTCGATCTGGGCCTCGGTCCGCCCGGGCAACTCCGGCGGCCCGCTGCTGTCCTCCAAGGGCACCGTGTACGGCGTGGTCTTCGCGGCCTCGGTCGAGGACAACCGCACCGGTTACGTGCTGACCGCCGAGCAGGTCTCCGACGACGCCCGCGACGGCGCATCCGCCACTCAAGAGGTCTCCACAAAAACCTGCACGTAGGGATGCAGCAGATCCGCCCGGTCGCCGCGTTCGAGGAGTGTGACGGCAACCATGGACGGACCGATGACGTACGACGAACTCGTGCGCTCGACCGAGCGCCGGCTGCTGCGTGTCGGTCTGATGCTCACCGGGAACGTGCACAGCGCCGAGGATCTGACGCAGACCGTGCTCGCCCGGGCGCACCGAGCCTGGGACTGGATCCGCGATCTGGACCATCCGGAAGCCTATCTGCGCAAGATGCTGGTCAACGAGTTCCTCAGCTGGCGACGAATCCTCAAGAACCGCGAGCTCCCACTGGCCGAACCGGTCGAGAGACCGTCCGACGAGGACATCGGCTCCCGCCAGGCGCTGAAAGACGCCACTTGGCAGTTGCTGACGAAGCTGCCTCGCCAGCAACGCGCCGTACTGGTCCTGCGCTACTACGAAGACCTGTCCGACGAGGAGATCGCCACCATCCTCGGAGTCGCCGCCGGTACCGTCCGGTCGAACGCATCCCGGGCCCTGGCCAACCTGCGCGACCACCTGTCCACCGAGGAGGACTGAGATGCCCAAGCTCACCGACGACCAGCTCGGCGACCTCCTCCGCGAAACCTTCGCCGACCACGAATCCGATTCATTGCCAGCAGCAACCAAACGCCGGCGCGTCGCGCCGATCCTGATCGCGGCAGCCGCCGTACTCGCCGTCGTCCTGGGCAGTGTCGTGTACGGCGTCCAGCGCCCCGACCCGGCGCCACCCGCAGCAACGCCCACGGCTGACACGAACGCCGACGTCTGGGCGACGGCGATCCGCAAGATCGCCACGGCCCACCAACCCGCCGGTGGCTGGCGGACACTCCGGATCTACACCACGCTGTGGAGGATCCAAGGCACCGAGGCGATTCCCGTGGAACCGAACGAGCCAATGCCGCCATCCGGCAGCCGAATGGGCTTCCAGGTGGAACGGGCCGAGCGGGACAGAATCGGGCGATTGGTCGGCGATCTCGCGCCGGTCGAATGGAGCGACGGGATTGCGGCCGCCTGTCCCCGAGACGTTGCCGAGATCACCATCGGACAGATCGCTCACTACCCGGATTACAAGCTGGTCAACGTACACATCACCTACGGCTGCACGAGCCGCGACAGCATCCTCGTCCAGGTCAACTGAGTGTGCTCAACCAGTCCAGTAGCTGGGTGTTGAAGAGTTCTGGGGTTTCCTCGTGGGGGAAGTGGCCGGCGGGGGTGATGAGTTCGTGCCGCAGTGGCGCCGTGACCAGGTGGGCCGGCGTCGTTGCGGTGGGGGAGACGGCTGGGTCCTGCGCTCCGTTGATCTGCAGGACCGGTACGGCGACCGGTGTGCGCATGCGGGCCGAATACTTCCGGCCGTCCGGGCGGAAGCGGGATCGGGCGAACCAGCGGTGATACTCCAGCGCACAATGCGGTGCCGGCCAAACCTGCAGTGCGGCGCGATACCGCCGCGACGCCTCCGCGTCTGGGAACGAACCACCGGGGGCCGCCCAGTCGCGGAGCAGTTGCTCGATGTGTACGCCGTCCTGCGCGAGCAACCGTCGTTCGGGCAGGACGGGGAGCTGGAACCACGCCGTGCGGCGCATGGCTTGTGCACGGCCGGATCGCGCCAGCAGCAAGGGATGTGGGGCCGACACGGCCGCTAGTGCGCGGACCTGACGTGGGGCCAGTACGGCGGCCGACCACCCGATGAAGCCACCCCAACCGTGGCCGACGACGACCGCATCCGGCGCCCCGAGTGAGCGGATCACACCGGAGACATCAGCGGCCGCGGTGTACGGGTCGTAACCGCGGGGTGTCTTGTCACTGGCGCCGTACCCGCGCAGGTCCATGGCGACCGCGCGATAGCCGGCAGCCGCGACGACCGGGAGCTGATGCCGCCAGGCCCACCAGAATTCCGGGAAGCCGTGCAGGAAGAGTACGAGCGGATCATCGGCCGCTCCGCACTCGGCGACGTGGAACCGTGCCCCGTTGGCCGCCACCAGCGAGTGCGACCAGGGCCCGTCGACCAGCAGGTCGACGACACCCGCCGGGCTCAGTCGCCCTTGCCGATCGCCTTGAGCACCTCGACCGACTCCTTCGAGGTCTCGATCGCCCGCTCCGGGCCCTTCGCCTTGCCGAGCGCGCGCTTGCCGAGCAGCACCAGCACGCCGGCGATGATCAGATAGACCACCGCGGCGGCCACGAACGCGAGCGCCGGGTGCAGGCCGATCGCCACGAAGGCGTAGCCCAGCGCGATGGACAGCAGGATGATCGCGAGCAACCCCAGGAAGGCCGCACCACCGAACATCCCGGCGCCGGTCCCGGCCGCGACCGCGGTCTTCTTGAGCTCGGTCTTGGCCAGCTCGACCTCGCTGCGGACCAGGTCGGACAGGTCCTTGCTGGCCTTGGCCACCAGTTGGCCGACCGTGGGCTCGTCCCCGCTCATGGTGCTCCTTCCGTGCGTCCGTGCTCCGACACTACCGTGCGTACCGGCGGTTGCGACGCACGAGTAACACCGAGGCGGCCAGCGCGGCCAGCACCGAGGCGATCAACACCGCCGCCTTCGCGCGCTCGACCTGCGCGACATCACCGGCGAACGCGAGCTGCGCGATCAGCAGTGCGACGGTGAACCCGATTCCGGCGAGCACCGACACGGCGGCGACATCCCGCCACTCGAGGTCGTTGTTCAGCTCGGCGCGGGTGAAGCGCGCGGTCAGCCACGATCCGCCGAACACCCCGATCGCCTTGCCGAACAGCAGTCCCGCGGCGATCCCGATCGCGACCGGGTCGGTCACCAGCTGCCGGATCGCGTCACCGCTCAACGTCACACCGGCCGCGAACAACGCGAACACCGGTACGGCGACACCTGCCGACCACGGGCGTAGTCGATGCTCGATGCGCTCGGCCGGTGCGTGTTCCTCGCCCGGATCCGCGACCACCCGGGTGACGAACCCGAGCGCGACACCGGCGATCGTGGCGTGGATCCCGGACTCGTGCATGAACCACCAGGTCGCGACCGCGATCGGGACGTACAGGAACGCCGTACGGATGCGGTAGCGCTGGAGGATGTACCAGACCACGATCAGGGCGGCGGCCGCGAGCAGTGGGAGCAGGCGGAATCCGTGACTGAAGAAGACGGCGATGACCAGGATCGCGCCGAAGTCGTCGACGACCGCGAGGGTGAGCAGGAATGCTCTGAGGGCGCTCGGCAACGATGAGCCGACGATCGCCAGCACCGCCAGGGCGAACGCGATATCCGTTGCCGTGGGCACCGCCCACCCCTCGGGCCTGCCGTCCTTGAGGTTGACGGCGAGATAGATGATTGCCGGGAGCACCATTCCGCTGATCGCCGCGACGACCGGGACGACGGCCTCGCTCACCTTCGACAACGAGCCGACCACGAGCTCGCGCTTGAGCTCGACGCCGGCCAGGTAGAAGAACAATGTGAGCGCGCCGTCGGAGGCCCACGACTCGACCGTGAGCGGTCCGAGCTGCAAATCGCGAACATGGTGGTACGCGTCCTGCCACGGCGAATTCGCCCAGATCAACGCGACTACCGCAGCACTGAGCAGCAGCATCCCGCCGGTCGTCTCGGCGCGCAGGGTGTCCGCGACGAAGTCGCGCTCGCGGCCGAGCAGATTCGGGAAGACGCGTCGAGTGCTCATCGGGGCCTTTCGGCTTTGGGGGTCGGTCGACTCATCGCCGACCAGACTTCCCGGCACACCCAGGGTCAGTCTACGTGGGTCCAGACGCGCGGATCCGGCCCCTTCGGCACGATTCCGGTGGGATTGATGGTGGTGTGGGTCACGTAGTAGTGCCGCTTGATCTGGTCGAAGTCGACCGTCTCCCCGAAGCCCTCGCGCTGATAGAGCCGGCGCGCGTAGGCCCACAGGTGCGGGAACTCGGTCAGCTTGTTCCGGTTGCACTTGAAATGACCGTGGTACACCGCATCGAACCGCACCAACGTGGTGAACAGCCTGATGTCGACCTCCCGCAGCGTGTCGCCGAGCAGGTAGTCGCGGTCCCGCAGCCGCTCCTCGAGTACGTCGAGCCGGGCGAACAGAGCGTCGTACGCCGCCTCGTACGCCTCCTGGCCGGTGGCGAACCCGCAGCGGTAGACGCCGTTGTTCACGTCACGGTAGATCTCGTCGATCAGCTGATCCATCTCGGCCCGATCGTCGGGGATCAGCTGCGGGGCGCCATCCCGGTGGTGGTCGACCCACTCGGTCGACAGGTCGAGCGTGATCTGCGGGTAGTCGTTGGTGACCACCAGCCCGGACACCGTGTCGACGATCGCGGGCACGGTGACACGGCCGTCGTACGACGGGTCTGTGCGCAGGTAGGCCTCGGACAGGTACTGGATGCCGAGGACCGGGTCCCGGTCGTCCGGGTCGAGCGTGAACCGCCAGCCCTTCTCGTCGCGGATCGGGTCGACCACGGCCAGGCTGATCGCGTCCTCGAGCCCGAGCAGCCGCCGTACGATCACCGAGCGGTGCGCCCAGGGACAGGCCAGGCTGACGACCAGGCGGTACCGACCGGGCTCGACCGGCCACCGGCCTTCGGCGTCCGGACCCTCGCCGGGGGACGAGGCGGAAGCGCGGCTGATCCGGTCGGTGAACCGGTTCCCCTGCCGCTTCCACTCGCCGTTCGATCCACTTTCGTTCACGAACTGTGCGCGACGCATAACGTTAAAACTACCCTGACTCGTCACTGGCCGTGAGTCGGTGGCAGCGGTTACAGTCGGGCTGACATGGTCCACCGCGACAGCGCCGTCGCGGAGTCCAGAAAGCACCCGATCGATCAGCACGACGGTCGCGGTCAGCGCCCCCGGCAACCGGTTTGCCGGCCAGAATTCCAGGGATACTGAGCTCATGGCCCGCCCACGGAACAACCCCGGCGACCTCGCCGATCTCCCCACGGAGCTGCGGCCCGACCGGCCCAAGGGTGACCAGATTCGCGAGATCCTGGAGAACCTCACCCGCTCGCTGGCCGTCGGTACCGTGCTCCCCTCGGAGCGCGTCCTGGCCGAGCGCTTCGGCGTGGCCCGGATGACAGTGCGCCAAGAGGTCGACCGCGTAGTGGCCGAAGGCCTGGCCGCCCGCCGCCCCGGCGGCGGCACCTTCGTCGCCGAGCCGCGCCCGTCGAGGATGCTGGCCTCCTCCTTCAGCCAGGACATGGTCGCCCGCGGCATCACCCCCGGCGCCAAAGTCCTCGAACACCGAGTAGGCGCCGCCGACGACACCCTCGCCCGCGAGCTCGAAGAGCCCCTGGGCACCCCCGTCCTGCACCTGGTCCGCCTCCGCACCGCCGACGGCGAACCCATGGCCATCGAGCGCACCGCCCTCTCCCTACGCCGCTACCCCGGCCTGGAAGAAGTCGACCTGGCCCAGAACTCCCTCTACGGCATCCTCGCCGAACGCTGGGGCGTAGCCCTGGGCATGGTCTCCGCCTCCATCGTCGCCGCCCCACCCGAAGGCGACGACGCAGAGCTCCTGGAGATCCCGCCCACCACGCCCTGCCTCATCATCACCTCAGCCCCCCGCACCGCCTCCGGTGAAGTCATCGAATTCGGCCGAAGCACCTACCGCTCCGACCGCTACGACATCACCGTCGCGTACCGGGCTACGTAGTTTCTTCCCCCAGCGTGCTACGCGGTCACTCCTGCGTCGCGCCCACTACGCGCGCTCCCGCCCGCCCTCCACCTTCCTCCGGGCTACCGCCCGGGACCTGCGGGCTGCCGCCCGCGATCGACTGCGTCGGCTGGAGTGGTGAGTACCCGAACTGTGGTGATGAGCGACTTCCTGAGCGTCATCGACTGTCTTGATCACTTGCTGCAATCGGCACCACGGTGCCGATATCGGCACAGTAATGCCGATATCGGCACTATAGTGTTGCCGTGGACATGTCGAACCCCGTCAGCACAGTGCTCACCTCCTTGGAGGGTGCAGTACTTCAAGTGCTGGCCCGCACAACAGCTCCACTGACCGGGAGCAAGGTCCATCAGTTGGCAGCAGTTGGCAGTGAGACGGGGACTCGGAAGGTGCTGCGACGGCTTGCGACTACCGGACTTGTCAGCGCGACGGAGGTCGGAGCCGCAGTGCAGTACACGCTGAACCGCGATCACCTGGCGGCGCATGCCGTTATGGAACTGGTGTCGCTGCGTCAGCGGCTGTTCGACTCAATCAGTGCGGCGATAGCGACGTGGCAGGTCAAGCCGGACCATGCGAGCGTCTTCGGTTCAGCGGCGCGGGGCGACGGCGACGTCGACAGCGACATCGATCTGCTGATCATCCACGGTTTCGGTGAAGACCCGACTCAGGAGCGGCTCGACCAGGTCGACGATCTTGCCGACCAGGTGTACCGCTGGAGCGGCAACCACCTGCAGGCGTACACGCTCGACCGGCCGGGGTTTCTCCAGCACATCCGGGCGGACGAGCCGATCGTCAAGGACTGGCGGCGCGATGCGGTCACCGTCTACGGAGCAGACTTCCGGACGTTCATGAACGCCCTCGTTCGTGATGAGGCTGGGCAGTGACCCCGCAGACAGGCCGCACGCAGGAATGCAATCGCGGGCAAGCGGTCGTGCGCCTGAATCAGGCACGGGCCTTCTTGGAAGCTGCTGAGCTCGTCGGCATGGTCGATGACGAGCTGGCCAACGACAATGTTGCCGCTGCTATGGCAGTACTCGCTGGCATCGCGGCCGCCGACGCGGCTTGCTGTGCGACACTCGGGCGCCGCTCTCGGGGACAGGACCACCGACAGGCGATCCGGCTGGTCGAGCAGGCAGGTGCCGATGGCAAGATCTTGGCGAAGGCGCTCGGGCGTTTGCTCGACATCAAGGACGGTGCGCATTACGGCATGGTCTACGTCGGTACTCAGCAAGCCAAGGCGGCCTTGAAGAGCGCGACCATTCTGGTCGAAGGAGCATCCCGTTTGATCACGCTGTAGCCCGAAGAAAGGTCGAGCGGGCGGGGCCTGTGTGATACGCCGCGGACCGCCCGGCCATCACAATTGTCAGTCGCCGCCTCGCCGCCTCGCCCCACGCCTCAGGTGCAGGTTCGGCGAGCAGTTGTGATGGCCTGCAGGTCCGGCCAACACCAGTTGGCCGGTGGTGCGTGACGCCAGGGACACGTAGTGGTGCCTCGCTGGACAACTTGAGTGCTGCTCACAAGCGTGGGCGATCGTCCGCTGGCCGACTAGTACGTGTCCTTAGCGCCATCCAGGCGCGCCCGCGGCGGAACATTCCCCATCACCACCCGTCGTCATCGGGAAGACGCCAAGCCCGGGTTGTCGATCGCGAGCGGGAGCGAGCAGGCCCGGGCGATAGCCTGAAGGAAGGTACGGGTGGGCGGGTGCGCGCGGAGCGGGCGCGACGCAGGAGCGACTGCGGGAGCGTGCGGGGGAGACTCAGGCGTTCAGACTGCGAAGGATGTTGGGCTTTTCCAGGCGGCTGACGATTTCGACGGTCAGCGCTTGCACGAGCATGGCGCCGATCATGGTGGAGGTGGCGCCGGTTCGTTCGGGGGTGGTGTCGACCGCGATGACCGCGTCGCCGGGGACTCCGCAGTTGTCGATGACTACGTCGGCGGTTTCGAAGAGGCGTTGGCCGGTGGGAGCTCGGGAGGTTACCGCGGTGGTGTGGGCCATTGAGGTGAGGGCGATGACGTGGGCGCCGCGCTCCCGGACTCCTAGGGCGAACTCAACGGGTACGGCGTTCCGGCCGGAGTTCGAGGCGATCAGTACGACGTCGCCGGCCTCGATGTCGTTGGTTTGCAGCAGTACGTCGGCCAGCCCCGGAAGTCGTTCGAGCAGCGAACTCTTCGCCAAACCCTCATGCAGCATCAGGCCCGGTTCAAGAACGGCCCGTACGTCGGCCAACCCGCCCGCGCGGCCGTAGAGTTCCTCGGCGATCAAATGGCTGTGGCCGGTTCCGAAGACCCAGAAGCGGTGGCCGCTGGTCATCGCCTCGACGACCAACGCGGCGGCGACCTGGATTGCTCCGATCTGGGTCTCGGCCGCGCGGTGTGCGATCGCCAGTGCCTGCTGCAGGTACTCCGAAGCCCCGGTCATGCGCGCGAATTTACCGCCGATCCGGGGCGTCGGGCGAGCATTCGAACTAGACCACTTGCCCCGCGACAACCCCGATGGCCGCCCGGTGGTGCTGGGGCCGATCCACCTCATCCACGAGTGCGATCGCGAGGTCGGCGTACGAGATCAGCTCGCTGGCCACTGCCGGCGCGACCCGATAGCTGCCCGTCCGGTCCGGCACAGCGTGGTTGAAGTCGCCGGTCGGTGCCACCGAGACCCAGTCGAGTGTCGATGCCTGGAAGACGTCTAGTGCTGCCTGGTGCGCCAGGAAGAACGGCCGGTACTCGTTCGGATAATCGCCAGTGTCCATCAGCAACGTCCCGTCCGCGGTCGGCAGGATCGACGACAACCCGACCCACACCAGCCGCTCGGCACCCGCCTTCGACAGCCCGTCGACCAACGCGCCAGCGGCTCGAGGGAAGAACGCCGTCGGGTCCGAACCACCGTCGTACACCGCCGCGATCACCGCGTCCTGCCCCGCCGCCAGCTCAGCAATCCGATCCGCATCAGTCACGTCACCGACGACCAGACCATCACCGCCGGTACGCGCAACCGCGGTCACCTCGTGCCCTCGTCGTACCGCCTCCGAAACAGCTGCTTTGCCTGCGCGCCCGCGGGCGCCGATCACCAAGATTCTGCTCATGCCGGCGACTGTAAAAAACGACCTGGTTACCGGTTGGATACTGTGGAATGCATGGAGGCGTTGCGCGCGGACATGTTCGACGAGATCTGCCCGTCGACCTTGCTCCCGTTCCGGATCGGCCCGGACAAATGGTCAGCCTTGGTGATCAAGTGCCTCGAGGACGGTCCGCGCCGGTTCTCCGAGCTCCGCATCCCGCTGGCCCGCGTCACCCCGAAGGTGCTGACCCAATCCCTGCGCGCCCTCGAGCGGGACGGCTTCGTCCGCCGTACGGAAGAAACGACGCCGGTACGACGTGTCACCTACGAGCTCACCGATTTGGGGCGCGGCCTGCTCCAACAGGTCTATTTGCTCTGCGACTGGAGTTCCGAGCACTGGGACGAGCTGCTCGACGCGCGCGAATCCTGACCCTCGGCGGCCCCTAACCTGCGCCAATGCCGCCCCTGAGGCTTGTCGCGATCGTTGCCGTCCCAGTCCTGGTTGCAGCCTGCGCGCAGCCCGAGGCCAGGTATCCGCAGAGCCTCGCTCCGTGCGACCTGCTCCCGACCGAGGCCGCACACAAGCTCACCGACGTCGGTGCGAAACTCGGCGGACCGCAGCCGAAGGAGTCGCAGTTCATCGTGCCGGACGACTTCTGCCTGTGGCGTTACAAGCAGGAGAAGGCGCATTTCTGGTCGGACTACAAACGCGGCCCGGCCGAGCGCAGAGTGTTTCTCGATGTGAACGTCATCTCGGCCGACAGTGGGGGCGCGCCGAAGGCGTCGACCAGCTTCGCCGAGGAGCGGGCACGGCGGCACCAGAACGATGAGCGCGACGTCACCATCCCGGGGATCGGTGATGAAGCGTACGCAGTCACGCCGCTGATCTTCGAGAAGCGTCCCGAAACGACCGTGCAGTTCCGCCGCTCGAACGCCCTCGTGACGGTCACCCTCTCGGGAAGCGATTGCTGTGTCGGCAACGGCAAGGCCGACATCCCGCCGGACAAACGGCGAAAGCTGGTGGTCGCCCTGGCCCAGGCGGTCGACGACTACCTGCTCCAGCGGTGAGACCACCCGTCGTACTGGTCGTCCTGTTCGGCGCAGCAGGAGGGCAGCTCGGCGATACCAAGGTTCCGTGGACGGGTCTGCGTTGGTAGAAAGGGGTCGGGCGCTCCGACGCGCCGAAGCCACGAGGAGGAGTCGCCGACGTGACGAATGCAGAGTCACCGCAGTCCGAAGCCCTGTCGAACCTGATGCACGAGGAACGTCGGTTCGAGCCGCCGGCCGAGCTCGCGGCGAACGCGAACCTGAAGGCGGACGCGTACGAGCGTGCCGAGGCCGACTTCGAGGGGTTCTGGGCCGAGCAGGCCAAGCGGATCACGTGGGCCGTCGAGCCGACCGAGACGCTGGACTGGAGCAACCCGCCGTTCGCGAAGTGGTACGCCGACGGCAAGCTGAACGCGGCGTACAACTGCGTCGACCGGCACGTGGAGAACGGCCTCGGCGACAAGGTCGCGTACTACTTCGAGGGTGAGCCCGGTGACACCCGCGAGATCACCTACGCCCAGCTGAAGGACCAGGTCAGCCAGGCGGCCAACGCGCTGCTCGAGCTGGACGTCCAGCCCGGCAACATCGTCGCCATCTACATGCCGATGATCCCCGAGACGGTCGTGGCGATGCTCGCCTGCGCCCGGATCGGCGCTCCGCACACGGTCATCTTCGGCGGGTTCTCCTCCGAGGCGCTGAAGGACCGCATCCTCGACTGCGACGCGCGCGTCGTGATCACCTCCGACGGCGGCTACCGCCGCGGTGCACCGGCCGCGCTGAAGCCGGCGGTCGACGCTGCACTGGTGGACTGCCCCGACGTACGCAACGTGCTCGTGGTGAACCGCACCGGCCAGGAGACCGCCATGGTCGACGGTCGCGACCTGTGGTGGGAGGACTTCGTCGGCAAGCAGTCGACCGAGCACACCCCGGAGGCGTTCGACGCCGAGCACCCGCTGTACGTGATGTACACGTCCGGCAGCACCGGCAAGCCGAAGGGCATCCTGCACACGACCGGCGGGTACCTGGTCGGGACGTCGTACACGCAGTGGGGCGTCTTCGACCTCAAGCCGGAGACCGACGTGTACTGGACCGCGGCCGACATCGGCTGGGTCACCGGCCACAGCTACATCGTGTACGGCGCCCTCGCGAACGCGACCACGTCGGTGCTCTACGAGGGCACCCCGGATACCCCGCACCAGGGCCGTTGGTGGGAGATCATCGCGAAGTACAAGGTCTCGATCCTGTACTGCGCTCCGACCGCGATCCGCACGTTCATGAAGTGGGGCGCGGACATCCCGGCGAAGTTCGACCTGTCGACGCTGCGCGTGATCGGGTCGGTCGGCGAGCCGATCAACCCGGAGGCCTACGTCTGGTACCGCGAGCACATTGGCGGCAACAACGCGCCGGTCGTCGACACCTGGTGGCAGACCGAGACCGGTATGCACATGATCTCCCCGCTGCCCGGCGTCACCGCCGGCAAGCCGGGCGCCGCGATGAAGGCGATCCCGGGCGTCAGCGTGGATGTCGTCGACGACGCCGGCAAGTCGGTGCCGAACGGTTCCGGCGGCTACCTGATCATCGACAAGCCCTGGCCGTCGATGCTGCGCACCCTGTGGGGCGACGACGAGCGCTTCAAGGACACCTACTGGTCACGCTGGCCGGGCGTGTACTTCGCCGGTGACGGCGCCAAGAAGGACGAAGACGGCGACATCTGGCTGCTCGGCCGCGTCGACGACGTGATGAACGTGTCCGGTCACCGCCTGTCCACAACCGAGATCGAGTCCGCCCTGGTCTCACACCCCAAGGTCGCCGAAGCCGCCGTAGTCGGCGCCTCCGACCCGACCACCGGCCAGGCCATCGCCGCCTTCGTCATCCTCCGCTCCGAAGCCGGCGACGGCGGCCCCGACGTAGTCCAGGAACTCCGCAACCACGTCGCCAAGGAAATCGGCCCGATCGCCAAACCCCGCCAGATCATGGTCGTCGCCGAACTCCCCAAAACCCGCTCCGGCAAGATCATGCGCCGCCTCCTCCGCGACGTAGCCGAAAACCGCGAGGTAGGCGACGTCACCACGCTGGCCGATTCCACCGTCATGGACCTGATCAAGACCAACCTGTCGAAGTCCGACGAGGACTGACACCACGCCGTACGACGTACTGAGGCCCCAGGACCCTTCTGGGGCCTTAGTGTTTTCCGCGTGCTGGAAGCGAAGCGGATCGAGCAGACGGACCAGGAGCGGTCGGGGCTGGCTCAGCAGTGGGGGTGGCGGTTTCGGGCGGATGCGCCGGAGTTGGCGGATGTGTGGCGGGTGTTGCCGTTTACGGAGCGTGGGGATCAGCGGATCGCGTTCGGGGCGGTGGACGGGCTGTTCAACCAGGTGCCGTTCGTGGCGTTCGACTTCCATCGGCGGCCGACGGTCACGCATGTTCATGATGCGTGGACGAACAAAGAGGTCAACACGCTCGACTCCGTCACCATCGACTCGGTGTGGGTGGTGAAACTGCCGATGGCGTTGCCGTTCTTCCAGATCGCTTCGAGTACGGACCCGGCGTTCGACGTCGACCCTTATCCGGAACCGCAGACGCCGGACCGGAAGTTCAACCGGTGGTACAAACTGATCGACACCGATCCGAACGTCGCGGCGTACTTCTTGCACCCGGACCTGATGCAGTTCATGCGGAAGCAGAAGCTGCACACCTGGGCGGTTGTCGGGGACGACCTGCTGGCGATGGAGCACCCGATCTTCGGGCGGACCAAGCCGGACGCGATCGTCGAGACGCTGGGCAAGCTCGTGCAGCTGGTCGGGCTGCTGCCGTTCCAGGCCTTCGCTCCGCCGCCGCGATGACCGCGTTCGTCGCGATCATCCATGCCGGGCTGGCCGCGGCCTGGGTTGGTGGGATGGCGTACTCGCTGTTCGTCGTCCAACCCAAACTCAAGCGGTACTTCGGTCCGGACGCGGCCGGTCGTGAGTCGCTCACCACGGTGATTGCCTCCGGCAACCGGTGGAAGGTGGTCGGGCTGATCGCGGTGATCGCGCTCAGCGGGCTCGGTCTGCTGCTCCTCGACGACTTCGCGTACTGGTGGATCCACGCGGTCAAGGGCCTGCTGTTGCTGATGGCAACAGGTATCTTCTGGTACGTCTCCTGGAAACACTGGCCGGCCCGCGTCTTCGCCACCGCCACCGAAGTGCCCGCCCTGCAACGCCGCCTGATCGTCCTCGCCACCACCATGCTCGGACTGGCCGCACTCGCCTTCGCCCTCGGGGTACTCGCAACCCACCTATGACGTTCACCACTGGGCCGTAGGCGAACGCCGCCCGGTATGCCAGGATCGAGCCTCACATCGGAGGTGATCGCATTGGAGCAGGAGACCCTGCAACTGCTGGTGAGCATGCACCGGATCGTCCGGTACTTGCGCCGGAGCCGAAGTTCCGTCCTGCACCCGACCCAGTTCCTCGCCCTGATGCTGGTCGCCGACGAGCAACCGATCCGGATCGGCGAGATCGCCGCCCGCGTCCCCTGCTCCCAGCCCACCGCGACCACCACGGTCGCCGCCCTCGAAGAAGCCGGCCTGGTCCGCCGCGAACCCGACCCCGTCGACGGCCGCGCCACCGCCGTCGTACTGACCGAAGCCGGCGCCACCACCGTCGCCGACTCCGGCCGCCAAGCCGCCGAGGAACTCGGCAAACTCCTGCACCGCCTCGACCCCGAAGAACGCACCCTCGTCCTCAACGCCGGCGAACTCCTCAACCGCCTGGCCCGCGACCTCTAACCCCCGTCTCGCCCCCGCCCCACCCCGCCCTGCCACGCCCGGCCCCGCCCCCTCGTCGCCGCCGGCGACCCCCCCCATCTCGCGGGATATCCACTCAGTTGGGGGGTTGCCCCCTGAGATTCCGAGGGGGCAACCCCCGATGTGGATGGGCATCCCCTCAGTTGGGGGGTTGGCGGGGGGAGTGGGGGGTTGCCCGCTGAGATGGGGGTTGGGGGTGCGGAGTTGCCGGTATGGCGGTTGTCGGGGGAGCGCGCCGACGGACTGTTGGTGGTGGGCGGGTGGTTGCGTCTGGGGATGGCGGCGGGGGACTACTTGCGGCCGGGGTGCCGAGTAGACGAATTCGGCGTGGGCCGAAGGGGGGATTCGGGTGGGGACGAAGGTCTCGTGGGGTGGACCTGGGGTGGGCAGAATTGTGGCATGATCCAGATTCATTTCAGCGCGGCAGACCTGGGGCGGGTGGTGTTCCCGGCGGAGCCGGAGCCCTTGTGGGAGGCGGCGCTGGCGGCGCGGGCGCTCAGTGCGCCTGCCGCGCGGGACAGCCTTCCGCCGGTCGCGCGCCGGTGGCGGCAGGCGGCGGCGCCGCTGGTGTCACCGTCGATGCGGCCGCTGTTCAAGCTGATCGCCCCGAGTGGCTGGTTCCCCGACTTCCTCACCCCGACTGTCTCGACCCCAGGCGTGAAACCGGCCGCCGAACTGCTCTCCGAAACCCCCGCAGAGGTCTTCCGCGAGGAGCTGGACGAACGCTTCCCCCGCAACGCCGACCCCTACCTGCACGGCCTCCGCTCCGGCCAACCCGCCGCCCGCGAAGCCCTCGGTACGGCGGTCGTCGACTTCCACCAGAACGTCCTGGCCCAGTCCTCCGACGAACTGGCCCGCCGGTACGCGGGTGATCTCGCCCAGCGCGCCCACACCCTGATGAACGGCGGCATCGAGACCCTCCTCCAAACCCTGCATTCCGACGTCGAGTGGTCTGCCCCGGTACTCACCGTCCACACCCAGCGCCCCAACCAGGCCATCGACGTCCACCTCCGCGGCCGCGGGCTCCAGCTCTACCCCTCACCCCTGATCGCCGAATGCCTGGTCGACGACGCCCCCCGCCGCCGCCCCGTCCTCATCTACCCCTGCGCCGACGCCCCCGCCGCCGAACCCCAAGACCCCGACACCGACCCCCTGGCCGCCCTCCTTGGCCGAACCCGAGCCGCCGTACTCCGCTCCCTCATCACCCCCGCCAGCACCACCCAACTGGCCCGCCGAGTCCGCATCTCCCTCGCCTCAACCTCCGAACACACCAGGATCCTCCGAGCCGCCGCCCTCATCACCACCCACCGCTCCCAAGGCACCTCCCTGCACTCCCTGACCCCCACCGCCCAAACCCTCCTGCAACAAAACACCTAGGTACGCCGTCGGTCGGCCCGCTAAGGTGAATACGCCGGGGGACACGAGTCCCTCGGAAGTGGACCCGGAAGCCTACCGGACGGTGGGCGTGCCGGGTCTCGCGCTTTCTGGGACGGGGCACTCCGGGGCATCGCGGGGTTTCCCGGGGATTCCAGGGGCACGGCTCGGGGCATCCAGGGGTTTCCAGGGGCAGATTGGAAATTGTTCTTCCGCCAGGCGGCGAATCCGCTACAGTTGGTGATGCCGGGGGACATGAGTCCCTCGGAAGTGGACCCGGCAGCTCACCGGACGGTGGACGAGCCGGGTTTCGCGCTTTCTACAGCTCGCGCACCTGGCAGAACGGCGCGACTATCTGCTTCCAGTCGCCGCCACGTGTCCAGCACCAGGCGACTGCGTCCGGCACCCAGAGCAGCGGATCTGCTTTGGCGACCAGCACGTCCCAGCGCAGAGTTTCGTGGCAGCCGAACCGGTGCGTGGCTTCGCGTAGCAGGCGACGGTCGTGCTCACAGGCCGACTCGTCCATTTCGATCACGAGCCGCTCGGACGAGCCTGCGCAGTCCCGGACGATCGCTTCGAGGCACCGACGGCGGTTTGTCAGGGTGTCGCGATCGGCTGTGTAGAGATCGACCAGGAGGTTGAAGCTCCTGACGACGCCGATGATCTGTTTCCGGCGCGGCGGCCGCTCATGGTTGAAGTGCAAGCGTTCCTGGCCAGGTAGTAGGAGGTTTCGCAGGGCCTTCCGATGGACTGCTACGTCGCCTGCTTGGCAATGCGCGGCAGCCATCAACAAACCCTTGGACTTGCTTTCGTCTACGAATACGTGGGTCGGCACTCGGTGACTTTGGCATGTGGGGCAAGGGGAAACGCCCTGCGACACCGGGGCATCTCGGGGCAGCTCGGGGCAGATGGAGGGGCTTGCAGGGAAGCCCCTCCACACGCGGGCTAGTTGCGGGTGATGGTGAAGGTTGTGGTGGTGTTGCGGATGTCTACGGCGTTGTTGGACAGGGTCAGGTTGTTGAAGGTGACGGTGCCTACGGCTGGGCCTTGGCCGGGTTCGGGGAGTTCGTTGGCCCAGAGGGCGAAGCCGGATTTGGCGTCGAAGGCGTCGCCGGATTTGCGGGCCCCGGTCACCGTCGTGTTGGTGAAGATCGTGTCGGCGACCGGGAACTGAGGCTGCCCGCCGACGTAGTTGGTCTGGAACATGATGCCGCTGTACGTCGGGTCGACGATGTCCAGGTCACTCACGCGGATGCCCTGGTAGACCTTCGAGGCCGAGAAGATCCACAGGGCGGGGAAGGCCTGGTTGCCCCAGAAGTGGCCGCCGGACCTGACCAGCGACACGTTCTCGAAGCGGGTCGGCGGGGTGGCGCCGAAGCCGTTCATCGGGATGCCGAAGTCGAGTGAGCTGATCGTGACGCCGGGGTAGGTGAGCATGTCGGCGGCGTACAGGTTGCGGAAGATGTTGTTCGTCCCGCCGTAGACCGCGAATCCGGCGGCCCGCCAAGTGAGTGTCGCGGACAGGTTCTCGAACACGTTGTCCCGGACCTCGCCGCCGCCACCGTCGATGGCGTTGAAGAGGGCGAAACTGTCGTCACCGGTGGAGCGGGCGTCGTTGTTGCTGACGGTGTTGCCGGCCGAGCCGTTGGTCATGTTGATGCCGTCGGCAAACATGTTCCGGATCCGGGAGTTCTTGATCGTCGAGGTGTCGGTGTTGGCGCCCCAGTAGAGACACATCTGGTGTTCGACCCAGATGTTGTCGATGGTCATGTTCGCGGTGCCGTTGAAGTCGAAGACCTTGCCCGGCCCGTCGTTGCGGCTGTCGTAGTTCCCGAAGTATGAGAACCCGCTGAACGTCGATCCGTTCGCCGCCGACGACGCGCTGAACCCGACGTCGGTGTTGGTCTGGGTCGTCGGTGCGACGAACCGGGTGTACCAGGGACCGGCGCCGACCACCTTGACGGCACGGCTGCCGACGTTGAACTTGCTCGACGTCGGGTAGTCGCCGGCGGGCAGGTAAACCCCAACCAGGCTTGAGTTCTGCGCGACCTGGTTCAGTGCGTCCTGCACGTTCTGCTGACTGAACCCGGCCGGTACGACGTAGCCCGCACCAGGGTTTGCAATCGGCGCGACCTGCTCGGTGTCGATGAAGTCGATCGAGTACGTCGTCGAGTTCGCCGGATCCTTCTGAAGTCGGATCTTGGCCCCGGCCGGCACAGTCGAGTCGAGCATGATGCTCGCTTCGTCGTAGATGTGCCGAGCCGGTCCCGCACCCGGCGAATTACTCGGACCGGACTCCGACCCATACAGCCACGAGTACTTCGATGTGAGCGGCAACGCCTTGTGGAACGTGCCATTCACATACACATTGATCGTCGAGTTGATCCCGCCCCCACCAGCCGAGTCCGGAATCGAGAACCGCGTGACGAGGGTGTTCGTCGACGCCCGGGTGGTGAACTCGACGTACGAGCCGTTGGCGTTCAGCGTGACCGCGCGTCGACCGGAGGCCTCACCAGCAAGATCGCCGATGGTCCGGTTGGGCCCGATCACCTGAGCACCGCCACCAACTGATGCGTCCTCTGCCTCGAGGTGGTCGTACGGCATGTTCGCCCCACGACCCACGAAGAACGGCCGCTCGCTGGTGTTGTTGGTCCGCTTGACCGGCAGTTCGTTCGCGTCATCCGCCAGTACGACGCGCGCCGTGTACCGTCCGTTCGCAGCCGTCCAGTTGCCCAGGGCAATGGCCGACGTGGAAGCACCAGCTGCCAGCGAACCGTTGTAGGTCCCAGTCAGCGTGGTAACAGTCGAGCTACCGTTGAGCAGCGTCAGCGTGATCCCGTGTGCCCCCGATGCAGTCGCGATACTGCCCTGGTTCTTCAGCACCACCGAGAAGGCAACGCTGTTCCCCGCGGACGGGTTGTTCGGCGTCCAGTTGACCGCCGACGCGATCAGGTCCGAGCTGGCCACCGGAGTCACCACGAGCGCGCTCGACGCAGTCGCCGAGTTGTTCGCATCGTTCTGCTCAATCACGGTGTTCGCCTCGTCGACCTTCGCGCTCAGCGTGTAACTGCCCGCATCCCGCGCACCGATCGACGCACTGACAGTCGCCGAACCGCCGGCCGCGATCGCCCCGACAGCCGCCGTACCGACCTTCGTCGTACCGAGGTAGAAGTTCACATCGGTCGCACCAGAAGCAGCCGAGCCGGTGTTGCTGACCGTCCCGCGGACGGTGATCGAGTCCGTCTCGACCGGCGAGGTCGGCGTCCACGCCAAGCCACCCAGCGTGAGATCCGGGTTCGGCGCCGGCACACCCATCACCTGGAGCTCGGCGACCTGACCAGCCGGTGCGCCCGTGTTCGCGGTGAAGTTCAGCCGTACGTCGGCCACTCGCGCGCTGACCGGGATCGAGACAGTGTTCCCCGACGACGGGCTGAAGTTGTACGACGCGCTCGCGACGATCGTGGTGAACGTCGACGAGCTCTGTTCGCGGCCGAGGATCGAGAACGTCTGGGTTCGCGGACCCCAGGCCGAGTCCGGGTTGAGCCGGATCACGATCGAGCTGAGGTCGGCGTTGGCGCCGAGTTCGGTGGTCAGCGTGGCCGGGTTGGCATTGCCTTCCCAGTACGTCGTCACGTTGTCGTCGTTCGCGTTCGTCGCGACGAACGTGTGCACGAAGCCGGACGCGGTGATCGGCTTCCCCAGTGCGAGGTTGGTTCCCGGTCCCTGACTGCCGTTCCGGGTTACCGTGTTGCTGTTCGCCGATTGGTTGCCAGCGGCATCTTTCGCCCGGACGAAGTACGAGATCGTCGTACTGGTCGGCTGGGTGTCGGTGTAGGTCAGCACGTTCCCGGCCACGCTGGTGCGCAGCTGGCCGTTGGCGTACACGTCGTACCCGGTGACCCCGACGTTGTCGGTGGACGCGGCCCATGCGAGCCGGATCTGGCCGGTGCCGGGCTCGGTGAAGGACAGGCCCCCCGGGGCGGTGGGTGCCTGCGTGTCACCGGTGACCGGGCCGTAGACCTCGAGTTCGGACAGTTGTCCGGCCGGCCAACCGGTGTTCGCGGTGACGTGGATCCGCACGTACCGCACGGTCGCGTTGCCGTAGTCGATGGTGACCGTGTTGGTCGGCGGGTTGAAGGCTCGGGAGGCGGCGGCCGACAGGTCGTTGAAGTTCTGTCCGTCGGTGCTGCCCTGGACCGCGATGGTCTGGTTGCGGGCGCCCCAACCGGACGTCGGGAGTTTGAGCACGACCTGGTTGGTGGCGATCGACGAGCCGAGGTCGACCTGCACCCACTGCGGGAAGGCGTTGTTGGCGCTCTCCCAGTAGGTGCCCTGGTTGCCGTCCGTCACGTTCGACGCGACGTAGCTCTGGGTGACGCTGCTGGCCGCGGCTGCCTTGCCGGCGGCCAGGTTCGGACCAGCCAGTACGGCGGCGCTCGCGGAAGGAGCCTGGGGGACTAATGCACTTGTCGCGAGTGTCGCGGCAAGCAAGGCGGTGAGTAACCGCCAAGGCGGAATTCGCATGGCCTCTCCTGATGGGCGGTGGAGAACGCAACGGAGCAGCGGCCACGCGAGAGTCCGGAACTTTCGTCAACTTGCTAACTTTTTGCGCAGCGCTGGCTCATTGTTACGGCACTGCTACGGAAGCGTCAACGGTTCGAGAAAAACCCAAAAGGGCCGACCCGCAGCAGCGAGTCGGCCCTTCGAGGAGTGAGATCTAGTGCTTGGTGGCACCTTCCGCGCCGGCGCCGGTGAGCGCGCGGACGGAGAGTTCGGTGTAGCGAGCCTCGGAGGACTTGTCCTTGCCGAGGTAGGTGCCGAGCACGCCGAACAGGAAGCCGAGCGGGATCGACACGATGCCCGGGTTCGACAACGGGAACCAGGCGAAGTCCGCGCCGGTGATCATCGACGTCGGCTTACCCGACACCACTGGCGAGAAGGCCACCAGCACCACCGCGGAGATCAGGCCGCCGTAGATGCTCCAGACCGCACCGGAGGTGTTGAACCGCTTCCAGAACAGGTTGAACAGCAGCGACGGCAGGTTCGCCGAGGCGGCCACCGCGAAGGCCAGGGCGACCAGGAACGCGATGTTCAGCTTCTGCGCCGGGATCGCCAGCGCGATCGCGACCGCACCGATCCCGATCGCGGCGAACCGGGCGACCCGCAGCTCGCTCTTCTCCGACGGCTTGGTCTTCGCGATGACGTTGGCATACAGGTCATGTGCGAACGACGAGGCCGAGGTCAACGTCAGACCCGCGACCACCGCGAGAATCGTGGCGAACGCGACCGCCGCGATCAGCGCCAGCAGGATCGACCCACCGACCGAACCAGCGCCACCACCGACCGACTCGGCCAGCAGTGGCGAAGCGACGTTCCCCTTCGACTCTGCAACCGGCGAACCCTTCGCGGTGTTCAGCAGCGCCGCAGCGCCGAACCCAAGGGCCAGCGTCATCAGGTAGAAGGCGCCGATCAGGCCGATCGCCCACTGCACCGAGCGCCGCGCGGACCGCGAGTCCGGCACGGTGTAGAAGCGGATCAGGATGTGCGGGAGCCCCGCCGTACCGAGGACGAGGGCGAGTCCGAGCGACAGGAAGTCGATCTGCCCGACCAGGTCCTTGCCGTAGAGCAGACCCGGCTGCAGGAAGGACTCGCCCTTGCCGGACTTCGACGCGGCCGCACCGAGCAGGTCGGAGATGTTGAAGTGGAACTTGAGCAGCACCAGGAAGGTGATCAGCACCGTGCCGGTCATCAGCAGCACAGCCTTGACGATCTGCACCCAGGTGGTGCCCTTCATCCCGCCGATCGTCACGTAGACGATCATCAGCGCGCCGACCAGGATGATGACCGCGGCCTTGACGCCCTCGCTCTTCACCCCGAGCAGCAGCCCGACCAGCGAACCGGCGCCGACCATCTGGGCCAGCAGGTAGAAGATCGACACCACGATCGTCGACGACGCGGCCGCCGTACGGACCGGGCGTTGTTTCATCCGGAAGGCGAGCTGGTCGGCCATCGTGAAGCGGCCGGAGTTCCGCAGCAGCTCCGCGACCAGCAGCAGGGCCACCAGCCAGGCCACCAGGAACCCGATCGAGTACAGGAAGCCGTCGTACCCATAGAGGGCGATCTGGCCGGAGATGCCGAGGAAGGATGCCGCCGACATGTAGTCGCCGGCAACGGCCAGGCCGTTCTGCGCGCCGCTGAAGTTGCGGCCACCGGCGTAGTAGTCGGCCGCGGTCTTGTTCTGCCGGGACGCCCACCAGGTGATGTAAAGCGTCACGGCAACGACCGCCGAGAACAGCGAGATGGTGAGCACCCGGTTGCCGGGCTCACCATCAGCGAGAGGAATCAACAGCGGGACGAAGTTCACCGGCGGCGCTCCCTCTTGTACTTGGCGTTCAGGCCGGCGGCCAGGGGATCGAGCTTGCGGTTCGCGTACCGGCCGTAGACGGCGGCGATCACGAACGTCGACACGAACTGCAGCAGGCCGAAGATCAACGCGATGTTGATATGGCCGACCACCTTGGTGTTCATGAAGTCGCGGGCCCAGTTGTTACAGGCCACGTAGGCCAGGTACCACGTCATGAAGGCGATCGTCCACGGCACCACGAAGTTCTTGTACCGTCGCTTCAGCTCGGTGAAGTCGGCCGCGTCGTGCACGGCCTCGTAGGCGCGGGCATCCCGCTCGCGCACGACATCCTCGTCCATGCGTGCACGTTAGCCCTAAGTAGGTGGTTTGTGACTTATCGGGCGTGTCCGCAATCAAAATGTTTCTACAGGTGCGGTGCGACCGGCGCGTCGAGGGTACGGCGGTAGTTCGCCAGATCGCTCGGCCGAGTCCGGTAGCACTCGGTGAAGTACGGCATCCGCAGCGGCTCGGGCGGTCGCGCGCTGGCGTCGTAGATCGCGTCGACCTGCTCCAGCACGGTCTCCCGGCGGGAGTCGGTCAGCATCGCGATCCGAGAGTGCGACTCCGCAAGCTGCCGCAGGTTGTGCCGGTCCAGGTCCTGCCAGTGCCGGAACCGTGCGGTTTCCACCCCGGCGAACATGTCCGACTGCAGCAGCGTCGGCATCGGGTCGAACTTGTCGGTGCCGTGGCTGTCCGGACCCTGGATCGCCTGCATCATCCGGCGCACCCACGGCACGACGACGTCGGCGTTGTTCCACAGCAGACCCAGTACGCCGTTCGGTCGCAGGATCCGGGCGATCTCGGGCAGCGCCCGGGCGTGGTCGAACCAGTGGAACGCCTGCCCGACGATGACCGCGTCGACCGAGGCGTGCGCGAGCGGAATCGACTCGGCGGCACCGACCATCGTGTCGATCCCGGGCCGCTTCCGGCAGACCGACAACATCTCCTCGGACGGGTCGACGGCAACCACATCGTGCCCGAGCGAGGCCGCGACCGCGGCCAGCTTGCCGGTACCCGCACCCAGGTCGAGCACCTGCAGCCCGCGTCCCGGGCCGAGGATCCAGGTCAGCGCGTCGACCGGAAAGGTCGGCCGGCCCGCGTCGTACGCGGCCGCGACAGCCCCGAACGACGTGGCGCGTGCCGCGTCGGAGGGGCCGGGGGCTGGATCATCGGTGCTCATCACGGTAAATCATGCCGTAGCAGCCCGAATGCGTGTCGCTACTCGCCGAGCTTCTTCTGCTCGATGTGGGCGTTGAGCGTGGTCAGCTCGGGGTGAGTGTCCAGAATCTCGACCAGTTCGGCACAGTTCAGGTTCGTCGCGCCGTGCTCCTCGAAGAGGGCATCGAGCAACTGCCAGTCGTCCGGAGTGTCCAAACACAGCCGGTACGACGCTCCGCCGCCGGCCCACGGCAGGTTCAGCAGGCGCATCTCGCCGGACCGGTTCTGGTGCAGGTACGGCGTGACGTGTTCGCGGTCCGCCTGCAGAGTCGCATTGGCCTCCGCGTCGTACAGGCGTTTCGCGGAGAAGACCTCGTAGTCCATGCCGCGCGGGTAGGTGCGCTCGAGGCAGTTCGAGATGTAGAGGTCGAGGTCCTTCTCGAACCGCCAGCGGTCGACGGCCGCGGAGATGATCGCCGGGTCGATCAGGGGGCAGTCCGAGGTGACGCGGACGAGGCCGTCCAGCTCGTGCTCGCGGGCCGCACCGGCGAACCGGCTCAGTACGTCGTCCTCCGAGCCCCGGTGCACCGGAACGCCCGCGTGCTTGGCCACCTCGAGGATGACGTCGTCGTTGTAGTTCGTCGTCGTGGCAACGATCACCGGGAGACCGGTCTGCCGCAGCCGGTCGAGGTGGTGTTCGAGGAAGGACTGCCCGCCGGCGGTGAGCAGGACCTTGGCCGGCAACCGTGAGCTCGTCACGCGCACTTGGGTGACGATGCCGATCTTCAGTCGTTCCATCGGAACAGCTCCCGGATCTCCGCTGGGCAGACGACGTGGTCGACGCCCAGTTCGGTGTCGGTGAACTCCTGGGCGATCTTCGCCGGGACGAAGGGCTGGTCGAGTTCGGGCCAGAGGCGTTTGATCCGCGCCTGCCCGCCGAATGACGGGTGCTCGTTCTCCAGCACCATCGGGTCGCCGTACACCCCGGGCTGCAGGCCGATCGAGGCGCCGTACAGGACGGCGGAGCTGAGCCGGTTGGACGCGACGCGGGTATGGCTGCGGAGCTCGCGGAGTTGTTTGACGAGGAAGTCGGCGTCGGTCTTGCGCCAGTGCAGACCGCGGTAGCCGTGGCTGATGACGCGGAAGCCCGCGTCGGCGTAGACCTTGCGGATCGCGGGCTGCTGGTACTCGTTCCAGTACAGGCAGACGGTCACCGGGCCGGTCTCGTGCTCGTTGATCGAGGCAACGATTCGGCCGTGGTCGCCGAGCACGTTCTGCCCTTCCCAGCCATGGAACGGATAGAAGAGGGTGCCTTTGGCTTTCTTCGCGGGAGTTGCGAGGTTTGGGTGAACCTTCAGCAGATACAGCCAGACCGAACCGATCACCGAGTAGTTGCGCAGCCCCATCGACTGACCGCGCCTTCGCACGCTGTCAGACCACACGTACTTCGGCATTCCCGGCGCGAAGTTGGTGCCATGGGCGAACCCGTCCAGGATGTTCCACCCGTGCTGCAGATACCCCCAGATCCGCGGCGGCTTGCGCAGACCGGCGTACGCCGCCATCACGTCGGCGTGCCCGTAGAAGTGGTTGGCGTGGTGCATCAGCGCCTCCGCAACACACGCTTCAACCGACGCCGAACCACCCGCGCCGGATTCAACATCGCATGCCCCAGCCGATAAGGCACCGACCGCCGAATCCCACTAGCAGTCCCCTCGAACAAGATCGCCCGAGCACTGGCATGCGCCAACTCATCCGCCAACCGAGCAACCGTGCTGAGCTGCTCAGCACTCCCCAACGGCCGAATCACGTCGCGCGTCGTTGCCGGCGCCAACGTAATCCCCACCATCGAAGCCAACCGAGCCGTCAGCTCCTCCACCCCACCCCCCGCAGGCCAAGGTTGCCTCGAGCCACTTTCCAACGCCCGCCGCACAAACCGTTCGAGGTGCTCCTCGACCGTCCCGCCGTTTCCCTCGCCAAACAGCCGGTACGACGTCCCGTCCACGATCACGTTGTCCGCAGCACCCGCCGTCGACGTGGTGCGCAACCACTTGACGTACGCCGTGATCTCCCGCCGCAACGCCAACTGATCGTCCACCCGAAGCGCCGCCAGCAACCGCTCCTCCACCAACTCACCATCGCCGGACTCAACAGGCAACTCGACACCAACCACGACGTACCAAGCAGGCGCCAACTCCACCAGCAGGCCAGCCCGCGCGGCATCCATCACCACCCGATACGGATCCATCAACGCAGGCCCACCATTGCAAGAAGCAACAACCCGAGCCGCCCGCGCGCCTGTCAGCTGCGCGTTGTCGCCAACGAGGATCTCGGCCTCAACCAATGACGGATACAAACCGTGGATGCGAGCGGAGAGGACACCCGCCCGAAGCCCACTCAAACCCGCGTCCGCGCCGCTCTGGGGCGACTGCACCTTCCGCGCCTCCACCCCCACCGCGCGTAGGGCGGCTTCGAGGGGGGTGAGGCCTGCGGGGGCGGTGTCGGCTACTGCTCGTCCCCAGTCCTCGTCTCGGGGCAGGGCGGCGGTGATGTCGGGTTGGATGAGGCGGTTGACGCTGAAGGTATTTGTTGCGCCGAGCAACATCCGCCCGTGGGGGGATAGGCGGTCGACTAGTTTGGCCAGTGCGTCAGTCCATGGCAGCGACTCGGTGTCGGGGCCGACGAGGCGCTCCAAGCCGTCCAGCGCGACGATCAGGTCGTACGTCTCGTCCGTCTCGAACCGGTCCAGCGAACCGCAGTAGACCTGGGTTTTCGCGTGGGTGAGCGACTCCGCGAGCTCCTCGGCATCCGGCGCCGACCGGACCAGGATGTCGATCGACTCGGCCTTCGCCGCGAGGTCGGCGTACAGGCTGTGGCTGTGGGGGCCGGCGATCAGTACGGTGTCGCCGGGCTTCAGGGCGGCGGCGAGCACCGCGGTTGCGGCCGGCCCGGAGACGGCGGGGCGGCTGTCGGCCGGATGGAGGTCCGACCAGTTGAGCATCTCTCCACCGACCAGATTCGATCGGGTCACTTCAGTCACGTTAGCCAACCAGTCTAGTGAGGGTCTCGATCACCCGGTCGACGTCGTTGTCGGTGAGGTCCGGGTAGAGCGGGAGGGAGAGCTCCTCGGCGTAGAAGGCCTCCGCGTTCGGGCACAGGCCGCGGGAATATCCCTGCCGTGCGAAGACAGGATGCCAGTAGACGGGGATGTAGTTCACCTGGACACCGATACCGGCCGCCCGCATTCCCTCGAAGATCTCCCGCCGGCGCCCGCCGAGCACCCGCACCGGATACAGATGCCACGCGGGATCAACACCGGCCCGCTGCACCGGCGTACGCAGCCCGTCCACCCCACCGAGCGCCTCGTTATAACGCGCAGTAATCTCCGCCCGCCGAGCCTTGAACGCCCCCAGCCGCTCAAGCTGAGACAGCCCCAGCGCCGCGCCGAGATCGGTGAGCCGGTAGTTCACGCCGTACTCATGCACTTCCTGATGCCAAGGACCCTCATCGACGATCTCGAACCGCGACGGATCCCGAACCAGCCCGATGAAGTGGAACTCATGCGCCCGCTGACCCACCGCCGGGTCCTTGCAGACCACCGCACCACCCTCACCGGTCGTCAGATTCTTCGTCGGGAAGAACGACATCGTCGTCACGTCAGCCAGATCCCCGACCGGCCGCCCACCCGCGCTCCCACCAATCGAGTGCGCCGCGTCGGCGAGAGTCCGCGCTCCTACCGCGTCGGCCAGCGGCTGCAGCGCCGCATAGTCCGCGGCCTGTCCGGCGTAGTCGACCGCCGCGATGACCTTCGTCCGCTCAGTCGTCACCGCCGCAACTGCTGCCGGATCAAGCAATGCAGTGTCCGGATCCACATCGGCGAAGACAACGCGAGCACCAAGGAGAGCCGCACACGACGCGGTAGCGACGAACGTCATCGGAGTCGTCACCACCTCATCGCCCGGCCCGACACCAAGCGCCGCATACGCGATATGCAGCGCCGCCGTCCCCGACGTACAGCTAACAGCCCGGTGCCCACCCGCCAGCTCCGACACCGCCGCCTCGAACGCAGCAACCGCCGGGCCGGTCGTCAACCAGTCTCCCTGCAGCACAGCGGTCACCGCCGCGATATCCGCAGCAGAGATCGACTGCCGACCGTACGGGAGCACTAGTGATCCACCTCGAGGATTTTCTGGATCTCCTCGATCGTGTACCACGTGTCGTTGGTGTCCGACGCGTAGTGGAAGCCCTCGTCCAGCTGTACGCCGCCCTCCGGCGGAATGTAACCCCAGGTCGCCAGATCGGGTTGCAGCACGAAGCGGTTGCCGATGGCGAGCACCCGCCGGCCTTCCTCCGGGCTGATCATCTCCTCGTGCAGCTTCTCGCCGGGGCGCAGTCCGACGTCGTGCATCGCAGCGCCGGGCGCGATCGCCTCGGCAAGGTCGGTCACCTTCATCGACGGGATCCGCGGCACGTACAGCTCACCGCCGGTCATCAGCTCGAACGAGTCGACCACGAACTCGACCGCCTGCGGCAGCGTGATCAGGAACCGCGTGCAGCGCAGATCGGTGATCGGCAGCGACTGTCCGGCCGCGTGCAGCGCGCGGAATTTCGGGATGATCGACCCGCGACTGCCCATCACGTTCCCGTACCGCACCACCGCGAACCGGGTGTCGTACGCCGCCGCGTAGTGGTTGCCGTTGATGAACAGCTTGTCCGCGGTCAGCTTGGTCGCGCCGTACAGGTTGATCGGGCTGGAGGCCTTGTCGGTGGACAGTGCGACGACCCGCTTCACCCCGGAGTCGATCGAGGCCTCGATCACGTTCTGTGAGCCGATCACGTTCGTCTGGACGAACTCCCACGGGTTGTACTCGCCACTGTCGACCTGCTTCAGCGCGGCCGCGTGGACGACGTAGTCGACCCGGTGCATCGCCCGCAGCAGCCGGGCCCGGTCCCGGACGTCACCGAGGAAGAACCGCAGCCGGGAGTCGTCGCCGAACAGCTGGCGGACCTCCCACTGCTTCAGCTCGTCGCGGCTGAAGACGATGATCCGGCGCGGATTCAGCCGCTCCAGAGCGTGCCGCACGAACGCCCGGCCGAACGACCCGGTACCGCCGGTGACGAGGATGTCGGAGCCGGTGAGGATGGACACGTCGAGCAGGCTCCTTCTGACGGACGGTAGCGGTTGCCGCTCCGAAACAATAGCTGCCCGGTTAGCGACCCTCTCAATCCACTGGATACGGTCTGTGGCGTGAGCCGTGTCGGAGTGCGCTGCGATGTAGGACCGACCCGGGGCATCGGCCACGTGATGCGCTGCCTGGCTCTCGCCGAAGAGCTCCAGCGCCGCGGGCTCACCGTGGACTTCATCTGCGACGCTGACACAGTCCCCTGGGCAGCAGCCCAGCTCACCGCCCGCGGCATCACCATTCGTCCTGCGGTCTGGACTCCTGCGGAGCACGTGGAGGTGCTCAGCCGGTACGACGCTGTCGTCTTCGACTCGTATGACCTCGACGCGGCGGTCTACTCGGCAGTCCATTCCAGCGGGCTACCGACACTCGCCATTGTGGACGGGGACTTCCGGGGCGCAGTGGCCGACGTACTCGTCGACCAGAACCTCGCCGCCGAGCTGGACCACCCAGTCCTGCCGCCCGACTCGGTCCGCCTCGCAGGGCTCGACTACGTGCTGATCCGCGACGAGATCCGCGCCCTGCGCCCGGTGGACCCGCCGGCCGCGCGGGTGGTCGACGTACCGAAGGTGTTTGCGTTCTTCGGCGGAACGGATGCCTTCGGCGCCGGTCCGGCCGTCGTACGGGCTCTGGCTGCGACAGGTGTACCTTTCGACGCCACTGTGGTTGCTCCGACCCCCGAACTGGCCGCACAGATCACTGCGGTCTCATCGCTCGTCAACGTCATCGCCCCGACGGACCGGCTCGCTGCCGCCGTGCGGGAGGCGGATGTGACCATCAGTGCGTCCGGTACGTCGACCTGGGAGCTGCTGTGTCTTGGCGCGACCGCCGGGTTGGTGTGTGTCGTCGACAACCAGGTGATGGGCTACGAGCGCGCAATCGCCACCGGTACGGCGGCTGGTGTCGGAGTACTCTCCCAACTCCAGGCGGACCCAACCGCCGCGGCTGCCGTGCTCAAGCGGTTGCTGACTGACTCAGCCGAGCGAACGAGACTCGCAGCCGCCGGGTGGCGCATGGTCGACGGTCAGGGGCGCGTCCGAGTCGCGGATGCGCTACTTCACTTGATCTCGTAGATCGTCACGTCGAGTGTCGCGTGCCGGATGCTGACGAACTCCCCGAGCTTCGGTGACACCGCGCCGGCGCGACGGTCAGCGAACAGGTAGCGCACCCCGGCATTGCGCAGTCGCTGGATGACGTCGGCTGACGGCGACTTGAACGCGGTGTCGTTGGTTGCGAGCTTGCTGCTGTCCCAGTACGGGATCAGGCTCGGATTCGAGTTGGTCTCCAACGCGATCCGGTTCGCCTGGTTCGAATACGACCAGCCCTCGACCAGTACCGGTCGCTCGGACAGAGCGGCGAGCCAGAAGTGCCGGCTGTCGCAGACGTTCTCGCGCTGGATGATGCAGTGCGCGTTGGTCGCGATCAGGTCACCTGGCTGAGTGTTCCGCCGCAACCAGCGTGCAGCCCCAGCTTCAGCAGCGGTCGCCCCGCCACGAGAGACCTTGGCGTAGACCAGCTTCGACGCACTGTCCGATACAAACGCCTGCAGCGGTACTAGTACCGAGCCGATCATGCACGCGGCCACCGCAGCGGCCACGATCGCGATTCCCAGGTTGCCCGGTCGACGAAACACCTTCCAGCCAAGCCCGACGACCACTCCGACGATCAGAAGCACAGCCAGCATCCATAGCCACGGATCTCTGTCACCAGCGGCTTTAGAACGCGCAACCGCGAGCCCGGCCAGGCTGAGCGCCCCAGCGATCCCTACCAGCGCCACGCCACGCCGGTCACCCAGACGGCCCACCAGGTTGGCCAGTCCGACACAGGCGAGCACTGCGATCGCCGGGAACGCCGTACGGAGGAAGTAGAGCTGGCTGATCCCGGACTGCGCGGTCATCAGTGTGCCGATCAGTCCGGCCACCGCGAACCCCATCAGGAACGCCGTACCGACATCACGCCACTTGCGGCCGAGGAACCACATCCCGCAGACCGCGAGTCCCCAGCTCAGCAGCGTCGCGAGCGGTGAGGACGACAACTGACTGAAGGTCTTGAACGGCTTGATCTCCGTGCCCCACGTACTCCCGCCGAAGATCGTCAGCATGGCAGCGACGAACACGACGAAGGCCAGCAGACCGCCCAGCAACGCAGTCCGATTGCTCTTACGCGCCATACCCGCGTGGACGAAGGCGAACGCGAATCCGATGCCCAGCAAGGGCAAAATCGTCGACTTGGCACCCGCAGCAACCAGTGCGAGCAGAACCAGCAGCACCCAGCGACTCCGCGGCGGCTCAGCGCGCAGGAGGTCGACCGCGACGACGCACAGCGCCATGGCGATCATGACGCCCAGGTTCTGCGTAGGACTCAGGTACGCCGCCACTGCTGTGGACAAGCCACCAAAACCAGCATCTGGAAGCGGCTGCATCGCACCGCCCAGTCCGGCGATCAGTACGGCGAGCGGCCCGGCCCAGGTCGCACCGGTCTCAGCCGTCGGAGCGAACCGACTGGCCAACGCGAAGACCAGTCCGCACCCGGCCAGGAACAGCGGTAACCAGGTCAGGGAGTGGATGAGGTCAGTCAGGTCGATCCGCGTCGCCCATGCGGTCGCAGCCGTCGACTGGTGGTAGAAGGTGTGGTACTTCATCGGCTCACCGCCAAGCCACAGTGTCGACACCGGTACGTCGTACTTCGCGCTGGCGGCCACGGCCTGCTGGAACGCCAGATCGGGGTACGAGCGGAGCGGATCGGTGTATGCGGGCAGGAACTGGCTCGGACCGCGCCGGTAGACGATCAGAACCACGACCGTGGTCGACAGTGCGAACAACCACGCCTGCAACGGCCGGAGTGGTTGCGCAACCCGCCGCCAGACCCGCGCCCGGATGTCACTGTCGATGAACGAGAGCACCATCACGACGGGTCCCCACACCCAGGACCACGCCTGCAGTCCGATCGACGCAGCGGCCAGATAGACCACGATCTGCCCTGCAGTGCCGACTGCGAAGCCGCCGGCCAGGTCCTCGACCAGGTTGCGGCTGTAGTTGCCGATCAGCCGCCACAGCGCGAAACCGGGCAGTGCGACGCCGAGTGCGATGAACAGGACGAACCGGACCACCTCGAAGAAGGTGGAGTGCTGCAGCAACAACCCGATCCCGAGGATGCCAACGGCAACACCCGCCAGTAACCCCGTGAGGGACGGCCCCGCCGTTCGCGGCCCCCGCCGCCGTGCCCGTGCGCGCATGCGCACACCCTAGAGCGAATCCGCGCGTTTACACAGGGTTATCCGAGTTCGTAGACGACAGCATCCGGAGCCCGGAAGCGGACCGTTGCCAGCGCCTCCAGTTCCGGGGACACGGCGGTCTGCGCAGGGTCGGCGTACAGCCAGCGGACGCCGTACTTGGTGCGGAGCTCCTGCAGGTTGTCGCGGGTGGGTGCGACGAAGACGCGGTCGTTCTCGGCGAGCTTGTCCTGGTCCAAGTACGGGAGGATGTTCGGGTTCAGGGCGGTGCTGACGACCTGGTCGTTGATCGTGTTCGTGTAGGCCCAGCCCTCGATCAGCACGTGCCGCTCGCTGAGTCCGGCGATCCAGAAGTGCCGGGCGTCGCAGCCCAGCGCGCTCTTGCGTGCGCAATGGGCGTTGGTGGCAATCAATTCGTCGGGGCTGGTGTGGTCGCGCAACCACCGTGCCGCGGCCAGTTGCGTGGCCGACGGTCCCAACAACGTGTCCTCGGCAACGGCTTCCGTGGGCTTCGCGTCGCCCATGCTCGGCAGTGCGCGCAGCGGTAGGTAAAGACCTGCACCCATAGCCGCCAGCACGAACCCCGCCAGAACCACGCGACCAGTCCGCTGCCGAAGCCAGACTGCCGCGAGGACACCGACCAGTGCGAGCAGGGCGATTGTCAGGACCCATGGCAGGACCAGTCCGGTCAGTGTGCCGTCCTCCCGGCGGAAAAGCACGGCGTCACTTGGCAGTGCTCGGATGATTCGCCGAGCGACCGCAGCCGCCGCCATACCGCCCAGGACTGACCCGAGCACCAGCCACTTGGCTCTGCGGATGCTGAACACCAGCATGTGCGCACCGACGGCAGCCAGTACGGCGATGATCGGTACGGCGGTCCGGTGGAAGTACATCTGGCTGGAACCGGATTGGTCGGTCAGAGCCATTCCGCAGAACCCCGCGACAGCCACCCCGATCAGGAAGATCATTCCGGCGTCACGCAACCAGCGCTTCGCCGTACCGGCCAGAACGACCAGTCCGGCGGTACCGAGCAACCAGGCCAAGCAGGTGACGACCGCGCTGATCCACATCGAGCTGTGGTCGTAGTCGCCGGTGTCCCACTCGCGCTGCCAAGCGATGAACGGGTAGACGCCGATCTTCGCGAAGGTGACCCACGGCCGGAGCGACAGCCCGGTCGAGTGGTTGCCGAAGACCACCACGATCGCAGTCAGGATCACGCTGGTCACCGCTACCGCCATCACCACTGCGCGCCTCGCCATTCGGCGTTGGCAGAGGCGGACGAACACGACCAGCCCGAGACCGCAGAGGACCAACGGGAGGATCGTCGCCTTCGAGCCGGAGGCGGCCGCTGCGATGAGCAGCCCGATCAGCCAGGTACCGCGGCTGTTGCGGCCGCGCAGAATGTCGACGATCACGATCGCCAGCAGCACGGTCAGCCCACTGCCGAGGTTCTGCGTCGGACTGCCCCAGAGGTAGGCGGTCAGACTCTCCTGCGGCAGTGTGAAGCCCGGGTACACGTTCACGGTGCCACCGACCGCGGCGACCGCGACGGCGAGCGGACCGGCCCAGCGTGAGCCCGGTGCGAAGCGGTCGGTGAGTACGAAGATCAGCGCGCAGCCGGCGAGCGTCAGCGGGATCCAGCCGATCGTGTAGATCAGATCGGTCAGGTCGACCCCGGTAGCCCAGTTCACTGCCGCGGTGAACTGGTGGAAGAAGTAGTGGTAGTCCATCTGCTCGCCGTGCACGTACGACGCCTGCAGTGGGAAGTCGTACTTCGCACTGGCCGCCAGAGCCTGCTGGTACGCCATGTCCGGGTTGTTGTATGCCGGGTCTGTGTAGGGAGCCGGTGCGACGTTCCGCGGCCGAGCGATCGCATAGACCGGTAGCGCGCACGCAGTGGCGAGCAACCAAGCAGTCAACGGGCTCACCGGGCGCTCGACTCGACTCAGCACCCGACGACGCCACCGCGGTACGGCGAACGCCGCCGCCACGACCGGGACTGCCCACAGCCAGGCCCAGCGCTGCAGACCGAGCGGCGAGACACCCATGTAGACGAGCAGCAGCGCGGAGACACCAACCAGCGAACCGGCCGCCACATCCTCAACCAGGTTGTGCCGGAACGGACTGGTAAGCCGCCACAGCACCACACCGGGCAGGGTGATCCCGAGCAGCCAGAAACGCACCAGGGCGAAGACGCTGTCGGCAGACGTGTCTCCGGCCATCAGCCAGATCACCAGCACGGCCAGAGCGGCACCGGCTGATGCTTTTGCGAGTTGGTTCACGGCGGTCCGCCGACTGGGGCGGGCGGTCGGACGTGCCGACGTGCCCACTGTGAGGGTCGGCACCCGCGCCACCATAGGGGTGCATTCGCTAAGCTGCCAACTCCTATGAGTTGGTACGAAGCGCTCGAATCCGGTGAGCTCAGCATCCGTCCGTCGGTGGACGCGGCGAAGCGGTTCGGCGTTTCGATTGACCGGATGTCGGTGTCTGCCTCGGCTGGGACGCCACTCGCCGAGGTGCTCGCTGCGATCGAGCGGTCGACGGCGGACGTCGTCGTACTGCGGTATCCGGCGCGGGAGACCACGTGGTTCGCCGCCTTGTCCGGGGGACCGCGGAACGCGCTGCTGGCCGACACTGTCGTGTACTGGTCGCTCCCGGCCGGCAAGGGTCGGCGGCCAGCCCCACTGGCCGGGTTCACGGCGAAACTCGAGCCGGCGGCGGACGACGTACTGGTCGACGACGTGGTGGCCGACATCTTCGGCGACTCCGGGAACCACTACTGCGCGAACCCGATGTTCGACCGGGCCGTCGCACTGGCCGGGCGGCAGGAGTGGGCCCGGCGGCGGATCCGGGAGGCCGGTGCGGTTGTCCTGCGCGGTCCGGACCGGCGGGTGCTCGCGCTGGCGTCCATCGACGAGCGGCGGTCCTGGACCGAGATCCAGTTGGCCGGCGTCGTACCGGCTGAGCAGGGCCGCGGCCGGTACGGGCACCTGCTGTCAGCCATCGAGGATGCGGCCACCACGCGCCGCCTGGTGGTCTCCACTCAAGCGCACCAGACCGGAATCCAGCGGATCTGGGCACGTTACGGCTTCGAACCGGTGCATAACCTCCTCACAGTCCACCTCGTTGCCGCTACGTAGGGTGCGCGGCCAGGGCGCACCCCTCGGGCGAGGGGAGTACTGCCGGAGTGACGCCTCGGCTGAGCGTGGTGGTGCCGTTCTACAACGTCGGGGAGTACATCGGCGACTGTCTGGACTCGATCGCCCGGCAGACTTGGACCGATTTCGAGGCGATCCTGGTCGACGACGGGTCTCCCGACGACAGTGCGGTGATCGCGAAGGACTTCTGCACCCGGGACTCCCGGTTCCGGATCGTGCAGCAGGACAACGCAGGTCTCGGACCGGCCCGGAACACTGGCGTCCGGCACGCACAGGGCGAGTACCTGACCTTCGTCGACAGCGACGACCTGGTCACCCGGCACGGCTTCCAGAAGCTCGTCCGCGCACTGGACCGGACCGGCTCCGACTTCGCGGGCGGTAACGCACGGCGGTTCAACAACAGCTCCGGCGTCCGACCGTCCTGGCTGCACCGCCAGCCGTTCATGCGGGACCGGTTCGCCACTCATGTGTCCGAGGTGACCGATCTGGTCCTGGATCGGATGGTCTGGAACAAGGTCTACCGACGCTCCTTCTGGGACGAGTACGGGTACGAGTTCCCCGCCATCCGGTACGAGGACTACCCGGTCACCCTGCAGGCGCATCTGGACGCCGTCACCGTCGACACCATCGCCGCACCGGTCTACTACTGGCGCGAGCGGGAGTCCGGTGAGTCGATCACGCAGCAGAAGTTCCAGCTCGGCAACCTCGAGGACCGGGTCACCTCCGCCGGACTGGTGATGGACCTGGCCGACAAGGCGCTGCCGGCGATCCGGAGCAAGCTGCACGCACACTTCACTCAGATCGATCTCCTGACGCTGATGATGGCGTTCGGCACGGTTCCGGACGGTGAAGAGCAAACCCTGGTCGACCTGGCCGGCAGTCTGCTCGGCCGACTCGACCCTGCCGCGCTGGAACGCGCACACCGCTACGACCGCATCCAGCACGCCGCACTGCGCGCCGGAGACGTCGACCTGCTCCGGCGACTCGCGATCTTCCGCGAAGACGGCGGTCTACGCGGCGGTGCCCGTGTCCTCCCGCGACCGCGGAAGCGCAAGCAGTACGTCTACAACTACCCGGGCCTGTACGACGGCGCTGTGTCGCCCGACCTGTACCGGGTCGCGGAGCAGGACCTGACGCTGGCGACCAGCGTCCGCGAGGTCAAGTGGGTCGACGGGAAGCTGTCCGTCAAGGGCACCGCGGAGATCAAGCATCTGGCGATCTGTGAGTCGTCCAGCCTGCGCATCGACCTGGTGATCGCCGGACTGCCGTATCCGCTGCACGTCCGCCGGTACGACGCCACTGACCTGCACGGGGACACCAGCCGCGTCGGGTTCGAGGTGGTGCTCGACGAGGAGCTCCTGGCCCGATGCACGGCCGGTCCGGCACATTTCGACGTACAGCTGAAGCTTGGGCGCTTGCGGCGTCGGGACCGATTGCGCGGCCAGGCTGCGGGCAGTCCGGGCTGGCCGCCCGGTGCGTGGATCTCCCCGACCAGCTGGGTTCAGCCGGGTCCCGGCAAGGACGGGTGCTTCGCCGTACGGCGGCTGTCGGACCCCTGCCGGTTGACGTCGATCGAGCACACGCCGGAAGCGCTCGTGCTGCACGGGCGGTCGTCGTTCGATGAGCCTTCGCTGTTCGTCACGCGGCCGGTGTCGGGTGGCGAGGAACAGGTGCCGATCAAGGTGGACGGCCGCGACTTCACTGCGTGGCTGCCGATCGGACCGATCATGGCGGAGATCAATCCGGACGATCCGTTCAGCCAGCGGACCACTCGGGCCTTCAGGCTCCGCGGTCCGGCCGGTGAGGAGAAACTGCTGCTGTGGACCGCCGGAGACCGCGCGGTGTCGCACGCCGAGCGCGGCCGGGTGATCACGATGACCCGCTCCACCGGCGGCTACGTCAACCTGCACGAGTCACCGATCCGCTTCGCGGCCACGGCTGTAGTTGCTGCGGGCAACATGTTGGTCGCGCGTGGACCGGACTGGGGTGAGGTGTCGTTCGCGTGGCGGCGCTTCCTGCCGGGCACCGACGACTACGTGGAAGTGCTGGCGCGGCGGAGCTTCTCCGACGACGGCTGGTCCGCTGTGGTTGAGCTGGATGCACTTGTCCCCGTCGTCGACCCGACGGTTGAGCGACGAGTGTCGGTGGACCCGACTGCCTCGCTGGCCGACTGGATTCTGTTCGCGGTCCTGCATGACGGCTCGGCCCACGCCGTACAGTGCGAGCCTTTCCTCTGCAGCAAGTTGCCGCTGGTAGTCCGCGCCGCTGGGCACTCGCTCGCCGTACGGCCGCATGCGGGCACTCTGCACGTGGAGGTGCGCTGATGCACCACCACAACCACTACTACGGGCAGGCGCACATCCTGGCGCGCTATGCGGGGCTGGAGTACGACCAGCCGCCGCGACTGCGCGGGTACCTGCAGCACGGCTGGAACATTGGCTGTGGGTGGAATCCGGTGCACGAGTTCTACGACGGTGCGTGGCGGTTCACCTGGAGCGATGCGCCGCGTCGGCGCGGCCATGCGCTCGGGCGGCGGAACTACCACAGCATTGGCGCGCCGTTCCTGTACCTGCTCGACCTGGTACCTCCCGTCGCTTCGGTGCCGGAGGAGGAGCGGGAGGGGACGCTGTGGTTCCTCTTCCATGGCTGGGAGGGCGGCAAGATCCACGGCGACCACCAGCGGCTCATCGACGAGATCCGCGAGACCGAGCCCGGTCCGGTGACGTTCAGCCTGTACTACACGGAGTACGAGCGCCCCGAAGTACGCCAGTACTACGAGGACGCGGGCTTCCGAGTGGTGTCGTTCGGGCGGCGCGGCTTCTCCTACGAGGGGACCGACAAGCAGTTCCTCTACAAGCAACTGGCCGAGCTGCGTAAACACAAGCGCGTCGCGGCCAACCGGCTCTCCACCGCCATCTTCTACGGCGTCGCCGCCGGTTGCGAACCAGCCGTGTACGGCGACCCGATGGAAATGGACGGCGAGAACCCACTGTTCGGTGGGCAGAGCCGGATCGAGCGACTGTGGCCGGAGATGCTCGGCACGTCGATCGACCTGGAAGCAGCACGAGCGACCACGGACCTGGAGCTCGGCAAGGACTGGATGATGCCGGCCGCGGAACTGCGGATGCTGTTCGATTGGAGAGAGCGTGTCTGAGGTTCTGGTGGTCCGTGGTGAGATGCAGCCCTGGACCGATCACACCACCCGCCAGCCGGTGCTCGCCGCCCTGCTGACCGACGTGATCCCGGCCAACCGCCGCACGCTGATTCTCGGCCCGCACTCCCCACTCCTGATCGAGTCCGTGCTGGCCCACTCGGCCGACGTCACCATCCTGGTCCGCTCCGTCTCCGACGCCGAGCAACTGACCGAAACCTTCGGCCCCTGCCTCCACGTGGTGGCCGGTGCCCTGGACGGCCTGCGCACAGCCACTCCCACTTTGTTCGAGGACACCGCGCCTTTCGAGGTAGTAATCGCCGCAGACGGACTCGACCGAGTCCTCGGCTACGACAGCGACCACCTGACCTGGACCGAACGCCTAGCCGCGCTCCATACGCTCACCGCACCCGACCCAGTCGTCGTACTAGGCCTCCACAACGAGTTCAGCCTCCAGAACCTCCTGGACCGCCGCCCGCCCCACCTCCGCCACGGCAACGACGAGTGGATCCCCCTCCACGACGACCCAACCCGCCCAGTCTCAGTACCCCAGTTCCAAGCAGCGCTGCCCTGGCCGGCCCAGCTGTACGCCGACTTCTCCTCCCACACCCTGATAGCCGCAGAAGCCGCCACCACCGCCCGCCCCGGCCACCTCCCCACCCGCCTAGCCGTCGAGGCCCTGGAGTCCGTAGACACCCCTCTCCTAACCTCCCCCACCGAACCCCTCGAATCGGCAGCCCGAGCCGGCCTCCTCTCCGCCGTCCCCACCACCTGGCTAGCCATCTGCAACACCCCCACCCCCCACGCCCTCTACACCCAGTCCGGCCCCACCACCCTCAAAGCCACCCCCACCACCGCCCCACACGCGTCGGCCAACGCCTCCCCCGGCACAACCGCGCTCGCGGACGCGTCAGAGCCCACGCCCTCCGGGCCCCGCGCCACCGCCATCACGGACGCGTCAGCCCTCGCGCCCACCGGCTGGCAGCTCACCCTCACCCCCACCACCGGTGCTGGGCTGGTGGACGCACCCTCCTTCACCACCTCCGCCGACAGGGGAGTCGGCTCGCTCACCCCCCTCCCACCAGAGGCCGTAGGCCTCGCCAGGCCGGCGGAGAACTCGGAGCTGCTCTTCGACCCGACGGTCGTGCCGACGGAGATCCCCGGCGGGGAGACAGTCGAAACCGTGCTGTTCCGGCTGGCTGCGGCTGAGGATGTGCCGGGGTTCCGGAAGGTTGCCGCCGCGCTGGGCGAGTGGGCGAAGAGCTCGCGAGTACTACTCCGCTGGGACGACATCATCGTCGACGGCGACACTTTCGCCTACGGCATCTCCGGCTGGGTAGCCCCCGAACGAGTCGACAAGAACGACCTGCTCGCCACCGCCTGGCTCCGCTTCCACAAACGCCTGGTCGACACCCACCGCCGCCACCCCTGGCCCCCGTGGATGATCGGCGACGACCTGGTCGCCACCTGGCTCTCGATGTCCGGCGTAATCCCCGCCGACCCAACCCCCGCAACCGCCCCGCACGTCGAATCCGCCGTCGCCGAACAACTTGCCTGGGGCAAACAACTCTCCGCCGCCCTGGCCGCCGTACTGGATCCGCGCGAACAAACCCACCCCGACCTCCGCACCACCCTCGCCGACGCCGACCGAGCCCGCCAAGAACTCACCGAACTCCAAGGCCACGTCTTCGGCCTGGAACGCACCCTCGGCTTCCGCAACAAAGCCCTCAAGACCCGCGAGAACCGCATCCGCGAACTCCGCACCCAGGTCCAGAAAGCCACCGCCGACCGCAACAAACTCCACCGCTCCCGCTCCTACGCCCTGGCCCGCGCAGTAGCCCGAGCCGCCCAGATCCGCAACCCCCGCAAACTGGCAGGCAAGGCGAAGCGCACCCTCCACAAACACCTCAACAAACTCCGCCCACCCCGCTAACCCCCTGCCTGCTGCGTCAACCCAGTGGCTCGCACCACGAGCCGGTACGACGTTGTGCACGGATCAACCATCTAGACGGGCCGGAACTGGTTGAGAGGTGCTCAGGTGAACTGGTCGGGCCGACCTTGAGCACGGTTCAACCGTTTCGCTGGGGTGTGGATGGTTGGTGGGCGCTCAAGGTGACTACCGGCCCGCGCTCTCGGGTCGCCCGGGGGATGTCTGGCGCGTTAGTCGGAAGAAAATCGGCGCCTGGACCCGAAAAATTGCCGACTAACGTGAACCTCGAGCATCACGCACCTGAGCCACAGCCCGTCAGGCCCCGACGACGTGGAGCCGCGGTCGCCGGGCCTCGCCAACCAGCCCAGCCACCCGCGTGGCCCGCCCTCTTGCTTCGTCGGCCGCCTTTGGCGGTCGAGTCCGGGGTACAGACCGAAAGGGACTCGGCCGGGGACGTGTGCTGGGGCTGATCGCCGCGTCCGGCCGACTAGAAAGACAGCATGGCTGGGCGCCGCGGTGGCTGAGGTGGATGGCGAGGTCGGTGACCGCGGCTTCACGTCGCCTGGGGTTACCGGGCTGTGGTTGCTGTGCAGGAAAGAGGCCGGCCAATGGCTGACCCGCCCTCACACACGGCCGGGCTGTCGATCGCGCGTTAGACGGTAACTATTTCGCGTATGGCACGCCAAAGTTGCCGGCTCACGCAACCCTCGCCTTAACGTCCGCGTTAGCGGCGGGCTATGAGGAGTTGGTGGGTGTCGGGCCAGTCGATTGGGTCTCCCGTGGAACTCGTGAGTGAGGCGACTGGGGCGATGCGGTTGTCGATGACCCAGTCGTTGCGCCAGGCCTTCGACGACGGGTCGAGGTGGAATCCGGCGCGCTCCGCGACCGCTGACCAGTCGGCGAAATTGAGCCCGCAGAACTGCTCATGCGTTTCGCTCAACCAGTTGTCCACATAGTCCTTGCGGGTCAGGAAGTCCATCGCATCCGCCAACCGCAGTACCAACCGATCACCCTGTACGGCGTACTCGAACGGCACGTTCGCATTTCGCCGGAAGTCCTGCGCGAACTGGAAGAATCGCGCCCGCGTCGACAACTGACCGACGTACGCCGCGGGGTCGTCGAGCGACTCGAGTTCCAGCGGCTCGGCCGGGTTGGCGCCGTCGCTGTCATCCAACCGCAGTACGACGGATCGATCAGGCTCGCCAGGTCCGCAGACATCGGAGTTGATCCAGACACCGTCCGGCGCGGTATGCGCGAACAACGCATCCGCGAACCGCTGGACGGTCTCGGTCCGCGACCCATCGGCGTACGACCAGATCTCGTGCGTCAACGCCAGCGTCAGAGTGGTGTCGATCGACCGCGCGGGGAAGACCGCCGAGCCGAGCATGTTCCGCTGGTAGAAGTACACGTTCGGGTTCCGGAAGAGCCCTTGTTCCTTCTTGTGCTCGCATTCGGCGTACAAATGCCGTGCGACCTCGACCCCGATCAGGTCCGACTCATGGAACCGCGGATCCGCATCGACCAACTGCAGTGTCGCCCCGGTCGCGCACCCGATGTCCAGAATCCGCCCCGGCCGGACGAACTCCTTGATCTGCTGCCATTTCCGATCCGCCGCCGTCTCGAACGCATCGGCGTACGTCTTGTAATCCCGCGTGGTCGTGAGCCCACCGTCGTCGCCCACCACCGGATCGTTCACGCACCGCTGCACATGCGCATCCAGTGCATACCGCTCGAACACATCCGCCGTCGCCGGATGCGCCACCGCCCGCCATTCATCATTGCCAGCAGCAACCATCAGCAACACGTCCCAAGGCCGCAACACTCCCTCAGGTTCCACGCCGACAACCTCAAACCCGAGCAATTCATACAACTTGCTCACCTCAGGCGTCGAACAAGCCACCACCGTGTTCCCCGGCGTCAACCGCACAAGGTCATCCGTCCCAGCCTCAATAGCCTTAACGGTGACCTCGGCAAACTCATCCGTAGGCGGCGTATCCACCACCCCCACCACCAACGACCGAATCCCCTCGGCGACGCTGAACCGCTCAATCGCCGCCTCCCGCCGATCGAACCCGACAGGATTCCGCTTCGTAGTCCGGTGATTGGCCGAAGTCACCGCCCAAACCACAGTCCGCCCCTGCGCCGCCTTCCGCAGAAACTCGCCCTGAAACCGGGTCAGAACATGATGCCGCCCCGGAAACAACAAGTACTCGGTCACAGCAGATCCCAGGTGAACGCCGTACCGGCCGTCACGTCGGTTCGGAAGCTGCGGCCTTCAATATCAGGAAAGAGATGCGGGGCGAGACCGCCAGCGGGCCGGACCGAGCGGACGTTGGCACGGGTGATCTGGTCGCCGGCTCGCACATCTTGAGTGACATAAAGGGAACGGCGGAAACGCAGCACGTTCTGCTCCGCTTCCTTCGGACCGATCACCGGCTTCCCGAGGGCCAACTGCGCTACTCGGGTGTTTTCGACAAGGGACTCGAGTTCCCAGGGTTCCAGGGAGAAGGCGGAGTCGATTCCGCCGTCTACGCGTTTGAGGGTTACGTGTTTTTCGATGACGGTGGCGCCCAGGGCTACGGCGGCGATGGCGGCGCCGATGCCCATGGTGTGGTCCGAGAGGCCGACCTGGACATCGAGGGCGTCGCGGAGGACCGGGATGGCGCGGAGGTTGGACTGTTCGGGCGGTGCCGGATAGCTCGCCGTACAGGACAGGACGATGATCTGCTCGTTGCCGGTCGCGCGGGCGGCGCGGACGGCGGCGTCGATGTCGGTGAGGGTGGCGGAGCCGGTGGAGATGATGATCGGCTTGCCGGTCTCGGCCATGCCCTGGACCAGCGGGAGGTCGCCGATCTCGTTCGACGCGACCTTGTACGCCGGAACGTTCAGCTTCTCGAGGAAGTCGATGGCCGTTGGGTCGAAGGCGGACGAGAACGCGACCAGTCCGAGTGAGGTGGCAAGCTCGAAGATCGGTTCGTGCCAGGCCCACGGGGTGTGCGCCTCTTCGTACAGGTCGTACAGTCGCGCCGAGCTCCACAGCTCGTGTTCGACAGGCAGCCGGAAGGCCGGGAGGTCGACGTCGAGGGTCATCGTGTCGGCGGTGTAGGTCTGCAGCTTCAAAGCCTGCGCACCGGACTCGGCCACCGCGCGGACGATGTCCTTGGCCCGCTCCAGGTCGCCGTTGTGGTTCCCCGACATCTCCGCGATGACGAACGGCTGGTGCTCCGGCCCGACCGGCACTCCACCGATCTCGATGGTGCCCTTCACTTCTTCCTCCGGTCCTCGCGCCGCAGACTGATCGGGATCACGCTCACCGCACCGCGCTGTGACGCTGCCCCCTCGACGAACCGGAAGCGCCGGTTCATCTGCCGTACGACGGTGTTGTGTTCGAGCACCTCACCGGTCAGCAGGTCGAGCCCGAGCTCGTCGAACGCGTACGCCGTCGCCTCGCGCATCACCTCGATCCAGGCCGGCAACGTCTCATCGCGCTCGGCCAGCCCTTCGGCGTCGAGGAAGAACCCCCACGACCCGGTCGTGCCGTCGAGGTCGAAGAAGTTGACCACGCCGGCCGTCTCGCCGTCCCGCACGTAGATCAGCACCCGCCGCCGCGGGTCGACCGAGGCCGCAGCCCACCACGCCGCATGCTCGGCCGCACCGATCTCGTGCGAGGTGATGCTCACATCCCTGTTCGCCTGCTGGTTCCGCAACCGCCGGATGGTGTCGACATCGTCGTCAGTGGCCCCCCGCAACATGCCTCTAACCTAGCGTCTTCCTACCAGCGTCCCGATGTGTAAACATCTTTCCACTTCATCTGTTGCGATTGTCGGAGAGTGACATGAGAGTCTGGCGTGCCATGGGCGTTCTCGGTGCCACCGCAGGTCTTTTGCTGGGCGGACTAGCCAGTACGGCGTCCGCCGCGCCGGCGCCGTCCGACGACGCCCGCTGTGCGCCCAACGCGAAGACCCCGCTGCGGCAGTTCCGCGCAACGTGGATCTCGTCGGTGGTGAACATCGACTGGCCGTCGAAGACCGGTCTGAGCGCTGCACAGCAGCAGGCCGAGCTATCGGGCTGGCTGGATGATGCGGTCCGCCAGAAGCACAACGCCGTCGTACTGCAGGTGCGGCCGACCGCTGACGCGTTCTGGCCGTCCAAGGTGGAGCCCTGGTCGCGGTACCTCAGCGGCACGCAGGGTGGCGACCCTGGCTACGACCCGCTGAAGTTCGCGGTGGCCGAAGCGCACAAGCGCAATCTCGAGCTGCACGCGTGGTTCAACCCGTACCGGCTCTCGATGGGCACTGACATCAACGCACTGCTCCCGACCCACCCGGCGCGGCAGCACCCGGACTGGGTCGTCACGTACGGCGGGAAGCTCTACTACAACCCCGGTATCCCAGCGGCACGCCAGCTGGTCGAGGACGCGATCATGGACGCGGTGTCGAACTACGACATCGACGGTGTCCATTTCGACGACTACTTCTACCCGTACCCGGTAGCCGGCCAGGTCTTCGACGACGCAGCGACGTACGCGCAGTACGGCGGTGGCATCCCGACCCTGGCCGAGTGGCGGCGCAACAACATCAACCTGCTCATCCAGGAAGTGCAGGGGCGCATCAAGGCCGAAAAGCCGTGGGTGAAGTTCGGCATCTCGCCGTTCGCCGTCTGGCGCAACAAGGCGACCGACCCGGAAGGCACTGACACCACAGCCGGTGTGCAGACGTACGACGACCTGGCCGCGGACACTCGGCGTTGGGTGCGCGAGGAGTGGATCGACTACATCGTTCCGCAGGTCTACTGGGCCGGCGGCTTCGCACCGGCGGACTACAACAAGATCGTCCCGTGGTGGGCCGAGCAGGTTCGCGGCACCCACGTGCACCTCTACATCGGCGAAGCGACCTACAAGGTCGGTACGTCGGCGCAGTCGCCCGACTGGGCGGACCCGGCCGAGCTGAGCGACCACCTGGCCTTCGACAGCACGATCCCCGAGGTCAAGGGCAACATCTTCTTCTCCGCCAAGGACGTCCGCGCCGACCGCCTCGGTGCGACCACTCTCCTCAACAACACCTGGTACACCCGCCCAGCACTCATCCCGGCCATGCCAGCTCTGGACTCGCGCGCCCCACTCCCGCCGCACGCAGTCCACGCCACCCGTACGACTGGCGGTGTCCAGCTCAAGTGGCGCAGCACCTCACCTGACAGCACGTCGTACGCCGTCTATCGCCGCGAGCTCCTGGCCGGCGACCACTGCCCGGACAACGACGCCCGCAACCTGGTAGCCACCACGCGGTCGCAGTCCTACCTGGACACCACCGCAACCCCCGGCAAGCTCTACCTGTACTCCGTCACCGCCCTGGACCGCCTGTCGAACCAGAGCGTCGCCATCCCCACCATCAGCCTGCGCTGACCTGCTAACGGGAGCATGTGAGACCTGCTAACGGTAGCCTAGAAGCGCTGCTAACAGTATGGTTTGAGGCCTGCTAATGGTAGCGTTGCCGGGTGGCAGACTATCTCGCACGTGTCGTGGACGCCGAGCTCGACGAACTGCTGTCCGGCCTGCCGGCGATTACGCTCGATGGACCGAAGGGAGTCGGCAAGACCGAGACGGCGCAGCGTCGAGCCCGGACTGTCTACACCTTGGACGATCCGGCGCAGCGACTGCTGCTGGAGGCTGATCCAGGTCGCCTCGATCGAGCAGAGCCGCCGGTCCTGCTGGACGAGTGGCAGTTGTACCCACCGGTGTGGGATCTCGTGCGACGAAGCGTGGACCGGGACATCGCGCCGGGACGCTTTCTGCTGACCGGCAGTGCGAGTCCGGTCAAGGCTCCGACGCACTCCGGCGCAGGTCGCATCGTGCGGCTGCGGATGCGGCCGATGGCGCTGTCGGAGCGTGGTCTGGAGTCTCCGACGGTCAGTCTGCGGGGCTTGTTGACCGGCTCGGGGGTGCCGGTTGACGGCGCGACCGATGTTCGGTTGGCCACGTACGCCGAGGAGATCGTCAGCTCGGGCTTCCCCGGCATCCGGCCGTTGGCGGCCCGGGCCCGGCGCGCGCAGCTCGCAGGATACGTCGACCGGATCGTCGAACGGGATTTTCCTGAACAAGGCCATCTGGTGAAACGTCCGGCCACGCTCCGAGCCTGGCTGGCTGCCTATGCGGCAGCGACTGCGACCACCGCGGCCTACAACGCGATACTCGACGCGGCGACTGCGGGAGACGCCGACAAGCCGGCCAAGACAACGACGATGGCCTATCGCGATGTGCTCAGCCAGTTGTGGCTGCTCGAACCACTCGAAGCCTGGCTCCCCACTCGCAATCGACTCAGTCGGCTGGCGTCGGTGCCCAAGCACCATCTTGCCGATCCTGCGCTCGCTGCCGCCTTGCTCGGCGTCGGCGCGACAGCGCTGCTCGACGACGTGACAGGCGAGCGGCCGCGTATTCGCGACGGAGTCCTGCTGGGACAGCTGTTCGAGTCCTTGGTCACGCTGGATGTCCGCGTCTATGCGCAGGCCGCCGAGGCGACGGTTCGTCATCTGCGGACGAGGAACGGCGATCACGAGGTGGATCTGATCGTCGAACGCGCGGATCATCGCGTCGTGGCGATCGAGGTGAAGTTGTCGCCGGTGGTGACCGATGACGACGTCCGCCACCTGCACTGGCTGAAGGCTCAGATCGGTGATGATCTGCTTGACGCCGTGGTGATCTCGACCGGCGGCGAGGCCTATCGACGTCCTGACGGCATCGCCGTCGTCCCGGCAGCGCTTCTCGGCCCCTGACGGGCTGCGGTGCTAGGTGCCAGGGGTCGTGCTGGTTTGGGAGGGTGTGAAGTTCGGAGTGGAGGCGCTGCCGGTCGGCAGCGTTCCGCTCGGGAAGGGTTGGCTCGGGGTGAAGGTGCTGCTTGGCTGCTGTGTCGGGAGCGTGCCGCTCGGCTGCTGGCTCGGGAACGTCGGGAAGCTTGGCGTCGGGCTGGGGAACCCTGGTGTGCCCGTCGGGAAGCTCGGAGTCCCGGTCGGGAACGACGGAGTCGGTGTGGGCGTGGGGAACGGGCTGTTCGCCGGCGGTGGGGGGTAGAGCTGGTAGACCCGGACGTTGCCCAGTTCGAAGCGCAGGTCGGTGAGGCGGTCGAGGTTCTTCGGGGGCTGGGTGACGCGGTCGTCGAGCAGGAGCCACTGGACGCCGTACTTGGTGCGCAGTGTCTCCAGGAGTTCGCGGGTGGGGTTGGTGAAGACCTCGTCGTTGAGACGGAGCTTCTCCTGGTCCCAGTAGTCGCTCTGCGGCTTGCCGGGGTAGGTGTCGTCGACGCGGGTGCGGTAGGCCCAGCCCTGGACCAGGACGCGGCGCTCGGCGTAGCCGGCGATCCAGTAGGAGCCGGCCAGGCAGCGGGTGGTGCTGGGTTTGTGGCAGTGCACGTTGGTGGCTATCCGGTCGTTGGAACCGGAGTTGCGACGGATGAAGCGAGCGGCCTCGATACCGCCTGGTGCGATCGACTCGTACTCCGTCAGTGACGGAGTAGCGAATTTGCGCACCGACGCCAGTGTCGGGGAGACCGTGGTGCCCAGCAGGACGGCGACTGCGATGACAGCCCAGGTACGGCGGGAGCCGCGCAGAATCAGCCCGAAGAGTCCGATGCCGATTGCTGCGATCACCAGCGCGACTGCGAGTCCCTGGCCGAAGCAGTTGGTCGAAGTGCACGAGTCGGGGGAGCGGTAGCGACCCCAGTAGATCGCCGCTGCGCCGATGAGCAGTGCGACGGCGGCAATCCAGTACTGCTTGCGTTCTAGTGAGCTCAGACCCCAGGTGGCCAGCAAAACGCCGTACAGGAAGCCGGTGCGGACGAAGAAGAGCTGTGCGCCGCCCTCGTCGTACAGGAGGGATGCGGCTGCCACTGCGGCGAGTAGACCGAAGACTAGGAACACTGGGAGCGGGTCGCGGCGTACGCGGCTTCTGATCAGCAGAGCGCCGGCGGCAGGCATCAGCCAGCCGACGACGACCACCGCGATGATCACCGGGAGCTTTCCACCGAGCAGGTCGAAGGTGCGGGCTGGGGCGAAGCGGACGCTGGACTCGGTGCCACGCAGTACGACGAAGAAGCTCAGCACGTAGGCCGCAGCGAGGCCCAAGCCGAGCACTAGACCGCGCAGGTTGACTCGGCCTCGGCGGACGGTCAGATAGACCCACGCGGCGGCCAGGCCGGCGCCGTACACGGGCAGTGTGGTCGCCTTGGTGAGAGCAAGCGCAGCGACCAGTACGGCGGCCGCCACCAGCAACCGGAAGATGTGCGCGCGGGGCGCGCGGCCGGGCTGTCGACGCAACAGCAGTGCTGTGACTGCGATGAGCGGTAGCAGCAGCACGGTCGAGAACGCCTGCGGCGGGTTGGTGAGCTGGCCGAGTGAGAACGGCCCGTCGGAGAAGACTCGGTCCGAAACGGCCCACGGCCATGAGGTGAGGTCCCCGGCCGCCACTGTCAGTCCGGCCGCGATCGGTGCGGCGACTGCGCGCCCGGTCAGCAGCATGCCGACCGCGGCTGCGCCGACCACCGTGAGGAGGATCCACGCGAACGGGATCATCCGGTGCGTCAGTACGTCGAGCGGAATGCTCGTGATCCAGTGCGATGACGCGATGTGGTCGTACGCCGCCCAGTGGCTGGTCAGCCAGCGGCCGTCGGCGTACGGGAGTCGTGGGGGGAAGTGGTGGGTCAGTTCACCCGCGATGGCGAGGTTGTGGGGTGCGTCGGAGTTCGGCCGGAGGGCGGCTGTTCCGTTTAGCGGGATGAGCTGCGAGCCGGTGCGGACGAACCACGCGGCAGTTGCGCCGACTGCCACCATCACACCCGCAGTCGCCCACCATGGTGTCGGTCGCGGGGCTCGTGGGGTACGGGGGAGCGCACGGACCATGCCAACTGCCAGTGCGGGCATCAGCAACGCCGCAAACGGCATGCTGAACAGCATCCCGACCGGATACACCAGTGCCTCAACCGCAAGCCCGAACGCAGTCCCGAGCACCACGTCCACCGTGAACCACCCGGTCCCACCGGTCAGCCGCCGCCAGAACATCGTCCCCGGGATCGCGATCACCACGAGGAAATAGGCCAGGTACGCGATCGGCATCCACACCGGATGCTCCTGCAACCCCACAAACCACGCCAACGGCAACACCGGCAAACTCACCAGCCCCGCCGTACTCATCCCCCGCCCACTACGCCGCCGCTCCCCCCGCCCCCACAACCGCCTCTTCGGCGAAGCAGGAGGAGGGGAAGGAGGAGCCGTCGCACCCTCAGCCACCTTCTCGCCGGCCTTGTCCCCGGGCTTGCGTTCGGCGTTGTCCCCGGCCTTGTCAGCCGGCTTGCCTGCGGCGTTGTCCTCGGGTTTGCCTTCGGCGTTGCTCCCACGCCCGCTACGCCGCCGCTCACCTCGCCCCCACAACCGCTTCTTCGGCGGAGCAGGAGGAGCGGAAGGAGGAGTTGTCGCGCCCTCAGCCGCCTTCTCGGCGGGTGCGTCGTTGGCCTGGCCCTCGGCCTGGCCCCCGGCAGCCTTGTCCTCGGCGGCCTTCTCGCCGGGCTTGTCCTCGGCCTCGCCCCCAGCCGCCTTGTCCTCGGCCGCTTTCTCGGCGGGGTTGCCCTCGGCCTTGCCGTCCGCCCTGCCCTTGGGTGTGCCCTTTGGGGCATCGGCCGGGGGCTTTGGGTCGGCTGGGACGGGGGGCAGCTCTTGTGTGACCGCCTCTGGTGCGGTCTTCGGGTCCTCCTCGCCAGGTGCGGTCACCCGGAGAGTCTAGGCATGCGACGGCAGCAACGAGCCGTTTACCACCGGCATGATCCCCTTTACACTCAGTAACCTCCCAGGTCTCGCAGCATCCGGGAGGTCCCATGGTCGTCCTCCACATCGCCGGCCTGCCGGTCGAAGAGGTTCTGCTCGCCGCGATCGCTGCCGCGAGTCCACTGATCGCGCTGATCGGCTGGGAGATCTCCAGCCGGGTGAAGCGGCTCAAGGCGGCCCTCCGGCGCGCTCCCGCGGATCCGGCCCGGGGTACTAAGCTCCTGGACCATGAGTGCGGTCGCGCGGGTCAGGGTCCGGGAGTTGATGGGTGAGGTGATGACCGCACAGGGCAGGTCGCTACCGGCCGACGACACAGCCGAGCTGCGCGAGATCGGATTCCGCTCGCTGGACTTCTCCGAGCTCGCACTGCGAGTCGAGGACGAGCTGGGTGACGAGCTGAACTTCGATGCCCCCGGGCTGCGCCGGATCGCCACCGTCGGCGACGTACTGGACTTCATCGAGCAACTCCAGACGGCGTGACTACGAGGCGCCGGACCACCGCACTGATCGGTGACGACAACACCGTGGTCGTCGCCGGCAAGAGCCTGACCTGGCGGACGCTGCACAAGCTCCCACAGCTGCCCTCCCCGGCCGCAGTGCTGGTCGACAACGGCGCTGACGCGCTGGCGGCACTCAGACACCATGCAGTGCACGGCACTGAGCTCTTGGTCGCGACCAGCTCGCGAGTAGACGAGTACATGCGCGAAGAGCTCGGTGAATCCGGCTTCTCGATCGTCCTGCCCGACGGAGAGGTGACTCCGGCCCGGCTGAAGCGAGTGGAGGAGTCCGGTCGCGCATGGCTGCTCACCTCCGGTTCGACCGGCCGCCCGAAGCGGATCGGTCATACGCTCGAGTCACTCACCACAGTGACCGCAGACCAGCCGCCGCGCACCTGGCTGCTGCCCTACTCGCCCGGGACCTACGCCTGGTGGCAGGTCGTCACGATCTCGCTGACCCAACAGGACCAGGGCCTGGTCGTGATCGAGCCACACGAGCTGGAGGACTGGCCTCAGACCGCCGCCCAGCACGGCGTCACAGCAGCATCCGGTACGCCGACCTTCTGGCGGCAGGCGATCTACCGCGACTCCGAGGCGTTGGCCGCCGTACCGCTGGAGCAGATCACGCTCGGCGGTGAGCCGGTCGACCAGGCGATTCTCGACCAGCTCCGCGACCTGTTCCCGAAGGCCCGGATCTCGTGGATCTACGCGTCCTCCGAGGTCGGCGCTTCGATCGTGGTGCACGACGGAAAGGCGGGCTTCCCGCGCGAGTGGCTGCAGCGCGCGCCCGATCCGGACCGCCCGATGCTGTCCGTCGAGGGCGACGAGCTGGTGATCCGCTCACCGCACCACGGCGCCGGACTGGTCGGTGCGGTGCACACCGGCGACCGGGTCGAGTACGACGGCGACCGAGTCCTCATCACCGGCCGTCTCGACACCGACGAGATCAACGTCGGCGGCTCGAAGGTGTCGGCCGGTGTGGTCCGCAACGTGCTCATGGGACACCCAGGTGTCTCCTGGGCGCGAGTATTCGCCCGCAAGGCCCCACTGGTCGGCCGGGTGGTCGCAGCCGAGGTTGTGTCGAACCACTCGCTCGGTCCGATCACCGACGCCGATCTGGTGCAGTGGTGCTCGAGCCGACTGCCGGACTACGGCGTACCGCGGCGGATCCGGTTCCTGGACGAGATCCCGCAGAAGGAGACGCTGAAAAGCGATGTCTGAGTCCGTACCGCCCGCGTCGGTCGTGCTGGTCTCGGGTGGTTCCCGCGGCCTCGGTCTGGCGATCGTCACCGACCTGCTCGCCGCAGGGATCAAGGTGGCCGCGTTCGCCCGCACAGTGACCCCAGAGCTCACCGCACTCGCGTCCAAGTACCCGGACCACCTGTACGCCGGTTCTGTCGACATCAACGACTCCCCAGCCGTACAAGCGTTTGTGAGGACCGTGGAGTCGACACTCGGCCCGGTCGACGGCCTGGTGAACAACGCTGCGATCGGTCAGGACTCTCTGCACGTCCACACCAGCGCGGAGCGGCTCGAGGACATCATCCAGACCAACCTGACCGCGCCCCTGAGCCTCACCCGGTTCGTACTGCGCCGGATGCTCGCCAAGGGTCTGAAGGGCCGGATCGTCAACGTCACCTCGATCTGCGCCCAGCGCGGCTACCCAGGCCTCGTGGCCTATTCGGCAACCAAGGGCGGCATGGACGCGGCCACCCGCTCACTCGCTCGTGAGCTGGGTGGCCGCGTCCTCGCCAACGCCGTTGCGCCCGGCTTCTTCGCCTCCGAGATGTCAGCAGTGCTCGGACAGAACCAGCTGGACCAGATCGTGCGCCGTACTCCGACCGGCCACCTGACCGAACCGGAGGACGTCGTCCCCGTGGTCCGGATGCTGCTGCTGGACAACACCAACATCAACGGTCAGGTGCTGGTCATCGACGGAGCAGCGTCGATCTAGGCCGCCAAAATGTCCTAGGCAGGCCGAATGTTCTGGTTGCGGTGGAACACGTTGTCCGGGTCGTACTTCGCCTTGATCTGCTGGAGCCGCTCGTACTTGCTCCCGTACGTCGCTCGGAGCCGGGCGTCGTCCACCTCGGTCATACCGTTGACGTAGCTACCGGTGTCGGGCCCGCCCAGCTGCAGGGCCTGCCAGAACGTGCGGACCCACTCCTGCTCACCCTCGAACAACTCCGGCACCGGCGACTGGCCGACGATGAAGACGGCGTACTGGTCGTGCCGCGCGCCACCGAAGGCGGTGGCGTCGTCGTCAACCGCGGAGTACGCCTTGTCGAGCCGGTAGAACAGGGTGACCGACATCGGCGACTTCTTCAGCGGCACGTGCTCGGTGACGACAGCGATGGCCTCATCGGTCAGCTCGGTCAGGTAGGAGCCCTTCTCATAGGAGTAGTGCCCCCAGGCGTTCGGCTCGTCCAGCGACTGCTGCAGCGCGGTGAACGGCATCGGTGTCACCAGCTCGAACGCCGGAGCCAGCTCATCGCGGATCTGCTGCAGCACAGCAGCGTGTTCCTCGGCCGAACCGAGGCCGACGACGACCAGACCGTAGCCCGTCGCGAAGTGCAGCTCGGCCGGCACGAACGGCTCCGGCGGTGCGCTCAGAGCGGCGATGATGATGTTGATGTCGGTCGACAGCGTCGGGTTCAGGTCCCGGGCCAGCTTCAGCACCTCGGTGCCCTGATCGGCGCTGAAGAACAGCAGGCCGTAGTTGATCATCGGCCCGGCCTCCTGCAGCCGGAACTCGAACTCGGTGACCACTCCGAAGTTTCCGCCACCACCGCGGACGCCCCAGAACAGATCCGGGTTCTCGTCCTCGGCGGCGCGCAGAACGCTGCCGTCCGCCGTCACGATCTGCACGGACTCCAGGTTGTCGATCGACAGCCCGTACTTGCGAGTCAGCCACCCCATCCCGCCGCCGAGCGTCAGACCACCCACTCCGGTGTGGCTGACCACACCAGCCGGTACTGCGAGGCCGTGCGGCTGCGTGGCCGCGTCGATGTCCCCCAGCAGCGCACCGCCCCCGACGCGGACCCGCCGAGCCTCAGCGTCGACTGTCACCGTGTTCAGACCACTCAGGTCGATCATCAGACCGTCGTCGCCGGCCGATGCGCCGGACATACTGTGCGCACCGCCGCGGACCGCGATCTCCAGGCCGTTCTCCACCCCGTAGCGCACAGCAGTCACGACGTCCTCGGCGCTCCGCACCTGGGCGATCACTGCGGGTCGCCGGTCGTGCACCGCGTTCCACAGTCGCCGCGCGTCGTCGTACCCGTCATCCGCGGGCGTCAGCACCGCCCCGCTGATGCTGAACTCTGCAAGCTGAGTCATCACATTCCTCCCCGATTGTGTTGTCGCCAGGCTAAGTTCCTGGACCCTGCGGGGCGGAGGTCCTTTAGGGCAGATTTTCGCGCGCATCCGCTTCCGGCACCAGGTTTTCCACAGGCTGTAACGGATCCGTTTGGGTGCGGCTCCGGACGGTGTCAGACTCGACCGCGTGAGTGACGAGGAAATCCTGCGCCTGCTGCCGATGGCGGCCGCGATCGTTGCCCTGCACGACGATCGGTCCGATCTCGAGCTGGCCCGCCTGGGGGCGTACGACGAACGCGACCAGGCACAGGTGGATCGAGTGCTGCACGGTTTCCTGTCCGGCCTGCTGCGGACCACGTGGGAGCGTGGCTGGACGCCGTCCGACCTCGCTCAGCACGGCCGTCGCGAGTTCGATCCCGGCGTCGAGCCGCTCCTGACGGCTGCGATCGCCGCGGAACATCGCAGCTACCGCGACGACACGGTCGATCCGCGCTGGCTCGACCAACTCATTGACCTCGGCATCGAAACGCCGTACACAGAGCTCGATCTGACCGCCTGGGCCACCGGTCAGCGCATCGGGCGCTACCTCGCGTTGCGCCACACGCTCGCGCTGGCCGGCTTCCTGCAGTCGCTGCCGCCGCTGGCTCGGCTGTTCCCGTCTCCAGGGACGACGGTACGGCGAACCTCAGCCGACCGGCCCGCGGTTCCGGCGAACGCGAAGATGCTCTCGCGGATCCGCAGCCTGCTCGCGAAGGCGGAGGCAACCGAGTTCCCGGAAGAGGCGGAGGCGCTGTCGGGCAAGGCGCAGGAGTTGATGGCGAAGTTCGCGCTGGACCGGGCGCTGGTCGAGGCGGATCCCGCGGTCGAGATCCCGGACGACTCAGCCGCCCGGCGGATCTGGCTGGACACGCCGTACGTGTCGGCCAAGGCACAACTCGTCGGCTCGGTCGCCACGGCGAACCGTTGCCGCACGGTCATGATCGAGCAGCTCGCCGTCGTCACCGTGATCGGAGCGGACCTCGATCTGCAGCTCACCGAGATCCTCGCCACCTCCCTGCTGGTGCAGGCGAATCGCGCAATGATTGCCTCCGGCAAGCACATCGGTCGGTACGGCGAATCCCGGACCCGGTCGTTCCGACAATCGTTCCTGATGGCCTACGCGCAGCGGATCGGCGAGCGATTGCAGGCCGCGACGGAGGCGACCCAGGCCGCCGTACCGGCTGTGGATGCGGATCGCTTGCTGCCGGTGCTCACACGTCGCGAGGAGCAGGTGGAGGCCTTGTTCACCAAGCTCTTCCCGAACACGACGACCAAGCGGACGCGGATCACCAACGGCGCCGGCTGGCAGGCCGGGCTGAGCGCGGCCGACCAGGCGCAGATCGAGGCGCGCCGCCAGGTCCGCCGATGAAAGTGCACGAGACGTCGATCGAGGGTCTGCTGCGGATCGAGCTCGACCTCCAGCCGAACGCGGACGGCTGGTTCGAGGAGAGCTTCCACCGCGACAAACTCGCCGCCGCCGGAATCCCGCCGTACGACGTCGTGCAGCACAACGTCACATATTTCGAGCGAGCTGGGGTCCTGCGCGGGATTCACGCCGAGCCGTGGGACAAGTACCTGTCGCCGTCGGCCGGTGGGGTGTTCGTGGCGATCGTCGAGCTGCACACCGGGCAGGTGGAGACGTTCGAGCTCGGCCCCGGCGATGCGTTGTACGTCCCGCGCGGTCTCGGCAACTCGTTCTGCACGACCGCGCCGCACACGGTCTACAACTTCCTTGTGAACGAGTCTTGGTCGCCGGAGCGGATCGCGGTGAACCCCTTCGACCCGGAGCTGGCCATCCAGTGGCCGTCGCTCGAGCTCAGCTACACCGAGCGGGACGCCGCAAGCCCGTCGCTGGCCGAGGTCAGGACGCGGCAGGCCTGAGCCCGCACAGCACGATGTCGAGCAGGCGCATCGCCTGCTCCGGCTCGATGTCGCGGCCCATGTTGATCCCGCCGACCAGGCGCATGATGTCGGCCAGCTCGAGCTCGGTCCGAACGTCGCCGCTCGCCTTTGCCTTGGACAGCAGCAGCTCGCCGGCGTCCTGGACGTTGGTCTTGCAGACCTTGAAGAACGCGGAGTCCTTCCCCAGCGCCTCGATGAGCTCGGCGGCCAAGGTCTTCTTGGACAGGCCGTAGCCGAGGAAGCTGCGCAGCCAGGCCGCCAGCGCCTCGAACGGCGGCAGCTCCCGGTCGAAGTCATAGGCGCGATCGCAGACCGACTGGATCTCTTCGACGTACACGGCCTCGAGCAGGGCGGTCCGGTTCGGGAAGCGCCGGTAGAGCGTGCCGATGCCGACGCCGGCCCGGCGGGCGATCTCCTCCAGCGAGGTGTCGGTGCCGTGTTCGGCGAACGTCTGCCGGGCGGCCGTCACCAGCAGGTCGTAGTTCCGGGCCGCGTCCGCGCGGGTCGGCCGCATGGAGGGTAGCGGTGTCGAGACCATCGAGCCTCCCGTCGAAGGGTCAGCAAAAGTCCGCAGAGAATATCGCTTGCAAAGCGGAGGATGCCTCCGTATTGTAAAACGGAGGAACGCTCCACTTCCTCCCACAACTGTAGCCCCTCCGGGGTAAGGAGCAATATGTCAGGCACGACCACCCGGCGACCCGGGGTTGTTCTCGCGGTCATCCTGGTCACCCAGCTGATGGTGATCCTGGATGCGACCGTGGTGAACATCGCAATGCCCAAGATCCAGCACGCCCTCGACTTCAGTCCGTCCAGCCTGTCCTGGGTGCAGAACGCCTACGCCCTGGCCTTCGGTGGACTGCTCCTGCTCGGCGCCCGCGCCGGCGACCTGCTCGGCCGCCGCCGCGTCTTCATCGCCGGTGTCAGCATCTTCACCCTCGCCTCACTGCTCGGCGGCCTCGCCCCGAGCGCCGAGCTCCTGCTCACCGCCCGGGTCCTGCAGGGCGTCGGTGGCGCCATCGCAGCACCGGCCGCGCTGACCCTGATGATGCTCACCTACCGCGAAGGTCCGGAGCGGATGAAGGCCCTGGGCTACTACAGCCTGGTCTCGTCCGGCGGCGGCAGCGTCGGCCTCGTCCTCGGTGGCATGCTGACCGACTGGGCATCATGGCGCTGGGGTCTGTTCATCAACGTCCCGATCGGTATCGGTCTGATCATCGCGGCCCGCCAGGTGCTGACCGAGACCGAGCGCGAGACCGGCCGATTCGACATCGCCGGTGCGATCACGTCCACCCTCGGCATCTCATCCCTCGTCTACGGCTTCATCCGCGTCGCCGACATCGGCTGGACCGCCCCCGAGGCGATCGCCGCGTTCACTGCCGGTGTGGTCCTGCTGGTTTCCTTCGTGCTGATCGAGCGCCGCGTCAGCCACCCGATCGTGCCGCTGCGACTCTTCCGGTCCGCATCGCGTTCGGCGTCGTACCTGACCATGCTGTTGGTGGTCGGCACGATGTTCGGGATGTTCTTCTTCCTGACCCAGTTCCTGCAGGGGGTGCTCGAGCTGAGCCCGCTGGCGGCCGGACTGGCGTTCCTGCCGATGACTGGTCTGCTGTTCGCCGCATCCCGCGTCGTCCCGAGGGTGCTCAACCGGATCGACGGCACGCGTCTGATGCTCATCGGCTCGCTGCTGATCACGTCCGGCACGCTCTGGCTCACCCAGCTGGACGCGTCGAGCACCTACCTCGCCAACGTGGTCGGACCGATGGTGGTCTTCGGACTCGGCGCCGGCATGCTCTTCATCCCGCTGGTCGGCCGGGCCATCGCCAACGTCGCACCGGAGGACTCCGGCGCCGCATCCGGTCTGCTGAACGTCGTCCAGCAGGTAGGTGGCGCACTAGGCCTCGGCATCCTCGTCACCGTCTTCGGTACGGCGAGCCGTGGCTCAGCCGGTACGACGCCCCGCGCCGTACTGACCGACGGTGTCCACGCAGCCTTCATCGGTGCGGCCGTGTACGCCGTACTGAGTCTCTCGATGATCGTGATCAGCGTGAAGCCGTGGACCTGGCTCCGCCGCTCACAGGGCCCGGCGGAAGGTGATCCACTTGCTGTGGACAACGAAGCCAAGGCTCTCGTAGAGACCGAGGGCACCAGTGGGGTTGTCGGCATCCACTCCTAACGAGGCGCGCTGGTAACCGGCCCGGGCCCCCTCGGCGAGCACTGTCGCCAGGGCAGCCCGGGCCAACCCACGTCCGCGGTACTCGCGCCGGGTGCCGACCTGACCGACGTACACCTCCCGTACGCCGGTCGCCTCGGTGTCGGCGGCCCATTCGTAGCCGAGCGCGTACGCCGCGACCGTGTCACCGTCCAGTACGACGTACGACAGCTTGGGGCGGAACGCCCGCGAGCCGGTCACGTGGGTCTTCCAGCTCTCCGGATCGCGCGGCACGGAACCCCAGTGGTCGCGGAAGGCCTCGTTGTGAGCCACCCGCAGTGCCTCGTCGAACGACGGGTCGTAGTGCACCAGCTGGAGACCGTCCGGTGTCTCGAAGGACTGGAGCGGCCCGTCCAATGGCGCTTTCATGTCGAAGAAGTACCGGGCCTCCTCGAAGCCGAGGCCACGCAGCATGGCGATCGAGCCCTCGTGGGTGTTCTTGGCACTCGCCCGAACCTCACCGGGGGAGTCCGGGAAGGTCGCCGCGTGCTGTTCACCAGCGGCGTGGATGGTCCAGCGCATCAGAGCGCCGCCCAGACCGCGCCGGCGCCACTCCGGATGCACAGTGCCCTCGACGCTCACCCGATCGACGTCGACGACCGTCTTGGCCGGATGGATCTTCGCGTAGCCAACCATCTGGTCGCCGGACCACAGTCCGACGGTGGCCCGCTCGGCATCGAGCTGCGGGTCCTCCAGCTCCTCCAGGAGGTCATCGGCGTCGTAGTTCTCGCCACCCTGGTCGACCAGCTCGCGGGCGGCGAGCAGTTCGGCCCAGGCGGGTGCGTCGCCCGTGGTGATCGGCCGGGCGACGATCCCCTCGGGCCAGTTCACTGGAACCGCTCGCAGAGCCAGCGGACGGCCAGCGGGTACCGGTACTCGATTCCGCCGTGCTTGCCGTCGAACAGCTCGAAGTAGATCTTCTCCTCCGGTACGCCGATCGCCTGCAGACCGCGGTGGAACGCAGTCGCACCGAGGTCGAGGTAGTACTCGTCGCTGCGGCCGGCGTCGATCCAGATGGCTCGCATCGAGCGCGCTGCGTCGGCGTACTGCGGTTGCTTGAGCATTTCGACCGGGTCCAGCGCCAGCCAGCGCTCCCAGACCTCAGGGATCACCTCGCCGAGGTCGTCGAACGGCAGCAGCACGGTCCCATCCGGTTCGGCGGAGAACGCCGAGGAGACGCCATAGATCTCGTAGAGCTCGATGTCCTCGTTCTGCAGCCGGCCTGCTCTCCCAGCGGCGTCCTTCAGGAAGTTCTGGATGTCACCGTCGTACTTGTCCCGCAGGATGCGGGCGATCCTGGGGAAGTCGCTGCGGTAGCTGAGCTCGAAGCTCGCATCACCCGCGTGCGTCGCCAGGGCGCCGAAAACGTCGGGGCGCATCAGGGGCATCACCATGGCGGTGTAGCCGCCGCTGGACTTACCAGTCATCGCCCGGTGGTCGCGATCCGCGATGGTCCGGTACGACGCGTCGACCCACGGCACGATCTCGTCGCACACGTACGACAGGTACTGGCCGGCGCCGGGGGAGTCGAGGCTCTGGCTGCCGCCCAACCGGGTCCAGGTGTCGACGAACACCACGATGGCCGGCGGAACGTCGCCGACCGCGAACATCGCGTCCAGCAACTCCGGGTATGGCTGCCGGAAGGCCACGCGGTTGAAGAACATCCCAAGGTGACCGGTGTACCCCATGGTCACGTAGACCACCGGGTAGCGCTGCTCGGACTCGTCGTACCCGGGTGGCAGGTAGACGAGCACCGGCCGCTCGTGCGGGTCGCCCAGCGGGTTCCCCCGCAGCAACGCGCTGTCGTACGTCTTTTGCTCGAGTCTTCCCGCCCAGTCGATCGACCACGGCAGCATCGACAACCCCCTTCAGACAGTTACATCGCGTCGGGTGCCGCGATGCCCAGTAGACCTAGCCCATCCTGCAACACCTGCCGGGTCGCCGCGCACAGCGCGATCCGGCTGCTCCGGTTTTCACCCCGCAACACCGGACACTGCTCATAGAACACAGACAACACAGCGGCCAGCTCGTACAGGTAGGTACACAGCCGATGCGGCTGCAGCGTCTCCGCAACCTGCAGTACGACGTCGTCGAAGCCAGTCAGGGCCAGCGCCAACCGCTGCTCCACCGGGTGCTCCAAAACAGTCACCAGGCCACTGGTCTCACCGGCCTTCGTGAGCAGCCGAGTCAGCCGGGCATGCGCGTACTGCAGGTACGGACCAGTGTTCCCGGACATGGCGACCATCCGGTCCAGGTCGAACACGTAGTCGTTGTCCCGGTCGCTGGACAGGTCGGCGTACTTGATCGCCCCGATGCCAACGGCCGCGGCGGTTGCAGCGCGGTCGATACCAGTCCGGTCAGCCAGCAGTGCGTCGGCCCGCTCCACCGCCTCCTCCAGGAGGGTGGTCAGCTTGACGGTGCCACCGGCTCTGGTCTTGAACGGCTTGCCGTCGGGGCCAAGTACGGTGCCGAAGCTCACGTGCTCAGCTGTAGTTGTCGGCGGCAACCAGCCGGCCGCCCGCGCCAGCGTGAAGATCATGTCGAAATGCAGCGCCTGCCGGTGGTCGACGACATACACGATCCGCTTGGCGTGCAAGGTCTTCACCCGATGCCGGATCGCCGCCAGGTCGGTAGCGCTGTAGCCGAAACCGCCGTCCGACTTCCGCACGATGACCGGCAGCGGCTCACCGTCGCGTCCGACGAACCCCGGCAGGAACGCGCAGGAGGCGCCGTCTGACTCGGTCAGCAGACCGTCCTGTTCGAGCTCAGCCACGATCACCGGCAGGTCGTCGTTGTAGGCGCTCTCGCCGACTACATCGGCTCTGGTCAGCGCCGAGCCGAGCCGCGCGTACACCTGCTCGAAGTCGGCCAGACTGACGTCCACCATCCGCTGCCAGCTCGCCCGGGTCGCCGGATCACCGGTCTGCAGCGCAACGACCCGTAGCCGGGCCAGATCCGCGAAGTCACCGTCACTGTCGAAGCGCCGCCGACTCCGCTCGTAGAGCGCCTGCAATCCCTGTAAATCAAGGGTTTCTGGGTCCAGGTCCTCTTCGAGCAGCTGCTCGATCATCATCCCGTACTGCGTGCCCCAGTCGCCGACGTGGTTCTGCCGGATCACCTCGTAGCCCACGTACCGCAGCACGTTGCAGACCGCGTCCCCGATCACGGTCGACCGCAGGTGACCGACATGCATCTGCTTCGCCACATTCGGCTGCGAGTAGTCCACGACAACCCGTTCGCCCCGCGGCGCGAACGCCGTACGGTCGTTGACTGCGGCCGCCAGAACGTCAGATCGCAAGGTCAGGTTGACGAAACCGGGCCCTGCGATCGCAGGGGCCTCGCACAGGTCGTCGACCTTCAGCGCGGCGACCAGGCGCGTAGCAACCTCCCGCGGAGGCAGGCTGAGCTGGTTGCCGAGCCGCAGCGCCAGATTGCTCTGGTAGTGGCCGAACTCAGGCTTGGTCGCCGACCGCAGCTCGGGATCGAGGGTGATACCGAAGGCGGTGGTGGACGCATCGGACAGTCTGGAGGCAAGCACAGACGACACAGCGGACATGAGAGAAGTCCTTCAAAACGACAGACGTGAACAGGGAAGGCTGAGGTGTTCAGGCAGTCTGTCGTCGTCGCGTCATGTCAGCCATTATGCATGAAGATTGCTCCAGTACGCCGAGGGTGCCGGTGACCGCTCGGCCAGCGGCGTGATCGCCGGTACGTCGTCCTCGCCCAGGAACACCCGCCGTACGACGCGTTCGCCGGCCCGGCCGTCGTCGTACTCGCAGAAGCGCTCTCGGAACAGCTGGCGGTGTTTGGCAGCCTCTGGTGCGGCAAAAGCACCACTGCGGAATGCAGCGAACAGCTCCTCCGCCGACCGGGCGACCACACCGGGGGAGAACTCGGTGACATCGAAGTAGGCGTCCCGAGGCGGTCCGTCGATCAGCAGCACGATCGGACGGTCCAGGTTCGCGTAGTCGAAGGTGAGGGGGGAGTAGTCCGCGATCAGTACGTCGGCCGCCAGCATCAGGTCGTCGAGGCGCGGACCGGCGTTCGCATCGAGCACCACCGCCTCGTCCAGCCGGCCCAGGTCGAAGTGTGACTCCTCGCGGGCGTCCAGCAGCACCAGCTGCGAGTCATCGAACCCGAGCGACGCTCTGACTGCTCGGACGTCCTCCAGGGTCGCCGTCAACAGCCGGTCGTTGCGCGGGTACCCGTACTCGAGCTCTTCGAAGTACGACGGGTAGGTGCGCTCCCAGATCTCGGAGGAGTACCGGTTCGAGGACAGGTTGAAGTCCCAGTGGTCCACCTGCTCGAAGTCCGGCGCAATGGTCAGCGTCTTGAGCGGTGTGCCGTGCTGTGTCTGCAGATGGACCTGTCCGGGACGCTTCTGCACGTCCTTCGACCAGTTCGCGTTGTTGACGAAGTACGTGCCCCGCGCGAGCAGCTTCTGGTACGCCGGTGACCCCGCGACGACGTACTCGACGCCCTCCGGGATGTCGGCCAGGTGCTCCGACTCGATCACCCAGACCCCGCGGACCTGTGGCGCCAGCTCGGCCGCCTTCTCGTAGATCGCCCGCGGGTTGCACGCGTACCGGGTGCACCGGGAGGCGGCGTACACGGCCAGGTTCGGGTCGAGTTTGGCGCGGTGCAGCAGCTTGCCGGCCGTCTTGCGGGGACTCGGGATCTGCAGCACCTTCCCGGTCACCTTGAGCGTCGAGTACGTCGCATAGTCGTCGTAGATGAGCTGCCAGCGCCGGAACCCGCGCCTGCTGCGGTCAGTGGTGTAGTCCTCCGGCTTCCACCGCTTGGCGAACGCATGGGCCGCGTGGAAGAAGTCGGCCCGGTCCTCAGGCGCTATCCGCTCCGGCTTGGCCAGTACGGCGAGGACGTGGTCCAGCGACCGGTCGAACGCGAACCGGCGCCAGCCGGCCAGCTCCGGATCGGACTGGATGAACGCGTGCACCCGGTCGTACTGATCGAAGATGTCCCACTGCCGACGGCCACTGGTGGCGTGGATGTTGCCCCCGGTGCGGTGCTGGCGGTAATGCACCACCACGCGGTCCAGGGTGGCGATGCGCTCGGCAGTGAGCATCGTGGAGTACGTCCAGGGCGCGTCCTCGTAGAAACCGGCGGTGAAGGCGAAGCCGTGCCGGGTGAGGAAGTCGCGCCGGTAGGCCTTGTTCCAGACGATCTCCAGAAAGGTGAGGAAGATCGGCCGCTCCGCCGCGGTGAACACCCCGGCGCCCTCCCGGGCGAACGCGTCGTGCCGTTGGTTGCCGACCAGCCGCCCGTCCCAGAAGATCCGCTCGTAGTCGAACAGCACGATGTCCGGCCGTCCGGTGTCGTCGATCCGCCGGGCGATCGCCTCCAGCGAGCCGGGCAGGTACAGGTCGTCGGCGTCCAGGAACAGCACGTACTCCCCGCGGCACTCCTTCAGCCCGGCATTCCGGGCCGGACCGAGCCCGACGTTCTCCTCCAGGTGCAGCACCCGCACCCGCGGATCAGCTGCGGCGTACTCGTCCAGGATGCGGCCAGAGCCGTCGGCGTCCGCGTCGTCAACCCCGAGCACCTCGAAATCGGTGAACGACTGGCTGAGCACCGAGTCCAGGCACGGTCGCAGCCACGCCCGGGAGGCATGGCAGGGGACCACGATGCTGAACTTGGGGACGGTACCGAGCGCCATGCCTAGTCATCCTAGGCTGCACGTATGACAACAGATGTGTTCGAGCCACTCGCCGGTCTGGAGGGGGTGGGGTCGGCAGCGCGCGCCGCGCGGGATGCGGTCGACGTACTGCTCCGGGACAGGGGACTGCGCAAGGTGGGCGCGGACATGACCGCTGAGGCGTTGCTGCGGGGTGCGCACGCGTCGGCTGCGCTGGCGGGCAGTCCGGCGACGCTGGACGAGGCACGGGAGGGCAGTGCGGACCCGCTGGTCACCGGGGCGGTCCGGATCACCGGTGAGCTGATGCGGCTCGCACCGCAGGTGGACACCGCACCAGTCCAGGTCTGGACCAGACTGCACCAGTTGGCCGGGGCGGATCTGGGTCCGGAGCCGACACTGGGCCATTTGCGGACTAGCCGCGAGCCCGTGCCCGACGACATCCCCGGACTGCCGCCGGCGCCGCCCGCTGAGGAGATGTGGGAGCGGGTGAGCGCGCTGGGCAAGGCGCTGAGTCAGCCGTCCAAGGCGCCGGGCCTGGTGGTTGCCGCGATCGTGCACGCCGAGCTCGCCGTACTGCGTCCCTTCCCGACCGCGAACGGATTGGTCGCCCGGGCCGCGGAGCGCGCGGTTTTAGTTGCCCGAGGCATCGATCCGGTCGCGGTCACGGTTCCGGAGCTCGGTCACTGGGAGTTGTCGGCAACCTATGTGCCGGCGCTCAATGACTACACAGCGCGAGGTCTGGTCGGCGTCCGGGATTGGTTGCTCCGATCCTGTGAAGTCGTTGCCCTGGGAGCCGAGCGGTCACCACTGGCGGGCTGAATCCCCAGTAGTACTGGGAAATGCGAACGGCGCTCTCACGGGGAGAGCGCCGTCGCTGGCACGTCGATCTGGTTACCATGCGTGCACCTGTCTGCCGCCACAGGACTAGCCTGGGTCGCGCTGCCCGGTTGGGATGGGCTGGTCGCCGCGTGGGTGCCGGATCGCCGTGCAATCTCTACCGGATCCGAAGATCCTTTGTGCTTCCTTTGTACTCCTGAAATCCCTTCCTGTGAAGGGTAAGCGCGGTGTTCATGGAGTTGAGAAGAATGAAGCAAACTTCAGCTTTCAGCTACTCAACCGATGATCTGCCACGCCGCCTGGATGCCAGCAGGAAGGCCCCGGCAGCGATCCCCGCGACCACGCCGGCGGCCAGTGCGGGACGCCGTACATCCTTGAGACGGGAACGCTCGGTGAGGCCCACCGGCTCGCTGAAATCCAGTACCGGCCAGTCTCGCGACTGCGCCAGCCGGCGCAGCGCCTTGTCCGGATTGACGGCGAACGGGTGCCCGACCGCGGCCAGCATCGGCTCGTCGGTGATCGAGTCGGAGTAGGCGTAGCTGGCCGCCAGGTCGTAACCCTCGGTCGCGGCCAGCGCCCGGATCGCGGTCTCCTTGTGCGGCCCGTAGGCATAGTCCGCGATCTCGCCGGTGTACTTGCCGTCGGCAACTACCATCCGGGTGGCGATCACCTTGTCGGCGCCGAGCATCGCCCCGATCGGCTCGACCACCTCGGCGCCGGACGACGAGACGATCACCACGTCCCGGCCGGCCGCGTGGTGCCGGTCGATCAGCTCGACGGCCTCCTCGAAGATCATCGGCGTGACGATGTGGTGCAGGGTGTCGGCGACGATCGCCTTCACGGTCCCGACGTCCCAGCCGGTGCACATCGCCGACAGGTACTCGCGCATCCGCTCCATCTGGTCGTGGTCGGCGCCGCCGAGCAGATAGACGAACTGGGCATACACACTGCGTAACACGGCGCGCCGGTTGATCAGCCCGCCGGCGTAGAACGGCCGGGAGAAAGCGAGCGTGCTCGAGCGCGCGATGATGGTCTTGTCCAGATCGAAGAAGGCGGCCGATCGGGCGGTCTCAGAGGGCTGTTCGGCGTGCTCCATGAGGTCGAGGATAGGCATCCGGGAGAAACGCCGGGCGACCCGGGCTTTTGTGTTGGCGACTCTCCCGTTAGACTGTTGATCAGTGTGACAGTGGTACTGGTCGCAACGGTCGGTTCACCGGCCGCGACGCCTGGGAAGTGCGCATCTGGTTGCAACAGAACTGAGATGTGTGAGATCCAGACTTGGGGGGTACATACCCCCTGACAGTGGCAGACTGTCGCCTCCTGAACGGCCCCCGGCTCCTCCCCCCGAGCCCGTGGCCGAAGACGGCCCCCGGTCACCCCCCCGCCGGGGGCCGTCGCCTTTCCTCCTGCAGGTCGCTCTCGCCGACGCGATGGAGCGTTTGAAAGTTTCGAGGTTCCATTCTGCGGGCTCTCGCGGGAAGCGCGTTCCACTGTACAGAATCTGTATATTTTTCAGTTTCCTCAGCGTGAGAGCGCGTTCACTTTATGCAGGGTCTTGACAATGTAGTTACGCAGCCACAGTTTCTAATCATGAAACCGCCTGCACGCCGCCCCCAGGCAGCGGTCATCACCAGCCTGATCGCCCTTGTCCTCGCCCTCATGGGTCTAGTCCTGGTCCCCGCGACCGGACATGCCGCCACCAACCTCGTCGTGAACGGCTCGTTCGAGTCCGGCACGCTGTCCGGCTGGCAGTGTGCCGCCGGCAGTGTGACCAGCTCCGCCCACTCCGGTTCCTACGGACTGCAGTCGGCCCCCAGCGGTTCCGACATCGGACGCTGCAGCCAGACGATCTCGGTCCGCCCCAGTACGGCGTACACGCTGTCGGCGTGGGTGACCGGGTCCAACGTCTACCTCGGCGTGGACGGGGGAGCGTCGACCTGGACGACCAGCAGCTCCTGGAGTCAGCTGACCGTCCCCTTCACCACCAGCGCCTCGGCCACGTCGGTGACCATCTACCTGCACGGTTGGTACGGACTACCGCCGTACGGCGCGGATGACGTCGTACTGGATGGCCCGGGCGGTACGCCGGACACCACTCCGCCGTCCACTCCGGGCGGACTGACCGTCGGCAGCCCGACGTCCAGCTCGCTGCAGCTCAACTGGTCAGCCGCGACAGATGCGAATGGCATCGACCACTACGACGTCGTACGCGGGACTGAGGCCGCGCAGAGCGTCGGCAACGTCACCAACTGGACGGCGACCGGGCTGAGCCCGACGACGACGTACAGCTTCAAGGTGCGGGCGTGTGACCCCAGCGGCAACTGCTCGCCGTACGGCGCCTCGGTCTCGGGGACGACGACCAGTGGGCCGACCAATCCGGGTGGGAGCCTGCCCAAGCACGTGCTGACCGGGTACTGGCAGAACTTCAACAACGGTGCGACCGTCCAGAAGATCTCTGACGTGCCGGCGGCGTACGACCTGATCGCGGTCGCCTTCGCCGACGCGGATGCCGCTCGGCCGGGTGGGATCACGTTCAACCTCGACAGCGCAGGGCTGGGCGGCTACACGGTCGCGCAGTTCAAGTCCGACATCGCGGCGAAGAAGGCGGCCGGGAAGAAGGTCATCCTGTCGGTCGGTGGCCAGAACGGGACGATCTCGGTTGCGAACGCCACTGCGGCGGCCAACTTCGCCAGCACCTCGCTGAGCGTGCTGCGCGAGTACGGCTTCGACGGGATCGACATCGACCTCGAGAACGGCGTCAACGCGCAGTACATGGGACAGGCGCTGCGCAGCCTGCAGAGTCAGTTCGGTAGCGGCCTCATCATCACCATGGCGCCGCAGACGATCGACATGCAGGCGACCACGTTCGAGTACTTCAAACTCGCGCTGGCGATCAAGGACATCCTGACCATCGTCAACGTGCAGTACTACAACTCCGGCTCGATGAACGGCTGCAACGGACAGGTGTACTCACAGGGCTCGGTCGACTTCATCACCGCGCAGGCCTGCATCATGCTGCAGAACGGTCTGCGTCCCGACCAGGTCGGTCTGGGCCTGCCTGCGTCGACACGGGCCGCTGGTAGTGGCTATGTCTCGCCGACGATCGTGAACAACGCGCTGGACTGTCTGGCGCGCGGTACGAACTGCGGCAGCTACAAGCCGACCACCCCCTGGCCGACGCTGCGCGGTGCGATGACCTGGTCGACCAACTGGGATGCGTTGAACGGCAACGCGTTCGCGAATCAGGTCGGCTCCCACGTCCACGCCCTGCCCTGATGCACAACTACCGCCCCGCTCCGGTGCTGGAAGCGCTCGGTGTCTGCTCGGAGGACGAGCAGCTCTATCGGGCGCTTCTGGCCCGCCCGGAGTCCACAACGACAGACCTGGCGAACGACACCGGCTGGCCGGCCACTCGGGTCAGCCGGCACCTGCGGTCACTGCTGTCTCTCGGGCTGGCCTCTCGCATGCCCGGGAGGCCAGCCCGGTACTTCCCAGCGGTCCCTGAAGCAGCAGTCGAGCTACTGGCGCTGCGGAAACAGGCAGCCATCGTCGAAGCCCGAGTCGGTGCCTCTGTGCTGACTGCCGAGTTCAGAGCCCGGCATGACGCGTTCACAGTGATTCGTGGCGTCGAAGCGGTCGCCCAGCGGTTCTACCAGGCGCAGCAGTGCGCCCAGGACGAAGTGCTGGTGCTGGATCGACCGCCGTACGTCGTCGTGCCTGTCGAGGCGCGTCGGGCGCACGGCGTCACGTACCGGACGATCTTCGACATGGACTCGCTGTCCGAGCCGACCGATCTGATGGCAGCCCGGTCCACCGGTTGCCGGATGTTGCGCGACGTACCGCTCAAGATGCTGGTCGTCGATCGCCGGATGGCGCTGCTGCCGACCAGCCACGACGTGATCGTCGAGGTCGGTCCGTCCAGCCTGCTCGACGGACTGCTCCGCCTCTTCGACCTCCTCTGGCACCAGGGCAGTCCGCTGTCCCCGACACCATCGGACGGGCCGCTGAGCTTCGAGGACCAGCAGCTGCTCTCGCTGGCCGCCGCTGGCTTGACCGACCAGGCCATCGCCCGCCGACTCGGAGTAGCCCAACGAACCGTCGAACGACGCATGCAGCGCATCCTCAGAGCCCTCGACGCCACCACGCGCTTCCAAGCAGGCCTCCGCGCCGGACAGCGAGGCCTACTGGTTTAAGTTGCGCAGCATCGCGTTGCGTTGTTCCAGTGCCTGACTGGTGGTGGGGATCAGCTTGGCGTCTCCCACACCGATCTTGCCCTGGTTCGCGGTCACGAACGCGCGGTTGCTGCTTTCGTACGCCGCCAATCCCTCGTTGGCTACGGAGTGCGCGAGCCTGTACGCGCCGACCAGCGCCAGGCTGGTGCCCTGCCCAGTCAGAAACGACGGTGCGTAGGCCGCGTCGCCCACCAGCGCCACGTTGCCTCTGGACCAGTGCGGCATCCGGATCTGGCTGACGGTGTCGACGAACAGATCATCCGCGTCGCGGAGCGCTGTCAGCATGCGCGGCACTTCCCAGCCCGCGTCGCTGAAGGTCTCAGCGATCAGGTCTGGTGACGGCTCTGGTTGTGGTTCTGCGACGGTCAGCAGGGCGTGCACCTCGTCGTCGCCGACGGCATAGACAGCCGCAGCTCTGCCTGGGGTGTTCCACATGACCACCTCGTCGGAGAGGCCGAAGGTGTTGGGCATGCTGAACCCAGCGAAGCAGTACCCGAGGTAGTGCAGGAACTGCTCTTCGGGACCGAACAGGAGTTCCCGGGTCCGCGAGTGCAGACCGTCCGCGCCGAACACCAGGTCGAACGTCCCTGTGCCACCACTGGTGAAGGTGACGTCGACTCCGCGGTCGGACTGGTCGAGTGACTCGATCGAGTCGTCGAAGACGAACTCCACGTCGTCACGCACCACGGCGTACAAGGCCTTGGTCAGGTCTCCGCGCCGTACCTCCAGGTCCTGTCCGGCGTCGCTGCCGGTAACGGCGTGCGGATTGGCTGAGGCAATCGTGCTGCCGTCCTCGTTGAGGAAGGTGATCCGCCGCAGGTCGATCTTGGTGTCCTGCAGCTGCGGGAGGATCCCCATTCGCCGCACGACTTCCAGTGCGGTGCCGCGGATGTCGATGGGGTAGCCACCGCTGCGTGGTGCGCCCGCACGCTCCACCACCGTGACTGTGTAGCCGTAGCGGTTCAGCCAGTACGCCAGGGCGGGCCCGGCGATACTTGCTCCAGAGATCAGGGCCTTCATGCTTTGACTCCCTTGCGCAGTGTGCGGATGACCAACAGGGACAGTGCGGTGACGGTGGCGGCGATGACGAAGCCGGTGCTGTACGCCGATTCAGCCGGGACCGTCGTACCGGGGAGCTTCCCGGCGTCGAGGATGGAGCCGCTGACCTGTACGCCGAAGGCGAAGCCGAGCACGCGCGTCACCAGCACCAGACTCGTGGCGATGCCGGTGCTCTCCTCGTCGACCGCGTCGGCGGTCTTGACCACCATTGCCGTGATGCAGACGCCACTCGCCAGGGCGATCAGTGCTTTGCCGACGACGAGATGCCACACCTCGGTGTGTACGAACGCCAGGGTGAACAGTGCGGTCGTCATGATGCCGATTCCGGTCGCGAGCACGGCACTCGAGCCGAAGCGCCGTACTGCGAGCCCACCGAGCGGACCGCTGACCGCCGCTGCGATGGCGCTGGGCAACAGGTACCGGCCGATGTCGGTGGAGCTTGCCCCGAAGCCGTACCCGTCCGCGGACACGTCGAACAGCTGTGGCACGAGGTAGGTCGCTACCGCGGTGCCGACGCAGACGGCGAAGGTGATCACGTAGGAGCTCCACAGCGCAGGCTTCGCCAGCAGGCGCAGATCGATCATCGGTGCGGCGGCACGGCGCTCCACCCGGATCCATCCGGTCACCAGACCGGCCAGCAGTACGACGAGGGCGCTGAGTAGGAGCGGTTGGTCGATGGCGTTGGGTGCGACCTGGAGTACGGCCATGAGCGTCACCAAGATGCCGCTCAGCAGTACTACACCGGGCCAGTCGATCCGGGCGTCCGACCGGGCCGGCGGATCGCTCGGCATCAGTCGGTGGACGGCCAGGGTCGTGATGACGATGGCCAGCGTCGGGATCGCGAACATCCAGTGCCGCGACACCCCCTCCGCGATCGGACCGGCCATCAACGTGCCCAGCATGCCGCCGCCGACGAACATGCCGCTGACCACCCCGATGGCCACCGCGGACTCTCCCGCTGGGAGGTGCTTGCGGACCAGGATGAACGAGAGTGGCATCGCGCCGACCATGGCGCCCTCCAGCACCTGGCCGAGCAGCAGGACCGGCAGGTTCGGTGCCAGCGCGGACACCAGGCCACCGGTCGCCACCACCGCCATCAGCCGAACCATGACCCACTTGCTGCCGAAGCGGTCACCGAGGTTGCCAGCGATGGGAGTGATGATGGCGCCGGTGATGAGCATCGTGATGCTGAGCAGTGCGCCTTGGGCGGGGCTCATCGACAGTTCGCGTTGCAGGAGTGGGAGCGTCGGTGTCACTACCGACTCGAGGGTACCGGTGGCGGCTGCCAGCAAGGCAAGCGCCCAGACGGCTGGTTTCCCGACCCGGACCGGACGATCCACGGTGGTTGTCATGTCTCCAGCCAACCGGGGATCAGCGCTCCGGGGCATGGCCCTTCAACCACTCATGGGGGTGGGCTTTCACCCACCCCGTCGGTTCAGTCGGTCACATCGGCGACTGTCGCGTTGAGGGCCTTCGCAAGCTCGTCGGCGTCCACTGTGATGCCAGTGCCGAAGTCGCCACCGCCGATGGAGATGGTGCCCGTGATGCGCTCGTCGGCGATGACCGGCCAGGCGTGCGTGCTGCCCAGCGGGGTGATCGTGCCGCGGAGGTAGCCAGTCACTGCGAAGGCGGTGTCTTTGTCTGGCATGGACATCCGCTTGACGCCGAGTAGCGTGCGCAGCTTCGGCCAGGCGATCTCACGGTCGCCCGGGACCAGGATGAACCGGTAGTCGTCGTCCGCCAGCCGCACCACGATCGTCTTGATCAGTTTGGCCGGTTCGATACCCCTCGCCGCGGCGGCCTCCTCCAGTGAGTTCACCGGGCCGTGCTGGGTCATTTCGTAGTTCAGTCCGAGCTGGTCAGCCGCATCCGTCGCCTTGGTCACGTGTCCAGTCTAGGAACAGCCTTCAGGGCCAGTGACAACACCAGAGCGATTGCGAACAGCACGCCGGCCTCGACTGCGACACCACTCCAGCCTGCGCGACTCCACGCCGTACCGGCTAGACCGCCGAAGATGGATGAGCCTAGGTAGAACGAGAACACGTACATGCTCGAGGCCTGGCCGGTTCCGATACCTGCGGCGTGTGCTCGGGCTGGAACCCAGCCACTGGCGACTCCGTGGACTGCGAAGAACCCTGCTGTCAGTACTGCCAGTCCAAGCACGATGAGTGGTAGCGGTGCGGCCAGAGTGATCGCTACGCCGGCCAGGGTGATCAGACAGCCCACTGGTACGACGGCGCGTCGTCCGAAGCGGTCGGCCAGCAGTCCGGCGCCTGCAGAGCCGGCCGATCCGAGCAGGTAGACGCAGAAGACCAGTCCGGAGGCGCCGGCGCTCAAGAGGTAGGGCTCACCTGACAGCCGGAACACTGCGCCGTTGTAGACCGCGACGAATCCGCCGATAGCAGTGGCTGCGATTCCATACAGCGCAAGTAGTGCGGGGTCTCGCAGTATCCGGCCGGAGAACGGGCGTGCGGACCCTGGACGGAAGTTCTGCGACGACGGCAGAAGCCACCAGACGACTGCTGCGCAGACCAGTCCCAGTACGGCGATTCCGGCGGCTCCGAACCGCCATCCGCCGAGGTCGGCCAAGCCGCCGGCGACAAGACGGCCGGACATGCCACCGACCGCCGTACCGGCGATGTAGAGGCCGCTGGCGCGTGCGTGGCTGTCGGCGTGGACCTCCTCGCGCAGGTAGGCCATAGCTACAGCTGGCAGACCGGCCATCGCTATCCCTTGCAGACCGCGCAGTGCGAGCAGCGCATGCCAGGTGGGCGCGAACGCGGCGAGTAGTGCGAAGAGCGACGTACCGGCGACCGACCAACGCATCAGAGTGGTTCGGCCGATCGCCTCTGACGCCGGTCCGACCACCAGCAGCGCCAGAGCGAGGCCGAATGTCGCGAACGACACACTGAACGCACTCTGGCTGGGGGAGACGTGGAACGACTCGGACAGGTCGGGGAGCAGCGGTTGGGTGCTGTAGAGGAGGGCGAAGGTCGCCAGCCCGGCTGCGAACAGTGCCACTGAGAGCCGGCGGTACGCCGCGTCTCCGGGCCGGTAGCCGACTGCGACAGATTGGTGCATGTCTTCGACGGTGCCACGATCGCGGTGATACGTAAAATGTCGATCTCAGCAGAAATAGATACGATATCCGTATGCATGTCGAGGATCTGCGTTGGTTCGCCGTACTCGCGGAGGCCGAACACCTCACCGCTGCGGCGACGGTGTTGGGTACCAGCCAGCCCAATCTGTCCCGGTCGCTGCGCCGGGTCGAGGAGACGTTCGGCGTACCGCTGTTCGAGCGTGAGCATCGCGGGCTGCGCCTGAATCCGTACGGTCGCATCGTGCTGGAGGCGGCTCGCGCGGGGACAGCGGCCGTCGACCGTGCTCAGCATCGGATCGATGAGCTGCTCGATCCGGAGTCGGGGATTGTGCGGCTGGCGTTCCTGCACTCGGTGGCCACGAGTCTGCTGCCGGATCTGCTGAAGGCGTTCCGGGCGGTAGGCCCCAGTGCTGAGTTCGCGCTGCGGCAGGGGCCGTCGACCGGCATCGTCGAGGACCTCGAGAATGGTGATGCGGATATCGGTCTCACGGCGCCCAGGCCGGATCCGGAGCGGTTCGGCTGGCACCCGCTCGAGCAGCAACGGCTGGCGCTGCACGTCCCGCCCGGACACCCGTTGGCTTCCCGGCGTCGCGTAGAGCTGGCTACGGCCGCGGACGAGCCTTTCGTTGGTCTGCAACCAGGGTTCGGGTTTCGGCGGATCACCGACGAGCTGTGTCGTACTGCGGGCTTCGTGCCGCGACTGGCGTTCGAGGCCACCGACCTGAACACCATCGACAGTCTGGTCGGTGCCGGGCTCGGTGTGGCAGTTCTGCCGTCGAGTGCGGTCCGCGGCAGCGACAGTGGCGCGGTGGCGGTGCCGCTGGCCGGAGTCCAGTCACGCCGCGAGATCGGGATGACCTGGCGACTCCGGGCACAGCTGACACCTGCTGCTGAGCGGTTCCGGACGTTTGTCCGGTCCCGCCCAGTCGTCTCGACCTGAGCCGGTACGGCGGGTGCCCCTGACGAGCACCCGCCGTACAGACCGTCAGAAGCCTGCAGTGATGCGGGTGAACTCCCAGTCGGGCTGGGCGATACCACTGCAGTTGGAGACCACGCCGCCGCCTGCGCAGCCGCGGTCCCGGTTCACGGACCAGAACGCCAGCCGGGCCAGGCCGTTGGTCTTGGCCCAGTTGGTGATGTTCTGCCAGGTCGCCGTCGTCGTCATCTCCTGCTGGTCGGACAGACCGTTCATGCCGGAGATGCCCTGGTGCGCGTAGGCCTGGGCGGTGGTCCAGCCGAAGACGGACTTCAGCTTGTTGTTCAGACCCGTCGAGGCGCCGACGGTGTCGTTGTAGATGTTCGAGCTGCCGAAGTCGAAGGGCATCAGCGTGAAGACGTCGATGTTGGCGCCCAAGGCCTGCGACCGCTCGATCAGCCGGTTGCCGTAGTAGTTCGGGCCGGTGGTCGACGTACCGAAGGTGAGGATCGTCTGGATCCCCGGGTTGTTCTGCTTGACGATCTTGAGGGCGTTCAGGATGCGGTCCTGGACCACCTCGTTCTCGAACTCGTCGGAGTTCTCGATGTCGATGTCGATTGCCTTCAGGTTGTAGGCGTTGATGACCTGCTGGTACGCACCGGCCAGTGCCTCCGGTGTGCTGCAGTTCGGGCCGAGCTTGTTACCACTCCAGCCACCGATCGACGGCACGATGTCGCCGCCGGCCGCACGGATCTGCGAGATCGCAGTGGCGTCCGCACTGCCCTGCAGCGGTCGCGTACCGTCCCAGGCCGCGTTGCAGCCGCCGGACGACAGGATGAACGCCATGGTGAACCACTTGATGCCGGTGGCGTTCATGACGGTCTGCGGGTTGGGCGGGTCGCCCCAGCCCATGTACAGGTACGGCGCTGCCCGCCGGCTGCCGACCGGGTCGGTACCGGCCTTCGTGGTGACCGAGATCGATCCGGTCTTCGGGCCTTCGCCCGCACTGTTCTGACCGCTCACCTGGTAGCTGTAGCTCGTGCTGGCGGTGAGACCGGAGTCCGTGTACGCCGTACCGGTCGACGTACCGACCTTCGCGCCGTTGCGGTAGATGTTGTAGCTGGCTGCACCACTGGCCGCGGACCAGGACAGGCTCACGGTCGAGGCGGTCGACGTACCGGACAGTCCGCTCGGTGCACCCGGGAGAGTGACCGGGCCACCGCCGGAGCAGGAGCCACCGTTCAGCCGGCAGGCTGCCAGACCGGGGAAGTTGCCCGGGCTGCCGTTGAAGCCGAAGGTGACGCTGGCGCCGGGTGCCAGCGGTCCGGCCCAGCTGGGCGGAGTGAACGTGTGGGTCTGCCCACTGCTGCTCCGCGTGGCGTCCCACGAGCTTGAGATCGAGTAGCCCGACGGGAAGTCGAGTGCCACCGACCACGTGCTCACTGAGCTAGTGGTGTCGTTCTTGATGGTTACTTTGCCCTCGAAGCCGCTGCCCCAGTCAGACACCTTCGTGAAGGTCGCATTGACCCCGGCCGCGTTCGCGGCCGGTGCGACAAGAAGTGCGAGCACTACTGCGGTGATGGCTGCGATCGCCATCGAGATGCGTTTCATGTTGCTCCGATCAGAGGGCGGGACGTGATCAGACCTTGCCCCAGAGTGCGGGGACGTTCGGCGGCTCCCAACCGGTCAGGGACGTGTGGCCCTGGATGCACTTGTAGGTAAGGCCGTTGTAGCTCACCAGTGCACCGGTTGCGTACGACGTGTTGGGCGCCCACGGGGTGGCCGTCGGGGGCGTCGGAGTCGGGGTGGGAGTAGGTGTCGGGGTCGGCGTGGGAGTCGGCGTCGGGGTGGGTGTAGGAGTGGGCGTCGGGGTCGGCGTGGGGCCGCTGCAGCCTGGGGTGTCCGCGTTGACCGCGTTCACGACGTGGTTGAAGAGCGTGACGCCTGCGTCGAGCGCCTCCATCGAATACATCATTGCGCCGGCCAGACCCTTGCAGTGCGCGTAGTCCGCCTTCGCCTTGATGGACTGCTGGTTGTCACCGGTCCAGAAGGTGCCGCCCTGGTAGAACCACGACGACTTCGTGGTGTCGTCCCAGAAGGTGGCGGACGGGTTGTCGACGAAGCCGGTCAGCTCCTTGTAGAAGGAAACGCCAGGAACGTTGCCACTCAAGGCATGTCCGTCAGCCGGTCCGGTCGCGGTCTGGTACTTGCCGTTGGCAGTGCTGGGCACGCCCTTCCAGCCGCGGTAGTAGAACGGGTAGCCGATGGTCAGCTTGTTCGCCGGGAACCCACCGGGGATGCCGTACGCCGGATCGCCCGTGGTCCACGCTTTGACCGCACCGTCGACGGAGTACTTCGCCGTACCGGGTGGGATCGGGTTACTCGGGTCGTTCGGCGCCTGGTACAGCGGATCCTGGAAGTTCGTCGGCCCGGTGGCATCCCAGCCACCGTGCATGTCGTACGTCATCACGTTGTTGTAGTCGAGGTACTGCCCGATCTTGTCGGTCTCGATCGTGGCGATCTTGTCCTGCCCGGCCGGTGTGGCGGCGGTCAGGTAGTAGCGCTTGCCGTTGGCGCTGCCGAGCGCGTTGAGCTGCGACCGGAACTCGGCCAGCAGCAGTGTGAAGTTCTGCTTGTCCGCAGCGCTGTAGTGGTTGCCCACATGGCCGTTCGGCGAACCGGGGTACTCCCAGTCGAGGTCCACACCGTCGAAGATGTTCGCCGCGCTGCCCGCACCGCCGAAGCCGTCGATCACCGGCAGGTCGCCCTTGATGAACATGTTCAGGCAGGAGGTGACGAACGTCTTCCGCTTGGAGTCACTGGACGCTGCGTCGGAGAAGTACTTCGAGTAGGTCCAGCCACCGATCGAGATCAGGATCTTCAGGTTCGGCTGCTTGGCCTTCAGCTTCTTCAGCTGGTTGAAGTTGCCCTGGATCGGCTGGTTCCACACGTCACCGACACCGTCGACGCTGATGTCGGCGCCGTAGGACTTGCCGTAGTCGGCGAACGCGTCACCCGCACCGTCACCGGCGTTCGGGTTGTTCTCGTCCTGCGACGCGGCCTGGTTGGCCATGAAGCAGGTGTGGTTGGTCGGGTGGATGTTCGCGAACGCGTAGTTCAGGAAGTCCAGCTTGGCGGCGGCGCCGGTGGTGATCAGGTTCTTCGGGTAGAACCCGTTGGCGTAGATCCCCCACTGGGTGAAGTAGGCGGTCTTGACGCCGCCGGCCGCGGCCGGTGCCATCACGTCGGCCTGCGTGGCCGGGGCGGCGGATGGCAGCTCGGCACTCGCGAGCGAGACGCCGGCAGCAGTGACCAGGGCGGTAGCGGCCACTGCGGCCGTCGCAGTGAGAAAACGCAATCGACTCATGGGGCGGTCCTCCGGAACTGGGGCGGGGAAAAGCGTCCGGTGAAATTTAGTTAAAGACACTTCGAAAGGAACGGTAACTGTTTCCGCCGAGTTGGTCGCGGGCTCACTGTGGCGGATACCCGCTGCTGGCGGAAAGCCGACAATCCGTTGTCCACAGGGCAGTAGTGGGCCGTCCGGAACGCCGGTGACGACTGCATCTTCTTGGCATGGACCCCACAGTGCTTCGCCCATCGGTGCTCATGGCAACTACCAACGAACGACTGCTTGACGACCTGCTCCGGCTCGCCGCGGCCGCTTCGATCACACCGCTCGTCGAGCGAGATCTGCACGGCCTGCGACGCAGTTGGCTCAACTACCCGCTGGTGATCGTCGGCGACGACCTGGTCGCGGGACTGGCCCGCACCACGCCAGTACGACGTACCGGCGTCGTACTGGCCGGATCGGGCTCGGTCTCGGATGAGCTGTATCGCCACGCCTTCGATGTCGGCGCGGAAGCAGTGTTCCGGCTACCTGCCGACGAGGTCGCGTTGTCCGGTCGACTGGTCGACACCTTGGACGGCCGCAGCCGATCGGCTGTCACGCTCGCCTTCGTCGGCGGTTGCGGGGGAGCGGGGGCCACCACCATGGCCGCCGCCGTTGCGCTCTCCGGCAATCGCCGTGGTCTGCGAACCATGCTGATCGACGGTGATCCACTGGGTGGTGGAATTGAGCTTGCTCTCGGCATCGAACGCGATCCCGGTCAACGCTGGCCTGAGTTGTTGAGTGCCGCCGGCCGGGTGAGTGCTGCCGCCCTTCGCTCCGCCTTGCCGACAGCCAACGGCCTTCCGGTGCTGTCGTGGGATCGGTCCGACGTCACCGCGCTGCCGCCGGAGACGATGCGCTCGGTTCTCAACGCCGCCCAGTGCAGTAATGACCTGGTGGTCCTGGACCTGCCGCGCCGACCCGACCCCGCTGTCGAGGAAGCCTTCGTCCGTGCGACCGCAACCCTGCTCGTCGTCCCGTGCGACATTCGCTCCCTTGCTGCAGCAAAACGCCTGGTCGGTCCACTCGCTGAGGTCGCCGGAGATCTCCGCGTCATCGCCCGCTCGAGCCGCCGTCAGGCCATCCCCGCCGCCGAGGCCGCGGCGCATCTATCCTTGCCCTTGGCAACTGTTGTCGCCGATGAGCGCGATCTCCCCGTGGCGATGGATCAGGGCCGCTTCGACCCCAACCCCAGAGGCTCGTTGGCCCGAGCTGCCGGCACTCTCCTCGATCTGTTCTTATGATCATCTCCGCCGATCTCCTCGACCGCGTCCGCGACCGTCTCGCCGTGCAAGGCGGCGAGCCAACCCCAGCGCGGGTTGCCGCCGCACTGCGTGCCGACGGCGGTGTGTACGGCGACTCCACCGTCCTCGCAGTCGTTGCTGCCTTGCACCGCGAGGCGCTGGGCGCCGGCCCACTCGACAGCCTCCTCGCCGAACCAGGCGTCACCGACATCCTCGTCAACGGCCCCGACGAGGTCTACCTCGACCGCGGCTCCGGCCTGGAACGCGTCTTCGTTCACACCGGCGACGACGCCGCTATCCGCCGCCTAGCCACCCGCCTCGCCGCTGCCGCCGGCCGCCGACTCGACGACGCCACCCCGTACGTCGACGTACGCCTCCAGGACGGCACTCGCTTCCACGCTGTCCTAGCCCCGATCGCAGCCCCAGGCACCTGTCTGTCGCTCCGAGTCCCCGCCCGCAAAGTCTTCACCCTCGACTCACTGGTCGAAGCCGGTTCCCTTCCACCCGAAGGCGCCGCGCTCCTCCGAGATCTCCTGGTCTCCCGTCTCGCCTTCCTCATCAGCGGCGGCACCGGCACCGGCAAAACAACCCTCCTGAGCGCCCTCCTGTCCGCCACAGATCCCAACGAGCGCCTCCTCGTAGTCGAAGACGCCAGCGAACTCCGCCCCGACCACCCCCACGTCGTCCGCCTGGAAGCCCGCCCACCCAACGTCGAAGGCACCGGCGAGATCTCCCTCCGCAACCTAGTCCGCCAAGCCCTCCGCATGCGCCCCGACCGCCTCATCGTCGGCGAAGTCCGAGGCGCCGAAGTAGTCGACCTGCTCACCGCCCTGAACACCGGCCACGAAGGCGGCTGCGGCACCATCCACGCCAACTCACCCACCGACGTCCCAGCCCGCATAGAAGCCCTAGGAGCCCTGGCCGGCCTCCCCCGAGAAGCCATCCACAGCCAACTCGCCTCAGCCCTACAAGCCGTAATCCACCTGACCAAAACCCCCACCGGCCAACGCCGCCTCACCTCAATCCACGTCCTGGACCGCCTCCCCACCGGCGAAGTAATCACCCGCCCCGCCGTCGACTTCCCCCCAACCGGCCCACCCACCCTCCACCCCGCCGCCACCCTCGTCACCCACCCAACCCCTAAAGCCGCCTAACCCCGGCAGGCAGGCCTCAGCCTGCCGGCACAACTTCACCCAGCTGCCCCCAAGGCCGCGGCCTGCCCCCGTAGGCAGCTCACCTCCACCCGTCGCCCCACCCCAAGCGCTCATCCCTCGCCTGACCACTCCTCTCAAGGATTCGCATGAGCCGCTTCCTCGCCACCCTCTGCTCTCTGCTAGCCCTCCACCTCCTCTTCCCACTCCCGCTCCACCCCCTGCGCCGCTTGACCACCACTCCACATCGCCCGACCGCCACCCGCCTCTCCACCCGCCGCCGATTCCTCCTGCTCGTCCCAGCAGCCGCACTCGTCCTGCTCGCCCTCGGCCCACCAGTCTTCTTCTCCACCGCAGCAATCGCCGCCATCACCACCCTCGCCTGGCTCCAGCGAGAACAACACCGACGACAAGCAGCCGCCACAACCCGCCGTACCACCGTCATCGAAGCCCTGGACGTACTAGCCGCCGACCTGGCAGCAGGCCGCCCACCCATCGACGCGTTAGGCGGCGCCGCCACCATCGCCCCCGACCTCCGCCCAGCCCACGCCGCAGCCAAGCTAGGCAGCGACGTCCCAACAGCCCTCGAGCAAGTCGCCCGATCCCCAGGCAGCGAAGGCCTCCGCGCACTAGCAGCAACCTGGCGCGTAGCCGAGGAATCCGGTGCCGCCTTCGCCACCCTCACCGAACGCCTAGCCGACTCCCTCCGCGCCAACGAAGCCATCCACCGCCAAACCGCAGCAGGCCTAGCCGGCGCCCGCTCCTCAGCCCGAATCCTCGCCACCCTCCCCCTCTTCGGAATCGCACTCGGCTACTCCCTCGGCGCACACCCCTTGACGTTCCTCACCACCACCCCACCCGGCTGGCTATGTCTCACCAGCGGCCTAGCCCTCACCGCCCTAGGCCTCCACTGGACCACCCGCCTAGCAACGCAAACCCCTTGCCCATGACAACTACATTCCTAGCCGCCACCGCAGCCGCCCTCTGCACCACCCTCCTCTTCCGCACCCCCGCCAACCTCCGACGCCTACAACCCACCGATGCCGCTCGAGCCAGCCCACCCCGAGCTCACCGATTAGTAGCCGCCACAGCCGCCTGCGCCCTACTAATCCTCATCACCCCACCGTGGGGACTACTGCCAGCCGCTGCCGCGTACTACCTCATCCCGCGATCCCTGTCCCGCCTAGAACCAGCCGCCGCCAAACGGAGACGCGCAGCCATCGCCAACGACCTCCCCCTAACCATCGAACTCCTAGCCGCCTGCCTAAGAGCCGGCCGCCCACCCCAACAAGCCTTGACCACTGTCGCCACAGCCATCCAAGGCCCACTAGGCGACCTCCTCGCCGAGATCGCCCACCGCCTAACCCTCGGCGCCAATCCCCAAGACGCCTGGTCCCTCCTCCACGCCGAACCCCCGTGCGCCGCCGTAGCCCGAGCCATCGACCGCTCCCTAACCTCCGGCGCACCCCTCTCCCGAACCCTTGAACGCCTAGCCAACGACACCCGCCAAGCCCACCACCACACCGCCGACCAACACGCCCGCACCATCGAGTCCCGCTCAGCCCTCCCCCTAGGCCTCTGCTTCCTACCCGCCTTCGTCCTGCTCTCGATAGTCCCCACCATCGCCGACGCCCTGATCCCCTACCTGACCCACCCCTAAAGATGCCCAAGGCAACCAGTTGTCCACAGCCCCGAACTTCTTTCCCACCAACCCGTTTCCCCCTGCATCTTCTTGACAAGAACACCAACCCAGGAGGCCCCTCAATGTCCCACCCCAACACCCCCGCCCGCCGCCCCCGCCGCTTCCGCACCCCCTCCGAGCGAGGCGCCGCCACCGCCGAATACGCCGTAACCATCGTCGCCGCCTGCGGCCTAGGCGGAATCCTCGTCTCCCTCCTCAAGTCCGACGTCATGCTCAACGCCCTAAAGGCCCTCATCAACTACGCCCTAAAACTCGCCGGCGTAGAAGGCCTAGAACTCTAAGAACCCCAACGCTCTAAAGCCCCAGAGCTCCAAGAGCTCATCGTCCTAAGTAGGCCCGGCGCTCCAACCGAGCCCGCGCTCCACCCCCAAGGCCGGCCGCCCCTCCGGCGGCCGGCCAACCGCACTCGCCCACCCGATGGACCCCTATGCCTCAGACCCGCACGCAACGCGGCGCCATCACCACCGAAACCGCAATAGTCCTCCCCTTCCTACTAACCCTCCTCCTAGCCGGCATCTGGTGCATCGGCGTAGTCACCACCCACCTCCAATGCATAGACGCCTCCCGAGACATAGCCCGAGCCCTGGCCCGCGGCGAATCCCCCGCCGACATCCAATCCCTCATCCACCAAATCACCCCACCCGCATCAACCGTCACCTACCAAACAACCCCCACCATCCAAGTAGCCGTCAAAGCCACCCCAAGACCCTTCCTCCCTTTCCTCCCCACCCCCACCCAATCCGCCCAATCCACCCTCCACCCCGAACCAACCGCGCCCACCCCATGACTAGCCCCCACCCGCACCCCCACACCCCACCAGCCCGCCACCGACAGAGAACCAACCCCACCCGATCACCCCGCCGCACACGCTCCGACCAAGGCAGCGGCACCATCCACGTCCTAACCGCCTGTCTCCTCCTAAGCACCGCCCTAGCCACCGCAATCCTCTGGGCCGCCATCTCCACAGCCCGCCACCAACTAGCCGCCGCAGCCGACCTAACAGCCCTCAGCGCCGCCTACTCACTAACCACCACCCCCTGCCAAACCGCAGCCCAAACAGCCACCGCGAACAACGTCACCCTCACCGCCTGCACCCCAACCCCCACCGACGTCACAATCCAGGTCTCCCTCCCCATCCCCCTCCCCTTCCTCCCAACCCAAACCCTCACCACCACCTCCCGAGCAGGCCCCCTCCCCAACCCACCGCCGTAAGGCACCACCCCCATCGCCCCAGCCCCGCAACACCCTCACCTCACCGAGCGCCCATCCCAGCCCGCCGCATCCCGTGTCCACACCACGCACAGGCACACGACGCACGGCGCACCACGCACAGGCACACGACGCACGGCGCACCACGCACAGGCACACCACGTACGGCCGCGGCCCGCCATGAGCGCCGCGCCCCACGACCGCATCACCCTGCTGCCGCGACCGCCGCCACCTCGGCTCCGCGCGCCCCATCTCGCGACGCGGGCACCTCGTCAGGTCTTACCGGCACACAGCGGTTCGCTACTCGAGCAGCTCTGCCTGTCTCGACACGCGGTTCAGAGCCTCGCCTCGGAGGCGTCAGGTTGGAGCTTGGTCAGGCGCTCGGGACCGGGAACTGGAAGACCGACCAGCTGTCGACTGCGTGGAACCCGAGCAGCGCGTTGACCGCACGCATATGAGTGTTGTCCTCGGCATTCCAGGACTCGATCACGCGGAGCGGAGGTTCCTGCGAACGCGCATACGCGTGATTAGCCGCCTTGACGATCAACCCCAGACGTCGACCCCGGTGAGCCGGCTCGACGATCGTGACTCGCTGCCGAGCGCGAGCATCATCCTCCGTCTCGAACGCCAGCTTGGTCCGAGCAACGACCTGACCAGTCGCGTCGCACCGGGCGGCAGTCGAATACGACCGATAGCCGCGACTCAGCTCAGACGCTTCCTGCCGACGTACCCGCCCCACGTCATACACCTGCTGCTCGACCGCCAATTCACCCGATGGCGCGTCGACCATAAGCCGACTCTGCAATGCCGCCACATCCTCGACGACATCGTCAGGTGCCACATCGCGCCACTGCACCAGCGAGTACCCCTCCGCATGAGTCCACGCCTCAGCAAGCAACTCCTCGTCATCGCCCGAACGATCCGCGACCCAGCAATGCGACCGAAGACTGGTCGACCCCGCCCGATGACCGCGGCCGGTCAGATACCGATATCCAGCCTCATCGCGCGCAACCCCACCCGGCAGCCCGCGAACCGCCTGCACCTCGATCAACCTCCGACCACGCCGACGAGCAGCCGCATAAACCCCCTCCAGCAACCCGCTCCCAACCCCACGCCGCCGGTACCGCGGATGCACCATCAGTTCCAAATAGACCAGACCCAGATTCTCCAGTTGAGGCAGCTGATACGACGCGACCCCCACCACCCGACCCCCGTCCCAAGCCACCAGCACCTCTTCGCTCACCTCCGGCGCCGGCCGCTCAAAACGCCCCAAGTGCTGCCGCCGGCTCGGCGCAGGCAAGCCCGGCAGATCATGCCGACCGACCGCGACCATCAGCTCGTACCACTGATCCATCGCCGCCGAGTCCTCCGGATCAAGCAGCCTGATGGTCATACCAGCATCGTCCCGGCCACCCCAACCAACCAGCAATCCGATTACCTGCCCCGCCACCTGAGCCCATCCGTCGAATCACCCCGCACCCACCGACGCCGCCCACCCGCCTCCGTCGGTCGGGTTGCCCGGACCACCAACGTCCCCCACCCGCATCCGTCGGTCGGGTTGCCCGGACCCACCGACGCCGCCCACCCGCGTCGGTCGGGTTGCCAGCGCCGCTGACCCGGCTCTTCCACGTCCGTTCGCGCTCCGATTGGTGGCACATCCGAACACTGGTCGGGGGTGATGCCCCAGCCTCAGCCCGATCTGGAGTGAGCGGCACGGACCGCCCTCGTGACGGTTGAGGGACTCGGCCTCGGCGGGGTGAGCGACGCGGCCTCCTCTTGGTCTGGGGCGAGTGGCATACGCCTGCCCTCGTCGAGGGAATGAGCGAGCAGCCCACCGGGTCCGCGTGAGTGGCGCCGCCTCACTCGGGTCAGGGGTGAGTGGCACGGGCCCCACTCGGGTGACGGGTGCATGACGTGGCCCGGCCGAACTCTGGTCCAGGGTGGGCGATGCGGCGTCGCCTTGTTGCGGGTGAGCGACACGGCGCCCCTGGGCCGGGTGACTGGGGGTGCCGGGGCGGTCGCGATCTGGTCGCAATCTGGTAGAGATGCCGCGTTGATCTGGACGGGGTGCGGCGGCGGCCTTCATGATCTGGAACCGACGTTCTGCCCACTATCTCCCGGACGCACTTCCCCGGCGCCCGGACGGTGACCCCGGAGGCTCGTTTGCCCGACCCCATCCGGCTGTTGCTGGTCGACGACCAGATCCTCAGCCGAGGCGTCCTCAGGAACGGTCTGGAGCGCGAACGCGACCTCAAGATCGTTGCCGAGATCAACAGATCCGACGATGTCGTCGGTGCCGCCAAACAGCACCGTGCGAACGTCGCTCTGCTGGACGCCGCCGGACCGGGGACCGCCAGCATCTCCGTCACCACCGAGCTCCGCACGCTGATCCCTGAGTGCCGGGTCGTCATCCTCACCACGTACGGCCGTCCGAATCACCTTCGGCGTGGGCTGGAGGCAGGTGCCAAGGGGTTCGCGCTCAAGGGGTCGCCGGCACCGCAACTGGCCGATGCTGTCCGTCGGGTGCACCTGGGTCTGCGAGTCGTCGACGCCAACCTCGCCGCCGAGTCACTCAGGTATTCCGACACCCCGCTGAGCCACGACGAGACCGACACTCTCCGCGCGGCCCGTGACGGTGGTTCGGTCGCGATGATCGCTCGGTCGCTCCATGTCTCCGAGCGCGTAGTCCGCCGCCGTCTCTGGTCGGCCATCGGCAAGACCGGCGCCCGAACCCGCTCCGACGCCATCCACATCGCCGAACACAACGGCTGGCTCCTCGACTGACCCCGCGGATGTCGGCACCGACCTGAGGTAGTCCGGTGGCGCGGCGGTCTCCGCGCTTGGAAGTCGGCGCCCAGGTCGCCGGCGAGGCACTACGTGTCCTTCGACGTCGGTAAGGACACGTAGTAGTCGAGTGGCGCTGCAGTCTCCACGCCTGGAGGCCAGCGTCCGGGGCGCTGGCGGGGCACTACTACGTGTCCTTCGCGACATCGTTCCCGTCGCAGAGCGAGGGGTAGTCCTGCGGCGCCCGCTGAATCTTCCGACGGACAGGACGTATACGGCCTGTCGGCGTACCCGGTTGTCGGACGTGAGCGTGCCGGCGACACCCAGTAGGTCTATACGTCCTGTTCTTCCGCAGATCGCGAATGGGCGGACGCGGGAAGTGAGGTGGGGCTAGAGGTTGTCTAGTTGGGTCCAGAGCCAGCTGGGGCCGGTGGTGGTGGCGCCTAGGGGTTGTACTCGTTGGCGGAGGCCTCGGTCGGCGGTTACTACGGTGACGGCGGGTGGGGTGGTGGGGGACAGGTAGTCGGCGGTTACCTCGGTGATCTTGTCGTCGCCGGAGGCGGGGGCGAGGATTACGCGGAGCGGGGCCAGGTCTAGGGGGTCGCCGTCCAGGGCTTTGCGGGCGGCGCCTTCGAGGATTACGGCGATGGTGGTGCCGGGGAGAGTTTGCTGGAGGTCGGCGAGCTTCAGGAGGAGGCGACGGGCGGCTCCGGGGCGGTCGCGCCACCAGCCGTCGGGGCGGGAACCGATCACGTTGGCGGCGTCGACCACGATGACCTGCTCGTCGGGGCTGCTCATGCCGTCAGTCTGCCTGCTTCCCACACAACCAGACCGCATGGCGCGGACCGCCGCCACTCACCAACTCCCGAGGGGCCTGCTCCACCACGCTCAACCTCCTGCCGGCGAGTGCTGTCGGAGGAGGTTGGTGAGTGTCGGGCGTCCGGCTGACATGCAGTTGGGCGCGACGGCTTGGTGTGGACCGCTGCCACTGACCAACTTCTGTGGGACCTGCTTCACCGTGCCCGTCCTCCGGCGGGCGGCCGTGGTTGGAGGGGCTGGTGAGTGCTGCATGTCCGGCTCTCGCGGGAGTCGTTCGACCAGGTCCTGCTTCGGCGGGCGGCTTGGGTTGGGTTAGGTGCAGCTGGAGAGGAATTGGCCGGTGTGGGTTACGAGGGTGTGGGGGCCGGGGGTGGCGGGGAGTTGGTGGTGGGGGGAGGTGATGGGGTGGCGGGTGCCGTTGGGGGATAGGACGAGGGTGTTGGGGGCGTCCAGGGCGATCAGGGTGTCTTCTACTCGGAGGAGGACGGGGGCGGTGTAGGTGGTGGAGATGGCGGTGCGGCCGGCGGTTAGGGCTTGGAGGGTGGCCTCTACCAACTCGGCGGGGGTTTCGGCTGCGGCGTCTACGGCTAGCCAGGTGGTGGGGGTACCGATCGGGGTGGGGCTGGTGGGGTTGTGCCAGTCGCTGCCGCCGATGGCGACGGTGTCTAGGCCCCAGGCTTGCCACCAGGCGATGGGGCCGCCCCAGTGGTGGTCCAGCCAGGAGGAGTGCCAGATTTCGGCTAGTGGTGGGTGTTCGGTCAGGGGGTGGCGCCAGGCGCAGTCGCCGCCCAGGGGGTGGTTGATCGAGAGGAGGCCGCCTTGGCGGGCTACTTCGGTGACCCAGGTGGAGGCGGGTTGGCGGAAGTCGATGGCGGTGAGGTGGCCGAAGGCATTGGCGTGGCCGGTGTCGGTGGTGACTTCCTGGCCGGGGATCAGGCCGATGCCGAAGCGGTCGCTCAGGCCGGGGAGCTCGCGGTGGTGGGCGATCGTGTTGTGGTCGGTGATCGCGAGTACGTCGAGTCCGGCGGCGACGCCCAGTGCGGCCAGGTTGGCGATCGGGGTACTGCCGTCGGAGTGCAGTGAGTGGGCGTGGAAGTCACCGGCGATCCACTTCAGGCCAGGGGTGGCCGGGAGGGTACGGCGGGGTGGGCGCTCCGGTACGGCGATCGCGGCCGAAGCGTCGGCGTACGAGGTCAGGCCGGGGATGTCGGCGACCGGTCCGGTGACTGCCTCGACGATGAGTTCGGCGCCTTCGGTCGGGAGGCGGTGGAGGCCGAGGACGACCCACCAGGTGCCGGGCTCGAGTTCGCCGGGGACGTAGCCGGGGGTTGCCGCGGTCGGGGTGATCGCGAAGGTTTGTCGTGCGCCGCCGGACCAGCCGCGCCAGCCGTCGGGGCCCTCGAGGCCGATGTCGATGACGACGCCGTCGATCGGTGGAATCGTCAACGTGACAAGGAGTCCGGGGCAGTCAGCCGGCACGTCGACCGGGAGCGAATGCCAGGGGGATTCGGCGCGGTCGTCGAGTGTCCAGCGGCGACGGTACGACGTGACTGCCATCAGGCGACCGTGGTGGGCCGGCGGGCGAGGAGTTCCCCGGACTCGCGGTCGTACAACAGCACGCGGTCGGGTGGTGCCGTGAGGAACACGGGCTTACCGGGCTCCGGCTCCTGTTCTTCAGGAACTGTCACACCGATCAATGTTCCATCGCAGTCGACGCTGACGAGTGACTGAACGCCAAGGTTCTCGGCGACGACGACAGTTCCCCGCAACCCAGGTCCGACCGCATCGCCGGTGCTGAGGGTGAGGTACTCGGGGCGGATGCCGACAGTTACCTCGGCGCCTGCGGGGACAGAATAAGTTGCCGCTGGCAAGCTTCCGCCGGCGACTGATACCACCCCTACGCCGTTCCGGATCGAACTGTGGTGAGCAGGGAGGGGGCGGCTCGCAAGCCCCGAACCGGTCGCTGAGGAGGCATCGGCTGGGATGGCGTGATCGGCCGGCGTGGCGAGGATGGTGTCGTCTGCCGCGGTGGAGTTGGTGCCGGGCGCGGCATTCGCGGTGGGCAAGGTGGCGAAGGTGGTGTCGTCTGCTGCTGCGGCGACTACTCCGGGGAGGAGGTTCATGGGGGTGGAGCCGATGAAGTTGGCTACGAAGGTGTTGGTGGGGCGGGCGAAGACTTCTCGGGGGGTGCCTAGTTGGCGGAGTTTGCCGGATTCCATGACGGCTATGCGGTCGGCCAGGGCCAGGGCTTCGGCTTGGTCGTGGGTGACGAAGACGGTGGTGATGCCTAGGTCGCGTTGGAGTTTCTTGAGGAAGGTGCGGGCTTCGAGGCGGAGGCGGGCGTCGAGGTTGGAGAGGGGTTCGTCGAGCAGCAGGACCTTGCCTTGGGAGGCGATGGCTCGGGCTAGGGCTACGCGTTGTTGCTGGCCGCCGGAGAGTTGGCCGGGGCGGCGTTCGAGGAGGCCGTCGAGGGAGAGTTCGCCGGCGGTGCGTTCGGCGGTCTCCGCGCGGGTCGCGGCGGCTACTCGGCGTACTTTCAACGGGTAGGTGATGTTTTCGGCGACGTTCATGTGGGGGAAGAGGGCGTAGTCCTGGAAGACCATGGCTACTCCGCGCTTGCCGGGTTCGGTGCGGGTGACGTCTGCCGCGTCGATGCGGACGGTGCCTTCGGAGGCGGACTCCAGGCCGGCGATGGTTCGTAGCAGGGTGGTCTTGCCGCAGCCGGATGGGCCGAGGAGGGCGAAGAACTCACCGTCGGCGACGTGCAGGTCGAGGCCGTCTACGGCGCGGACGCCGTTCGGGTAGACGGTCGCGAGACCCTCGATGTCGATACCGGCCATCAGGACTTGATCCCTCCGTGGAAGCGGAACCCGTAGCGCGAGTTCACCAGTAGGTACAGAACGACGACGGGGATGGAGAACAGTAGCGAGAAGACCGGCAGGACCTGCAGGTTCACGCTGCCGCCTTCGTCGGTGAGCGTCTGCATCAGTACGGCGCCAGGTTGCAAATCGATCGAGCGGATGAGCAGGAACGGCACGAGGAAGTTGCCCCAGGAGTTCACGAACGCCCAGACCATGATCGTGGCCAGCCCGGGTCGCGCGACCGGCAGTACGACGTCGCGCAGGATCTGCAGCGTGGATGCGCCGAAGACCCGCGCCGACTCCTCATAAGACTTCGGGACGGCGTCGACGAAGTCCTTCAGAATGAAGATTGCGGCCGGCAACAATCCGCCGGTCATCACCAGCGCGACACCGAACCGCGAGTCGATCAACCCCAGTTGGTAGATCATCACGAAGATCGGCACCATCGCCGCCGTACCGGTGACGACCGACGACAGCAGCAGAAGCCCGTACAGCAGCGCATCCCGCCCGGGGATCCGCACCCGCGACAAGGCGTAGCTGGCCAGCGCGGCAAAAGCAGTCACGGCCAACGCGGTAGTGATGCAGATGATCAGCGAGTTGACCATCGAGTGCAGCGCATAGGGATGGTCGAGGGTCTTCCGGACGTTCTCCAACGTCCAGTCCGGCCAATGCACGCCCAGACCAGGGTTCTTGTCGAACGGCGCGGACGCGATCCACAACATCGGTACGGCGAAGAACACCGTGATCGCGCAGATCAGCACGTAGAAACCGATCCGCCGTACCACGTAGGTCGGTGTCATGCGCGCCTCCTCAGCAGCCGAAGGTAGATCAGCGAGACGAGCAGGTTCGCCAGCAGGAGCAGGAAGGAGATGGCCGACGAGTAGCCGAGCTCACCGCCTTGCAGCGCGACGTTGTAGATATACACAGGCACGGTCTCGGACTCGTGGTTCGGTCCGCCCTTGGTGAGCAGGAACGGCGAGAAGTCGTTGGCTGTCCACAGGGAGATCAACAGGGTGTTGGTAAGTACGTGACCCCGGATATGCGGGAACACCACGTCCCGCAGCGTCTGCCAGCCCGATGCCCCGACCATCCGGGCCGACTCGAGCTGTGATGGCGGAACCGCTTGCAGGGCTGACGAGTAGAGCATCATCGAGAACGCCGTACCGCGCCAGGTGTTGAACACAACCAGGCACACCATCGGATAGTCGATCAGCCACGCGGTCCCCGCCGTGCCGAGGATGCTGTTCAGCGTGCCGGTGTCCCGGTCGAAGAACGCGACCCACAGGTACGCGACCACGGTCGACGGCAGGATCCAGGCCAGCAACGTCAAAGCCTCGACGGTACGGCGTACTGCCGGGCGCGCGCGGCGGAGAATCCAGGCGAGGGTGAAGCCGAGGATGTTCTGGCCGATGATCGCCGAACCGAGCACGAACAGCATCGTCAGCCACAACGCGTTGTGGAACAGGGCGTCGTTGAGCGCGCGGGTGTAGTTCGACAGGCCGACCATCGACGGGGAAACCGCCTCGATGCCGGTCAGCCGGTAGTTGGTGATGCCGATGTAGATCGTCCAGATCGCGGGGAACACCAGGAACGCGGCAATCAACAGCAGCGCTGGAGCGACGAAGGCGAGCGCGCGGCCGATACCGAGCCCGGCCACGTCCCGCGCGGGGGCGCGTCCCCGCGCCGGCTCGGCCGGCACGGGTGAGGAGGTGGCGGTCATCAGTTCGTGGTGACCTTGTCCTTGCCGCCGGCCGCGGTCTCGACGGACTTCTGGTACGCCTTAGCAGCAACATCGGTGGTCTTGCCGCCGATCACATCCGCGGTCGCCTGCTGCAGGGCGGCCGAGATCTTCGGGTACTCCGCCAGGCCCGGTCGGTACTGCGTGATCGGCAGCACCTTGGTGGCCACGAAGTTCAGCATCGGGTCGCTGGCGAGGACCTCGGTGTTGACGTCGGTCCGCTGGGTGATCTTGGCCGCGCCGTTCAGGGATTCCTTGACCATCTCGGCGGAGTTCATGAACTGCAGCAGTTCCCAGGCCTGCTGCGGGAACTTCGTGTTCGGGTTTATCACCGTCGCACCGCCACCGGACATCGACACGAAGTCCTGGCCCTTGACGCCGCTACCCGGCTTGGCAGCCGGGATCAGGGCGTAGCCGACAGCGCTGTCGCGATCGGCCATCTTGGCGACGCCGGCCTTCGGCTCCACCACGCTGCGCCAGAAGTAGTCGCTCTCCAGCAGGATGCCGATCTTGTTCGCGGCGAACTCGGCGAACGACTTGTCCCGGCCCTTGGCCTCGCGCTGCAGCACCGGGTCACCGAGGCCGGAGCTGTAAATCTGGTGGTAGAAGTCGAGCACCTGACGGAGCTGCGGGGTGTCGCCGAGCCACTTGCCGTCGGTGTTGATCGCCGCACCGGTGCCGACCAGCAACGGCAAGACGCCCTGCATGGTGGTCGCCTCGCCCATCGCCGTACCGCCGTTGATCTGGATCGGCGTCACTCCGGACAGCGCCTTCAGCTTCTGACCGGCCTGGATGATCTCGTCCCACGACTTCGGCTGCCAGTCCGCCGGGAGCCCGGCCTGCTGGAACAGCTTCTTGTTGAAGTACAGGACACGGCCGTCGGTACCACCGGGAACGCCGTACCGCTTGGTCTCGAAGGTGCCGAGCTGCTGCACCGACTCGGGGATCTGCTTCCAGCCGTCCCAGTTGTCCACCTTGGCCGCGTCGCCGACGGTGTCGGTGAGCGGTTTGATGTACCCGGCCTGGGCGAACTCGCCGACCCAGATGCCGTCGATCGAGATCAGGTCCGGGCCGGACTTGTTCGACAGGTCCAGGGACAGCTTCTGCTTGTAGACCTCGTCGTCGGAGCCGTCGCCCTGGAACTTGACCGTGACGTCGACGCCCTTGGCCTTCTGGTCGGCGACGAACTTCGGGATCAGCACGTCCTCGGTGAAGGTCGCGCCGGCGCTGCTCTTACCGCCCTTGACCGCGTTCGAGCCGATGGTCAGCTCGACCTTCTTGGCGTCGGCGTTGCGGTTCGCGTCCTGGTCGCCGGAACCCGACGAACCGAGGCAGCCGGTCAGCAGCAGGGCGGCTGTGGTGCCGAGGGCAACAGTCGTGGACAGCCGGAGTGATCGCATCAGAGGGCTCCTTGCGAGGGTCAGTACTGCGCGTGCCGGTCAAACATTGACACTGCGCGGCGGCTTTGTGAAGACAATTGCCCAAACGGTGTACGGCGGGTAGTCGCCGCTCCGGCGGCGGTTACCGGGAGTCGCGATCCGGCGTCAAGTCGGAGTCCCCCGGGGAGCATTGCGGGTCCGTTAAAGTGCGCTCAAGGTTCTGTCGCAACCGGTAGTGGAGTAGATACAGAACGTGAAGTCGCGTTGTAGCGTCTTGCCGTTCGGTTCATCGGATCGGAGGTGACTGCGAATGTTGTATTCGGTTCTTCACCTGGTAGACGACCTGCTGTTCGGGCACTGGCATCACGGCCACTGGTGCTGGTGGTGACAGGCACCGACTGGTGAGTCCTGCTGAGGGAGGGCCCGGACGGTGACGACGGCGTACGGCTCCCGCTGACGCGCAAGCAGCGGAATCCCGCGCCGATCCCCGAGCACCGAACCACCTGACCGACGACGGATCGCCAGATCTCACAACTGAAAGCAGTGTCGATCTCTAAGGAGTGAGAAAACAGCCGGCCCCGACAATGTCGGGGCCGGCTGTCCGTTGGTGCTGGAGCGTTACTTCTGTGCCAGCTGCATCATCTGCTTGGGCAGCACCGTCATCTGGGCCGGGATCGGCAGCTTCGGCCGAACCAGTTCCAGCAGGCTGCCTGCGGCGTTCGCGATCGGCAGCGGCAGGGCCAGGCCCAGCGATGCCAGCAGCGCGTTCACCAGAGCCAGGACTGCGCCCAGGATGTCCAGACCCGGCAGCGGCAGTGCGCTCCAGCCCTGGACCGGTGTGCCGGTAGCACCCATGCTTCCGGTCGGTTGTGCCTGCTTGGCCTTCCCCTTGCCAAGCAGTGAGGTGAGAGCAAGACCGCTCGCGTCGTTCACGAACGTGCCGGCGCTCTCGTCGTAGCTCCACTTCTGGCCGTCGCCGCTACGGCACGGCAGCACCAGCAGCGGGGCCGCGGCCGGAACCTTGGCCAGGTCCGCACCGCTGTCCAGGCAGGCTCCGGTCTTGGCAAGGGCGCCACCGACGCTCTTGCTCATCGCGACCTGCAGCTGGCCGGACTCGGTGTAGATCCACTCCTGGGTCTTGCCTTCCTTGCCCGGAGCACAGGCCATCATGACCGCCATCGGGACCGAGGCGGCCGCGACGAAGGTGAGGCAGTAGCGGGTGTCGGCGCGGGTGGCGATCTGCTTCGCCACGCCGATCTCCACGCCCGGGGTGGATCCGCGCTCGGTGGCCACGTTCGCGGCCTGGGCCGGGATGGCCGTGGCCAGTGCGACGCTGACCGCGAGGACTACCACGCCGGTACGGGTGAACAGTTTACGGGTGATCAAGACAACCTCCGAAGGTCGTACCATCTCGCGGCGTCAGGTCGTCGGGACCCCGTTACGAGAGCCGGTCCGTGTTTCCGGGAACCGCTTCGCCACCCCTTGCGCGGTGGGCGGGTTGCGGGTCGATCCCCCGTGAGGAGGCGGTGTGGCCCGGAAGGCCGACAGTGACTCAACGCGACGTTGACGCCACGACCAGTAATGCACAGCTCGGTCGGAGTTGGTGATGGCAAGACGGCGGAACTTGATGCCAATGGCAACTAACTGCCAGCAAAAAGTCGTTGCGGTGGGCATCGAAATCCGGCTGCGGGGTGGCCGTGCCCGGGCTGTGTTTCGATCGAGATGTTCCGGACATCAACGGATACTGGGGTAGTCCACTGTGTTGGTTGATGCCCTGGGCAACAGAGTTGTCAGTGGGGCTGCTTGGTGTCCGTGGTGTCGGAGGCCACGTGCTGCTCGGTGGCCAGTCGCTCGGAACCGGTTGTCTCGTCAGCTACCTCTGCGTCGCGGTCCTCGGTCAGTTCCGGAGTCTCGTCACGCTCGGTCACGGCAGGCTGGGTCTTGGTGGCGACCTGGGCGCGCAGGGCACGCACCTCCTGGTGCCGGCGCCAGCCGCGGGTCGCACCCTTCTTCGTCAGCCACAGTCCGGCCACCAGGGCAGCGCCCGCGGTCGCGCCGAGGAAGAACAAGGTCGGCACATTCACGCCGAAGTCGATGCCGAACACCGTCATGGTGGTGGACTCGGTCGACGAGACCGAGACGCCCAGGCCGAACAGTACGGCGATGACGATCAGAACGATTCCGAGGACGAACATGGCGCACGCTGCCTTTCAGGCCTCACTACTGAGTAGTGCGGTGAGCAGCGCCACCGCGCCGCTCTTGTCGAGTGGGTTGTTCTGGTTCCCACACTTGGGTGACTGTACGCAGGATGGGCAGCCATCCGTGCACTCACAGTGTGCAATGGCATCCCGTGTCGCGGTCAACCACTCGCGAGCTGCCGCGTACCCGTGCTCGGCGAAACCCGCTCCGCCGGGGTGGCCGTCGTACACGAAGACGGTGAGGCAGCCGGTGTCCGCGTGCCGGGCGGTGGAGACGCCGCCGATGTCCCAGCGATCGCAGGTGGCGAACAGCGGCAGTAGTCCGATCGACGCGTGTTCGGCGGCATGCGCAGCACCCGGTACGTCGTCCAGTCCGAGCGCCTCGATCGCGGAGTCGGGCACTGTCCACCAGACCGCCTTGGTCCGCAGCGTCCGTTCCGGCAGATCGAGTGGCTGCTCGTCGAGGACATCGCCGGTCGAGATCAGCTTGCGCTGGAACGAGATGACCTGACTGGTCACCTGGACCCAGCCGCGCGACAGCTCGGCCGTCCCCCAGCCGCGGGTCTCTTCGGTCGCCAAGACGCTGATCTCGGTCACATCGCGGGCGAACGTCGTGTAGTCCGGCGCGGCCGGCTCGACGATCGCAGCATGGCCCTCTAGATCGAGCGTGCGGACCAGGTAGGACTCACCGGCGTGCACGTAGACAGCGCCCGCATGCACCGAGGCATGTGCCGAGCCGCCGTCCACAGTGCCGAGCAGACGACCGGTCTGGTCCTCCACGATCTGCACTGTCTTGCCGCCGGCCGATCGGATGTCGATAGCGTCGACTGCGCGCTCACGCCGGGTCCAGAACCAGCCATGCGGTCGCTCGCGCAGCGCCCCCTGCCGGACCAGCTGGGCGATCACGGTGGGCGTCGTACTGCCGAAGACCTCATAGTCCGCCGCAGTGAGCGGCAACTCTTGCGCGGCCGCGCAGAGCTGCGGTCCGAGGACGTACGGGTTCTCCGGATTGAAGACAGTCGCTTCAACAGGTCGCCCGAACACAGCGGTCGGGTGGCGAACCAGATAGGTGTCCAGCGGATCGTCGCGAGCCACCAGCAACGCCAGAGCGTCTCCACCGGCCCGACCAGCGCGACCGGCTTGCTGCCAGAGCGATGCGCGCGTGCCAGGCCAGCCAGACAGCAGTACGGCGTCCAGCCCGGCAATGTCGATCCCCAGCTCCAGGGCGTTCGTGGCGGCGACTCCGGTCAGCTCGCCACTTTGCAGCATGCTCTCAAGCCGTCTGCGCTCCTCCGGCAGATAACCAGCCCGGTACGCCGACACCTGGTCCATCAACGTGGGGTCGACCTCAGCCAGGTTCTCGCGAGCTGTCATTGCCACCGTCTCGGCGCCACGTCTCGAACGGACGAACGCGACCGTCCGGACGCCCGACACGACCAAGTCGGTCAGAAGGTCGGCCACCTCGGCCGGAGCAGAGCGTCGTACCGGGGCGCCGTTTTCACCATGTAAAGAGGTGAGCGCTGGTTCCCACAGACCGAAGGCGATCCCGCCGCGCGGTGAACCGTCGTCAACGACCTCGACCATCGGCAGACCGGTCAGCCGCTCGCCCGACACCGCCGGCTCGGCAACCGTCGCGGATGCGCAGACGAAGACCGGATTGGCGCCGTACTGCGCGCAGACTCGTCGCAAGCGACGCAGTACGCCGGCCACATGCGCACCGAAGACACCGCGGTAGTGGTGGCACTCGTCGATCACCACGTACTGCAGGCAGCCGAGGAAGCGGGCCCAGCGCTGATGGTTCGGCAGGACGGATCGGTGCAGCATGTCCGGGTTGCTCAATACATAGGTAGCGTGGTCGCGAGCCCAGTCGCGCTCGGTGCGCTCGGAGTCGCCGTCCAACGTCGTCGGGCGCAGCCCGGGCACCGTGTACGTCGAGACTGCGCGTAGCTGGTCGTGCGCCAACGCCTTGGTGGGAGAGAGGTACAGCACCGAGGCGGTCCGCCGATGCGGTGAAGCAGCCTGCGCGATGCTCAGCGTCGCAAAGGCAGGCAAGAGATAGCCCAGTGACTTGCCGGACGCAGTCCCCGTCGCGACCACGACATGACGACCCGAGTACGCCGCTTCGGCCGTGGCGACCTGGTGGATCCACGGCGCCGCGATCCCGGCGTCGGCCAATTGGTCCAGCACCTCGGGTGGAACCCAGCGCGGCCACTCGCACGTCCGCCCCGGACGCGCCGGCACCGACTCCACATGGGTGAGCCGATCGGCCCGGCCGGTGGCGAGACGTCGCAGTACGGCGGCCGCCTCACCTTCACGCATGCGGTGAGCCTAGTTGGCCCCATGGACAGTGGAGTTCTGGTCCAGTCGTTGTGCACGGATTCGTGCACCCACCGGATGCGCGTGCGGATGCACGCGGCTTTTTGTGGACGGAGATCGACTTTCGATGCAGCGGGATGAAAGAGTTTTCCACAACGGTCCTTCTCACGGTCCGTACATGGTTGAATGCAGCAGTTCACGGGATCGGAGGCCGAAGTGGATCTGTCGCTGACCGCGCGCGCCGAGGGCGGGCGCACCGTCATCGAGGTGGCGGGGGAGATCGACGTCTACACCGCACCGAAGCTCCGCGAGAAGATCGCAGCGCTCGTCGACGACGGGGTCTACGACCTGGTCCTGGACCTGGAACGCGTGGAATTCCTGGATTCCACCGGCCTCGGGGTCCTCGTCGGCGGACTGAAACGGGTGCGGACGCACGACGGCTCGCTGGCGCTGGTCTGTACCCAGGAACGGCTGCTGAAGATCTTCCGGATCACCGGTCTGACCAAGGTGTTCGACATCCACCCGGACGTCGCATCAGCCATTTGAACGGCCCGTGAATGGCCTGGACCACAAGCGAAAAGGTGTCCGCATCGGCACTGTGCGTGACACTGCCGCCTGAGCGCCCCGGTATGGCGTAGACCACCCTGCCTGCAGGTCTGGTCGCGATGCCGCTAGAGTGACCCACCGCGTCATGTCCTTGGCGCTGTTTGTTATTTTCCCCAACCCTTCGGTTGCGGCAGATGGGGGCCGTCAAGCCTGGATGGGTTGCCTACAAGGAGGACGGATGTCCGCGCTGCTTGCACCACAAGCGGTGGATCTTTCGTCGAGCAACACCACACTGGTGATCGTCGTCGGAGTGATCGCGATCCTCGCGGTCGCCATTGCGATGGTTTTCCGGAGCCAGGTGTTGGCCGCGAACGATGGCACCGAGAACATGAAGACGATCGCCGCCGCGGTCCAGGAAGGTGCATCGGCCTTTCTGAGCCGGCAGTTCCGGACGCTGTCGATCTTTGCTGTGGTCGCGTTCCTGTTGCTGTTCCTGCTGCCCGCGCACACGGACGGCGACAACGCGACGACCCTGAAGATCTTCCGTTCCGTCTTCTTCCTGGTCGGTGCGGGCTTCTCCGCGCTGATCGGCTACCTGGGCATGTGGCTCGCCACGCGCGCCAACGTCCGGGTCGCCGCGGCCGCTCGTGACGAGGGCCGCGAGCCCGCGATGCGGGTCGCGTTCCGGACCGGTGGCACCGTCGGTATGTTCACCGTCGGCCTCGGTCTGCTCGGCGCCTCGGTGGTGGTGCTGCTCTTCAAGGGTGACGCCCCGACCGTGCTCGAGGGCTTCGGTTTCGGTGCCGCCATGCTCGCCATGTTCATGCGAGTCGGCGGCGGTATCTTCACCAAGGCCGCCGATGTCGGCGCCGACCTGGTCGGCAAGGTCGAGCAGAACATCCCCGAGGACGACCCCCGCAACGCCGCCACCATCGCCGACAACGTCGGTGACAACGTGGGTGACTGCGCCGGTATGGCCGCGGACCTGTTCGAGTCGTACGCCGTGATGCTGGTGGCGTCGCTGATCCTGGGTAAGGCCGCCTTCGGCGAGCAGGGCCTGATCTTCCCGCTGATCGTGCCGGCCATCGGCACCATCACCGCGGTCATCGGTGTCTTCCTGACCCGGCCGCGGACCGGCGAGAACGGTCTGCGCACGATCAACCGGGCGTTCTACATCTCCGCGGTGATCTCCGGACTCCTGTGTGCGGTGGCAGCGTTCGTCTACCTGCCGAGCAGCTTCGCGGACCTGACCGGCGCGGCCGGTACGGCGATCGCCAACAACGACGGCGACCCCCGCATCATCGCGACCGTCTCGGTCATCATCGGTATCGTGCTGGCCGCCATCATCCTGGCGCTGACCGGCTACTACACCGGTACCGAGGACAAGCCCGTCAAGGACGTCGGCAAGACGTCGCTGACCGGTGCGGCCACGGTCATCCTGTCCGGTATCTCGGTCGGCTTCGAGTCCGCCGTCTACACCGCCGTCGTGATCGCGGCAGCTGTGTACGGCGCCTTCCTGGTCGGCGGCTCCGGTGTCGTGGCACTGTTCGCGATCGCGCTGGCCGGTTGTGGTCTGCTGACCACCGTCGGCGTCATCGTCGCGATGGACACCTTCGGCCCGGTCTCCGACAACGCGCAGGGCATCGCCGAGATGTCCGGTGACGTGGACGGCGAAGCGGCTCAGATCCTCACCGAGCTGGACGCCGTCGGCAACACCACCAAGGCGATCACGAAGGGCATCGCGATCGCGACCGCCGTACTGGCCGCGACCGCACTGTTCGGTTCCTACACCGACGCGATCCGGACCTCGCTGGCCGACAACTACGCCAAGTTCGAGGCCGACGCGCTGGTCTTCAACCCGGGCACGCTGGTCGGCATCATCCTCGGTGCGGCCGTCGTGTTCATGTTCTCCGGTCTCGCGATCAACGCCGTCGGCCGGGCCGCCGGTGCGGTCGTCTACGAGGTCCGCCGGCAGTTCCGGGACATCCCCGGGATCATGGAGGGCACCGGCAAGCCGGAGTACGGCAAGGTCGTCGACATCTGCACCAAGGACTCGCTGCGTGAGCTCGCGACCCCGGGTCTGCTGGCGCTGACCGCACCGATCGCGGTCGGCTTCGGCCTCGGCGCCGCGGCGCTGGCCGGCTACCTGGCCGGTGCGATCGGCGCCGGCACGCTGATGGCGGTCTTCCTGGCCAACTCCGGTGGAGCCTGGGACAACGCCAAGAAGCTGGTCGAGGACGGTAACCACGGCGGCAAGGGTTCGGCCGCGCACGAGGCCACCATCATCGGTGACACCGTCGGTGACCCGTTCAAGGACACCGCCGGTCCGGCCATCAACCCGCTGATCAAGGTGATGAACCTGGTCTCGGTGCTGATCGCCCCGGCCGTCGTCGGCCTGTCGGCCATCGGCGAGGACGCCAACACGCCGCTGCGGCTCGGCATCGCGATCGCCGCGGTCGTCGTACTGGCTGCCGCGGTCGTCGTCTCCAAGCGCCGGGAGTCGGTCATCGCCGACACCCCCGCCGAGGCGAACATCGCTGCCTGACGCACTACCCGTAACGGCCCGCCGGACCACGTGTCCTGGCGGGCCGTTCCGTTTACGGTTGACTTGTGAGACTTGCGCGAGTGCCGGCTATTTTGCTGCTCGTCGCGGCGGGCGTGCTGGGAACGGCCCAGCCCGCCGGCGCGGCGACGCAGCCCGATGCCGAGTACCTGAGCCCGGCCCACGCGCTCAACCTGACGATCATCGCCGCCGCCCACACGGCGTCCGGCCAAAGTACGTCGTCCTGTATCCGCAAGGTCGCAGGCCGGCTAGAACGCGATCATCGGAAACTGGCCGCCCAGGAGAACGCGGTTGCCGCCCGGCTCGATCTAGAGCTGGCGACGACGGTGGCGGCCGACCAGCGCCGGCAGCTGGTCGCGCTGGCCGCGAAGGCCGGGAAGAAGGGGTACGACGCCGCCTGGCTGCAGTTCCAGCGGGAACAGCACCAGGAGTACCTTAAGCTGGTCACCGGCGACATCCCGAAGTCGGCGTCCCCTGCGGTCGAGTCGGTGGCCAACGGCGCGAAACCGGTGATCGAGATGGACCTGCGGATGGTGACCGGCCAGTGCAAGGCTGCGACGCCGACGCCGTCCGTCGATACCGGTGCCGGCGGCATGGTCGCGGATGCCCGCCAAGCGCGCTCCCGGGCCGCGCTGGGCCTGATCGTCCTCGGTCTCTTGCTGTTGCTGGTGGGCAAGTCCGTCCCGGTCCGCCGGCGGCTGCTCGGCATCGGCGCACTGGGTGTCGGCCTGGTGATGCTGCTCGGTGGTGCGGTGCAGGACACCGGCCAGGTACCGAAGGCCGCGGCCGGCCCGCAGGAGCGGGAGGCCGCTGTACCACCCGTCGAGGTGAAGGTGCCGGGCCTGCTGACCGTGCGGGTGCGGCCGGTCGCGGCCGGTGGGGACGGCCGGCTGCAGGTCCCGGCCACCGCCGACGTGGGGTGGTGGGCCGCCGGCGCAGCGCCCGGCGCCCAGGGTGGGACGGTGCTCCTCGCGGGGCATGTCGACACCGCTCGCGGACGGGGCGTCTTCGCCAAGCTGTCCGAGGTCCCGATGGACACGCGAGTGGCCGTCACGGACGGAGCCGGCGAGCAGCATTGGTACAAGATCGTCGCGCGCCGTACGTACCGGCAGAACAACCTGCCGCCGGACCTCTTCAACGGCTCGCAGAAACCGCGGCTGGCGCTGGTGACGTGCACCGGCGCCTACGACCACGCCGCCCGCCGGTACAGCGACAACCTCGTCCTGTACGGCGTCCCGCTCGACTGACCCAACTGGTAGTCACTCCCGTTCTCGGGGGTGCTCGGGGTGCCGCTCAGGGGTTCAACCGATATCGCCCCGCACTGATCGGCAGCCAGAATCAACCCACGGGTGGACACACCGGGTCCGCCCCGGGTCCGATGATCTGGACCGGTCGGGCATCGATACTGAGACGACACAGCCCAAACTGGCGCGCCACCCGAACGAGGAGTACGGCGATGATCGAGGCACACGGCCTCACCAAGCGATACGGCGCCACGGTTGCCGTAGACAATCTGTCGTTCGAGGTGAATCCCGGCAAGGTGACCGGCTTCCTGGGCCCGAACGGCGCCGGCAAGTCGACCACCATGCGGATGATCCTCGGTCTGGACACCCCGACCGCCGGCGACGTGCTGATCGACGGCCAGCACTACAGCGATCTCAAGCGGCCGCTGACCAAGGTCGGCGCCCTGCTGGACGCCAAGTGGGTGCACCCGAACCGGTCCGCCCGTGCACACCTGGCCTGGATGGCGGCGTCCAACCAGCTGCCGAAGAACCGGGTCGACGAGGTGCTCGAGATCGTCGGCCTGACCGAGGTCGCGGGTAAGCGCGCCGGTACCTACTCGCTCGGTATGTCGCAACGGCTGGGTATCGCCGGCGCGCTGCTGGGCGACCCGGAGATCCTGCTCTTCGACGAGCCGGTGAACGGTCTCGACCCCGAGGGCATCGTCTGGATCCGCAAGTTCATGCACCGGCTGGCCGACGAGGGCCGGACCGTGTTCGTGTCCAGCCACCTGCTGTCGGAGATGGCGCTGACCGCGGAGGAGCTCGTGGTCATCGGCCGCGGCCGGCTGATCTCGCAGTCCAGCACCAAGCAGTTCGTCGACCAGGCGAGCGGCAGCAGCATCAAGGTGCGCAGCCCGCAGCTCGGTCAGCTGCAGAACCTGCTGAACGGCGGTCCGATCAGCACCCGGATCGAGGATGTCGAGGACGAGGGCAAGGTCCTGTTCGTCGACGGCAAGATCAGCACCGACCAGATCGGTGAGACCGCCGCCGCCAACAACATCGTCCTGCACGAGCTGACCCTGCAGCGTGGCTCGCTCGAGGCAGCCTTCATGCAGATGACCGGCGACTCGGTCCAGTACCACGCGCACGACCAGGCGGGGCCGGTGCCGCCGACCGAGGTCGTCGTGGCAGAAGAGGAGAAGATCTGATGTCCCTGGTCACCGTGGAGCGGATCAAGCTCTTCAGCACCCGGTCGCCGTGGTGGTGCATGATCATCGCGCTGGCCCTGGCCGACGGTTTCATCACGCTCGGCTTCCTCTTCGCGCCGGACGACGTCAAGGCCACCTTCACCCCGGCCGCGACACAGGGCACCTACCTGTTCGGCATGATCGTGATGATGGCGATGGCCTGCCTCGCGATCACCACGGAGTACCGGTTCGGAACGATCCGGACCAGCTTCCTGTCGGTCCCGAAGCGGATTCCGGTGCTGCTGTCCAAGACGCTGGTCGCCGCCGTCCTGAGCGGTCTCGTCGGTCTGGTCTCGGCCTTCGCGGCCTGGGGCTTGGGCTACGTCCTGGTCCCCGATGCCGACCTCGCGATCAACTCCGGCGCCGAGTGGCGCGCAGTCCTCGGCGTACCGCTGGTCTACGCACTGGCCGCGGTGCTGGCCGTCGCGATCGGCACGCTGGTCCGGCAGAGCGCCGGTGCACTGGCGATCGTGATCTGCTGGCCGCTGCTGCTCGAAGGCATCGGCCTGGCCATCCCGAAGGTCGGCGAGTTCCTGGCCGACTGGGGCCCGTTCTCGCGGGTCAGCTGGTTCCTGGGCGGTGAGCAGCCGGGCAGCGATCCGTCGGATGCAGTCATGTCGCCGACCTTGTCGCTGTTCTACTTCGCCGCGTGGGCCATCGGTCTGCTGGCGATCGCACTGGCAGTCGCGAAGAAGCGCGACGCGTAACAAAGCTCGGCCGGGCTGAGGGGTCCTGGTCGCTACGGCCCGTGGAACTTCGCGTTCCACGGGCCGTTCTCTTTTGTGCTGACCTGCCCGCTCGTCTAAGGTCCGCCGCATGACTGACTGGGCAGCGGTGCGCGCCGACGACTTCGCCGTACCGGCTGATCGGCCGTTGGACGAGCTGGTGGGTGAGCTTTCGGAGCTGTTGCGGTCGGCTGATCCGATCGAGCGGGACCGCGTGGCGTACTCGACGTTGGCGACGTGGATCGGGCGTGGGGTGCCGTCCGAGGGGCAGCTGCGTGAGCTGGGCGACGAGATGGCGCGGCGATTCGGGGACACCGAGGTTCAGACGCGGACGTTCGCACCGTTGATCCTGGACTGCATCGTGTCGGCCGGAGTCTTCGAGGCGAGCTGGGTGCCACCGTTCGAGCGCTGGTACGTCGCTGAGACGGATCTGCGCGGGATTGACGCGAAGCTGGGCTGGCTGCACGCAGTGGCGCACGGGGCCGACCTGCTGGGGACTCTGGGGCTCTATCCGGCGGTAGAGCCGGTGGAGATGCTGCGACTGGGCATCGGACGGCTGCTGACGCCCACTGAGTACGTTCTGCGGGACATGGAGGACGATCGGCTCGCCTACGCGCTGGCGGCGACTCTGACGCGGTCTGAGCTCACTGTGGAGGATGCGACCGAGTGGTTGGTCCCAGCCTTCACTGGGATCGTTCCGGCGGGCTTGTCGGTCAGTCCGGTGAACACCAACACCACTCGGACGTTGCGGGCGCTCTATGTGTTCGTGGACCGCGGTGTGCGGCTACCTGACACGAGTGAGGCCACGCAGATCCCGCATGCTGTGCAGATCAAGGCGCAACTGGTCGAGGTGCTTCGCCTGGTGTCGCGGAGCTACTTCTGAGGCATCGCGCGCAGCACGGTCGTGAACTGCTGCAGACAGGTGTTGGCGGCTGAGACGGAGTACCCGTCCCACCAGGCTGTCGGATCCAGCCGCGCGACCCGACCGGCCTTGACCGCGGGCAGCTGGGTCCAGATCGCGTTGCTGGTATACGACTTGAACGTCTGGTCCGGTCCGGCGTTGAAAGCACCGCCGCCGAGGAAGTAGAGGATCACGTCGGCATCCGCGAGCACTCCGACGTGTTCGCGACCGATCGGGTAGTACGTCTCGGTACCACCCGATGCGGTGGTCGACCGATTCCGTCGTACGCCGATCTCGTCGAGAATCGTGGCGCCGAAAATCGGTCCGCGGAGGATGCGCAGTTCGTCGTTCGTGAAGCGGAGCAGAGCGACGGAGTGCTTTGCCAGGAAGGCCTTGTGCTCGGTCTTCACCTGGAGGGAGCGCTCGCTGAAGCTGCCCAGCGCGGCGTCCTGCCTGCCGGATTCGCCGAGCAGGTCGGCGATCAGTCGTACCGACTCTTGCCAGGGCTTGCCCTTGCCGGCGTTCTCGTACGGGACCGTCGGGGCGATCGCGGACAGCTGCGGGTAGAGCTCCTTGATCCGCTGCAGGTTGCCGATGATCAGGTCCGGCTTGAGTTTGACCAGCTTCTCGAGGTTCGGCTGGTTGAAGCCGAGCGACTGGAAGCCAGCGGCCGGCCGCGGCAGGTAGCCGGGCACCGAGACGGCACCGTCGAGAGTCTCGGAAGCGACCAGCGGTGCGCCGACCTCGAGGCTGACCTGCAGACCGCCGGATGCGTCCAGGGAGACGACGCGTTGCGGGGAGACCGGGATGTTCGTGTTGCCGAGTGGATGCTGCACGTTCCGGGTTGCGGCGATCGACGGCCGGATGTCACCGCCCGCGCCACATCCGCTGAGGCCTGCGACAACCGCCGCACTCAGCAGGCCGGTGAATCCCCGGCGGCCCAGGGTGGCTTGGCTGTCGACGTACGGCATGCGGGTAAGGCTACCCTTGCTCAATGGAGTCCGGATCCCTCTCAGGGCATCAGCCGACGGGTGGTTCGCGCATCCTACTTTCGGCTGGGTTTTCCCTGAACTGCCCCCTAGGTACGGCGTGCCGTGGGCCCGGGCCCGGTACAGGTAGATTCCGGTGGCTGCAGAACCGTTGTCCGTGACAAGGTTCGAAGCAGGCACAAACTCTGGTCCCCTCCCAGGGTGGTGCCAACGCCACTACCGGAAGTAGTGCCTACACCATCAAGATCTGGTCCTCGGCACCGTTAACTTTTGGTTGACGGAAGCAGTCGGGGGCAGCAGTTTTCAGAGAGGGCGCGTGGAAGTCATGGTTGCGACATACCTGAAGAGATGGGTCGGCAACCGGATCCTCAGCAGGACCACCCGCAAGGGCGGTGGTCTCGACCTGCTGAAGTTGCGGGTGTTTCCCAGCGAGGTGACGCTGCCGCTGCGGCGGGAGGGCGTGGACCCGCAGCCCGCGCTGGCCCAGGTCCGCGAAACGGATCCGGTGCACCGGTTGGTGCACGTCTTCGGGATCACCGTCTGGCTGGTCACCGGGCACGCCGAGTCCAAGGCCGTCCTCGCCGACACCACGAATTTCAGCAACGACGTCCGGCACCTGATCGGCTCGGACCCGAACAAGCCGTCCGAGGGGATCGGCGGTCTCGGGTTCACCGACCCGCCGGACCACACCCGGCTGCGCAAGCTGCTCACCCCGGAGTTCACCAAGCGCCGGCTGGCCCGGCTCGAGCCGGTGATCGAGAAGATCGTCAACGACCAGCTCGACCTGATGGAGGCCAAGGGCCCGGTCGTCGACATCGTCTCCGACTTCGCCTTCAACGTGCCGTTCCTGCTGATCGCCGACCTGCTCGGCGTGGAGGAGCAGGACCGCGACCGCTTCCGCGCCCTCGGCCCGGCGCGGTTCGACGTGTCCGCCGGTGGGATCGGCCTGTTCGGATCGGCCAGTGAGTCGCGCGACTTCCTGTTCGAGATCGTCCGCAAACAGCGCGCGAACCCGGGGGACGGCCTGATCGGCTCGATCATCAAGGCCCAGGGCGACGACCTCGACGACGTCGAGCTCGGCGGCCTCGCCGACGGCGTCTTCCTCGGCGGCTACGAGACCTCAGCCAGCATGCTTGCTCTCGGCACCCTCGTGCTGCTGCGCAACCCCGAGAACTTCGAGCGGATCCGCACCGAGCCCGGCGCCGTCGACCACATCGTCGAAGAACTCCTCCGCTACCTGACCGTCGTACAGGTCGCGTTCCCCCGCTTCGCCCGCCACGACCAGGAGCTGTTCGGCAAACCGGTCAAGAAGGGCGACCTGGTAGCCGTCTCCCTGTCCGGAGCCGACCGCGACAAGAACGTCTTCGGCGACGACGCCGAAGACTTCTACCCCCGCCGAGCCTCCTCCGCCGCCCACCTAGCCTTCGGCCACGGCATGCACCGCTGCGTAGGCGCCGAACTAGCCCGCATGGAACTCCGAGCCGCCTTCCTGGCCCTGGCCCACCGCTTCCCCAACCTCGCCCTCGCCGTACCCGAAGAGCAACTCCGCTTCCGTGAACTCTCCATCGTCTACGGCCTGGACTCCCTCCCCGTCCAACTAAACGCCACCAAATCCCACCAAGCCGCCGGCTGACCACCCGGACCTGAGCCACTCACCAACTGTCTGGTTGGTGAGTCTGCAGGCGGTGTTTGAGCGTGGGGGCTCGTGGTCTGGCGGGGTTGGTGAGTGCCTGGGGTCCGCTTGCGGAGGAAGCCGGCGTGGCGGCGGTTGCGGGAATCGGTGGGTTGTTGGCGGTTGTGCGGGTGGTTGGAGGGGGTGGGGGTGGCGTGGGATGGGGGGATGGGTGATGACGTGCGGGTTGGGGTTTTGGCGCCTTTGAGTTTGCCGGGGTGGGCGGCGGCGGGGCGGCAGTTGGTTGCGGGGGCTGACGTGGCGGCTCGCGAGGTGGGGATCGAGCTGGTGGTTCGGGATACGAGGGCTGATCCAGTGGCGGCTGTTGCGGCGGTGGATGAGTTGGTGGGGTTGGGGGTTGCTGCGTTGGCTGGGGAGTATCACAGCGTCGTGGCTCGGGCGGTTGCTGGGCGGACGGCGGAGCTGGGGGTGCCGTATTTGTGTTCGTCTGCGGTGATTGACGAGTTGGTTGAGGAGGCAACGGACTGGGTGGCTCGGATTGCGCCGGTGCAGTCGCGGGGGTGGCGGGTGTTTGCGGAGTACCTGGTGAGCATCGGGCACGAGCGGGTTGCTGTGGTGGCGCAGGCGAGTGTGTATTGGGCTGCTGGGGTGCGGATTCTGCGGGAGCACCTGCGTGAGGTTGTCGAGGTGAGCGTCGACTCGGTGTGTGATGAGTTGGTGGAGAGTGGGGCTACCGCGTTGTTGTTGCTGGTGGGGACTCCGGAGCCGGCGGTGCCGATTGTTGAGGCTGTACGGGCGGATGGGCGCCTTGCTGACGTGTTGATCGGGGCTCCGGCGGGGCAACCCGAGTGGGCGGGGCTGACGGGGATCCCGTTCTTGCGTTACCTGCCTGAGGAACTGAGCCCGCTTGGGGCTCGGGTTCGGGCAGAGCTGGGGGAAGACGCTTCGTTTGTTGCCTTTGAGGGGTACGACGCGATCACCGTGCTGGCGGAGTTCTTCCGGACAAACGGTTCCTGGTCGACGGTTGCGGTCGAGGGGAGTCGCGGGCCGATCACGTTCGAGCGTAACCAAGGCATCTGGCAGTGGCGCTGGCCGGCGACCCAGGTGGCCGAGCTGGACCCTGTGAATCCAGAGCAGTTTCGCATTTTGCATACCGGCTGAGCCGGACACTCGGGAAGAAATCTTTGCCCAAGTATTACGGGTCGTGTGGAATTTGTGGCACTAAGTGGCCGATGGCTGGTTCGGGGCGTGACAGGGGGCGGGGTCGGTGGCCAGAATGGGCGGTCCGGTTCGGCTGTGGTGACTAGGGGCGGTGATGGGCGAGGTGGCGATGAGTGGCGCGCTGACCGCCCGGATCGCTGCTGCGATGACGGCGGCCCAGTCGGGTGGGCATGCGACGGCGGCGGCTGAGGTCGAGCAGCTCAAGGCCGAGTTGGGCGACGTACCGAGTTATCAGTTGGCTGCCGTTGAGTATGTGCGTGGGGTGACCGCACATCATGCGAGTGACGCGGATGAGGCGTTGCGGGCGGTGGATGCGTTGGTGGAGATCGCGCAGGCGATCGATGAGCCTGGCTGGGAAGCGAATGCGCTGCCGATCCGGATCATCAACCTGGCGCGCAGTGGGCGTGGTGGCGACACGGTCAACGATCTGGTGGCGGCGGAACACGCGCTGAGCCGGACGCGGGATGCCGGGCTGACCGCGTGGGCGCATACCGGGTTGGGTTACGCGTACGACGTTCTGCGGCTTTTCGAACTGTGCATTCCGCATTACGAGCAGGCGGCGCAGCTGGAAGACGATGTGTTCGAGTTGGCTGAGTCGACAGCGATCGACCGGTTGAATCTGGCTGAGACGTATCTGCGCTGGGCGCATGAGCTCGAGCGGTTGGGTGATCCGTCGTACGGGCAGGAGATTCGCGAGCGGCAGGCCTCGGCGGCGTACTGGGCTCGTGAGGCTGAGCGTGTGGTTGTCGACGACGAGAGCCAGGAGTACTGGCGGTTGAGCGCGCGGCTGTGGGTCGCGGCTGCGGCGGCGGAGTCGGATCCGGCTGTGGCCGTCAAGGAGTTGAGCGAGTGCCGCGACGAGATCAGCAAGCTGGGTGAGACCGAGCGGTTGGCGATAGCGGGCGCCTATCTGGCGCGTGCGTTGGCTGCGAAGGGCGATCCGGACGAGGCTCGCGCAGCGGCCGATCGGGCTGCTGCGGATCTGATTCCGTTGGCGGATCCGTCGACGCATCTGCTGGTATTGCAGACGCGGTCCGAGCTCGCAGCGGCCAGCGATGAGCCGGGAGCCCTTGCAGGGTTGGAGTATGCGCGGTCGGTGGCCCGGGGTTGGTGGAAAGAGCGACAGCGGGCGTTGAACGCCGTACGGCATGCGCTGGTCAGTCACGACCTTTCCGCGCGGCACGACGCGGAGTGGCACGCGGCGCGGCAGGATCCCCTGACAGGCGTGGGAAATCGCCGGGCGCTCGACGAGCGGTTGACGGCGGCCCGCGATTCCGGGCGCGCAGTCACCTTGCTGGCCATCGATGTGGACGACCTGAAGGTCGTCAACGACACGCATGGGCACGCCTGCGGAGACCAGTTGCTGCAGGTTGTTGCCAATCTCCTGGTAGAACAGGCCCGAGCGACCGATGCCGTGATTCGATCGGGAGGCGACGAGTTCTTCGTCGTACTGGATCAGCCGGATGCCAAGGGCGGCGCCCAGCTGGCGACCAGGATCCGGATCGCGGTGGCGGCGATCGCGGCGACCGCGGACCAGCCGTGGTTGCGGCAGATGGGGCTCAGTATCGGGTACGCCGCGACGGCGGAAGGTGTCGGCGTGGACCACCTGGTGGCCACCGCCGACCGGCGGTTGTACGACGACAAGCGCCGGCACAAAGTGAGGCAGTGAAGGAGATTCGGTGCGCGAGACGTCGGGGGTGACGGCGCGGATCGCGGCGGCGATGACCCGGGCACAGTCCGGGAACCCGGCAGCAGCCGGGCTGGAAATCAATCGCTTGCTAGTTGAACTCGGGACCGAACCCAGCCACGAGCGAGCCGCCGCGGAGTACGTGCGGGCGGTCGCCGCGCATCACGCGACCGACGCGGTGGAGGCGCTGGACGCGGTCGACGGCTGCATCCGGGTGGCCCGGGCGATCGACGAGCCAGGCTGGGAAGCGAATGCGATCGCGATCCGGATCGTCACGCTGATCCGTACCGGTGAAGGCGGCGACTCGGTCGCCGACCTCGTCGCGGCCGAGAACGCGCTCTCCCGGACGCGTGATCTCGGTCTGGCAGGCTGGGCGCACACCGGCCTCGGCTACGCCTACGACCTGCTGCGCTTGTACGAGCTGTGCATTCCGCACTTCGAGCTGGCCGCGGACGGCGATCACGTCCCGCTGGGACTGGCCGAGGCGCCGGCGATCAACCGGCTCAACCTGGCGGAGTCCAACCTGCGCTGGGCGCACGAGCTCGAGCGGCTCGGAGATACGTCGTACGACGAAGAGATCCAGGTACGGCGGCATGCCGCGCATCGCTGGGCTGGTGAGGCGGTCGATGTGATCGTCGGCGCGGACCTGATCGGGTACTGGCCGATCGCGGGGCGGATGTGGTTGGCCGCGAGCAACGACCTGACAGATGCGGGTGAGGCGGCGGTCATCCTCAAGGACTGCCGGGACCAGCTGGCCAAGCTAGGTGATCTGGAGCTGGCTGCGATCGCGGGCACCTACCTCGCTCGCTCGTACGCCGTGACTGGGCGACTCGATGACGCGGTTGAGGCCGCACAGCGGGCCGGGAGTGAGCTGCCGCCGACATCTGATCCGCCAGTGGAGGCTCTGGTGCGTCACACCGCAGTGCAGATCTCTGCGGAGGCAGGTGATTCCGGAGCGGTGACAGGACTGCAGTACGCACGAGCGATCTCCAGAGGCTGGTGGGCCGAGCGGCTGCGCGGTCTGTACGCCGTACGGAGCGCACTGGCCAACCACGAGCTCTCGATCCGCCATGACGCGGAGTGGAGAGCCGCACGGGAGGATCCGCTGACCGGAGTGGGTAATCGGCGTGCACTGGACGAACGCATGTCTGTTGCGCACGATGCTGGGCGGTCGATTGCGGTGCTGGCGATCGACGTGGACAACCTGAAGGTCATCAACGACAGCTACGGACATGCGTGCGGTGACGAGGTACTGCGACGAGTCGGGCACCTGCTGCGTGAGCAGAGTCGCGCGGAGGACGTGGTGGCTCGGGCGGGCGGTGACGAGTTCGTCGTCGTACTGGACAACCCGGACGAGCGTGGTGCGCGGGAGCTGGTCGAGCGGATCAAGGCGGCCGCTGAGCGGGTGGCCGCGGTGGCAGTGGAGCCCTGGTTCGCCATGCTGCGGTTGAGCATCGGGCAGGCGACCAGCACGGACGGAACGCCGGTCAACGAGCTGATGACCGTTGCAGATCAACGCATGTACGCCGAGAAGCGGCGCCGGCGTACTCAGTAGTCGAGGAAGCCCTCAACCAGCAGCAGGCGGATCTGCGGCAGGTACTCGGTCAGTACGTCGACCAGTTGCCGGTCCAGGAGGTCAGCCAGCGCAGCCAGGATCTGGCCGACACTCAGGTCACCGTCACACGCACCGACGAACCCGGCCATGACAGTGTCGACCTGCTCAGCCCGCCGCATACCGCGCTGGCGCCGCAGCACGATGGTTGCCGGGTCCTCGGCACCTGGCTGCCCGGTCGTCTCCTGGATCACGTCGTCGGCGACTACCAGGTGCAGATCGGTCAGGTCGGCCGGAAGCCCTTCCTTGCGTTCGAAACGGCGCAGTACATGCGGTCCGATCGGACGCTCGATCTCGTACGGCCACTCCTCGGCGTCTAGCGTGCCAGCCACGTTGTGCAAGGTGATCCAGCCCATGCCGATCGCCTCGACCTGCTGGTCGTCCAGCCAGCGCATCCACTCGTCATAGCGGGTCTGGTACGCCGGTGTGCCGTGGAGACCGGCGTCCCGCAGCCACAGCTCGACGTACTCGGAGGGGTCGAGCTGCTCGCGTTGCACCACCCAGGCGGAGCGGTCGCCGGTCCAGGAGGCGAGGCGGTCGCTCCAGTCCTGTCCGCGGACGCAGGTCCAGTTGGCGAGCAGCTGGCACCAGCCACCGTCGGTCAGGTGCTGCGGGGCCTGCTGAACGAGCTGCTGAACCAGACTGTCGCCGGCGAAGCTCGTCTCGCGGTAGGTCAGTTGTGAGTCCGGCGGGGAGATCACGTACGGCGGGTTGCTGATGATGAGGTCGAATCGCTCACCGGCAACCGGCTCGAAGAGGCTGCCGGTGCGGACGTCGAGGTCGATGCGGTTGAGTGCAGCGGTCGCGCGAGCGAGTTCGAGTGCGCGCGGGTTGACGTCGGTGGCGACGATCTGGTTGACGCGGTTCGCGAGGTGGAGTGACTGGATACCGCAGCCGGTGCCGATGTCGAGCGCACGCTCAGCGTTGATCGGCACAGTCAGGTGGACGAGGCTGAGGCTGGCCGGTGCGATGCCCAGCACATAGTCGGACCGCATGGGCTCCCGGCGGCCGTCGAGCCCCGGTGTCAGATCCGCAACCACCCACCACTGCTGGTCGTCCTCCGCGAACGGCCGGATGTCGAGCACCGCTTTGTCACCGTCGACGATGCCGAGAGCAACCAGATCGATCCCCGGAAACGCCTTGTACACAAGCTCCTTCGGCACAACCTGCTGAAGCAGAAACAGTCGGATCATCGTGTCCAGCGCGTCGCCGCTACCAGTACGTCGTACCGCCAGCGTCGTCTCGTTCCGCACCAACGCCCCGTTAGCCTGCTCGCCCAGCCGCGCGGCCACACCCTCCACCGTGTACCCCGCACCCAAAAACGCCGCCCGCAACCCCTCAACAACCGTCCCCGTCATTTCCACCCCCACATCCTCCCACCCACCCCGCGCAAGCCAACCCCCCAGTTCAAGGGGCAACCCCTCGTTTCAAGGGGCAACCCCCCAGCCGAGTGGTTGCCCATCGAGTTGGGGGGTTGCCCACTGAGATTCTTGATGGGCAACCCCCTATGCGAGTGGTTATCCATCGAGTTGGGGGGGTTGCCCCACGGGGCAGGGGCGTGGGTGGGTGGGTGGGGGTTAGGGGGTGCAGGTGAGTTTGGCGTTGGCCCAGTCGGCGTGGTCGCTGGTTACGCCGTCGCCTCCGTCGGTTACTTGGAGGGTGAGGGTTTGGGCGCCTGTTACGTCCACCGAGACGGTGGCGGTGGGGGAGGTGCCGGTGAGGAGGTCGGAGGTGTGTTTGGCTACTCCGTCGGTGAGGACCTTGAAGGAGACTTTGCCTCGGTCTTCCATTTCGTCGTCGACGCCTACCTTGGCGGTGAAGGTTTGGCAGTTGCCGGCTAGGCGGACGGTGACTACTGAGGGGGCGTGGGTGCCCAGGCCCTTCGTGTACGTCGTTCCGTCCAGGGTGAGAGTGGCTCCGTCGCCGGGGGCGTCTTCGCCGTTGCTGTGGTCGCGTTCTACTGGGCCCCAGCCGTTGGTGGAGTCCAGGAACTCCAGGTCGCTCACCCACTGCTCGCCACGTGGGGCGGGCGGTAGTGGCTTGTTGGCGATCGTGGCTGCGAAGAAGCCGAGTCCGCCGCCGGGCAGTTTGATTGCCTGCACGGTCTTGCCTGCGTCGAGTGGTACGGCGGTGTAGAAGACTCGGTAGTCGGTTGTGGTGTTCGCCAACCCGGCTGGGGTGTAGCGGCCCTTTGTCGAGACTGCGAGTTTGGCGCCGCCGGTGGTTGCGTCCTGGCAGCACCAGTTGGGTAGCTGGAACGTCGCCTGGGACTGGGTGCCGTCGGTGTAGAGGATCGTCACCGCGCCACGTGCGTTCAGACTGGCTCCGGCACCGAGCAGTGCGAGGTGTGATCCGGTACCGGACACCAGGATCGGCGCGGACTGGTTCTTCACCAGGTTCGGCGTACCGGGCGCTCCGGTCGGCCAGGTGAACTGCGCGTCCTGGACCGTGACAGTTGCCCCAGGCTTGTAACCGGCCGCGGCCAGCGCCTCACCGTTGAAGCTGTTCCCGGACCCGTCGAAGTTGCCTTTAGCGTACGTCGTGGCGTCGCTGATCCCCACGGTGTTCGCAGCCTGCGACAGCGACCCGTATGGCAGCTGCGCAGTAGCAACCGCGTTCTGCACATATCGCTTGCCCCCAGCAACATACGAAGCAGCGAGCGACAGCGTGAAGCTAGCGGGCTGTACGTCGGCTCCCGGAGTGACCTGCAGCTTCGTGCTCACCGTCTGCCCGGGAAGAACCGAGGCGAAGGTGTGCGCTCCGGCCGAGGTCCAGCCGGCGGGCAGCTGCAGCGCGAGGTCGACGTTGCGGACCGTGGTGCGAGTGTCGTTGCGGAAGGTTGCCGTGACCTCGGTGGCCTGCCCGGGGGCGTTCCACAGCGCCGGGCTGCTGAGTTCCGGCGTACCAAGGGTGTTGGCAACATCCGGACCGCCGACTGACGACGTACCGAGCAGCTGGACCGTGGCGCTGCGCGACGTCGACACAGACGCGGTCTGCACCGTGACCACACCGTCCTTGTACGTCGACTTGACCGGCCGACCGTCAACCAGCACAGCGTGCGGTGCCGACCCCGTGTGCACGGTTAGCTCGTACGGACGCGAGCCCGGCTTACCGGCGTACGAGCCGTTGAGCGCACCGATTCGGACGGTGATGTCACCCCGCCCATCCCGCGGTGCGTCCACAGCGAACGTCTGCTGCGCCGACTGCTTCGCACGGGTCACCCGGTCGTCCTCGAACAGCGTGAACGACGACTTGCCCTGCGGGTAGATGTCCACCGTGAGGCGGTCGCCAAAACCCTGCTCTGCGGCCGCATTGATCCCCGGCTTCCACATCGGTACGACGGCGCCCGCCTTCACGAACAGTGGCAGCGTGTCGAGTGCAGCGTGGTACCCGTTGACCGTCGTCGGCCCCTGGTAGACCCGCCCGGTCCAGTAGTCGATCCAGCGTCCTTCCGGCAGGTAGATACCGCTCTTCACCTCGTCCGCACCCCACATCGGTGCGACCAGGAACTCCTTACCAGCAAGGAACTCGTACTTCGTGGTGTCGTCCCACGTCTTCGGGTCGTTCGGGTACTCGAGTACCAGCGACCGGTTCAGCGGTGCGCCGGTCCGGTGCGCCTCGGCGGCGTACGTGTAGAAGTACGGCAGCAGACGCTCACGCAGCTTGAGGTACTTGCGGTTGATCTCCGTGTACGGCGCTCCGTACGCCCACGGCTGCTTGATTGCCGGAGTCGCCCAGCCGGACATCGTCATGAACGCCGGGTTGAACACCTTCCACTGCAGGTCACGCACGTACGACTTGGCCGAGCCACCGAAGATGCCGTCGACGTCACCGGCGCTGTAGGCGACACCTGAGTTGCCAGAGCCGGTGATGGCCGGGATCTGCCACTTGATCGCGTCCAGCGAACCACTGTGGTCGCCGGTCCACTGCACTGCACACCGCTGCGCACCGGCCCAGCCCTCAACCATCCAGGCGAACCCACGTGCGTTGCTGTGCTGCTCGATACCGTCATGTGCGGTGTCACACGCGCTCAGCGCGTACCGGTAGCCCGGACCGACCCAGGCGACGTCCAGCTTGCGCACGCGCACCCCTGCCTCGCCGACCTCGGCCGGCTGGCGGTCGAGCGAGGACTGCGTCCACAGGCCCATCTCGATGTTCCGCTTGCGCAGTTCGTCACCGGTCTGCTTCAACGCAGGGATGTCCCGCTTACCCCAGTACGTGCCGTCGACCTTCTCGAACTCGGTGTTGTCGGAGTAGCCGCAGCCATAGTCGTCATTGACGAGCATCCAGCCGCCAGGCATGTCCTCATCGCGGAACCGCTGGGCGACCTTCACCGCGTCCAGAGTGGTGACCTTGTCCGGGTTCACCTTCCAGTCGTTGGCCGGGTCCGGGTCCTTCGCGTAGTGACCGCGGTTGTAGCAGTCGGAGTCGCCGTACTCGAGCCCGTAGATCGGCGGCATGAACGGCCGGCCGGTGAGCTCGGTGTAGCGGTCCAGCGAGGTCTTGAGGTCCCCGATGAAGTAGTACGCGTCGAAACGCTTCTCGTCGTGCGTAGCGGTCACCGGGCTGCCGAAGCTGTAGCTGCCGGGGTCGAACGTGTTGCGCAGGACGCCGTACCCGGCGGTGCTCATGTAGTACGGCGACGCGTTCGGGTTGCCGCCGTCCTCCCAGTTGAAGTCCTTGGAGATCTTGATGGTCTCGTCGCGGTGCGAGAAGCGGCCGTTCTGCATGCCGCCGCCGAAGAACTGCTCGTTCGCGCCCCGGGCCAGTGACTGGGTGGTCGACGTGTCGGTCCAGGACAGCGGTGCGGCCTCGGCCCAGACCAGCCGGTCGTCGCGGTAGACGCTGAACTTCAGCGGCTTCTTCTGGGCCCGGACCTCGATCTTGCCGGTCGTCAGCGCGTAGTACGACCCGCGGTCGCGCCACGAGGTCTTCGGGCTGCCGTAGTCGGTCTTGGTGACGATCGTCGACGCCGGGTCGTCCGGGTTCTCCGGTGGCGTACTCGCGGGGTCGGTGAAGGTTCCGTCCGGCGCCAGCCACAGCCGGAACACGTCGTCCTTCAGGAACACGACCCGCACCTTCGCGGCACCGGCGCTGAGCGTGTACGTCGCTCTGTCGGCCGCGAACCCGGTGATGTCACCGAGGGTGGTCCCGGCGGCCTGCGCCGAGGTGGTCGTGCTCACAAGAGCGCCCGCAAGGAGCGCTATCGCGACTACTGAACGTTTCATGCGGACAAAGATGCTCACAAGGCCTCACTTCACGCATCTATGAACAAGTTGCGCTCATTGAAGCTCACCGCGCCGGAGTTGTCACCACGTCGGCCGTCATGAAGTTGAGACGAGGTCTCCATCACAGGGTGAAAACAGGCGGTGACGATGAGTCGCATGGTCAACTCAGGTCCCAGTAGTCACATCCGTCACACCACGAGCGGCACGGTGGGCCGGCGTGGGCTGCTCGCCGGGGGCCTGGCAGCCGGAGCTGTCGCCGGGCTGGGCCTCACCGCCCCCGGGACCGCCCACGCGTTACCGGTCGACCCCGACGGCTGGCGCGAACCAGCAAGCGATCCCCACGCCGCCGTACGGGCCAAGGGTGATCCCAATTTCCACCCGGTGAAGTTCCGGCTTCCGGAGCCGAGTGGGCGGAAGTCGCTGGGGACGACCTCGCTGCACCTGATCGACGACAAGCGGCCGGACCCGACCATGCCCAGCGGCAAGCGCGAGCTGATGATCAGCCTCTGGTACCCGTCGACGCTGATGGACGACAAGCCGCTGGCGATGTACATGCCGAAGCGGACCGCCATAGAGGTCGACGACAACTGGACAGGCGAGTACGGCCTGGCCCTACCGACCGGGACGTTCGACTTCGCGAACACCGAGACGCACAGCCGCCAGAACGCGCCCATGCAGAAGATGAAGCACCCGGTGCTGCTGTTCTCACCCGGCTACCAGTACAGCCGGTTCGTGAACACCGCACTGGCCGAGGACCTGGCCAGCCGCGGATACGTGGTGGTCGCGATGGACCACACCCACGAGACCCCGACCGAATTCCCCGGTGGGCGGTTCCTGCCCGGCGTACCGGCCACGCAGTTGCCCGATCCGCTCTTCACCCGCCAGTACGTCGACACGCGGGTCGCCGACGCGCGGTTCGTGCTCGACCAGCTCACGCAGCTCGCGGCTGGCCGCAATCCCGCGGCCGAGGGGACCGAGCTCCCGTCCGGCCTCGGCATCGGGCTGGACATGCGTCGCGTGGGCATGTTCGGCGTCGGTCTCGGCGGCTATGCGACCGCCGACACGATGCGCGCGGACAAGCGGATCTCCACCGGTCTGAACCTGGACGGCACGCTGCAGGACGACCGGCTGAAGGGTCCACCGGCCGAGGTCGCGCTGAAGGGACTCAAGCAGCCCCTGCTGTTGTTCGGTTCGGACGAGACCCAGTTCGTCGATCCGAAGAAGGACCACTTCGACCTGTCCTGGGCGACCTTCTGGGCGGTGCAGAAGGGCGGCAAGCTCAACCTCAGCCTGGCCGGGTCCAAGCAGAAGGCATTCACCGACTACCAGTTCGTCTTCGACCAGGTCTTCCGGGAGATCTACGGCGACGACCCGATCATCACGTCGGTGATGACCGCACTGGTCGGCAAGGTCGAACCGGAGCAGAGCGTGCGGGCGCAGCGCCGGTACATCGCGGCGTACTTCGACACCACTCTGCGCCGGCGCCCGGACCAGTTGCTGACCCAGAATTCGCCGGAGTTCCCGGAAGTGCACGTTCGCTGGTGAAACCTACGACCGTGGAGTGAACGCGGTTCCGGCCGCGGTCTGATTCGCGGGCGGCCGATCGCGGGTTGGCTGGTCGCATGATCAGTCGACGCCTGTTTATCGGTGCCCTGGGTGCCATGACAGCCACCACAGCAATCCCAACTAGTAAGACAAGTACGCCGTACCGGGTGGAGCTGCCCGCACCGACCGGCCCGCACGCCATCGGCAGCAAAGAGCTGCACCTGGTGGACCACACTCGCCCAGACCCGTGGCGGTCCGGACCGCGCGAGCTGATGGTGAGCCTCTGGTACCCCGCGCTCCCCCTGCCCGGTCCAAGGACGCCGTACGTCGGTAGTGCCGTCGCGCCCGCGTTGGCCACCGAGATGACCAGCTACCTGCGGTTGAGTACCGACACGGTCGATCTGGCCGGCAGCTCGACGCATGCGCGCCGGAACGCGCCGGTGAATCGCACCGGGCCCGTTGTGATGTATTCGCCGGCGTCAGCTACGTCACGCGTCATCGGGACGAACCAGGCCGAGGATCTGGCCAGCCATGGCTATCTGGTCGTCACGGTCGACCACACCGGGGAGGCGCCGGTGGAGTTCCCGGGCGGCCGGGTGGTGATGCCGTGTATACCCTGGGAGGACCCGGTCGCCGAACGGACGGCCAGAGACACGCGGGTTGCCGACCTCCGGTTCGTCCTGGATCGGCTCCGGGTGCATCGAGCCGGAGTGTTCGGGTACTCGATGGGTGGCGCGGCGGCCGCTTCGGCGATGCTGGTCGATCGGCGGATCCGGGCCGGCGTCAATCTCGACGGCGGCATGTACGACGGTGATCAGCCGAGCGAGGTGGCGCGGAGAGGCCTCGACCGGCCGTTCCTTTTGTTCGGGGCCGGCGGGCATTCCCGGGCCACCGATCCGAGCTGGGAATCCTTCTGGGCGGCGCAGCGCGGATGGAAGCGGGAAGTGCTGATGCCGGACGGTGGGCACGGGTCGCCGGGTGACTATCAGTTCACACTCCCGGCCCTTGCCCGGCTGCACGGCGTACCCTCGGGTGACTTGAAGCCGTTGGTCGGGACGGTGGACCCGGCGGTTGCGGTGGCTCGGGTGCGACGCGCGGTAAGAGGGGTTTTCGGATACTTTCTGAAACCCTGAGAGGGGTGTCCGGCGGCGGACCGGTTACGGTGCGTTGGCAGCGAAGTGTCACGAGCTGGAAGAAATACGTTGTCGCCCGCCGTACTCTGTCCTCGGACGGGCCGGTCGGGCACGGGGGAACATGACGGTGCGAGAGGAGCACGGTGGCAGGGGCAACAGGGACGAAAGCCGCGGCGACGGGAACGTCGTCGTCGGGTGGTCGACGTCTGGTGATCGTCGAGTCGCCGAAGAAGGCGCGGATGATCGCGGGCTTCCTGGGTGCCGGATACGTGGTGGAGTCGAGCTTCGGCCACATCCGGGACCTCCCGAAGGGCGCCGACGAGATCCCGGCCAAGTACAAGGGACTGCCCTGGGCCCGGCTCGGCGTCAACATCGAGGACCACTTCGACCCGTTGTACGTCGTACCGGCCGACAAGAAGGCGCAGATCCGCAAGCTGAAGGATCTGCTCAAAGAGGCCGACGAACTCTTCCTCGCCACCGATGAGGACCGCGAGGGCGAGGCCATCGCGTGGCACCTGCTCGACGAGCTGAAGCCGAAGGTCCCGGTCAAGCGGATGGTCTTCCACGAGATCACCCCGAAGGCGATCCAGGACGCGGTCGGCGCGGCCCGGGACATCAACGAGTCGCTGGTCGACGCCCAGGAAGCGCGCCGCATCCTGGACCGGCTGTACGGCTACGAGGTCTCGCCGGTGCTGTGGAAGAAGGTCATGCCGAAGCTGTCGGCGGGCCGGGTGCAGTCGGTCGCGATCCGGATGGTGGTCGACCGGGAGCGGGAGCGGATCGCGTTCCGCTCCGCGTCGTACTGGGACCTGGACGCCAAGCTCGACGCCGGCGAGGGCAAGACGCCGCGAATCTTCCCGTCGCGACTGGTCGCGGTGGACAGCAAGCGCGTCGCCCAGGGCCGGGACTTCGCCCCGACGGGTGAGCTGAAGAACGCCACCACGGTCCACCTGGATGAGTCGACCGCCACCGCGCTCGCTGCGGCGCTGCAGGACTCGACGTTCAAGGTCCGCTCGATCGAGTCCAAGCCGTACACGCGCAAGCCGTACGCGCCGTTCCGGACCACGACGCTGCAGCAGGAGGCCGGGCGCAAGCTCAACATGTCCGCCTCGCAGACGATGCAGATCGCGCAGCGGCTCTACGAGAACGGCAACATCACCTATATGCGTACCGACAGCGTCACGCTGTCGGACACCGCGATCACCGCGGCCCGGGCGCAGGTCCGCGAGCTGTACGGCGCGTCGTACCTGCCGGACAAGCCGCGGGTCTACACGTCCAAGGTGAAGAACGCGCAAGAGGCCCACGAGGCGATCCGGCCGGCCGGTGAGAACTTCCAGACCCCGGCCCAGACCGGGCTGTCGGGCGCGGAGTACCGGCTGTACGAGCTGATCTGGATGCGTACGATCGCGTCCCAGATGAAGGACGCGGCCGGCAACAGCGTCTCGATCAAGATCGACGCCAAGGCCTCGAGCGGGGAGAACTGCGAGTTCACCTCGTCCGGCCGGGTGATCACCTTCCACGGCTTCCTGAAGGCGTACGTCGAGGGTGCGGACGACCCGTCCGCCGAGACCGACGACCGCGAGACGCAGATCCCGGACGTGTCCGAGGGCGATGTACTGCCGGCCACCGAGGTGCTGGCCTCGGGTCACGAGACGAAGCCGCCGGCCCGGTTCACCGAGGCGACGCTGATCGCGCAGCTGGAAGAGCGCGAGATCGGCCGGCCGTCGACGTACGCGTCGATCCTGGGCACGATCCAGGCCCGCGGCTACGTGTACAAGAAGGGTACGGCGCTGGTGCCGGCCTGGCTGGCGTTCGCGGTGGTGCGGCTGCTCGAGCAGCACTTCACCCGGCTGGTCGACTACACCTTCACCGCGTCGATGGAGGACATCCTCGATGAAGTTGCCGCCGGCAACCTTCAGCGCGAGGGCGTGCTCGGCCGGTTCTACTTCGGCGACGACGAGACCGAAGGTCTGCAGTCGATGGTCACCGACCTCGGCGATATCGACGCCCGCGAGATGTCGACGTTCCAGGTCGGCGGTCCGGACAGCGGTGTGGTCGTCCGGGTCGGGCGCTACGGGCCGTACGTCGAGGACAAGGACGAGCGGCGCGCCAATGTGCCGGAGGATCTGCCGCCGGACGAGCTGACCGTCGAGAAGGCGGCCGAGCTGCTCGAGCAGCCGTCGGGTGTCGAGCACGAGCTCGGCAACGCGCCGGACACCGGGCTGAAGGTGGTCGCGAAGGCGGGCCGCTTCGGTCCGTACGTGACCGAGGTGCTGCCGGAGGACGCGCCCAAGGGCGCCAAGCCGCGGACCGGGTCGTTGCTGAAGTCGATGCAGCTGGACAGCATCGGGCTCGACGACGCGATGAAGCTGCTGTCGCTGCCGCGGGTGGTCGGCAAGGACCCGGAGAGCGGTGACGAGATCACCGCGCAGAACGGGCGCTACGGGCCGTACCTGAAGAAGGGCACGGACTCGCGGTCGCTCACCTCCGAGGACCAGATGTTCGAGATCACCCTCGACGAGGCGCTGAAGATCTACTCCGAGCCGAAGCAGCGTGGCCGGCGTGCTGCCGCGCCGCCGCTGAAGGAGCTCGGCGCGGACCCGGAGTCCGGTCAGCCGGTCGTGGTGAAGGAGGGCCGCTTCGGTCCGTACGTCACCGACGGGGAGACCAACGCGACGCTGCGCAAGGACGACTCGGTCGAGACGATCTCGCTGCTGCGCGCCGCCGAGCTGCTGGCGGACAAGCGGGCCCGCGGACCGGTGAAGAAGAAGGCTCCCGCGAAGAAGACGGCGGCGAAGAAGACCGCTACGAAGAAAACTGCTGCGAAGAAGACCGCCGCCAAGAAGACGGCAGCCAAGAAGGCCCCGGCGAAGAAGACCGCGGCCAAGAAGACGGCCGCGAAGAAGTCCTGAGGGGGCTCTCCATGACGAGCGCCGTTGAAGTGTCCGCGCAGCGGTTGCGGGATCGGGGTGAGCGGGTGACCCCGGCCCGGCTCGCGGTCGTCGAGGTGCTCGCCGGGACCGAGGAGCACCTGAGCGCCGAGCAGATCGGCGAGCGTGCCGAGGCGTTGCGGCCCGGGATCCACCGGGCCACGGTCTACCGGGCGCTGGACGCGCTCGGCGAGTTCGGGCTCGTCACGCATGTCCACCTCGGCCGGGCCGGGACGACGTACCACCTGGCCGGCGATCTGGCCCCGCGGCACCTGCACCTGCGCTGCGCGGAGTGCGGGACCGTGTACGACGCTCCCGGCGACATCCTGGAGTCCGCCCGGAAGAAGGTCCTCCGCGAGCTCGGATTCCACCTCGCCCCGGAGCAGGTCGCGCTCGTCGGCGTCTGCAAGGAGTGCCGACCCTGATACGCCCTGTCCATATCTGTTGATCGGTGTGGATTTGTGCGCAGGTCTGGGCTTAGGCTCATGACTTGTGACGGATGAGCTGAGCTATGTCGAGGACTTCGCCCCCGGTGAGAACGTGCTGCCGGCGCGCGCCTGGCTGGATGACGACACCGCGCGCGTCGCGCTGAGCGGGGACTGGAGCTTCCGGCTCTCGCCGAGTGTGGCCGACGCGCCGGACGACCTGAAGGACCCGGACACCTCCGGCTGGGACACCATCGCGGTGCCCGGGCACTGGCAGCTGAGCGGGTACGGCGCTCCGGCGTACACGAACGTGGTCTACCCGTTCCCCGTCGAGCCGCCGTACGTGCCGACGGACAACCCGACCGGGGACTACGTGCGGACGGTTTCTGTGCCTGCCGACTTTGCGGGTTCGCGGATCGTGCTGCGGTTCGAGGGCGTGGACTCGCGGTTCGCGGTCTGGGTGAACGGCTCGCTCGTCGGATGGTCGTCGGGGTCGCGGTTGCCGAGCGAGTTCGACCTGACTTCGGTCGTGACTCCGGGGTCCGAGGCGCAGATCGCCGTACGGGTGCACCAGTGGTCGGCCGGTTCGTACGTCGAGGACCAGGACATGTGGTGGCTGTCCGGGATCTTCCGTGAGGTCAATCTGCTGGCGCTGCGACCGGGTGCCGCGACCGACGTGTTCGTGCACTCGTCGTACGCCGATGGTGTCGGAACGCTCCGCGTGGACGCCGACGTGGCGGGGACGATCGACGTACCGGAGCTGGGTTTGTCGGTCGCGACTGGTGTGGATGTGACTGCTGCTGTCGAGCCGTGGAGTGCCGAGAGCCCGCGGCTGTACGACGGTGTGCTGCGGACCGACGGTGGTGAGGTCCGGCTGCGGATCGGCTTCCGGACGGTCGCGATCGTGGACGGCATCTTCACGGTCAATGGGAATCGTGTGTTGTTCAACGGAGTCAACAGGCACGAGTTCCACCCTGAACGTGGACGCACGTTGACTGAGCAGGACATGCTTGACGATGTATTGATCATGAAGCGGGCAGGAATCAATGCTGTCCGTACGAGTCATTACCCGCCGCACCCGCACTTCCTGTCGTTGTGTGACGAGTACGGGCTGTACGTCATCGACGAGTGTGACCTCGAGACGCACGGGTTCGGGTACGAGCCGACGCCGCCGGACCTGCCGAACCCGGTGATGGACCCGCGGTTCCGCGACGACCTGGTCACCCGGATGCAGCGGATGGTCGGCCGCGACAAGAACCACCCGTCGATCGTGATCTGGTCCCTCGGCAACGAGTGCGGGATGGGCGAGAACCTGAAGGCGATGTACGACGCGGCGAAGGCGATCGACCCGTCGCGGCCGGTGCACTACGAGCGCGACACCGAGGCCGAGTTCGTCGACATCTACTCGCGGATGTACACCGACCCGGCCGGGTGTGCGGAGATCGGGGCCGACTCCTCGAAGTACCGGAACCTGCCGTTCATCCTGTGCGAGTACGGGCACGCGATGGGCAACGGGCCGGGCGGGTTGCTCGACTACCGCGAGGTCTTCGAGAAGTACCCGCGCTGCCAGGGCGGTTTCATCTGGGAGTTCATCGACCACGGCCTGCGGACGACGATCGACGGCCGCGAGGTCTACGCGTACGGCGGCGACTTCGGCGAGACCATCCACGACGGCAACTTCGTCTGCGACGGCCTGCTGTTCCCCGACCGGACCCCGTCACCCGGTATGCACGAGTTCAGCAAGGTGATCGAGCCCCTCCGAATCGTTGCCGATGGCAAGGGTGGAGTCACGGTCACCAACCACTACGAGGTTCTCGACACCTCCCACCTGACCTTCCGCTTCATCACGGAGGTCGAAGGCAACCGCACCGGCTCCGGCAGCCTCACCATCGCCCCAATCGCCCCCGGGGAGACCGTGTCGCTGGACCTCCCGCCCTTCGACACCACCCAGCCCGAAACCTGGCTGACGGTGACGGCCGAACTGACGGAGTCGACGCCCTGGGCGGACGCCGGCCACCGAATCGCCTGGGGCCAGGTCCGCCTCGACGAGCCGGCGGAGGCTGTGGTTGCTGCTGGTGGTTCGCCTGCAGAGGTCACTGCCGGTATCCACGGCATCAGCTTCGGTGCGGTGTCCAACGCGAAGCTTGAGGTGTGGCGGGCGCCGATCGACAACGACGCGCAGCCGGGTGTTGTCGAGGCCTGGCGCGAGCAGGGCCTGCACCGGGTGCAGCACAGGATCGTGTCCGCCGGTGAGCACGACGGCGCCTATGAGGTCGTCACCCGGACCGCACCGCCGCAGCTTCAGTGGGGTCTGCGCAGCACCTGGCGCTGGACCACCGTCGACGGCAGCGTGCAGCTCGACCTGAGCGTCGTACCGGAGGGGCAGTTCCCGGAGGTGCTGCCGCGGTTGGGCATCACCTTCGAACTGCCGAAGGTCGACCGCGTCGAGTGGTTCGGCACCGGTCCGAACGAGGCGTACGTCGACACCCGCGCAGCCGCCGCGGTCGGCAAGTACGCGTCCACGGTCGCCGACCTCCAGACGCCGTACGTGCGTCCCCAGGAGAACGGTCAGCGCATCGACACCCGCTGGGCGACCCTCGACGGCCTCCGCATCGACGCCGTCGACACCCTCTTCGGCCTCACCGTCCGCGACTGGACCACCGCCGACCTGGAGAACGCCACCCACGCCGCGGACCTCAAGCCCCGCGACACCACCTACGTAACCCTCGACCTGGCCCAAACCGGCGTAGGCACCGCCGCCTGCGGCCCAGCCCTCCCCGACCGAGACAAACTCCACACAACCCCCACCACCCTCACCATCCGCTTCACCCAATAAACCAGCAGGCGGGCGCTCCCCCTCCGAGCGCCCGCCTCGCTGCCCCCTGCCAGGCAGGGCCGGGATCCTCCCCAAACCGGTTCGGGAAGGATCCCGGACGCATTCCGGGGGCAGATCCTCCCCAGACCGCGCCCGGGACGGGGCGCCCGCTCCCCAAACCGGTTTGGGGAGCGCGATCGCGGCAGCCATGTGTGTGGTCGGAAGGTGGCCGACGGGTGCTCAAGGTGAACCGCCCGGGCGACCTTGAGCACGGTTCGACCGTTTCGGTGGGCGTCAGATGGTTGATGGGTGCTCAAGGTGACTCACATCCCGGCGAGCTCCAGCGGCGGCCTGCGTGGGGTACGGCGTGCCCGGGCGGCCACCGGGTGGGTCCACCCATCAGGTTGTGGGTTCTGGACCCGCATGCGATGGGGGAACCCACAGGCTCGTGGGGTAACCCGCAAGATGCCGCGAGGGCCGAGGCGTGCCTCGAGCGACAACGGGTGAGCTACAGGCGCTCGTCGCGGAGGGTGGAGATGTGCTCGGTCGAGTCGTCCGGCGACACCTCACCTGCGGGGAGCTTGATGGGCGCCGGGTCGGTGGCTGGTATGAGCCGGCCGCGTCGGATCAGGTCGGCCCGGCGGCTGGCCTGATCGTCACCAGCGGGGATGTCGTTCATGTACTCCAGCCTAGGAGCTGTGGGTCCCGTTCAGATGGCTATGGCTGGGCGGGTGGGGATGGGGGCGGTGGTGGGGGGTTTGTAGGCGTGCCAGGCTGCGGTCAGGCGGGTTACTGATTCGGTGAGGGTGGTCTCGGGGGTGTGGAAGTGGAGGCGGATGTAGTGGGGGCTTCGGCCGGTTAGGTCGAGGCCGGCGCCGGGGAGGACGGCTATGCCGTGGCGGAGGGCGGTTTGGGCGAAGGAGTTGCCGTCGCCGGTGGGGAGGCGGATCCAGAGGACTTGGCCGCCGGTGAGGGTGGGGTAGTGCCAGGTAGGGAGGTGCTCCGCGAGGAGTGCTGTCAGGTGGGTGTGGCGGGACTGGAGGGTGGCACCTACGTTCAACCCATCGAGGAGGGGGACTAGGTGGGCTGCGGCGAGTTGGGCGGGGACGTTGCCGCCTAGGTCGTGTACGGCGCGGAGGCGGGCCAGGCGGGTGATGAACGGGGCTGCGGCGCGGATCCAGCCGATGCGGAGGCCGCCCCAGATGCTTTTGCTGAGTGAGCCGATCGAGATGACGGATGAGCCGTACGCCGCGAGCGGGGTCGGGCGGTCCTGTCCGGGGAAGCCCAGGTCTGCGGGGACCTCGTCTTCGATCAGCGGTACGTCGGCCGCTGCCGCGGCGCGGGCGAGGCGTTGTCGGTCGAGTCGGGGGAGTACTGCGCCAGTCGGGTTGTGGTACGTCGGAATCACGTAAGCCAAGGCCGGACGCCGTACCCGCACCGCGCTCTCGAAGCCGTCCAGTCCCACCGGCAGCCCACGCAGCACTGCGCCCCGTTCGCGGAACACCTCCAGCGCTCCGGGGAACGTGGGTGCTTCGGACAGCACCTGATCGCCTGGTGACACCAGCGCATGCGACAGCAAGGACAGTGCCTGCTGACCGCCGTTGGTGACGAGCACCTGGTCAGCCACGGTCGGTACGCCGTACTGGGTGTAGCGGGCGGCGATCGCCGTACGGAGTGCGAGGTGGCCGTAGGGGTAGTAGCCGATGTCGCCGCTGATTGCAGTGAGCTCCGGGATGATCCGGGTGTAGGCCTCGGCTAGCACAGGAGGTGGTTCGCCGGGTGCTGCGCAGATGGCGAGCAGTACGCCGTCGTCCCGCGTCTCCAGTGAGCCCAGGAAGATCGGGTCGGCCGGCGGATCCTCAGACGCCACCGGTGTACCGGCGACACGCGTGCCACTGCCCTGGCGGCGCACGATGCGGCCTTCTGAGCGCAGCAGGTCGTAGGCGGCGACCACGGTCGTGCGGCCGACGGCCAGTGCCTCGGCCAGCGTGCGGTCGGGCGGCAGCAGCACACCGGCGGGCAGTTCGCCGTCGTCGATCAGCGCTCGCATGCGGGATGCGAGCAGCACGTACAGCGGGCCGCGGCCGGACGACCAGCGGCCCAGACGGTCACAGAGCTCGATTGGTCTCATTGCCAAACCAATTTAGCCGGATTGGCTCTGGGATGGCCAGCCCCGGCACCAGACCATCGAAAACATGGCGAACTTCGTGCGCAATCCCATCCAGACCCTGTCCGACACCCACCCGCAGCACGACCTCGGTGAGAGCTACGGCCCGGAGCTGCGCCTCGCCGACCTGCTCACCCCGGAGCTCACCGCGCTGGAGCTCGGCTATGGCACCAGCCAGGGCGACCCGAAGCTACGAGCCGCGGTCGCTGCCGCACACGGAGTCGAAAAGGACCAGGTGGTCGTCACGATCGGCGGGCAGCACGCGATCTTCCTGCTGGCGTTTCTGCTGGCAGACAACGGCGGTCAGGTCGTCACGACTGCACCCCTGTTCCCCATGGCCCGCAATGTCTGCGATGCGGTCGGTGCGGACGTCCGAGTGATCCCGCTGACCTTCGACAACGGCTACCAACTCCAAGCAGCTGATGTCATTGAACAGCTCACGTCTGACACCAAGCTGGTCAGTCTGGCGAGTCCCCAGAACCCCTCCGGTGTCGCCGTACCGCTCAGTGTCTTCCGCGAGATCTCCCAAGCCATGGCGACCACCTGCCCCGAGGCGTACCTACTGGTCGACGACACCTACCGCACCGCCTCGTACGGCGACGATCCGATCGCAGAGTCGGCTCTGACCCTCGGGGACAAGGTGGTGACGGTGGCGTCGCTCTCGAAGTGCCATGGCGCTGCAGGACTCCGCACTGGCTGGGCGATCAGCACGGACGCCGACCTGGTCGAGCGCCTGGTGACGGCGAAGTTCAGCACGGTCGTGACCGGCTCACCGATCACCGAGGCGCTGGCCGCGCGCGTCTTCGAGCTGCAGGACGAGATCCTCGCCGTACGGCGTCCTCGGCTGGCGGAGGGGGTTGCGGCGACCGAGGCATGGGTGGAAGCGAACGCCGACCTGGTCGAGTGGGTCCGCCCGGATGCCGGAGCGCTGTGCTGCGTCCGCATCCGCCCGCAGGTCGACCTCGCCAGGTTCCGGGCGACCTGGGACGAGCTGAGCATCCGCCTCGCCGAGGGTGAGTGGTTCACCGACGAGCCGCGGGTGTTCCGCCTCGGTTTCGGCTACCCGCCGCCGGTCGAGCTGAAGGCTGCCCTCGACGTCCTGACCACCGCACTGCACAAAGCTGTCCAACCAGCCGACTAGTCTTGGCGGCGTGCCGGAGGTATATGACCCGCTGACCGATCCTGCACCGGCGCACGATGTGCGCGCGGTGCTGCGGATCCGGGCGTTCCGGCGGCTGTGGATCGCGTTCGGGCTGTCCAGTCTCGGCGACTGGATCGGGCTGCTGGCGCTGACCGCGATGGCGAAGTCGTTCGCCGGTGACGACTACCAGGCGGCGAACTTCGCCATCGGTGGTGTGCTGTTCCTGCGCGTCCTGCCCGCGCTCGTGATGGGTCCGGTGGCCGGCTGGGTCGCGGACCGCCTGGATCGACGGGCGACGATGATCATCGGCGACCTGATCCGGGCCGCGTTCTTCATCAGCATCCCGATCGTCGGCACGCTCACCTGGGTGCTGGTGGCAACGGTGCTGATCGAGATCGTCAGCCTGGTCTGGGGTCCGGCCAAGGACGCCAGCGTGCCGAACCTGGTGCCCCGGCACCGCCTGGAGGCGGCCAACCAGCTGAGCCTGATCACGACGTACGGGACGGCCCTGCCGGCCGCGGCGATCTTCACCGCGATCACCCTGGTCAGCCGCTGGGCCGGCGACTTCGCGATCGACCTCGCCGTCTACGTGAACGGCGCGACCTTCGTCATCTCCGCGCTCGCGATTGTGTCGGTGCGCGAGATCGGCCGGGCGGTGCACGAGCACGAGCAGCATCCGACGCTGTGGCGGACCATGGTCGAGGGCTGGTCCTACGTGACCGGTACGCCGGTCGTCCGCGGGCTCGTGGTCGGGATCTCCGGCGCGTTCGCGGCCGGTGCGGTCGTGATCGGCCTCGGCCGCACGTACGTCGAGGACCTCAAAGCCGGCGACCCCGGGTACGGCGTTCTGTTCGGCGCCGTCTTCGGTGGTCTCGCGCTCGGCATGGGGTTCGCGCCGCGGATCTTCTCCGGGCTGTCGCGGCGGCGGTTGTTCGCGGCCGGTCTGGTCGGTTCGGGGGTCTGCCTGGCCGGGCTGGCGCTGATCCAGCAGATCGAGATCGCGACGATGATTGCGATCCTGCTCGGCTTCAACGCCGGTGCGTCCTGGGTCTCGGGTTACACCCTGCTCGGTCTCGAGGTGCCGGATGCGGTTCGGGGCCGGACGTTCGCGTTCGTGCAATCGGCCGTGCGGACGGTGCTCGCGGTCACGTTGGCGATCGCGCCGTTCGTGGCCGGTGCGATCGGGCGGCACACGTACTCGATCTCCGGTCATTCGGTGACCTACAACGGCGCCTCGATGACGATGCTGATCGCCGCGGTCGTGGCCGGCGTGATCGGGTTGCTGGCATGGCGGCAGATGGACGACAGGCCCGGCGTACCGTTCTGGCGGGATCTGCGCCGGAGCTTCGGCAAGACGCCGGGGGTCTATCCGACCACCGGGCTGTTCATCGCGCTCGAAGGCGGTGAGGGTGCGGGCAAGTCGACGCAGTCCGCGCTGCTCGTGAAATGGCTGGAGGAGCAGGGCCAGCAGGTTCTGCTGACACGCGAGCCCGGCGCGACGGAGCTCGGTCAGAAGCTGCGCGAGATCATTCTCGACCCGGCCACTGGTGACATCTCGGACCGCGCCGAGGCGCTGATCTACGCGGCCGACAAGGCTGAGCATGTGGACTCGGTGATCAAGCCCGCGCTCAAGTCGGGCACAGTCGTGATCACCGATCGGTACGTCGATTCTGCGCTGGCCTACCAGGGTTCCGGGCGCGACCTGGACCTGTCGGACGTCGAGCGGGTGAACCGCTGGGCCACCGACGACCTCCGCCCGAACCTGACCATCGTGCTCGACCTGCCGCCGAAGAACGGGCTCGGCCGGTTCGCCGAGCGGGACCGGATCGAGGCCCAGTCGGCCGACTTCCATGAGCGCGTGCGGACGGCGTTCCTCGAACTGGCCGCCGCCGAACCCCAGCACTACCTCGTCGTCGACGCCACCCAGGACCGCGAGCAGATCGCCGAGCAGATCCGCGCCCGCCTGCAGCCAATACTCCCGAAGGTGAACTGATGACGGTTTGGGACGACCTGGTGGGTCAGGAGCCTGCTGTCGCCGTACTGCAGAAGGCGGTGAACGGCGCTGCTGCCGTGGTCCGGGGTGAGTCCGGGGCTGCGGTGGTCGGGATGACGCATGCGTGGTTGATCACCGGGCCGCCAGGGTCGGGCCGGTCGAATGCGGGGCGTGCGTTTGCGGCGGCCTTGCAGTGTCAGCAGGACGGCTGTGGCGAGTGCAACGAGTGCCGTACGGCGCTCAGTGGGGCGCATCCCGATGTGTCGCTGATCCGTACCGAGTTGCTGTCGATCCGGGTCAGCGAGATCCGGGAGCTGGTTCGCCGGGCCGCGATGAGCCCGACGCAGGGCCGGTGGCAGGTGATGGTGATCGAGGACGCCGACCGGCTGACCGAACAGGCCGCGGACGCGTTGCTGAAGAGCATCGAGGAGCCCGCGCCCCGGACGGTGTGGGTGCTGTGTGCGCCGACGGTCGAGGACGTCGTACCGACGATCCGGTCGCGGTGTCGCCTGCTGGTGCTGCGGACGCCGCCGGTGAACGCGGTGGCGCAGATGCTGGTGACCAAGCTCGGGATCGACGCGGACCTGGCCGGGTTCGCGGCGCGGGCCGCGCAGGGGCACATCGGGCGAGCCCGGGCGTTGGCGCGGGATGAGGAGGTCCGGGCGCGGCGGTCGAAGGTGCTCGAGGTGCCGTTCGCGTTGCGGGATCTCGGGGCTTGCCTGAAGGCTGCGCAGCAGTTGGTCGAGGCGGCCAAGGAAGAGGCCAAGGCGAGCGCGGAGAAGGTCGACGAGAAGGAGCGGGCCGCGCTGGAGCAGGCGCTCGGTGTGGGCACGAAGGGCGCCAAGCCGCGCGAGGCGAACGCGGCTTTGAAGGAGCTCGAGGACCAGCAGAAGGCACGGGCCAAGCGCTGGGAGCGCGATGTACTGGACCGGTCGCTGGTTGATCTGATGGCGCTGTACCGCGATGTCCTGGTGGTGCAGACCAAGGCGGGAACCGAGCTGATCAACGCGGAACTGACCCGGCAGATCGATGCATTGGCCGGTCGAACGACGCCGGAGCAAACGGTTCGTAGGCTGGCCGCGATCACCGGTTGCCGCGAGGCGATCGAGACGAACGTCGCCCCGCTGCTGGCACTCGAGGCGATGACGATCGGCCTGTTCGAAGGCTGAGATCGCCGTCCGGTGACTGGACAGCCGTTGTAACACCGAGGGTAGTCGGCGCGATGTCCGTATGTCCGGGCAAAACAGCTCGCTCGGCAGAACCGCCGAACGGACCCTCATGAGCCAGCCGCCCTCCCCGATCCAGCCTGCGCGGCCGTCGTTGCCGTCGGCCGAGTCGTGGCTGGACGGCGTACCGACGCCGGCGCAGCAGCGGCAGGATCGGTATGCCGTGGCGGCGCTGGTGACGAGTCTGCCCGGGCTGGTGCCGGTCTCGGTGGTGCTCGCGGGGATCGCGTTGCGGCGGATCAAGCGCAGCGGCGGGCGCGGGAAGCGGTTCGCGTACGGCGCTCTGATCGTGTGCCTGTGTTGGGCGATCTTCACCGGGGTGGCGGTGGCGCTCGGGTTGTACGGGCAGCTGCGGGACGGGATCGGGCGGACGGTACCGATCGCGCAGGTCGAGGTCGGGCGCTGTTTCGACGCGGACCTGGAGGCGGACACGCTGCGGATGGCGCGGATCGCGAACTGCCGGACCGAGCACAGCGGCGAGGCCTACGCGAAGGTGCGGGCCGACCTGGCCGGACGGACCACGGACGAGACCCAGACGATCGCGACCAGTGCCTGTACGACGGCGTTCGGGACGTTCATCGGGACGCCGTACGAACAATCGGAGCTGGACATGTACTACGTGGTCCTGCAAGATCGTGCTGTTGCTGACGGCAACGTGTTGTGCCTGGTCGGGATGCCGGGGACCCGGTTGAGCGGTAGCATGCGCGGATCGCAGCGGTAGCAGGGTGCGCGGGGGAAACACCTGGGGGAAGTCGTGAGTCAACCACCGTACGGTCCACCACCGGACCGGCCACAGGACACGCCAAGGTCCTTCCCGAACTACGCACGCCCGGACGACGACGCGACCCAACCGGTCCCGACGTCGGACCCGACCTTGCCGCTCCCCGTGCAGCCGCCGGCGACCCAGCCGCTCCCCACCCAATCCGGGTGGGCTGCGCCAGGCCAGCCGTCGACCGGATCCACGCCCGGCACGTCGCCATACGGCCAGCCGACCGGGCAAACGCCGTACGGCGGGCAGCCGCCGGGGCAACCGCCGTACGGGCCGAGCCAGCCGCCGTACGGGCAGCCGCCGGCGCATGTGCCGGTGCCGTATGGGCAGGCTCCGGGGCCGGCACCCTATGGCGGGCAGCCGCCTTATGGGCCGGGTGGGTTTCCGGCGGCCTACGGGTACGGGTATCCGGGGCAGGCCGGTAACAAGACGAACTCGTTCGCGATCGCGTCGCTGGTGTGCGGGCTCGGTGGGTTCGCGACCGGGATCTCCGCGCCGTTCGGCGTCGGCTTCGGGATTGCGGCGCTGGTGCAGCTCAAGCGCCGGCCGCAGGAGGACGGCAAGGGAATGGCGATCGCCGGCATCATCACCGGCGGTGTGCTCACCATCGGCTACACCGTGCTGATCGTCGCCCTGGTCGCGCTTGGTGTGTGGGCTGAGGGACAGAACGACGACTACGGCGCCCCGTATCCGCGCTCGACCACCTCGTCCTACACGTACGTCGACGACCTGGCGGTCGGCGAGTGTTTCAACGGTGACGTGGACACCGACGAGGTCACCCGCCAGGACTGCGCCAACGCGCACGACGGCGAGATCGTCTCCAACGTCACCCTCCCCGAAGGCCCGTACCCCGGCGACAGCCAAGTCGATCGAACCGGGAAGAACCGCTGCGCCCAGGAGTTCGGCACCTACGTCGGCAAGCCCTCCGCCGACTCCGAACTCACCCTCGGCTGGTGGACCCCGGACGAGGAGCTGTGGGAGGAAGACCACGACCGGCTCGTCGTCTGTGCCGCCTTCGCGCCGACCGACGAGCGCCTGATCGGCACAGTCAAAGGCACCAAACGCTAGGTAGAGAAGTACGCTGACCGCGTGGGCATGGTGATGGCGGTGTCGTTCGAGCGGTACGGGCGGCTGTATTACCTGGATCCCGGCCCGCATCGACCGCGGGTCGGGGACAAAGTGCTGGTCCCGACCGACGACGGTCCCGAGGTCGCCGAGTGTGTGTGGGCACCGCAGTTCGTCACGGAGGAGATCGGCGGGCTGCCGCTGTGTGACGGGATCGCGACCCCGGCCGACCTCGACCGCGACGAGCAGAACCGGCAGCGCCGGGCCGATGCGCGGGTGATCGCGAAGCGGCTGATCCGCCAGCACGACCTGCCGATGAAGGTGGTCGGGATCGATTTCGTCGACCGGCGGGCCGATGTCGACCAACTGGTGATCGTGTACTTCTCCGCGCCGCACCGGGTGGATTTCCGCGAGCTCGTGCGGGATCTGGCCCGGGGTCTGCGGGCGCGGATCGAGCTCCGGCAGGTCGGCGCGCGCGACGAGGCTCGGCTGCAGGGCGGGATCGGGCCGTGCGGGCGGGACCTGTGTTGTGCGACGTTCCTGAAGGACTTCGAGCCGGTCAGCGTGCGGATGGCGAAGGACCAGGACCTGCCGCTGAATCCGCTGAAGATCTCCGGCGCGTGCGGGCGGCTGATGTGCTGCCTGAAGTACGAGCACCCGCTCTACCAGGAGTACAACGCGAAGGCCCCGGCCGTCGGGACTGCCGTGGAGACCCCCGCGGGTGATGGAGTGGTGGTAGGGCACAACGTGCCGAGCGACACCGTCGTGGTCCGGCTGGCGGCTTCCGGCCGGCGCTGCGCCTGCAGCCGCGCGGACGTGTGCTCGCCGCGCCAGCAGTACGAAGCCTCCAGTACGACGACACCTGACGCCGTACCGGTCGAGCTGCCGGCCCCCGCCGTACGCCGGGAGCCGGAACCCGAGCCCGCTGTCGTGGAACCCGAGGCAGTTGCGGAGACGACCGAGGAGCGGCGGCAGCGCAAACCCCGCCGCCGGCGCCGCCTGAACCACGAAGAGGGAGACACCCCGCAGTGAGATTCCGCAAGACGACCACAATCCTGGCCGCGCTGGCGGTACTGCTGAGTGGATGTGGCGTGGCGAGCCGGGCGCAGGATGCGGACTCCGATGGCGGTGGGCCGAGCGGGAAGCCGTCGGCCGGTCCGGTCGGTCCGATTCCCGCGGGGCTCGAGCAGTTCTACAACCAGCGGCCGGACTGGAAGCGCTGTGGCAACAACCAGCAGTGCGCCACGATCAAGGTGCCGCTGGACTACACCAAGCCCGCCGGCAAGACGATCGAGTTGAGCGCCCGTAAGGTGCTCGCCCGCGACCGCGTCGGCCGGATCGGGACCCTGTTCATCAACCCGGGTGGACCGGGCGGATCGGGTGTGGAGTTCGCTGCCTCGGCCGGGTTCGTGCTGGGGCAGTCGCTGCTGCGGAAGTTCGACGTGATCGGCTGGGATCCGCGCGGTGTCGGCCAGTCGACGCCGGTGAACTGCCTGGACACCGAGCAGCTGGACAAGTTCATCGCTGCCGACGGCAGCCCGGACGACGACGCCGAGATTACCGAGCTGAACGACGAGGCCAAGACGCTGGCCAAGGGGTGCGAGCAGCAATCGGGTGAGCTCCTGCCGCATGTCGGTACGAAGGACGCCGCCCGCGATATCGACGTACTGCGCGGGATCGTCGGCGACGCCCAGCTCAACTACCTGGGTATGTCGTACGGCACCTTCCTGGGCGCGACGTACGCCGAACTCTTCCCGAAGAACGTCGGCCGGCTGGTGCTCGACGGTGCCGTCGACCCGTCGAAGACGTCGCAGGACAACAACATCGCGCAGGCGAAGGGTTTCGACACCGCGCTGGACGCGTTCGCCGAGGAGTGTGCGCAGCGGCAGTGCCGGCTGGGCAGCAGCAAGGCCGATGTCCTCGCCAAGGTTGACAAGCTGATCAACGACAGCGATGCGCACCCGCTGCCGGGGGACGGCGACCGCGAGGTCACGCAGGCGATCGTCGTACTCGCAGTCATTTATCCGCTGTATGCGAAGGACCTGTGGCCGCGGCTCGAGGACGCGGTGCTCGACGGTCTGGAGGGCAAGGGCGCGCGGTTGCTCGCGCTCGCCGACCAGTACACCGAGCGTGAGAGCTCCGGCTATGCGAACAACCAGAACGAGGTCATCTACGCGGTGAACTGCGTGGACCGCCCGGATATCGCCTCGGTCGCGCAGGCCAAGTCCGAGGAGCCGAAGTACAAGGCGGCGTCCCCGCGGTTCGGTTCGTTCCTGCTCTGGGGCTCATTGGCCTGTGCGAACTGGCCGGTCAAGGCGGAGGACAAGCCGCACCCGATCAAGGCCGCTGGTGCGAAACCGATCGTCGTGGTCGGTACGACGCGTGACCCGGCCACGCCGTACGCGTGGGCCGTTGGACTCGCGGGCCAGCTGGAGAGCGGGGTACTGGTCACGCGGGACGGCGACGGGCACACCGGCTACAAGGCCGGCAACCAGTGTGTCGACAACGTCGTGGAGACCTACCTGCTGCAGGGCCAGGCCCCGACCGCCGATATCAGCTGCTAGTTAGCTGGGGCGGTTGGTCGACACCTGGAGCGTCTGGGTGGCGCGCTCGAGGACGGCCCGCAGTGCGGCCTCGTCCTGCGGGCGGCCGCCGACGGTGATCTCGACGGCGGTGCTGTCGCCGTTGTCGGTGGAGATCCAGCGCGACAGACCCATCCGCGGTCCGCGGGTGTCATCGACGTACTTGTAGACGAGCGTGCCGTTGTCGCGGCTGAGCACGTTGAGCTGCCGCTCCTGGATGCTGCGCTCGCGGTCGCTCACCTGACGGTCCGGGGACTTGCTGCTGCCGCGGGTGTCGAACCGGATCTGCCAGACGCCGGTCGGGTCCAGGAACCGCGGCCGCTGGCCGTCCTGGGTGACCTTCCACGTCGAGGGGACCTCGGCGGAGACCGGGTTCTTCTCGGTGCCGAAGGTCTGCGCCGTGTACTGCAGGCTGTCGGCCTGAAGGCCGTCGCCGCGGGGCGTCGTGGTCGGAGGCGTCTGACTGGTCACGACCTTGTTCGACTGCTTGTCGTCACCGTTGCCGTTGATCGCCAGCACTGTGCCGAAGACTGCAACGCCGACGGTCATCCCCGCCAGCGTCATCAGCAGTGCCTGGTGCCTGGGCGTGAGCATCCCGACCTCGCTTCCGTTTCTCAGGCTTGATTATCGACTACGAAGGGGGCGCGATCACAATTGACGCGTACGCTGGCTCGTCGTGAGCACGCCCTTTGATCAGGCCCTGGAGCGGTACGACGCGGGCACGGCCGAGCGGCCCGACCTGAAACTGCTGACGAAGGAGTTGCTGAAACTCCTGGTGGCCAAAGCGCCCGGACATGCGGTCGAGGTCCGCGTCCCGCCGTACGGCGCTGTGCAGTGCATCGAGGGTCCGCGACACACCCGCGGTACGCCGGGCGCGGTGGTCGAGTTGCCGGCCGAGTTGTGGATCGAGCTCGCCCTCGGCCGAACCACCTGGCCCGAGGCGCGTAGTACCGGGAAGCTCCGGGCGAGTGGAGAGCGCACCGATCTCAGTGCATTGTTGCCCTTGGTAACCAGTTGATGACTGGCCGGATTCTTGCTGAGCATAAAGGTGCCGCGACACCCCGCCCCGGGTGCCGCGGCTACCAGTAAAGACGCTTCGAGAAGCCAGAAAGTTCACTCACCGAAGAAAATCGGCGGAAAACTTTCTCAGCGACCGGCGGTGTTGGTGCGCCAGACCACCGTGCGGCCGTTCACGATCTGGAGGTCGCCGCTGTTCTGCAGCACCAGGACCGAGCCCTTGCGGGTGGTCTTGCTGGCCCACAGCGGCTTCTTGGCGGCGCTGTAGACGACCAGGTTGCCGTCACCCTGCATGGCCACGAAGGCGCCCTTGCTCTGGGTCTTGGTGCTCCACAGCGGGGTCTTGCCCTTGTAGAGGACGAAGTTTCCGTCACCCTGCATGTACGCCCGGTAGGTGCGGTTCACCGACGTCATGAACTCCGGGTACTTCAGCACGCGGTTCATCCCGAGCGTGCCGACCACCATGTAGCGGCTCCAGTTCGGCTTGTTCCGGGTGTTGTAGATCACCAGGTTGTTGTCGTTCTGGACGATCAGCCGGGCGTTCGGGCTGGTGCCGGTGTTGCTCTGCCAGACGATGGTCTTGCCGGAGACGACGGTCAGGTTGCCGTTCTTCTGCATCACCAGGACCGAGGCCTTGCGGTTGGTCGCGGTCGACCACAGCGCGGTCTTGCCCTTGTAGAGCACCGCGTTGCCGTCGGACTGCATGAGGAAGGTGTACTGGCCGTTCTTGGAGCGGATGTAGTTGCCGGCCTTCAGCTTCTGGCCCGGCAGAAGCACGTCCGAGACCGCAGCGGCCTTGGTGACCGCGGTGGGTGCGGTGACGGTGCTGGTCGTGGCCTGGGCGGCCACGGGCGCAAGCAGGGTGGCACCGGCGGCGGCCCCCGCGGCGAGGGTGGCGAACACCTTGGTGCGTACCGACTTGGTCGAGATCATCCGGTTTCTCCGTCTGTCCTGGGGATATTCAGGGAGATTGACGCCGAGGGCAACCAATCGGTTCCACGGTAGGGAGAAAAGGGTTCTTCGCCCGGGGCGATCTGCTGACAGGATGTGCCGGTGGCAGCAAGTTTCCGAACGCGGCTGGCCCGGCTGCGTGTCGACCTGACTCCGTGGCGTAGTTCGCGAGACTTCCGGATCCTGATGGTCTCCGGCTCGGTCTTCTTTCTCGGCAGCATGTTCGGGTACGTCGCCCTGCCGTATCAGCTGTATTCGCTGACCCACTCGAACTTCGCGGTCGGCGCGATGGGCCTGGTCAACATCGTTCCGCTGGTCGTCTTCGGCCTGTACGGCGGCGCGCTCGCCGATCACGTGGATCGGCGAAAGATGCTCATCTTCACCGGGATGGCGCAGGTCGCGGTGTGCGCCGTACTGCTCAGCAACGCGCTGTTGAGCAACCCGCAGGTCTGGATCATCTACGTCTGTGGCGCGCTGAACGCGATCGCCGCCTCACTGCAGCGGCCGAGCCGCGACGCGCTGTTCCCGCGCGTGGTGAAGCACTCCGAGCTGCCAGCCGCGGTGGCGCTGAACGCCCTGACCATGCAGGCCGGTCAGCTGGTTGGCCCCGCGCTGGGCGGTGTGCTGGTCGGTACGGCGGGGATCAGCTGGGCGTTCGGTATCGAGCTGGCCGGGTTGTCGATCGCAACCCTCATGTACTTGCGACTCAAGCCGTACCGGGTCGGCGAGCACTCCCAACCACCGAGTCTGCGCGTCATCGGCCAGGGCATCGCGTACGCCGCGCGCCGCAAGGACCTGCTCGGCACGTACGTCGTCGACATGGTCGGGATGTTCATGGCGATGCCGATCGTGCTGTTCCCGGCGTTCGCCACCGAAGTGCTGAAGGAACCGAAGCTGCTCGGTGCGCTCTACAGCGCGGAGGCGGTCGGCGCGCTGATCGCGACCCTGACCAGCGGCTGGAGCCGCCGCGTCCATCACCATGGCCGGGCTGTCGTGATGGCAGCCGCCTGCTGGGGTGCGGCGATCGGAATCGCCGGTCTGGCGCCGAATATCTGGTTCGCGCTTGTCTTCCTTGCGTTTGCCGGTGCTGCGGACATGGTCTCCGGCCTGTTCCGTTCGGTGATCTGGAACCAGACGATCCCGGACGAGATGCGCGGCCGGCTGGCCGGAATCGAGATGCTGTCCTACATGCTCGGCCCGCTCGGTGGCCAGGCCCGGTCGGGTCTGGTCGCCGACCTGACCAGCGTCCGGACGTCGATCGTCAGCGGCGGCATCCTCTGCGTGGCCGGCGTCGCAGCCACCGGCGCCGCCCTACGCGACTTCTGGCGGTACGACGCTCGCACCGACGAGCACGCGGTGCGCGAACGCGATCTCCGGGCCGCGGCCGAGGCGGACGAAGCGTAGGCTTTGGCGCACTATGCGTATCCTGCCGCTCGCTTTTGTCGCAGTGCTCGCCAGTGCGTGTGGGGGACCCGGGCAGGAGACCGCGCCGAGCGTGCCGCCGCTCGTGTCGATCAGCACGACTCCCACTCAGACACCATCGTCAACTCCGTCGAGTACACCGCCGACCGCGAAGGTGGCCGACACGTTGTGTGTTCGGATGGACCAACCGCTGGTGCAGGCGACACTCGCCGTACCGGTCGTGCAGATTCAACCCAAGGCACCGCCGGCCGACTTCGGCGTACCGGCGACGTATGACACGTGTCAGCTCGGTCTGAGCACCAGTCCGAACGGACCGGTGCTGCGGGTCGGGGTGTCAGTGCAGGCGGCGACCAAGGCGACGCTGGCTGCCGCGCAGAAGGCGTACAAGGGGAAGCCCGCGGTTGTCGGTGCGGGCGGCTTCGGAAACGACACATCGGTGGTGTTCCTGTTCGACGGTCGCCTGTACAAGGTCTCGGGACCGAAAGCCACGCTCGCGAAGTACGTCGTACTGGGGCAGGAGGTGGTTCGGCAGGCGCCCGGGCTGCCCGAGGCGGAGCCGTTGATCACTCGGTCGGAGTGTGAGCGTGGCTCGTCGGCTGCGGCGAAGGTGATGGGGGCGCCCGCGTCGATCCGCCGGGACGGTCAGACCGAGCTCGGGGACCTGGTCTGCGGGTGGGTTTCCGCGAACAGCGTGCTGTCCTCGTCAGTACGGCGTACTCCGAACGCGGTCGCGTTGATGACCGCGATCCGGAAGACACCGACTGCGCAGGCGATCCCGCTCGGTGACGAGGGTTACGTGGACACCGCGACCGGGCGGACCACGATCCGGCTCGGCGACAACAAGCTGGTCGACCTGGTGCCGTTGCCGGCGCGGGCGGTCAACCCGGACACGATGACCCAGTTCGCGCTCGCGATGCTCTCGCAGTACCGCTGAACCTGCGACTCAGTCGCCGGTGTTACTGTGGCGGCGCCGTGGTGCTCGGGAAGCCGGTGTGATGCCGGAGCGGCCCTCGCCACTGTGATCGGGAGTTCACCGGCAGTCCCTCTTGAGGGAGGTCACTGGCCCTGTGCTGGGAAGACCAGGCCGGTGGATGCAGTCCCGTCAGCCAGGAGACCGGCCACGGCATGTGATCCGTCCACGAGGTGCTGGAGGAGCGGTCCTGTGCTGCGCAAATCCGTTGTCCCTGTCCTGCTTTTGAGCCTGCTCGCCGGTTGTGGCACGTCCACCGCGGCCAGGCCGCACGGATCGATCATCACCGTGCAGAACTGCGGGATCGACGTCACCGTCAGCGGTCCGCCGAAGCGGGTGTTCGCGGCGTACCAACCGGCCATCGAGATGGCGCATGCGCTGGGCATCTCCGATCGCCTGGTCGGTACGGCGTACCTGGATGCCGAGGTGCTTCCGGAGTACGCGAGCGCGCAGACCAAGGCGAAGTACTACAAGAACCTGCCCAGCCGCGAAGAGCTGCTCGCGGCGAACCCGGATTTCGTGCTGTCCGGGTTCAACGACGTGTTCAGCGTCGGTGGTGGCAGCGACGAGAGCTTCGGGAGCCGCAAGAGCTTGGGCGAGCTCGGGGTCCAGACGTGGATCTTCAGCCCGCTCTGCCCGACCGCGGACGGTAAGGGCGACGAGGCGATCGACCCGGCCAGCGTCACGATGGACAACGTGTACGCCGACCTGCGCGACCTCGGCAAGCTGTTCCGGGTCCAGGATCGGGCCGAGGCGGTGATCGCCGATCAGCAGAAGCGGATCGCCGCGGTCGCGGCGAAGGTGAAGAGCGCGCCGAAGCCGACCGTCGCGATTCTGCGACCCGGGATGGAGGGTGGTGGATTGACCGTCTCCGGCGGGCCGGACTTCGGGACCGTGCTGATCAAGCAGGCCGGTGGGGTGAACGTCTTCGCCGACCTGACCGCCAAGCGGAACGTGAAGATCGGCGTCGAGGAGCTGATCAAGCGCAATCCCGACTACATCCTGATCAGCGGGTGCTGCGATGCCGCGTTGACGCCGGCCTCGACACAGCCCGAGGTGGACAAGATCCTCGCGAACCCGGCGTTCCAGAACCTGAAGGCGGTACGCAACAAGCACGTCGTACCGTGGCTGTTCGCGAACCACTCGGCCGGTGTGCGTGGTGCTTACACGACCGAGGACATCGCCAAGACGATTCACGCTGACCTGTTCAAATGAGGTGGCGAGCGGCCGGACTGCTCCTGTGCGTCGCTGTGCTCGCGGTCTCGGTCCTGCTGTCGCTGAGTATCGGGAACCAGTATTTCGGGGCGCATGACGTCTACCTGGCGCTGGCGAACTTCAGCGGCAGCGACAACGACCGGGTGATCCGCTATCTGCGGCTGCCGCGAACCGGTGCGGGGTTGTTGGCCGGTGCGGCGCTGGGTCTGGCGGGTGCGTTGATGCAGGGCGTGACGCGGAATCCGCTGGCGGATCCGGGGATTCTCGGGGTGAACGCCGGGGCGGCGCTGGCCGTGGTCGGGGCGATCGGAATGCTGGGCGTGCAGAGCCTGACCGGGTACGTGTGGTTTGCGATGGGCGGAGCGTTGGTGGCGACCGTGGTGGTCTACCTGGTTGGCGCGATCGGGCGGGGTGGTGCGACGCCAGTGAAGCTCGCGCTGGCGGGCGCGGCGATCTCCGCGCTGTTGGGGTCGGTGACCTCCGCGATCACGTTGCTCGATCTGTCGACGTTGAACGAATTCCGCTTCTGGGTGGTCGGATCGCTGACCCTGGCGACCGGTCCGGTGATCGGTCAGGCGGTGCCGTTCATTGCTGTGGGCATCGTTCTGGCGTTGGTTCTCGGGCGGTCGCTCAATCAGCTTGCGCTGGGTGATGAGCTGGCTCGGTCGTTGGGTACGCGGGTGACGTTGGTGCGGGTGTTGGCCGGTCTGGCGGTCGTGGTTCTTGCTGGTACGGCGACTGCGATCGCTGGGCCAATCGGGTTCCTGGGGCTCGCCGTACCGCATGTCGCGCGGACACTCGTTGGTGCGGATTATCGGTGGATTCTGCCGTGGTCGATGGTGCTGGCGCCCGCCGTACTGTTGCTTGCGGATGTTGTCGGGCGGTTGGTGGCTCGGCCGGATGAGCTGCAGGTCGGGATCATCACGGCGGTCATTGGCGCGCCGGTGTTCATTGCGCTGGTTCGTCGTCGCCGGTTGGCTGCGCTGTGAAGACACTGCGGGTTGGTCCGGTCTCGACGCGGGTGGATGTCTCCAGTGCGGTCTGGTCGTCTGTTGCTTGGGTGCTGACGCTGGCGGTCGGAGCGCTCTCGCTGACCCGGGGTGACTATCAGATCCCGCTGGCGTTGGTGCTCGAGACGCTTGCTGGCAACGGCACGCTGATCCTCAACGACATCGTGGTCAACAACCGGCTACCCCGAGTCCTGGTGGGGATAGGAGTCGGTACGGCGTTCGCCGTGTCGGGGGCGATCTTCCAGCGGCTCGCTCGCAATCCGCTGGTGAGTCCGGACCTGATCGGGGTCAACGCCGGGGCCGCGCTGGTCGCCGTACTGATGATCACTGTGCTGGGTAGTGGATGGATTCCGGGTGGTGCGCTGCTGGGGTCGTTGCTTGCGGCAACCGCTGTCTATCTGCTCGCGTACCGCGATGGGGTTTCCGGGTATCGGCTCGTTCTCGTCGGGATCGGCGTGACGGCGATCATCGGCTCGGCCACCGCCTATCTGCTGACGTTGGCCGATATCTACACGGCGAAGAGCGCATCGCAGTGGCTGGCCGGGAGTCTCGCCGGGCGCACGTGGTCGCACGCCGTACTGATCGGCGCCGCGCTCGTCATCCTGTTGCCGATGGCAATCGCCGGTGCTCGGCAACTCCGGTTGCTGGAACTCGGCGACGACCTCGCTCGGACACTGTCCGGTCGCGTCGAGCTGTCCCGGGCGATGCTGATTCTGATCGGGGTTGCCCTTGCTGCGTTGGCGACTGCGGCCGCGGGGCCAATCGCCTTCGTCGCTCTGGTGGCGCCGCAATTGGCTCGCCGGTTGGTGGCCGAGCGCGTTGCCGGGTTGCTGATGGCCGGTGCTCTTGGCGCTTTGCTGGTGGTGGCTTCCGACTTGCTCGCCCGAGAGATCTTCGCGCCGACGCAGTTGCCGGTCGGAATCGTGACTGCGTTCCTGGGAGCGCCGTACCTGCTCATCCTGATGGCCCGCGCCAACCGCATCGGCCGAGGAGGCTGACATGACCGAACTCCGGGCAGACCAACTGACACTCGCGTACGACGGTCGTGCCGTCGTACACGAACTGTCGGTGCTGATCCCGCGGCAGCAGATCACCGTCATCGTCGGCGCCAACGCCAGCGGCAAATCCACCCTGCTCCGCGGACTCGCCCGCCTGCTCACCCCGCGCGGCGGAGCCGTCTACCTAGACGACGTCAACCTGGCCAAAGTCGGTGCCGCCCAACTGGCAACCCAGCTCGGCATGCTCCCGCAACAACCAGTCGCGCCCGAGGGCATCACCGTCTCCGACCTCGTCGGCCGCGGCCGGCATCCGCACCAACGCTGGTTCCGCCAATGGTCTCTCGAGGACGAGCAGGTGGTGAACTCAGCGCTCGCCGCGACCGGCGTCGCCGACCTCGCCGACCGCTCACTCGACGAACTGTCCGGCGGCCAACGCCAACGAGTCTGGATCGCCCTGGCCCTAGCCCAAGACGCCGACACCATGCTCCTGGACGAACCAACCACCTTCCTGGACCTGGCCCACCAACTAGAAATCCTCGACCTCGTCCAAGACCTCAACCGCCAACACCACAAGACGATCGTCCTGGTCCTCCACGACCTAAACCTCGCCGCCCGCTACGCCGACCACCTAATAGCCCTGAAGGACGGCCAAGTAGCAGCCACCGGCACCCCCACCGAAGTAATCACCCCCCAACTCGTCGCCACCATCTTCAACCTAACCGCCCAATTAGTCCCCGACCCCCTCACAAACACCCCCCTAGTAATCCCCATCCCCAGACCGACCCCAAGCAACAGCCAGCCATCCGCCCACCCACCCCCGTTCCCGTCTGGTGGGTAGACCCATCCGGTGGTGGGTTGGCCAATGGGAATCTGGTGGGCCAACCCGCCATCTCGTGGGTATACCCATCGCGGGGTGGGGGTTGATTGGACAGTGGGGGTGGGGTTTCACCGGCCTTTGGCCGGCTGCACCGAACGGTGCTCAAGGTCGCCCCGAGCAGCCCACCTTGAGCACCCGTCAACCACCTTCCGCCCGCGCGCGTGGTTGACCCGTGCCCAACGTCGTACCGGCTGATGGGGACGCAGTAGGTGGTGGGGGCCGCGGGCTACCCGAGCGGTTGGTGTGTCAGGGGAGGAGGGTGGCTAGGGTTTTGATGGCTTGGGTTAGGTCGGTGGGGGTTCTTGCGGCGTAGCCGAGGACCAGGCCGGGGGCGTGGGGGAGTTGGCAGTGCCAGGAGAGGGGGTGGACTTTGATGCCTGCGGTGAGGGCGGCGGTGGCTAGGGCCACGTCGTCGACGTGCTCGGGGAATGTGATGGTGAGGTGTAAGCCGGCGGCGGCGCCGTGGACTGTTGCGGTGGGCAAGTAGTTGGCGATGGCGGTGGCCATGGCGTCGCGGCGGGTGCGGTGGCGGCGGTGGACGTAGCGGAGTTGGCGTTCGAGGTCGCCGGAGTTCATCAGGTGGGCGAGGGTTAGTTGGGGGAGGGCGGCGTTGCCCAGGTCGGCGCGGCGTTTCAGGGCGATGAATTCGTCGCGGTACTGCGCCGGTGGGACGATCCAGCCGATGCGCAGCGCGGGGGCGAGTAGCTTGGAGACGCTGCCGGCGTAGACGACCTGTTCGGCCTGCATCGACCGCAGGGCGGGGATTGGCGGGCGGTCGTAGCGGTGTTCGGCGTCGTAGTCGTCCTCGAAGATCAGTCCACCGTCGGCGGCCCACTGCAGGAGGTCGCGTCGCCGCTCACCCTCCAGTACGACGCCTGTCGGGAAGTGGTGTGCCGGAGTCACCATCACCACCTGGGCACCCGACTTCCGCAGTACGTCGACCTGCAGCCCACCGGAGTCGACCGGGATCGGCCGGGTCCGGAGTGCCCATTCCTCCAGGTGCTGACGCGAACCGAGTGAGCTCGGGTCCTCGACCGCGATCTCGGTGATCCCGCGGGCCGCGAGGTGGTGGGTGAGGAGGGAGATGGCCTGCGCGACTCCGGCGACGATGATCACCTCGTCGGGGGCGGCGGTGATACCGCGATAGCGCGCCAGCCAGGTCGAGACGGCTGCGCGCAATTCCGGCGTACCGGACGGGTCGCCGTACCCGAAGGCGGAGGCTTCGAGGTTGCTGAGGACTGCGCGTTCGGAGCGCAGCCAGGCGGCCCGCGGGAAGGAGGCCAGATCCGGTACGCCGGGAGTCAGATCGATGCGGGCTGGTGCGGCGCGGAGTTCGTCGAAGATGTCGAGACCGGGTGCGTTGATCCGCGGCGGCCGCGATCCCGACCGGGCGCGCGGTGCGGGCGCGACAGCCGGTGCGGCGACCACGACCGTGCCTGCGCGGCCGCGGCCGCTGACCTGGCCGTCCTCGGTGAGTCGTTGGTAGGCCTCGGTGACCACGCCGCGAGAGACCTGCAGCTCGGCGGCCAGCAAGCGGCTGGCCGGGAGCCGGCTGCCGATCGCGAGCCGGCCGTCGGAGATCGCCGCCCGGAGTTGGTCGGTCAGCCAGTCGGCCAGACCGCCGACCGGCGCCTCGGCAGGGTTCAGCTGGAGGAAGTCCGCTCCAATGGTCCTGGGGAAGCCGGCTTGATTGGACCTGTCCATCGGTCCATTGTGGCGGCACCTTGGAGATATGAGAACCGATTACGTGCATGGCTACACCGCGGCGGAGACCCGCCGGCTCAGCGACCAGGCGCAGACCCTGGCCGAGCTCCTGCACGGTGGCATCGAGTTCCCGCCGGGAGCGCGGGTGCTCGAAGCCGGCTGCGGGGTCGGCGCCCAGACGCTCCAGCTGGTCACCCGGAACCCAGGCATCGACCTGGTTGCGATCGACATCTCCGAGGAGTCGCTGGCCCAGGCCAAGGAGCGGGTCGGGCCCGAAGCGCGCGTCGAGTGGCGATGCGCCGATCTTCGTGAGCTCGTGGGTGAGCAGTTCGACCACATCTTCGTCTGTTTCGTCCTCGAACACCTCAGCGATCCGACCGCCGCGCTGGTCAGCCTGCGCCAACTGCTGCGGCCCGGCGGGACCATCACGGTGATCGAGGGCGATCACCAGTCGGCGTTCTTCCACCCGCGCAGTGCGGCCGCGCAGGCAGTCATCGAGTGCCTCGTCGACCTGCAGGCGGCGGCCGGCGGCGACTCGCTCATCGGCCGCCGCGTCCAACCGCTCCTCGAAGCGGCCGGGTACGACGACGTCCGCACCGAGCCGCGGACCGTGTACGCCGATGAGACCCTGCCGCACCTGGTCGACGGTTTCACCCGGAGGACGTTCATCGCGATGGTCGAGTCGGTGCGTGAGCAAGCTCTCGCCGAAGGTCTGCTCACACCAGCCGAATGGGCCGCCGGCATCCGCGATCTGGAGCGAACCGCCGAGTCCGGCGGCACCTTCCACTACACATTCTTCAGAGGGGTAGGACGAACATGATCGGCTTCCTGACAATCGTCGTACTGACCGTGTGGGGGCTGGAGCGCAACCACCGCCGACAGATCCGGACCATCTCGGACAACGGCGTTCCCGATCGCGATCTGGAACGGCTGGTCGGCGATTTGAGGGCTGGTTCATGAACTGCTGGTAAACAAGAGGCATGCCGACCGAGCAGACTGAGATCGAGACCAAGTACGACGTCGCCGAGTCGACCCATCTTCCGGCACTGCACGAGTTACCTGGTGTCGCGAGTGTCGCGCAACCGGTCGAGCTCGATCTGGAGGCGGTGTACTTCGACACCGAGGCGCTCGACCTTGCGATCAACAAGGTGACGTTGCGACGGCGGACCGGCGGTGAGGACGACGGCTGGCACGTGAAGTTCCCGAAGTCGTCCGGTGCGCGGCTCGAGGTGCAGTACCCGCTCGGCCGGGCGGTGCGGAAGGTTCCGATCGCGGTCGTCCGCACGGTCCGGGTGCACGTCCGCGACCACGAGCTGATCCCGGTCGTCACGCTGCAGACCCGCCGCGTGGTCCACCGCCTGCTCGACGCGAACGGCGACGTACTGGCTGAGCTGGCCGATGACCGCGTCACGGCGACGACCGGTGATGGCGAACCGGACAGCTGGCGTGAGTGGGAGGTCGAGCTGGTCGGCGGCGACCTAAAGCTCTTGGAGGCGGCCGAGACGGTACTGCGTTCTGCGGGTGCCGAGCCGGCCGCCGGGCCGAGCAAGCTGGCGCGGGCGCTCGGTGATCGGCTGCAGCCCGGCGACCAATGGGAGCTCCCCGCCAAGCCGCGGACGGCCGACGTGTTCCGGGCGTACGCCGCCGAGCAGGTGCAGGCGATTCGTCAGCGGGATCCCGAGGTACGACGGGATGCGCCGGAGGGGATCCACAAGTTCCGGGTCGCGACCCGGCGACTGCGGTCGGCCCTGGCGACGTTCCGTCCGGTCATCGACCGCGAGGTCGGGGACGAGATCCGGGCCGAGCTGAAGTGGCTGGCCGGTGAGCTCGGGGTTGCCCGGGATGCCGAGGTCCAGCGCGCGCACTTCGCTGCCGAGGTCGGCGAGCAGCCGGTCGAGCTGGTGATGGGCCGGGTCGCCGCGCGGATCGACGATCACCTGCGCGGGGTCTACAAGGAGGGCCGGGCGGGTGCGCTGGCCGCGCTGGAGAGCGAGCGGTACTTCCGGCTGCTGGACACGCTCGACCAGTTGGTCGCCGAGCCGCCGCTGACCGGTGACAACCGGAAGGCCGCCAAGCAGCTCCCCGAGTTGCTGCAGCACGACCGCAAGCGGATGAGCAAGGCGGTGCGCCGGGCGCAGAAGGCCGAGACCTCCGAGGAGCAGGACCACGAACTCCACGAGGTGCGCAAGGCCGCGAAACGACTCCGGTACGCCGGAGAGGCCGTCGTACCGGTGTTGGGTGCGGAAGGCAGCACGCTGGCCACGCGGGCCGAGGAGGTGCAGGAGATTCTCGGCGACTTCCAGGACTCGGTGGTGTCGCGCGAGCTGCTGCGGGAGCTCGCCGTACAGGTGCATCTCGAGGGTGGGAACGCGTTCACCTTCGGTCGCCTGCACGCGTTGGAGGAAGCCCGCGGGAAGGCCTCCATCGAGGCGTTCCTCGAAGTGTGGCCTTCGTTGAAGTTCTAGATAGACACAGCAGAAGGTCCCGGTTCAGGGAATACCGGGACCTTCTGGAGGCGGAACTTTGGGGCTGCCAGGCAGGTCCGCCGAACTTCGCAGGGCCTGCCTGACAGGTCTTGGGGGTTAGTGCACCGTCGCCTTCTCGGCGCCCGCGCCGGTCAGCGAGCGGACCTCCATCTCGGCGAACTTGTCGACGTCGACCTGCTCCTTGCTGGTCAGCGTGCCGATGATGCCGAGCACGAAGGCCAGCGGGATCGAGACGATGCCGGGGTTGTCCAGCGGGAACCAGTGGAAGTCGATCCCGGTGTCGGTGATCATCGACAGGCTCGCGCCGGTCTTCTTGTCCACCTTGCCGGAGACGACCGGGCTGAAGACGATCAGGAAGATCGCCGAACCCAGACCGCCGTAGATGCTCCAGAGTGCGCCGCGGGTGTTGAAGCGCCGCCAGAACAGCGAGTACAGGATGGTCGGCAGGTTCGCGCTGGCCGCCACCGCGAAGGCGAGGGCCACCAGGAACGCGATGTTCTGGCCGTTGGCGAAGATACCGCCGACGATCGCGACCGCGCCGATCACCAGCACGGTGATTCGGGCGACCTTGACCTCGCCGTCGCCGCTGACCTGACCCTTCTTGATCACCTGGCCGTAGATGTCGTGCGCGAAGGACGCGCTCGCGGTGATCGTCAGCCCGGCCACCACGGCCAGGATGGTGGCGAAGGCGACCGCCGAGATGACACCCAGCAGGATCTCGCCGCCGAGCTCGTAGGCGAGTAGCGGAGCCGCCGAGTTCGCCTTGCCCGGAGCTGCCCGGATCGCGTCCGGTCCGACCAGCGCCGCGGCGCCGTACCCGAGCACCAGGGTGAACAGGTAGAAGATGCCGATGATCCAGATCGCCCAGCTGACACTGCGCCGGGCCTCGCGAGAGTTCGGCACCGTGTAGAAGCGCATCAGGACGTGCGGCAGACCCGCCGTACCGAGAACCAGTGCCAGGCCGAGCGAGATGAAGTCGAGCTTGCTGATCCCCGTTGCGCCGTACTGCAGACCCGGGCTGAGGAGCTTCTCCCCGACCGCCGGGCTCTTGTCGACTGCGGCGCCCAGCAGGCCGGACAGGTTGAAGGCGTACTTCGCCAGCACCCACAGCGTCATGATGCCGGCGCCGAGCACCAGCAGGACGGCCTTGACGATCTGCACCCAGGTGGTGCCCTTCATGCCGCCGACCAGCACGTAGGTGATCATGATGATGCCGACGACCGCGATCACGACGCTCTGCCCGGCGCGGTCGGAGATGCCCAGCAGCAGGGCCACCAGACCGCCGGCGCCGGCCATCTGGGCCAGCAGGTAGAAGAAGCAGACACCCAGCGTCGAGATGGCCGCAGCCATCCGGACCGGACGCTGCTTGAGCCGGAAGGACAGTACGTCGGCCATCGTGAACCTGCCGGTGTTCCGCAGCAGCTCCGCGACCAGCAGCAGTGCCACCAGCCAGGCCACCAGGAAGCCGATCGAGTACAGGAAGCCGTCGTAGCCGTTCAGTGCGATGGCGCCGGCGATGCCGAGGAACGACGCGGCCGACAGGTAGTCACCGGCGATCGCGATGCCGTTCTGCGGGCCGGTGAAGGAGCGGCCGCCGGCGTAGAAGTCGGCCGCGCTCCGGTTGTTGCGGGAGGCCCGGATCACGATCGCCAGGGTGGCCACCACGAACAGCGCGAAGATCGCGATGTTGACCTTGGGGTCCCCGACGGTTGCCTGCGGCAACAGCAGTGGCGCGCTCATACGGTCTCTCCCTCGATCTGGTCACGCAGGTGCTTGGCGTCCGGGTCGAACTTCTTGTCGGCCCAGTTGACGTAGAGCAACGTGATCGCGAAGGTGGAGACGAACTGGCCGAGGCCGAACAGCAGGCCGACGGTGATGTTGCCGCCGATCTTGGTGGACATGAATCCCGGCGCGTAGTCGGCGAGCAGGACGTAGACGAAGTACCAGACCAGGAACAGCCCGGTCATCGGGAACACGAAGCGGCGGAACCGGCGGCGCAGTTCGGAGAAGTCCGGTGACAGCTGGACATCTCGGTACGTCGTCGGTTCCGGGTCGCCCGGCCGAATATCACTCATGCGCGGGACCTCCAGACAGGGGATAGGCCGGGCGGAACCGGCACGTTGTGCTGACCCGTACTGTGGTTCAGCTCACGCCCGCCCGACAGCACCCACACGCATCGAGCGCTCAGCGGGCCAGCCCGGGCGACCGGCGGGTGCACCTCCTGCGCCGAACGGTCGATCCCTCACGACCAGCGGTGGACCGGGCTCAGGGCAGTGGCGTGGGATCGCGGTCGACGTTGACGGCTTCGGGGGTGTGCAGGCGGACCATGCTGCGGGCGGCGCCGGCGGGGATCGTGTGCGGGGTCAGCTTGGAGACCACGATGACGGTGAGGAAGGCCAGCGGCATGGTCCAGGCGGCCGGCTGGACGACCAGGGCGCGCGGCCAGCCGCCGGTGGGTGCGCCGATCACGTTGACCAGAGCGGCCGCGCTGGCTGCGACTCCACCGACGACGAGACCGGCTGCTGCGCCGGTGGTCGACATGCGGCGCCACCAGATGCCGAGGACCAGCATCGGGCAGAAGGTCGACGCTGCGACCGCGAACGCGAGTCCCACGGTGTCCGCCAGGCTCAGCGCGCCGGTGAGACGGAAGGCGACGTACGGGACTGTCATGGCCAGCAGTGCCGCGATGCGGAAGCTGTTGACGGCCAGGTAGTCCCCACCGGTCAGACGAGTCAGTCTGGTTCGCAGCAGGTCCTGGTCGATCACTCCCGCGATTGCGACGGTCAGTCCGGATGACGTGGACAGGAACGCGGCGAAGGCTCCGGCTGCAACCAGCGCTCCGAGCAGGTCTCCCGCCGTACCGGGGAAAATGCGGCTGGGCAGTTCCAGTACGACGGTGTCCGCCGCACCTGAGACCAGGTCTGGTGCGAACGAGCGGCCGAGGATCGCGTACATCGGCGGGAACAGGTAGAAGAGACCGAGCAGTGCCAAGACGACAACCGTCGTACGGCGGGCCGCGCGGCCGTCCGGGTTTGTGTAGAACCGGACCAGTACGTGGGGCAGGCCCATGGTGCCGAAACACAAGGCCAGTAAGAGCGAATAGGTCGAATAGAGCGGGTGGTCGCGGCCACCGGCTGTGGAGAGTGGCTCGGCCCATTCGGACGCAGCGCCCTGCAGTGACTGGAGTACGCCGATCTGGTGGTCGCCGGAGCGCCAGGCGATCAGGATGACGAAGATCGGTGTCGCCAGTGCGGTGAGTTTGAGCCAGTACTGGAACGCCTGCACGAACGTGATCGAGCGCATGCCACCTGCGGCCACGTTGATCACCACGATGACCGCTACGACGGCCGCGCCGACGTCTGGCGGCGCACCGGTGACGGTCTGGAACGTCAGACCGGCACCGCGCAGTTGTGGCAGTAGATAGAGCGTGCCGATGCCGACGACGAGGCCGGAGCAGATGCGGCGCACCATGGCTGACTGGAAGCGGGTCTCGGCGAAGTCGGGCAGTGTGTAGGCGCCAGAGCGACGGAGTGGTGCAGCGACGAGGACGAGCAGCATCAGATAGCCGACGGTGTAGCCCACTGAGAACCACAACATGTCGGCGCCGTTCACCAGCACCAGACCGGCGACTCCGAGGAACGATGCGGCACTCAGGTACTCGCCGCTGATGGCAGAGGCGTTCCAGCGTGGAGTGACCGCGCGACTGGCGACGTAGAAGTCACTGGTGGTCCGAGAGATCCGCAGCCCGAACAGACCGATCCCGATCGTTGCCACGATCACCAGTCCGATGCCGGTGAGGCTCATCGCGGACGACATCACTGCCGCCCGACGAACTCGGTGAACTCGGTCTCGATGCGTTCGGCGTTGCGGACGTAGATGCGGGCGGCGACGTACACGACCGGGTAGACGACGATGCCGAGGATCACCCAGGGGAGGGGGAGACCGAAGATCGCGAAGGTGCGAGTGGGCGGGACCAGCCAGAACAGCAAGGGGATGCTGCCGAGGACCAGAGCAGTGCTGCCGATCACTGCGAGCGTGAGGCGGAGCTGGGACTGGATCAGCGAGTTCATGTAGACCTCACCGAGCCGCGTCTGCTCATCGATCTCCCGCGTACCGGTCGGAGTGGCCGGCCGACGGGCCGCACTGGTCCGCGGACTCGTCACTCGGACGCGGCGGGGACCCTGCGGTGTGTTGGTGCTCATGTCACGGGCGCAAGGAGGTGGAGCGGACCAGGAGGTCGCGGAGCTCACGCGTGTGCCGCCGGCTGACCGGAAGCCAGTCATCACCGACCCGTACGGCGCAGCGCCCGCTCTCGACGCGCATCTCGTCCACATGCGCGAGAGCGACGAGAGTACTGCGGTGGATCCGGGTGAAGCCTGCGTCGCGCCAGCGCTCCTCCAGCGTGCTGAGCGGGATGCGGACCAGGTGTGAGTTCTGACCGGTGTGCAGTCGGGCGTAGTCGCCCTGGGCCTCGACATACCGGACCGACGAGCGTTGCACGAACCGCGTCACCCCGGCGAGCTCCACCGGGATCACCTCGTCGCCATCGTCAGCAGGTTGCGGTCCCGCCGGTGCACCGGCCGTGACGACGCGTCGGACCGCTTCGGCCAGCCGCTCGGCGCGGACCGGCTTCATCACGTAGTCCGTGGCCTCCAGCTCGAACGCCTGGACCGCATGCTCGTCGTACGCGGTGACGAAGACGATCTGCGGACGGCTGGCGAACTTCGACAGCACCCGGGCCAGGTCGATCCCGTCCAGGCCGGGCATCTTGATATCGCAGAACACCACGTCCAGGTCGGCCGCCTGCAGGATCTTGAGCGCCTCGGGGCCGTTGGAGGCCGTCCGGATCTCACCGATCCGCTCGTCGCGCCGGAGCAGGTACACCAGCTCGTTGAGCGCCGGCTCCTCGTCATCTGCGACCAGCGCCCGCAGTGGTATCTCCGCCATAGCCTCACCCTAGGGGGAGGCATGCACTCCTGAGGAGTATTTGGGAATCCGGAAGGTCACCTTCGTGCCCGCGTCGACCTGCGTCTCGACGACCAGGCCGTAGGCGTCGCCGTACACCTGGCGGAGGCGGGCGTCCACGTTGCCGAGGCCGATCGAGTCGCTGGCGGACTCACCGGCCAGGACTGCGCGGATCACCTCGGGGTCGCTGCCGGCGCCGTCGTCCTCGACGCTGATCTCCGCCTCGTTGATCTGGTCCCGGGCGCGGATGGTGATCCGGCCGACGCCGGTGGTGCCCTCCAGGCCGTGGCGTACGGCGTTCTCCACCAGCGGCTGGACGACCAGGAACGGTACGACGACGGGGAGCACCTCAGGGGCGATCTGCAGCGAGACGGTCAGCCGCTCACCGAAGCGGGCCTGCTCGAGAACCAGATAGCGCTCCACGTTGCGCAGCTCATCGGCGAGCGTGGTGAATTCGCCGCCACGACGCAGTGCGTAGCGGGAGAAGTCAGCGAACTCCAGCAGCAGCTCACGCGCGCGCTCGGGGTCTGTGCGCACGAACGACGCTATGGCTGCCAGAGCGTTGTAAATGAAGTGCGGGCTGATCTGAGCGCGCAGTGCGCGCAGCTCGGCCTCCATGGCTCGGGTGCGCTCCTTGTTGAGCTCTGCGAGCTCCACCTGACCGGACACCCAGCGGGCGACCTCTTCGGTTGCCCTGACCAGCGCTGCCGACGACCGCTCGCTGTAGGCGACCAGTACGGCGACCACGCGCTCCTCAATCACGATCGGCGCGACCGACGCCGTACGGATCGGGCACTGCGGGTCTCCGCAGGCAACGTCGTGTACGCCGAGTACTGCGGTCCGGCCGGTGCGGAGAGTCGGGCCGGCCAGGGTGCGGGCGTCCCGACGGTGGTTGCTCTCATACGCGCCGCCGACCCCGTCCCACGCCAGTACGCCGGAAGAGTCGCAGATCGCGATGGCCGCCGTACCGAGGAGGTCTCTGAGGTGGCGGCTCGCTTTGCCGGCCGCAGCGGGTGTCAGGCCTTCGCGCAGGTGCGGACTGGCCAACGAGGCGGTATGCAGAGTCGCATACGTCGCCTTGTCAGCCGGGGTGCCGAAATGCTTCCGCCGCCGCGCGAACACCCCACGACCGTAGCCGCTCAACCCTCAGCCCGGGCCCTGAACGCGTCGAGTGCCTCCGTGTCGGAGTAGTTCGTCAGCAGGAACTCATCGACCCACTGCTGCCGCCCGGGGTACGACGACGTCTGCACGATCTGGCTGGCCGCCTTCGCCGGGTCCAGGGCCGACCGCCGCAGCTGAACCCCCTCCGGCGTGACCAGCGCCCAGCTGGGACCCGGGGCGCCGTACGGCATGCCCACACTGCCGGCGTTGACCACGGTCCGCCGGTCCACCTGCCGTACGAACGGCATGTGCGTGTGCCCGCACACCACAGTCCTGATGCTGTCCGGCACTCCACCCAGTACGTCGACCCACCTGCTGATCGGGCTGTCCACCAGCACGACCTCCTCGTCGTCCCGAGGTGTCGCATGGCAAACCAGTACGTCCCCGAACGTCACCGTGGTCGGCAAGTTGTCCAGCCACTCCACCTGCGCTGCCGTCAGCTCCCCAGCGGCCCAAGGGCTCACCGGATCCGGCGCCTCCCCAGTGAACGTGCCCCGAGCCATCGCCACCGCCTCGCGGTCCGCGTTCCCCCGGACCCAAACCACCCGGTCACCCATGGCCTTGAGCCGATCGAACACCTCCCGAGGCTGTGGCCCACTCACCACATCCCCCGCGACTACGACGGTGTGCGCCGCCCGCACGTCCTTCTCCGCCAGCACCGCCTCCAACGCCGGCATCACTCCATGGACATCCGCAAGCACCGCAAGCCGAGTCATACAGCCAGTGTCGTCTACGACCCAATAACGAGAGGCGTGTCGGTGCCGATCGGGGTGGCGCGCTCGCAGGCACCGGTGGTGATGGTGCAGCGAATGATGGCGGTCTTGATCTTCTCGGTCTGGCCGACGGCGCTTGCGTAGGCAACGACAAGGACGTGCTGGTCGTCTTCGGCTGCCATCTCCTGGAAGCAGCCCTTCCACTTGTGCAGGGTCTTGCCGGAGTTCGCCTCGAAGGCTGCCGAGATGCCGGAGCAGAAGCCCTCGGCGTTGTCCTCGTCGCCATAGGCCGTGGCGCCGTTCGGGGTGAAGCCGCGGACCTGGAACTCGCAGGTGCGGAAGAACTGGGTGCCGCTGGGAACCTGGACGACGTTCGAGCAGGTGCCGTCGTCGTTGCGGACCGGCATGGCTGCGGCTGTGTTGCCGTTGGCGGACACTGCGGTCGGTGAGATGACGGCCTTGATCAGCTCGGCCTTCGCTGCACTCGGCACCCAGGAGTAGAGCTTCCAGGGGCCGGTCTCCTTGTCACTCGCGCGGTAGTACACCTTCCCGTCGGTGTAGGCGAGGACCTGGACCTCCCAGCTGTTCGGCAGCTTCAGCGACTGCACCGAGTCGCCTGACTCCGCGTAGACCGTGCCGCCCTTGGTGGTGACGCCGAGGCTGCTGAGCCGGGAAGCGGCGTACGCGGCACCGGTCTGGTCGGACGTCGTGACCAGGGACGACACATCCGGCGTACGGCGGACTGTGTCGCCGGACGAGAGTTTCAGTAGTTCGGTGCCGTCTCCATCCGGCTCGTACATGACGACCGCCAGGACGGTTCCTTGCAACTGGCCGACCGAGAGTACGGAGCCCTTGCCGGGAATGGTCGCTACAGTCTTCGAGCCGCTGCGCACGTCTCGACCGATCAGGTAGGGCACCTGGGGCGCGCGGCCGTCCGAGAGCTTGTTGACGTTCACTGTGCTCTCGGTGCCAGTGGTCAGCGGTGGCTTGCTCGGGACGTTGCTCAGCGTCGGCGCAGGTGGCGTGGTCGAGGGTGTCGGGGTCGGGCTTGGCGTGCTGGTCAGGGGAGCGACGTCAGCTTTGGCGGTCTGTGGGCCCTGGCGGTAGGCGAGGGTGGCGCCGATGGCGACCGCTGCTACGGCGACCGAAGCCACCACAGCGATCAGGCGGCCGTTGTTGTTCCGCATCGGCGGGACTCCTTACAGGTGTTCGCTCTCATGAACCGAGGAGCAGAGGTTCCGGGGACAGCGGGCTGGCCAGCTCGCACTGGCCGGTGCTGACGGTGCAGCGGACGACAGCGGAGCGGGACTCCGGTCCGGCCTGGTTGTGCCACTCGAAGAGGACGTGGTCGTCGTCCTCCGGTACGGCGTTCCGCAGCGACTCGGCCAGCCAGGTGCGGAGGACCTTGCCGGTCTTGGCGTCCAGGGCGCTGGCCGTGCTCTCGCCGTACGGCGAACCGGCGTTGGGCGCGTAGCCGATGACGAATGCGTTGCGGGGGCTGAAGTTGTCCAGGCGGTACTGGCACGTCCGCCACTGCTGGCGGTTCTTGGCGAGGTCGGTGACCACCGAGCACAGCCCGCTGTCGGTGAAGACCGGCAGACCGGCGGCCAGCGTGCCGTCCGGCGACACTGCTACCGGGCGCGCGACCTTGAGGGGTTCTGCCACGGTCGATGCGTCGACGTCCCAGCGGTACAGGTTCGGTGTCTTGCTGTCTTCCGGACGGCTACTGAGGTAAACCGATCGGTCCACGACTGCCAGAACCTCGATCTCGCGAGCCCTCGCGTGGTCCAGGGTGAGGTCCTTGCCGTCGGTGGACCGGAAGTGCACCGTCCCACCGTCGTGGCCGGTGTACCGCCCGCCGGTGGCGAAGGCGGCCGCGTTCCCGTCCGCGCTGGTCACTAGCGAGTCGATCCCGGGCAGTCGCTGGGTGACCTTGCCGGCCTCGTCGAGCACCACCAGGCTGCTGCTGTTCGCGTTCGGGACCTCCATGGCCATGGTGGTGTCCCACAGTCGTGCAACCGCTTCGACAGGTACCGAGCCGGGCACCTTCACCGGGCTGCTGATGCCGCCCTGCACGGTCCGGCCGCGCAGGTACGAAACCTGGGGCGTCCGGCCGGTCGGCAGCTTGGTGGCGTCGATGACGACCTTGCTGGCGGGCAGTGTCACGGGCGGGATCGTCGGCACGCTCAGGGGTGCGGCGGCCGCCCCGGTCTGGCTCTCCGGACCGCGCGCAGCAGCCAGCATGCCGCCGCCTGCTACCGCGACGACAGCCACTGCGGCCACCGCGATCACCAGCGGCCGGTTCCGGTTCGACACCTGCTCCATCCTCGCTGAGACGCACCAAGTCGCCGTTTTGTTCGCACCGGCGAGCGAGTCGCAGGAACGATCGAGCATAATGCGTGCATGGACCAGCCTCAGCGGATCGGCCGGTACGCCCTGGTCCGCCGGGTCGGTGCCGGTGGTTTCGCGACCGTTTGGCTGGCCAAGGACGAGCAGTTGGACGCCGATGTGGCGGTCAAGATCCTCTCCGACCTCTGGACCGACGACGAGGATGTCCGCCGCCGCTTCCTGGCCGAGGGCCGGTTTCTGCGCAAGGTCGACTCGCTGTACGTCGTCGGTGCGCACGACGTCGGGGAGACCGACGACGGCCGCCCGTACCTGGTCATCACCTACGCCGACCTCGGGACCCTGGCCGACAAGATCAAGGCCGGCCCGCTGGAGATCGGCGACGCGGTCCGCATCATCACCGAGGTGGGCAAGGGCCTCAAGCACCTGCACAGCCGCGGCGTCCTGCACCGCGATGTTAAGCCGGCCAACGTGCTGTTCCGCAGCATCGCCGGCGGCGACCGCGCCATGCTCGGCGACCTCGGTCTCGGTAAAGCGGTTCAGGACGTCTCGCAGCTGACGATGCCCGGCGGCACCCCGGCGTACGTCGCCCCGGAGCAGGTGCTCGGTGATCGCCTCGACCACCGTGCAGACCTCTACTCGCTCGGTGCGGTCGCGTACGCCGCTTTCACCGGTCAAGCACCACATGGGGTGAACAGCCTCGGCGCGGTGATGCAGATCGACAAGCCACCGCCCTCGATGACCACGCTGCGCAAGGAGATCCCCGACGCGATCGACGTCGTCGTACGGCGAGCACTTGAGCCCAACCGGGACCTGCGGTGGCAGGACCTGGACAGCTTCCTCAACGCACTCCGCGAAGCGCATGTGACCGGCAAGATCCCCGCAGGTCTGATTCCTGCGCGTGACGTAGCTCCCGCGACCCCCGTCGCCGGTGGCGTCGACCAGGAGACCGCACTGTCCAGTGCGAACCAGCTGACCCAGTCGCCGCCCAAGCGGTCCGGCCGAGGTCGCGTGATTGCCGGACTGCTCGCCGTACTGCTGGCTGCTGGTGGTGGGTACGGCGGCTACCAGTTCGTCCTGTCACGTCCGGTGAAGGTGGAGTCCGGCAGGCTGTCGGTCGAGGTACCGCGTGCCTGGTCGCAGAAGGCGGAGGACACCGCCGCACAACGCCTGCTCGTCGCCACTAGTACAGCGACCTGGCAGACGGACCCGCGCGTCGAAGGCGTCTACATGGAGATCCGCCAAGCCGGAAAGCTCCCGACGACCACCACGCCGCCGCCTGGCTGCCAGCCGGCGACACCGGACGGCGGCCAGGTCGGCGACCAGGCGTTGGCGACCTTTCGCTACACCTGCGGTAGCGGACCATCGGTCATCGAGCAGTACCGGCAGCTGAATGCGACCACCCAGCTCCGGATCCAGGTCCGCGACGACAACCCCAACGGCCGCGAGACCATCGTGAACTCGGCCCGCTACCAGCCTTAAGGCACCAGTGAGGTCAGCGACGAGATCGAGGCCTTGTGCAGCCGCGGGATCACGTTGAGCGTGTTCGGGTCCGAGCCATACAGGTGTGACGCCGATTCGTAGACCAGGTAGGCAGTGCCGTTGTACTCGGTGATGCCCTCGGTCATGCTCGGCGCCCGGAAGCAACTGAGCGCTGCGGCATCCAGGTCCTTCTGGCCACGCTTCACGACGTACAGGTTGCTGCGGTTGGACCGCCCGTACGACGTGCTGTAGATGAAGTGGTTCGCGGTGACTGTCAGCCCCTGTGTCTTGGTGGGGATCTCCCAGGCGCCGGACAGCGTGGTGAGCGTGCCGTCGTCAGCGATCTTGTACTCGTACATAGCGCCGCGACCGGTCTCGTTGAACGAGCCGGCGAACAGTGAGTCGCCATAGGTGCCGATGAACGACGCCGCGGCCACGTCCCGCGCCGTACCGACCTGAGTCAGGTACGGCGTTCCTGCGGCCTTCATCGCATCACGCAACGCGGTGAGGCTGTACTTCCGAATGCTCGACCCCGCACCCGAAACGAACGCCCACCCCTTGCTGACCGCAATCCCACCCACATGCGACTCAGCCACCGCCACCACACCCACAGTGGAACCAGTAGCCGGGTCGATGCCATAGATCTGCGAGTCAGCACCTTCGCGGTACGACGCGACCAGCAGCAGGTTCTTGCCGCTACCGTCCCAGTTGTACCAAGTCCCAGCACCCTGAGGCGTGTGCGTACTCAGGTTAGGAATGCTCGCACTGTTGCTGAACCGAGCGTCGTACTTCTTGGACGCAGAAGGCCCGTCATAGAACGTCGAGCCACCAGTAGTAGCGGTGTCACACGTGATCGCAGCCTGCGCCGGCAGCGCGACCGTCAGAGCGGTAGCGGTGAGGAGGAAAGCAGTCATCAGGGGGCGGGACATGTCGTTGTCCTGTTCTCTAAAGTCACAGTCTCGATGGGGGCGGAAAGTTACAGCTTCCCCACCCTATGGCGACAACCACCCACGGTGAACCCTTCGCGTGTCTAGGGTCCGGGCGTGCTCAGACCCCTGCTCGCCATCACGTTGCTGACCGGACTGCTCGCCGTACCGGGCCAAGCGCAGGCTGCCGCGCCCACGTCGCAGTGCGCGGGCGCGAAGGTCGGTCCGGCCGTGGAGGTCGTGTCTGACGCGACCCGGAAGGGCCTAGGCCTCAAAGGCTGGGCGGACACCGCATACGGCGTACTGCCGGCTGGGAACGGGAAGTACGACTTCCTGGCGGTGGCTGCACTGGCTGGTGGGACTGGGTTCAACCAGAGCATTGCGGTCACCCGGGGCACGTTGAGCAACCCAGTGGGCGATGGTGTGCAGAAGCTCGCGCCGTTGATCGGACTGCCTGCGGGTTATGACTATGGCGGTGGTGGGCCGGTCTACCGCGACCCGGCGACCGGGGTCGTGCTGCAGATGCTGCATCTGGAGCAGGGGTTCTCGGATGGCTTTTACTCGACGCTACATCTCGGGAAGTACGACCCGGTGAGCAAGCGGACGACGTACCTGGGCCCGCTGGCCACTCCGCGGGCGACCAAGGAGCAGATCCAGGCCCTGCACGGCTCGGCCGACATGGGCACTCCGGCCTTCACTGTGCGGGACGGGTACCTGTACGTCCACTTCCCCGACTACTACGTCAACGCGGGAGGCGGCTGGGCCAGTACGGCGCTCTCGGTCGCGCGGGCGCCGTTGGCCGACGTACTGAGCGCTGCGGCCGCTGGTCGGGTTGTGGGGTGGCAGAAGTACCTCGACGGCGGTTGGGACTCTCCGGCGGTCGGTGGCATGTCGACCGACGTACGGCCGGGAGAGCGTGGCGCGTGGCATCCGAACGTCGTACGGACTGCACGTGGTGGTTCGCTACTGGTTCAAGGCATTTCGTCTACCGAGTTCGTTCTGTCGGACTCTGCGGACGGAGCGCTGTCGTGGTCGGCCGCGGTGCCGCTGTTCAACGACCCGGACAAGTTCAACGCCTATCCGACCGTCGTCGGCACCGGAGTAGATCCGTCGGTCGTAGGCGACGAGTTCTACGTCTACTACCTGCAGTGGAACGGCGTACAGCCGAACTGGGACAACGCCCACATGATGCGCCGGCTCGTCACGTGCACTGAGGGCCGCGACCTCGGCACAGTCCCGCTCGTCCGCAACGACAACGGCAACCGCCATCGCGTGACCACCGAACCGGTGACCGACCGCGGCTACTACCCGACGCGTACATGGATGCTGGAGGCCGGCCAGAAGCCAGGGACCTTCCCGGTGTTCAGCTGTCGGGGCGGCGCGCGCGACGACTTCGTGTCGGTCACGGCGAACTGCGAAGGCACGAGCTTCTTGCAGACACTCGGCTGGATGTACGGCTCGCCCCCGGCTGCGCCGTCCGTTGCGCTGTACCGCTGCACCGTGCCCGGCCTCGACGACCACTACCTCTCGGCCGAGTCCGGATGCGAGAACCCGACGGCGACCAACGAGGGACGGCTCGGCTACGCGCTCAGTACGACGAGGGTCGCGCTCTCGCGGTTCGACAGCTCCTCCGAGCGCTGGGTGACCAGTGGGGCCGTGCCAGCGAGCTATGGCGTGGTGAAGCGGTGGTTCATCGAGGGAAGCGAGCAGCCGGGCACCACCGCGCTCTATGGCTGTTCCTATGGGACTCCGAAGGGCACCAACCACTTCATCTCCAGTGACGTCAACTGTGAGGGGCTGACGCGACTGCGGACCGAGGGCTGGATCTACTCGAGTAGGACCGCCGCAGCGACGGCACCGCTCTACCGGTGCTACCACCCGGCCGACTACGACCACTTCCTGGGGGACGAGCGCTGTGACGGAGTCGTAGGTGCTCAGCGTGAGGGGCTGATGGGTTACGCCGTACCGTAGGCCCCATGACCGATCTGTCTGCGGCGATCGACCGCGTTCTGCCCAGTGTCCGTGCCGACCTCGAGGACCTCATCCGGATCCCTTCGGTCAGCTACGAAGCCGCCCGCGCGGGCGATGTCCAACGGTCCGCTGAGGCGACCGCTGCGTTGTTCGAGGCGGAGGGGTTCGCGGTTCAGATCGTGCGGGCCGGTGAGGGTGCGCCCGCGGTGATCGCGAAGAAGCCGGCGCCGGCCGGGAAGCCGACGGTGCTGTTGTATGCACACCACGACGTGCAGCCGACCGGTCCGGTCGACCAGTGGACGTCTGACCCGTTTGAGCCGACTGAGCGGGGTGACCGGCTCTACGGTCGCGGGGCGGCTGACGACAAGGCCGGGATTGCTGCGCACCTGGCCGCCGTACGGGCCTTTGGCAACGACCTGCCGGTGGGTGTGACGGTGTTCGTCGAGGGTGAGGAGGAGATCGGCTCTCCGACTCTGCTGCAGCTTCTGGATGAGTACTCCGCCGACTTGGCCGCCGATGCGATCGTGATCGCCGACTCCGGCAACTGGGATGTCGGCCACCCCGCACTGACCGTGTCGCTGCGCGGACTGGTCGAGTCGTACGTCGAGGTGCGGACACTCGACCACGCTGTGCACTCTGGGTTGTTCGGTGGACCGATTCCGGATGCGTTGTCAGCGCTGTGCCGGCTGCTCGCCACGCTGCACGACGACAAGGGTGATGTCGCGGTCGACGGTCTGCACGCGTCGCGTGCGGCTGACGTGGTGTACCCGGAGGACCGGTTGCGGGCCGAGTCGAGTGTTCTGGACTCGGTGCGGCTGACCGGGTCGGGTTCGCTGGTCGACCGGCTGTGGACGCGCCCGGCGATCGCCGTACTGGGTATTGACGCACCTGCCGTGGCTGAGGCCAGCAACACGCTGGTGCCGGTCGCACGGGCCAAGGTCAGCCTGCGGGTTGCGCCCGGTGACGATGCGTTCAAGGCCAGTGCTGCGCTCAAGGAGCACTTGGAGAGCAACGCACCGTGGGGCGCGCAGGTGACTGTCACCGAGGGTGAGGTCGGCCAGCCGTGCAGCATCAACGCACGCGGTGGCGGCTACGAAGCGGCCCGGTCGGCGTTCCAGACCGCGTGGGGTGTCGAGCCGATCGACATGGGCATGGGCGGATCGATCCCGTTCATCGCCGAGTTCCAGCGGGTTTTCCCAGCCGCCGCCATCCTGGTGACCGGCGTCGAGGACCCGGACACCCGCGCGCACGGCGTCGACGAAGGCCTGCATTTGGCGGAGTTCCGCAAGGTCTGCCTGGCCGAAGCGCTGCTCCTGCAGAACCTCGCAGACAACGCGTAAGGCCCTTACAGGACACAACCTGACCACGAGGTCGGGGCCAGGGTTTCCGACAACGCTCGGTTTGGCATAGGTTTCGGCGAGTGAAGATCGCAGTGGTACGGGAGACCAGGCCGGCCGAGCGCCGGGTCGCATTGGTGCCGGAACAAGTCGCGAAACTGATCGAGCTCGGGTACGAGGTTGCGGTCGAGCCGGCCGCCGGAGAGCGCGCGCTCTACTCCGACGACCAGTACCGCGACGCCGGTGCCGAGGTGGCCTGGGGTGCCGACCACGCGGCGACCATCGTGGCATCGGTGCAGCCGCTGGAGCGCGAACGCCTGCAGCGGCTCCACGCCGGTACGGCGTTGCTGTCGTTCCTGCCGACGAATCCGCCGGACATCATCCGCTCGGCGGCCAGGGCCAAGCTGACCGCGTTCGCGATGGAACTGGTGCCGCGAATCTCCCGGGCCCAGTCGATGGACGCGCTGTCCTCGCAGGCCCTGGTGGCCGGCTACCGGGCCGCGATCGTCGCCGCCGAACGGCTCCCGCGGTTCTTCCCGCTGAACATGACCGCGGCCGGCACGGTTCCGCCGGCCCAGGTCCTCGTCCTCGGCGCCGGGGTCGCCGGTCTCCAGGCCATCGCGACCGCGAAGCGCCTCGGTGGCGTCGTCAAGGCGTACGACGTCCGCACCGCGGCCGCCGAGGAGATCGCCTCGATGGGCGCGCAGCCGATCACGCTCGAACTCGGCACCCTCGACGGGCCCGGTGGTTACGCCCGCGAGATGACCGCCGAGCGGGCGCAACTCCAGCGCGAGCTGCTGACGCCGTACGTCGCCGCTGCGGATGCCCTGATCACGACCGCCGCCGTACCGGGGCGAACCGCGCCGATGCTGGTGTCGCGTGCCATGGTCGAGCAGATGAAGCCCGGCTCCGTCGTCGTCGACCTCGCCTCCGAGCAGGGCGGCAATGTCGAAGGATCGGTCGCCGGTACTGAGCTGACGATCGGCAACGCGCTGGTCTGGGGCGGCGCGAACGTGCCAAGCCAGATGGCCGGCCCGGCCAGCCGCCTGTACGGGCAGAACATCGCCAACCTGATCCGGCTGATGACCCGCAACGCGGCCTTCGACCCCGACTTCGACGACGAGATCGTCCGCGGCTGCTGCGTCACCCACGACGGCGCCGTACTGCACGAGCCCACCCGCGAACTCCTGAACGGACCGCAGGCATGACCGAATCCATTGCTCTGCTGACGATCTTCGTGCTCGCCGCGTTCGTCGGCGTCGAGGTGATCAGCAAGGTCTCCTCGACCCTGCACACGCCGCTGATGTCCGGGGCGAACGCGATCCACGGCGTCATCCTGGTCGGCGCCATCATCGTCACCGGCCAGGCCGAGTCCACCATCGTGGTGATCGTCGGCCTGCTGGCCGTCGTCCTCGCGACCGTCAACATGGTCGGCGGGTTCGTCGTCACCGACCGGATGCTCGAGATGTTCAAGCCCCCGGCCGCCCGCAAGAAGGAGCTTGGCAAGTGATCCCGACCTGGGCCCAGATCGGGTACCTGATCGCCGCAGTCTGCTTCATCGTCGCACTCAAGGCGCTGTCGTCGCCGAAGTCGGCCCGGACCGGCAACCTGCTCGGTGCGGCCGGCGCCGTACTGGCCGTCATCATCACCTTCGTCGCCTACAAGCCCGACCACCTGGCCCCGATCCTGGTCGCCCTCGCGATCGGAACCATCGGCGGTGTCGCCGGTTCGCGCCGCGTCCAGATGACCCACATGCCGCAGCTCGTTGCCCTGTTCAACGGCGTCGGCGGCGGCGCGGCCGCACTGGTCGCGCTGATGGAGCTCGGCGAGGTCCCGGACGGCGCCACCGTCGCCGCGATCGCGACCGCGTTCACCATCCTGGTCGGCGCGATCAGCTTCTCCGGCTCGATCGTCACGTTCGCGAAGCTCCAGGAACTGATGACGACCCGGCCGGTGACCTTCCCCGGTCTGCCGGTGCTGTTCATCGCCTCGATCCTCGGCAGCCTGGTGCTGGCCGGGTTCCTGGTCTCCGACCCGCGCGTCTGGGTCGGCATCCTGCTCTGCCTGATCGGTCTCGCGGTCGGCGTGATGCTGGTGCTGCCGGTCGGTGGTGCCGACGTACCGATCGTCATCTCGCTCCTGAACGCCTTCACCGGCCTGACCGTCGCGGCCGGCGGCTACGTCCTCGGGAACACCCTGCTGCTGGTCGCAGGCACCCTGGTCGGCGCGGCCGGTACGTTGTTGACCAAGCTGATGGCCGACGCGATGGGCCGCTCGGTCTTCAACATCCTCTTCGGTGCCGTGAAGGGTGGGTCGACCCTCGGCGGCGGTGAAGCGTCCGAGCGGCCGGTGATCTCCGGTGGCGCCGAGGATGTCGCGATCCTGCTCGGCTACGCCAACAAGGTCATCATCGTCCCCGGCTACGGCCTCGCCGTCGCCCAGGCCCAGCACACCCTGCGCGAACTCGTCGAAGAACTCCAGGGCCGCGGCGTCAAGGTCGACTACGCCATCCACCCCGTCGCCGGCCGGATGCCCGGCCACATGAACGTCCTGCTCGCCGAAGCCCAGGTCCCCTACGACCAGCTCCGCGAAATGGAAGACATCAACAGCGACTTCAAGTCGACGGACGTCGTCCTGGTCGTCGGCGCGAACGACGTGGTCAACCCCGCCGCCCGCACCACCCCTTCGGCCCCCATCTACGGCATGCCCATCCTGAACGCCGACGAGGCCCAGCGCGTCATCTTCCTCAAACGCTCCATGCGCCCCGGCTTCGCCGGCATCGAGAACGAACTCCTCTACGACCCCAGAACCACGTTGTTGTTCGGCGACGCCAAGGACTCTCTCACCAAACTCCTAGCCGCCCTCAAAAACATCTAGCCCACTCCGACCAACGGCTGCCGCCCCCGCGGCAGCCGTTTCGTCATGTAGCCCGCCCGAATTGAACGGGCGCCGCCTCAACCGCGAACCCTCCCCGGTAGCGACCACTGGGCGGTCCCAGGCCACCAGTGGTGGCGGCGGGGGTCGGCGCGTACCTGAGTGGGGGGCAGATGTGGTGGGTTGGGACAGGAAACGAGGGCTGGAGACAGGGAATGACCTGTCCGAGGGCCCCGGCGCCTGTCTCAGGCCACGGATGCTGACCGCCGCGTCCAGGGGGTGGTGGGGGTGTGTCGGGTGTGTGCGTGTTGGGTCGTCGGCAATCGGTTGCTGGGGATAATCTCCGCACGGCCGGTACGACGGGGTGCAGTTCATGAGGTGGTTGTGTAGACCACGGGGGCCGGTCGTGGCGGGCGTTTCGTCAGGAATGCACGAATTCGTGCAGCTATTGGTCCAGACCGGCTCGTTGACGCTGTTGGCCGCTCCCGGCCAACGTCCCACCCCGGCCACCAGGATTCATTGCTGCCGATTTCCCCGGCCTGTTTAACTTCTGCCGTCAGCAACTGCCGCTGCACCCCCCCGGCGTGACATCTCCCGCTGCCCGCCCACACCTGTCAGGAGCTCCGCCTTGGCCTGCCCGCACAACAATTCGCCCCACCCCCGAGCCTGGGACTGGGGCTAATCCACCCACCCCCGCTGAGCCGCCCGAACCCCCAGTTCGAACCGCCCCGAAGCCCCCACCTGCTCACTGAGTTTGGCCGCCATTCTGCGAACCGTTCGCATAGAGACGCCAAGCTTCCGAGCCACCTGCTCATCGGTAGCCCCTGCACCAACAGGCGCAGCAGCTCCGCCTCCTGCCCACTGAGCTCGCTCGCCTCAGGCCGTCGCTCGAACGACCGATCGGCGTACCGCCAGTAGTGCTCGTACATCTCGATGGCCATCCGTACGACGGCCTTGCTGTGGTGCACCACAGCGCCTGCGTCGTAGTCGTCCGGATCTAGGTTCATCACCGCGGACTCGCCATCGAAGATGACAAGCTTGAACGGTATCGAGGGGACGAATCTAACCTTCCCGCCCATTTCCTGCATGTAGGCAAGGTAATCCCGTGCGCCCCTGAGTTTGAGCTGGGATTCCTCGAGGAGGTAACGGCATTCGACTCCGCGTTCCAGGATGTGTTTGTCGGGAAAATTTTCGGTCGGAGCGATCAGGGGCGACTTCGACTTGTTCAGACCCCACATCGATACTGTGGGGTGAAAATGCTGCATGCGCAGATTGGCTTTGTCGACACCGTCGAGAATTTCGACATCGGGCACCGCGTTCTGGGTCACGAACTTGTTGTAATCGGCGATGAATTCGCTGGCGCGGAGTCGATCGGAATCCAACTCCTGGGTGAGATCGCCGATCATCGACTGCCGTTGGGCAGCGAGGCGCGCAAGCGTCAGGGAGGGATCTACTGCGTACTCGTCGTCGCCCCAGCGGAACGCGAGGAAACCCATATCCCGCAGGCGTTCGAGCCGTGCTTCCACCTCGTCTTCAGGCAGCTTTAGTTCGGTGAAGAGCAGCGCACGGTTCGCCTTGTTGGCGAGCTCCGGCTTCTGTAGGAGTAGTCGGTAGAGGTCGAGGCTGTCCTGTGACAGCCCCAGCGACTCGAACACTCAGACCCAGCCGCGCTTCGCGGCCGCCACCCCGAGTTCGAAGCGGCTGGCAGCGTCGAGGCGCTCGGACAGGTTGGCGGTGATGCGGCGAGCGGTCCGCAGCGAGATGCCCAGCAGACGTGCCACCTGCTCGTCCTTAGCCCCGCCCGCCAGCAGCCGCAGTACTTCGGCCTCGTGCGGCGTCAGCGGGGATTCGTTGTCGCGGTCGTCCGGGGCGAAGAGTTCGGAGGCGCGCGCCCAGTAGGCGTCGAACAAGGCGATCGCGATGTTGACCACTGCCGGACTGCGATGGATGACTGCGCCGGCGGCGTGGTTCTCGGGATCCATCGGCATGACGGCGATTTCATGGTCGAAGATCAGGAGCCGCATCGGCAGCGTTGGGGTGGCCCGGACCTCGCCGCCGAGGCGGTGGATGGACGCGGCGTACTCATTGGCGCCCTTCGACTCCATCATGTTCTGCAGGTAGATGGCGCGCATCTTGATGCCGCGCTCCAGCAGTGGCGCGTCCGGTGACTTCTCCACGGGCCGAATCACGTCGTCGACGTGCGCCGGGGTCAGCGCCCAGAACGAGTGCCGGACCTTCAGGGCCAGTTCGTCGATCCGACGAGAAGCGTTGGCCCTGCCTTTGATCACCTCGACATCGCCGCTGCTGCGAGCCGTCAAGAGCTCGTTGTACTGCTCGGCGACGACCTCGGCGTTCGCTTCGGCCTCGCGGAGGAGTCCCAACTCCGCATTGAGTTGAACCCGGCGCCGCTCGGCGAGATTGGCGAGACCCACTCGAGGGTGAACGGCGTGTTCGCCATCGGGATTCGCCCAGGTGGGGACGAGGAGATCGAGTTTGCGCAGCTTGTTCATCAGCTCATGTACATCGTTAACCGAACGATCTACTAGCGCGGCAATCTGTTCCGGCGTACTGTCCGGCTGACTGAGGAGGGCGTGATAGACCGCAAAGGTGGCTTCATCCACACCCAGCGGATCGAGCACGAAAAACCTCCTTGTGAACCTGTCGGAACCGACCATATACAGAGAGCGTCGATATGAGGCACTCAATGTGTGTTCCGGGATTATTTCGGAGGGACGAGTTGTGATCAAGAAGATGCTGTCAGTGATCGGCCTCGCCATCGTGCTGACGGGGGTTGCTGCAGGTACGGCGAATGCCGGTGACCCGCCGGATACGACGCACTGCTCGCCCAGTTCGGCCTCGGCCTGCTGGGGCTGGCCGAAGTAACGCGGGGCCGACCCCGCCCGGTCGGCCCTGGAACTTGCTCGTCCGGGACACCTCTGTCTGTCGCGTAGACTGCTGGTGTGGCTCGTGGCGATGGTCGGCTCACTCATGACCTTGACCCTCAGGACCTGGGACCGCAGGACGCTTGTGGCGTCTTCGGGGTTTGGGCGCCGGGGGAAGAGGTTGCCAAACTCACCTATTTCGGGCTCTACGCCTTGCAACACCGGGGGCAGGAGTCGGCGGGGATCGCGGTCAGTAACGGGAGTCAGATTCTCGTTTACAAGGACATGGGTCTCGTCAGCCAGGCGTTCGACGAGGCGACGCTCGCCTCGCTGCGCGGGCATATCGCGATCGGGCACTGCCGGTACTCCACCACTGGGTCCAGTGTGTGGGCGAATGCTCAGCCCACCTTCCGGTCCACGGCGACCGGGTCGATCGCGCTCGGGCACAACGGGAACCTGACGAACACCGGGGAGCTCGCCGCCAGTCTGAACGGCGGTGGTGATCTGGATCTCGGTCTGGATGCCGGCGTCGAGCACGCGAAGGCGAACGCGAAGCACTCCGCTTCCTCGGACACCGACATCCTGACGTCGATGCTGGCCGGGTACCCGGATCTCACCATCGAGCAGGCCGCCGCGAAGGTGCTGCCGAAGGTGAAGGGGGCTTTCAGCCTCATCTTCATGGACGAGAACACTCTGTACGCCGCTCGCGACCCGCAGGGCATCCGCCCGCTCGTACTGGGTCGTTTGGAGCGCGGTTGGGTGATCGCGAGTGAGACTGCGGCGCTCGACATCGTCGGGGCGAGTTTCATCCGTGAGGTCGAGCCGGGTGAGATGGTCGCGGTCGACGCGGACGGTCTCCGCTCGCAGCGGTTCGCCGAGGCGGATCCGAAGGGTTGTCTGTTCGAGTTCGTCTACCTCGCCCGCCCGGACACCCAGATCTCCGGTCAGCGGATCCACTCGACCCGCGTCGAGATCGGTCGTCGCCTGGCCCGGGAGCACCCGGCCGACGCCGACCTGGTCATTGCGACGCCGGAGTCCGGCGTACCGGGTGCGATCGGGTACGCCGAAGAGTCCGGGATCCCGTATGGATCCGGCCTGGTGAAGAACGCGTACGTCGGCCGGACGTTCATCCAGCCGAGCCAGACGATCCGGCAGCTCGGGATCCGGTTGAAGCTGAATCCGTTGCGCGAGGTGATCGAGGGCAAGCGCCTGGTGGTCGTCGACGACACGATCGTCCGCGGCAACACTCAGCGGGCCGTGATCCGGATGCTGCGCGAGGCCGGGGCGAAGGAGATCCACGTCCGGATCACCGCCCCGCCGGTGAAGTGGCCGTGTTTCTACGGCATCGACTTCGCCAGCCGCGCGGAGCTGATCGCGAACGGGCTGAACACCGAGGAGATCTGCCGCTCGCTCGGCGCGGACTCGCTCGGGTACATCGACCTGGACACGCTGGTCGAGGCGACGAATCAGCCGAAGGATTCGCTGTGCCGCGCCTGTTTCGACGGTGTGTACCCGGTTGCCCTGCCGGATCCGGAGTACCTGGGCAAGCATCTGCTCGAGGTCCCGGTCACCGATGCGGACGGCCTGGCCGCCGTCGTCGGTGGTGGCGGCGCAGCCGACGCCCTCAGTCGTCCGTAACAGCGCGTCGGCAGGGATCGACGTCGTACCGAGGAGAAGAACGTGAGCGAAGGCGCGAGCTACGCCGCCGCCGGAGTCGACATCGAGGCCGGTGACCGGGCCGTCGAACTGATGAAGGAATGGGTGGCGAAGGCGACCCGGCCCGAGGTGGTGGGCGGTCTCGGCGGGTTCGCCGGTCTGTTCGACGCGAGCGCGCTGACGGCGTACCGGCGGCCGTTGCTGGCGACTTCGACGGACGGGATCGGGACCAAGGTCCAGATCGCGCAGCGGATGGACAAGCACGACACGATCGGGTTCGACCTGGTTGGGATGGTCGTCGACGACCTGGTCGTCTGCGGCGCCGAGCCGCTGTTCATGACCGACTACATCTGCACCGGCAAGGTGGTCCCGGAGACGATCGCGCAGATCGTGAAGGGCATCGCCGAAGCGTGTGTCGAGGCCGGTACGGCGCTCGTCGGCGGCGAGACCGCGGAGCACCCGGGCCTGCTCGAGCCGGACGAGTACGACGTCGCCGGCGCCTCGACCGGCGTTGTCGAGGCAGACGAGCTGCTCGGTGCGGAGCGGGTGCGCGCCGGGGATGTGGTCGTCGCGATGGCCTCGTCGGGTCTGCACTCGAACGGGTACTCCCTGGTTCGGCACGTGTTCTTCGACCGGGCCAAGTGGGCGCTCGACCGGGAGGTTCCGGAGCTCGGGACTACGCTCGGTGAGACGCTGCTGACGCCGACCCGGGTCTACGCCAAGCACTGCCTGGAGCTGATTCGGGCGCTCAACACCGCCGACGCGCGACCGCTGCACGCGATGTCGCACATCACCGGCGGTGGTTTCGCGGCGAACCTGGCCCGCGTGATCCCGTCGGAGCTCTCGGTCCGGATCGATCGGTCGACCTGGTCGCCGGCGCCGATCTTCGGTCTGGTCGGCGAGCTCGGTGCGGTCGAGCTGCTGGAGCTCGAGAAGACGCTGAACATGGGCGCGGGCATGGTCGCCGTACTGGATCAGTCGGCGGCCGATGCTGCGATCGCCGAGCTGGCGGCGCGCGACATCCCGGCCTGGGTCTGCGGTGAAGTCACCGAAACCGCCGGTGGCACAGTCACCCTCGAAGGCTCCTACGCCAAGTAGGCACCCCGAAAACCGCGCTCGGACTAGCCGAGCGCGGTCAGAGGTAGACGCACAAGAACCGCGACCGGCCTGAGCCGGGCGCGGTGAGTGCTTGCGCGCACACGTCCACCGAGCGGTCGCCCCAGGTGGTGCGGTGTGCTGCCTCGGCCCGCCGGCTTGAGCAGCACAACATCACCGCGTGGTGCTGGTGTAGTGGAACTACGTCGGACACACGGAGAACTACTCAGGCACCCGTGGGGGCGCTGAGCAGCTCAGCCGGGCTGATGTTTACCGACGGGGATGGTAGTCGTCGGCGTCGCTGTCGTCGCCGTCGTTGTCACCGTTCGCAGAAGCGGTGCCGCTCTGGTCTCCGCCGGCCAGCTCTCGTTTGAGCTGGTCCAGGTCGGTGTCCCAGGTGCGGTACTTCAGGTCGCGTGCGACCTTCGTCTGCTTGGCCTTTGCACGGCCGCGCCCCATAGCGTCGACCCCCTCGCACAAGTCAACCGGGTACGCTGCGTGGCGCCCACGGATCAGTCGTCAGTAATCGTGGTTCAAGGATACCCGGAGCTGGGGATCGACACACGCACCGGCCCCCTGGGCGGACGCCGAAGAGGTCCGATCACCGTGCCGGCGGGGTGGCCCGGACCCCTCAGACCGGTCCACCCCGCCGCGTTCTTCGGTGTTATTTGACCTCGCGGCGTGAGCTAAGCCACAGTCCGACGATGGTCGGCAGGACCACCCAGACGCCGATCGCGGTCAGGGTCTCCGGCAGCATTCCGTGCAGATCACGCTCGGCGATCCGGCCGAAGGCGGAGAAGACGTCCAGCCAGTTGGCGTTGTCCTTGAACAGTGCCGGCCCGGCCAGTGCCCAGGCCGTCGGAGCGATGAAGAAGACCAGGATCGCGACCGCGGTCTGGGCGATCACCGCACCGAAGGCGGCACCCATCACGACGTTCAGCGCCATGGTCAGGTAGGAACCGGCGAGCTGCCCGCCCACACCGGCGTACGACGTGCTGTGGTCGGTGACTGCGCCTGCCAGCGCGGTGGCGCCGAAGGCGAGGATCACGACCGCGGTCATCACGACCGCGCTCAGGACGATCGCGGAGGCGAACTTCGCCAGCTGGACCCGGACCCGGCGCGGCGACAGCGTGAAGGTGGTCAGCGCGGTCCGCTGCGTCCACTCCGAGGTCATCGCCATCACGCCGATGACCGGCAGGATCAGCATCGCGCCGGTCGATCCGGCACCGAGGAACCCGTCGAAACCGGCGGCGCCCTCGGGCAGGTGGGTGATCTGCCAGGTCATCGCGGCCAGCGCGATCAGCAGGATGCCGGCGATCAGGAACCGGCCGCTGCGGGTGTTCACGGACTTGCGGAGCTCGATCGTGACGAGCTTCAGGAAGGACTGGCCGCGCGCGGGCGGCAGCGTCGTACCGGCTGCGGCCTTGTGCTTGGCCGGGGCGGCCGGCGCGGCTTCGGTCAGAGTGGTCATGGTGATGTGCTCCAGGAGTCTTAGGAGAAGGTGATCAGGCGGCCGCGGGGGTGGCGGTCAGCTGGAAGAACAGGTCCTCCAGGCCGGCGCCGTCGCTCTGGCGGAGTTCGAGCAGGATCTGCCCGGCGGACGCGGCGGCGCGTCCGACCTGCTCGGCGGTGGCGTCGACCCGCAGCGAGCCGTCGTGCAGCGGCTCGACGGTCAGGCCGGCTGCGGTCAGCGCCTGGTTCAGGCCGATCGGGTCGAGGCCGCGGACCAGCGTTCCGGTCCCGGCCAGCAGTTCGTCGAGCGAACCGTTGGCGACGATCCGGCCGCCGCCGATGACGACCAGCCGGTCGACGGTCGCCTGGACCTCACCGAGCAGGTGGCTGGACAGGATCACGGTGCCGCCGCGGGAGGCGAAGTCCTGGAGCAGCCCGCGCATCCAGCGGATGCCCTCGGGGTCCATACCGTTCGCCGGCTCGTCGAGGATCAGTACGGCGGGGTCGCCGAGCAGCGCGTTCGCGATCCCGAGCCGCTGCCGCATGCCGAGTGAGTACTGACCGACGCGGCGCTTCGCGGCGTGGGCGAGGCCGACCGCCTCGAGCATCTCGTCCGCGCGGTTCTTCGGGACACCGAGCAGGCTCGCGTTCAGGGCCAGCGTCTCGCGGCCGGTGCGGCCGGCGTGCTGTGCGGCGGCGTCCAGCATGACTCCGACAACCCGACCAGGGTTCGGCAGCTCGGCGTACCGCTTGCCGGTGATGGTCGCGGTACCGGACGACGGCGGGGTGAGCCCGGTCAGCATCCGCAGCGTGGTGGACTTGCCGGCGCCGTTCGGGCCGAGGAAGCCGGTGATGCTCCCGGGCTGGACGGTGAAGGACACATCCTGGACAGCCGTGGTGCTGCCGTAGCGCTTGGTCAGGTTCTCGACGGTGATCATGACAACGAGTCAACCGTCCGGACCCCCTTCGCCACATCGGACGTCCGGCTGCAAACACCCCCTACCAAAGTCTGGGCTCCGGGGTCAGGAACCTAACCACATGGGGGAGGGCTTCCCTGAGGCCTCCCCACTACGCTGGGTGAATGCGACGTCTGCGCCGGTGGTACGCCTGGTGGCGCACGCATGCCCCGCGCATCCGCGACTTTCTCTATTTGTTCTTCGGCTTGCTGACCGTCGTCCTGCAGGCGAGTGCCGGCGACGAAGGCGCAGAGATCAACGACTGGCTCGTCCTCGGCGCGGGCGTCGTCGCGTCGGTGGCGCTGCTCTGGCGCCGCCGATTCACGGTCACGGTCACGCTGATCGGCATTGCCGCGATGGCCGTCGGCGGCATCTTCGTCCCGCTCGGTCTGGCCTTGCTGACGCTGGCGATCCGCCGCCGCGACCTGGTCCTCGCGATCCTGACTTTCCTCGGGTACGTCGCTCTGGTGCTCAACAGCGGTGTGTCCGGCGAGGCGTTCTGGGTCTCGGTGTTCACCGGCCCGTTCATGATCGGGACCTGGGTCGCCATCGGAGCGTTCGTCGGGGCTCGCCGGGATCTCGTCGCCTCGTGGCAAGACCGGGCTGAGCGGGCCGAGGCCGAGCGCGAGTTGCGCGCCGAGCAGGCCCGGCTGGGTGAGCGGGCTCGCATCGCGCAGGAGATGCACGACGTACTGGCTCACAAGGTTTCGCTGATCGCGTTGCATGCCGGTGGGTTGGAGGTGAACCCGGCGGTCGGTCCGGAGAAGATCGAGGGCTCGGCCCGGCTGATCCGGGAGACGGCTCGGCAGGCGATGGAGGATCTGCGCGAGGTCCTAGGCGTACTGCGGTCTGACACCAGCGTGGCCGGGGCCGACCTGGCACCGGTACCGCAGGCTGCTGATCTGGAGCGGTTGGTGGCCGACTCGCGGGCGGCCGGGGTGACGGTGACCAGCGAGATCACGCTGGCGGCCGACGTGCCGCTGTCGATCGGGCGGACCATCTACCGGATCGTCCAGGAGTCGTTGACGAATGTGCACAAGCACGCCCGCGGCGCCTCGACCGAAGTACTGGTATCCGGCGGGCGGGGCGAAGGTGTGACGGTGAGGGTGACGAACATTCGGCCGGTCGCGGCTGATTCACTGCTCCCAGGTGCCGGGGCCGGTTTGGTCGGTCTGCGCGAGCGCGTCGTACTGGTTGGCGGCCGGCTGGCGACCGGTCCGACAGCGGACGGCGGCTGGCGGGTCGAAGGCTGGTTGCCGTGGCCGAGCGGCCAGACTGTCTCACCGGTTGAGGTGGACAAGGTCTCACCACTGGGTGAAGGGGAGCGATGACACGGCTGCTGATCGTGGACGACGAGGCGCTGGTTCGGGCTGGGTTGAAGATGATCCTCGAGTCCGATGGTGAGCTCGAGGTGGTGGCCGAGGCCGATGACGGCGCCGATGCCGCCGCGATGGTGACCAAGCACCGGCCGGACGTCGTCCTGATGGACATCCGGATGCCGCGGCTCGACGGGTTGGCCGCGACTCGTGCGGTTCAGGCGCTGCCGGATCCGCCGAAGGTCGTCGTACTGACGACGTTCGACCTGGATGACTATGTCTTCCGGGCGCTGCAGGCCGGGGCGAGCGGGTTCCTGTTGAAGGACACGCCTCCGCGCGAGTTGGTGCAGGCAATCAAGGTCGTTGCGGCCGGGGACGCGATGCTGTCGCCGGCGGTGACCCGGCGCCTGATCGGCCACTACGCCAAGGACTCCCGCGCCGATCGGCGCCGGGTCGGGCAGGAGCGGGTCAGCAAGCTCACCGAGCGGGAGCGCGAGGTGCTGGTCGAGGTCGGCAGCGGGCTGCCGAACGCCGATATCGGCAAGAAGCTGTTCATGAGCGAGGCCACGGTGAAGGCGCACGTCTCCCGGCTGCTGGTGAAGCTGGCCGCGACCAACCGGGTCCAGGCCGCGATCATCGCCTATGAGGCCGGATTGCTCACGGACGACTAGCAACAAAGAGAAACCGGCCGGGGGATCGTCGGAGGGGTGGGGGTCGACGATCCCGCGGCCGGTCTCGGGTCAGAGCGCCCGGGGGGAGGGCGCGCTGACGGGGGAGGACCTGACAGTCAGGTCAGACGCGGCCGAAGGCCACGCTCTTGGTCCAGATCTTGCCCTTGCCGATCCGGGTACCCGGCTTCGACGCGTGCCAGAGCAGGTTGCCACCGGCGTAGACGCCGACGTGGTAGACGCTGCCGCCACCGTTCTTGAAGAAGACCAGGTCACCCGGCTTGGCGGCCGCGCGGCTGATGTGCTTCGTCGCGGCGTACTGCTGACGCGAGGTGCGCGGCATCTTCTTGCCGGCCGCGCGGTACACGAAGCCGGTGTAGCCGGAGCAGTCGAAGCCGCGCTTCGACGTGCCGCCGTAGCGGTACGGCGTGCCCTTGAGCTTCGCGGCCTCGCGGAGCACCTTGGCCCGGAACATGTCGGCCTTGACGCCACCCTTGTTGCCGTAGAGCACCTTGTGCTTCGCGGCCCAGGTGAGGCGACCCCAGGTCGCGTGGTCGGTGGTGCCGCTGACCTTGATCCCCCAGGACAGCTGGAACTTCTTCAGGGCCACCACGGTGGTGTTGCCGAAGTAGCCGTCCGGACCCAGCCGCAGGGCGCGCTGGACGAACTTCACGGTCGGGCCGGAGTCACCCTTGCGGAGCAGCGGGCGGCTCTTGATCGTGGCGTGACCGCGGACCTGGGCCGGGCTCAGGGCCTTGGCCGAGGCGGTGGTCGGAGCGGCGGCGATGCTGACCAGGGCGCCGCCGCTGACGGCGAGACCCACGGACAGTACGGCGGCCGCGGCCCGCGGAGCTGCGGACCGGGAAGGCTTGCGGTGCTTCGGGAGAGTCCGAATGGCGGCGGACTCGGTATGGCTGACGGCGCGCGAAAGCGACGTCCGTCGGGCAGTGACGGGCATGGTTGTCTCCCGACGCCTACGGAGTTAGCTGTCGGGTTCGGGCTGGGAAATCTTGCCCGGTCCACTCCCGTGGACTTCACCCCAGGGATCCGACCACTCACGGTCGGGCCCCAACCTCCTGGGTCCCCCACCTCTGCCATTGGTTGTTCGAGGGGAGCGCAGGTGCCTGGCAGAGCTCGGCGTGACACCTGTGCAGTTCGTGTTGTTTACCGAACCGCCGACGACTGTATAACAGAACGATCACGACGCAAACCCTCAGATCGACAGAGACCCTCTCAAAAGGCCCTCAGAGCCTCTCTGACGGATCAATGAGTCTTGGTGAACATCTGGTGTCCTGAGCGCGTCTGAGCGTGCCGGAGGCGCCAAATGAGAGCTTCGATGTGAGCTGGGTCACACTTTATAGTCGCTGTCTGTGACAACGAGCACAGTGCGTACTCAGGTCCGGCTGAGTTCCTTGCGAATTCAGCCTTGTGCGAGCAGTGCCTGGAAGCGCTCGAGGCCGACGTTCCCGCCGCTCAGCACCACTCCGACGCGCTCGGGCAGCCCTTGGATCCGCCCGGCCAGCAGGGCCGCCAACGCGCTCGCCCCACTCGGCTCGAGGACGATCTTCAGCCGTTCGAACGCGAACGTCATCGCGGCCAGGATCTCCTCGTCGGTGACGAGTGCGAAGGCCCCCACCAACCGCCGGTTGATCGTGAACGTCAGCTCGCCCGGCGTCGCGATCGCCTGACCGTCGGCAATCGTCCGCGGTACGTCGATCGTCACCCGCTCCCCGGCTGCCAAGGATCGGGCGTGGTCGTCGCCGGCGGCCGGCTCGACACCGATCATCCGGATCCCCGGCGACAGCGCCGTGGCCGCGGTCGCGCAGCCGGCCATCAGCCCGCCACCGCCGACCGGAACCAGCAGCGCGCCGAGCTGGCCGACCTCCTCGATCAGCTCGAGCGCAACCGTCCCCTGCCCGGCCATCACGTCGTAGTGGTCGTACGGCGGGATCAGCGTCATCCCGCGGTCCCTGGCCAGCTCCGTGGCCAGGGCGGCCCGGTCCTGCGTATAGCGGTCATAGCTGACGACCTCCGCGCCGTACCCCTTGGCGGCTGCGACCTTCGTCGGCGGCGCGTCAGCCGGCATCAGGATTGCCGCCTTGCTGCCCACGAGTTGAGCCGCCAGAGCCACCGCCTGGGCGTGGTTCCCCGATGAGTAGGCGGTGACGCCTCTTGACAACTCATCTGGCGAGAGTCGGCTGATGGCGTTGAAAGCGCCGCGGAACTTGAAGGCCCCGATCCGCTGGAAGTTCTCCGCCTTCAGGAACACCTGCGCCCCGGCCCGCTCATCCAGGGTCCGGGACGTGAGCACCGGCGTACGGTGTGCGACGCCTGCGATCCGGCCCGCGGCGGCCTGGACGTCTGTGAGACTCAGCTCAGCCATGGGGTGACGCTATCGCGATGTCAAAGTGGTGCGGTCGGCTCCGTACTCATCACCGAGAGGGCCCGGGCCGGGTCCGTAGCTGAAGGAGACACCCGTGAAGTACCTAGTGGTCCTGAACATCAATCCGGACGTGCTGTCCGCGCTGAGCGAGTCCGAGCAGCAGGCCATCTTCTCCGGGCACGAGAAGTTCATGGCGACGATCCAGGAGTCCGGCGAGTTCCACAGCACGGTCGCCCTGGCCGAGCCGGCCAAGAGCTCGGTCGTGAAGGTCCGCGACGGCGTGCCGGCCGTGACGGACGGGCCGTTCCTGGAGGCGAAGGAATTCCTGGCCGGCTACTACCTGATCGACGTCGCCAGCCTGGAGCGCGCGCAGGAGCTGGCCGCGATGATTCCGGATGCCGGGATCGAGGGCCTCGGTGTCGAGGTCCGGCCGGTCATCCACGAGGTCGGCCTGTAGAACAAGCAGGGGGTTTCTCCACAGGCTGTGGAGAAACCCCCTTGTTTTCTTGACGTTTCAGTCGGTCTGGTCGTCGAGGTTCGCGTCGGCCGCGTTCTTCTTGATCGACTCGATGCCGTTCAGTGCGCCGGCCTTGGTCTCGTAGCTTTCGCTGCTGGTCGCGATGACCTCGCCGTTGCCGGCCTTCAGCCGGAACCGGAACTCGCCGGACTTGTCCTTGTAGAGCTCGAACTTCGCCGCCATCGGTATACCTCCACCTGGATTGGTATCACTCCGTTGGCGAGCGTAGCGCCGTCAGCCCGCCGGTACCTCCCGCACCACGCCGGGCGGTCCGTCCCAGCCGGGCCACGGTCCAGGCGCCGTACCGTCGGCGTCCGGCCGCTCCTCCTCCACTGTCTGGTACGGCGTCAGTCCGCGCGCCTGGTAGTTCGCCAGCGCGGCCGGTCCGTCCAGGGTGTTCGTGTTCACCCAGACGCGTGTGATCGGGGCGACGTCCTCGTGGCGCTCGTCCAGCGTCCACGCCTGTCGGAGGCCGACTGTGAGCAGGTGTCCGCCGAGTCCGCGGCCGATGAAGCTCCGCAGCAGGCCGAAGTTCTCGATCTCGACTTCACTGCCCACTCCGCGCAGGGCGACGTACCCGGCCGGTACTCCGCCGACCCAGGGCACGTAGGTCTCGAAACCGGGCCTGCTCAGCCACTCCACCCACTGGTCCCAGTTCCAGCCGAGTTTGCCGATCCAGTGCCAGTGTCCGCCCACTGCGGTGTAGAGGTAGCGGGCGAACTCCGGTGAGACCTCCTCGACCGCTCTGACCTCTACTGGCTGTTCTTTCGCCGGCCGGAGCTCCTCCGGGCTGTGCATCTCCAGATAGGTCAGGACGCTGAGGGCCAAAGCGTTACTCCTTGTTCTGTACGCCGCAGATGCCGGCAACAACCAGGTCGATCCCGAGACCGTAGTACCGGTCGTTTGAGCTCGAGCAGACCAGGGTGTCGGCCGAAGCTGTCACCAGCGGGTATTTGCGGGGCGGCAACGCGGAGAGCGCTGCCCGCTTCATCCGCAAGGAATCCTCGCGCTCGACCGGGTCAGTCGCCTCCCGGGTCATCGGATCGGTGGACACCAGTGCGATCAGTGTGCAGATCGACTGGCGGCCGATCTCGGCGGCATCGTCGGTGGAGAACCCGCCCTCGGTGAGGAGCTCCAGCGCCCGCTCCGCGAAGTTCAGCCCGGGCTCGATGCGCAGGATCCGCGGGAGCGTCAGGTCAGCCAGTCGCGGGTGGGTGCGCAATGCGGCCACGAAGGCCGTCAGCAGCTTGTGCAGCTGCACATCCCAGCGCTCGTCGGTCGGCTCGGGCAGCACGACGCTGGCGAGCAGGCGGTCACCCAGGGCGGCCAGCAGGTCGTCCTTGTCCTTGAAGTGCCGGTACAGCGCCATCGGCGTCACACCGTGCAGCTGAGCCAGCCGCCGCAGCGTGACGGCCGCCGGCCCCTCGTCGTCGGCGATGGCCAGTGCGCTGTCGACAACCTTCTGCGGATCCAGGCGGCGGGGCGTCTCCTTGGTGATCACGTTGACAAGTTTACACCGTAGACCTAACGTCTACTGCGTACGCATACAGCGTATACATACGGCGTAGACTTAGTGAGGTCGGAATGCGACGCAGTCCCTGGGCCACCCTGGCGGTGCTGGCTCTCGCCCAATTCATCGTGGTACTCGACGTGACGATCGTGAACGTCGCGCTGCCCGACATCCAGGCGGACCTGAACTTCTCCGCCGACTCCCTGCAGTGGGTGATCAACGCCTACACCCTGCTCTTCGGCGGCTTCTTGCTCCTCGGCGGCCGGATGGCCGACCTCCTCGGCGCCCGCCGGGTGTTCGTCGGCGGTCTGGTGCTGTTCGGCATCACCTCGCTGGTGGCCGGCCTCGCCAATTCACCCGAGTTCCTGATCGGAGCCCGCGCCGTACAAGGTCTTGGCGGCGCACTGCTGTCACCCGCGGCGCTGGCGATCCTCACCATGACCTTCGCGCACGGCCGCGAGCGCAACATCGCCATGGGCGTCTGGGGCGGCCTGGCCGGTCTCGGTGGCACGCTCGGCGTGGTCGCGGGCGGCGTACTGGTCGATGCACTCAGCTGGCAGTGGGTCTTCTTCGTCAACGTACCGATCGTGATCGCACTGGTCGCGCTGATCCCAGTGTTCGTGCCGGACGTCCGTCACCACGTTGGTGCACGCACCTTCGACACCCTGGGCGCCGTCCTCGGTACGTCGGGACTCATGGCGATCGTGTACGGCGTTGTGCGGTCGGAACCGCAGGGCTGGGGCTCTGCCGAGGTCATCGGCGTACTGACTGCCGGAGTGATCCTGATGGTCGCCTTCGTCATCGTCGAACGGCGGTCCGCAGCACCGCTCGTCCCGATGCGGCTCTTCCGCTCGCGAGCGCTGAGCGTGTCCGGCGCATCGCTCTCGCTCAACGGCGCTGCATTCCTCTCCATGTTCTTCCTGACTGCCATCTACCTGCAGCAGGTCCGAGGCGACAGCGCGCTAGAGGCAGGCGTGCACTTCCTGCCCATGGGCGGCGCCGCGATCGTCGGCGCCGTACTGGCCTCCCAGCTGGTGCAGCGAATCGGCACCCGGACCGTCCAACTAGCAGGAGCCGTCCTCAGCGTCGGTGCGCTGCTCTGGCTCTCCCAAGCCGACGCAACCGGCAGCTACACCACCCAGCTCCTACCCGGCCTCATCCTCTTCGGCTTCGGCATCATCGGCGTCGGAGTCCCCGGCCAAATCACCGCAGTCTCCGAAGTACAACACGCTGAAGCCGGCGCAGCCTCCGGCGTAGTCAACGCCATGTACCAAGTAGGCGGCGCACTAGGCCTAGCCATCGTCACCACCCTCTCCATCAGCCACACCACCGCCGAACTAACCCACGGCGCCACCCAACAACACGCCCTGGAAGCAGGCTTCGAACGCGGCCTCCTAGTAGCCGCCCTCTTCTCACTAGCCAACGTCTTCCTCACCCTGGCCAGCCCCCAACTCCAACCCACCGCAGACCAACTAACCGAAGCCACAGCCGCCGCCTGACTCTCTACCGAACCCCTCGGTGCCTCGTGCACCGAGGGGGTCCGTCGTCGATGATCGTCCCCATGCCGACGCCCCTCACCTGGCCCAACTGCCACAACTCCCGCGACCTCGGCGGCCTCATCCGCAGCGACAACCTCGACCAACTAACCCCCAAAGGCCACGCCGCCTTCGCCGCCGTCGGCATCAGCCGCATCATCGACCTCCGCGACGTCTGGGAGACCGAGGCCTTCCCCTCTCCCTACCGAGCCGACCCCCGCTGGCTCAACATCCCCCTGAACGACCCCGCCGACCCCGCCATCGACTCAGACGATCTCCTAGTCCAGTACCGCACCCTCATCGACAACTACCCCCACCGCTTCGCCACCGCCCTCACCGCAATCGCCGAAGCCCCACCAGGCCCAGTCCTAGTCGCCTGCCACGCCGGCCGCGATCGCACCGGCCTGGTAACCGCCCTCACCCTCGCAGCAATCGACGTACCGGCCGAAGCCATAGCCGCCGACTACGCCACGGCGCCACCACAATTCCCAGCCGAGGCCGCCACCATGCGCGCCCTCCTGACCCACGTGGACCTCAACCACGGCGGAGTCGTTGCCTACCTCCGGGCAGCCGGCCTAACCCCCAATCACCTTGCTGCCTTGAAGAATCGCCTCAGTGCCGTACCAGCCCACCAACCACCACCGGCGGCAGATGCCCACTAGCCGGCCGCTGAGTCACCAACCCCACCCCCACATCAACCACAGCTGACCGGTCCAACTCGGAGATCTCCGCAACCGGAGTCCACACCGCCTCCGCCGTCTCCCCATTGGCCTCCGGTCGCATCACGCCACCAACAACCCGCACTCCGTAAAACACCCCCACGTTCTGATGCGGCACCCCGCGCTTCGCCTCGTGCGCCGGAATCACCCGAGAGTCCACCCCCAGCAACTCCTCCACCACCCCCACCAACCCGGTCTCCTCCTCAAGCTCCCGCACCACCGCATCAACCGGGTCCTCCCCGAACTCGACCTGCCCACCCGGCAAAGTCCACCAACTCCCATCACCCACCGGCGACACATACCGAGCCAGCAAAACCCGCCCACCATCGAGACAAACGCCGTACGCCGCCAACCGAAAACTCATCCCAGCAAGCTACCCCCGACCCGCTATCGTGCCCGGGTGTCGCTCACGCTGCTCTTCCTCGATGTCGACGGTCCGCTCATCCCCTTCGGGGCCACGCAGCCGTACCCGGCCTACCCGCCGTACGACGACATGAACCCGCTCCTCGATCGCGTCAACCCAGCACACGGCCCCCGCTTGGCCGGCCTCGGCTGCGAACTCGTCTGGGCGACCACCTGGATGGACGACGCAAACGACTGCGTCTCGCCAAGACTCGGCCTCGCCGACCTCCCGGTCGTCACCTGGCCCCGCTCAACCGGAGACGAGCCCGTCGGCCTGCACTGGAAGACCCCCACCCTCGTCCGCCAAGCCGCCGCGCGCCCCTTCATCTGGCTGGACGACGAAATCACCAACACCGACCGCGACTGGGTCCACGCCAACCACCCAGAACCCGTACTCCTCCACAAAGTCGATCCAACCCGCGGCCTCACCGACGAAGACTTCGCCATCCTGCAGCAATGGCTGGCCGCACATGAATCCCCTTGTAAATAAGGCGGTGGACTAGACTCCGGGGATGGCTGACTTTCCGCCGTGCGACGACGTTTGTGGCGCGCTCGAGGAGCATGTACGGCGGTTCTTCGGTGGGCAGGAGATGGAGGCGTTCACGTGGAGCGCCGGGCCGATCCTCGGTCAGAATCCGCATTTCCGGGTTCTCCGGGTGCCGCCGAAGGAGCGTGGCGGGTTGTGGACCTACGTGTCGATCGGTGGGTGGGCGGCGACGGAGGATGCGGACCGCGGCCTGGAGTTCGTCCTCTGCACCGAAGCCGAAGACCCACGTGCAGTCGAGCTGCTCGCTGCGACCACCTACTACCACCAGGGCGGCAAGCTCGGCCTCGGCCACACCGTGCCGATCGGCGAGCCGTGGCTACCCGGATCGGCCTGTGACCACCTCCTGATCTGCCTGCCGTACCCGTTCGGCCCCGACCTACAGACCTGCCACGTGGGCGACCGGCATGTCGACTTCCTCTGGCTGCTGCCGATCACCGAGGCAGAACGTGCATTCAAGGTCGCGTCCGGTCTGGAAGCACTGGAGTCACGCTTCGACCAGGTGGGCTTGCACTACTGGCAGGTGGACCGCCCTTCCGCGATCTGACGGCGTGGACCCGGCGCGGAGGAGGATGCCGGTATGACGCGCTGGGTATTCGACGGGATCGGTCTGCCGACCGGGGAGCAGGTGCATGTCGAGGCGGGGAGTGGTGCGGCCGAGACATTGCCAGGGCGGTTTGTGCTGCCGGGGTTGGTGGATTCGCATTGCCACTTGACGGTCGGGGTTCAGGAGCGCACGCCGGTACCGCTCGACGAAGCGGCCGCGCGGGCGATGCTCGACGACCTCGGTCAGGCGGGAGTTCGCGCCGTACGGGATGTTGGTGGCGATCGGTCGATTACGCTCAAACTCGCAGCGAACCCTGAGGAGGGTCGCCCGCTAGTCCTTGCGGCCGGACGGTTCTTCGCTCCGGAAGCGTCGTACTTCAACGGCATCTACGAACCCGTTCCCGCCGAGCACCTGGTGACCGCGGTCGAAGCCGAGCTCGACGCCGGCGCCACCTGGATCAAACTGGTCGCCGACTTCCCGCCGGTCGGTCCCGACGGCCCGATCCCCGGCAGCCCGATGACGCCGAACTACGAGCCCAACGCCGTCGATCAACTGATCGCAACAGCCCATGCCCGCGGCGCCCGGGTCGCCGCGCACGTCCAAACCGGCCTGGTCAGCGAACTCATCCGCGCCGGCATCGACTCCGTCGAACACGGCGAAGTCATCACCGCCGAAGACTTGCAAACCCTCGGCGCACGAGGCGGCGGCTGGACCCCAACCCTCTCCGCCTACGGCCCACCCGACCCCAACGCCACCCCACAACAAGCCGAACGCCGCCGCCTGCGCACGGAACACATGACCGAGATGCTCCCGCTCGCCCGCCAGTACGGCGTCCATGTCCTCACCGGCTCCGACATGATCGGAACCGTCGCCGGCGAGGTCGACCAACTAGTCAAACACGGCCTGACCGTCACCCAAGCCCTAGAAGCCGCCACCACCTCCGCCGCCACCTTCCTAGGCCTCACCACCACCGACGACCTGGTCACCTACGACGTCGACCCCCGCCACCACCCCGACATCCTCGCCACCCCCACCGCCGTAGTCCTCCGCGGCCACCGCATCCGCTAGCCCTGTCGCCAAGGACACGTAGTAGTCCCGAGACACCACCTCACCCACGCTCAAAAGCCAGCCGCAATACCGTCCCAAACCCACTACTACGTGTCCTTCCCGACGCGTTGGGTCGCTCTATGAACAGGACGTAGTCCTCTACGCATAGCCCCGTGCTCGCCTGCAACCGCCGCGCGAAGACCGGCGCAGGCGTATACGTCCTGTCGGTCGGGTGCTGGCGTGCGGTGTAAGACTGGGGAGCATGAGCCTTCGGCAGTATGAATACGCGTTGGCTGTTGCGGAGGAAGGCTCGGTGACGGCGGCCGCGGAGCGGTTGCGGGTTGCGCAGCCGTCGGTGTCGCAGCAGATTCGTGGGCTGGAGCGGGAGCTCGGGGTGCAGTTGTTCGCCCGTACACCGACCGGCTTGGTACCGACAGTTGTCGGCCGCGCGTTCTTGCGCGAGGCGCAGGTTGCGGTGAACGCATCACGCCGCGCGCGAGCGACCGCCCGGGCCGGTGCCGCGGAACTCGTGGGCGAGCTGGTTGTCGCCGTACAGCTGGGCTTCGGGACCCGGCAGCTGCCGGGTGCTCTGAGTGCGCTCCGCCGCCGCTTCCCGCGCCTCGAGGTCACCGTCTTCGAGGAGCAGAGCTCGGCCGAGCTGGAGCGCCTCTGCAGTCGCGGCGTACTCGACCTCGCCCTGATGGCCGCATGCGATCGCAGCCCGGCCAACGCACACCGCCTCGGAGTCGAGGAATTCGTTGTAGTGCTGGGTCCTGGGCACGAATTGCTCAAAGAGGACCGGGTCAACCTCCGCGACCTGAAAGACGAAACCTGGCTGCGCTTCGACCGCGACAGCGCGCTCGACGGCGTACTGCTGAGTGTCCTCCGTGACCACGACCTGGCCCCGACCACGGCCGCCCGGGTCTCCCAGACCTCGACGGCCGTGCGCTGGGCCGCGCACGGGTTGGGCGTCACACTCGTTCCGGCCTCGGCGGTACCCGACGGCAACGAGCACCTCATCCGCCCGGTGTCCCCGGTCGTCACCCAACCCGTGATCGCTGTCGTCCGTGAGGACGCGGGTCCCGCCGAGACCGCCCTGCTCGAACTCCTCCGTCAGGCGACCTGGCCCTTAGAAGACACGACCGCCGGCATCGACGTGGAGCGTGGTCCCGTTGACATAGCTGGCGCGCGGAGAAGCTAGGAAGTAGATCGCCTCGGCAATCTCCGATGCCTGCGCCGTCCGCCCAAGCCCCAACTCCTTCGCCATCCCTTCATTCCCCTCCGGACCCCACTCAGCCAGCACACCCTCCGTACGCGTCGGCCCAGGCGCAACGCTATTCACCCGTACGCCGCCCTCCGCGAACTCAGCTGCCCAAGTCCGCGTCAGCGAATCCAATGCAGCCTTCGAAGCGCTGTACGCCGAAGTGGTCGCAAACGCCTTGTGTGCAGCCAATGTGGTCACGTTGACGATGCTCCCCGCACCTTTCGCCAGCATGTGTGGCACGAGCGCCGCGACCAGGAAATAAGCACCCCGCACGTTGGTGTCGAAGATCCGCTCATAGTCCGCAACGCTCTGCTCAATGGTCAATGCCGTCGGAAAAGCACCAGCGTTGTTGACCAAGATATCCACCGGCCCACTCTGTCGACCGAGCTCAGCAACCGACTCCAAGTCAGCCAGATCAGCCGGTATGAACCGAACCGCGCCATCCTTCCGCGCCGATTCCACGGCACTCGCACCACGTCGTACATCACGACCGCTGATGACAACCTCAGCACCACCGCGAGCCAGCAACCGAGCCGTCGCCAACCCGATCCCAGACGTCCCGCCGGTCACCAATGCGGTTCTACCCTGCAATTCCATCGCGTGTTCTCCTTCAACGCCTGGGATATTCGCCGCCGTCGACAACGAGATTGCTGCCGGTCAACCACCCCGCCCGCTCAGACACCAGAAACAACACGGCATTCGCAATGTCGTCAGCCTGTCCATCGCGTCCCAACGGCGGCGAGCCGAGATCCCCTGACGCACCCTCCAGTTGCGCCCACAGCTCGCGAGTCGCCTCCCCACCCGGCGTCGCGACCCGCCCCGGCGTCACGGTGTTCACGCGAACGCCGTACGGCGCCAACTCCACCGACAACCCACGGCTGTAACTCTCCAACGCCGCCTTGGCCGCGATGTAATGCAAGAACGGCCCAATCGGCGTAAACACCGCAGCCGAAGACACATGCACAATCGCCCCCGACCGCCGCTCCCGCATCCCCGGCGCCAGCAACGAATCCAGCCGCACAGAGGCCAAGTAATTCAAGTCCAACGCGTCCTGCCACTCCTCATCAGGAATAGCTGAACTATCCACAAACGGCCGCGCCCCACCCACGTTGTGAACCACAATGTCCACCCCACCAAACCGCTCCGCCACAGCCCGCGCCACAACCTCAGCCCCACCCCGCCCCCGTACGTCGGCCTCCACCACAGTCACGCCCTCCGGCCCACCACGCCCCGCCGATCGAGCAGTAGCAACCACCTCCGCCCCACCCGCCACCAACTGCCGAACCACAGCAGCCCCGATCCCCCGAGTACCACCCGTAACAACAGCCCGCTTCCCCGCAAACTCCAACATCGTCCAACCTCTCGTTTCCCGGCAATCTCCATTTCAACCTAAAGCCGAAAAACAAAGCACACAAAGACGAAAAGACAGTAACCGCTATAGGTAACACCTATAGTGTCGTCCGGTGCGGTAGCTCAGGCGGTGTCCCGTAGCGGTCGTGCCAGGACGACCAGGTTCTTCTCGGTCAGAGTTTCGCCTGATCGGCGGTAGGAGACGATGCATTCGAAGCCGTGCGGGAATCTCCGGCTGAGGTTGGCCATGTTCGCGATGTCGTTGACGGCCAGGTAGCCCGCGGCCATGCAGCCGAATCCATGGGCGCCGGCCAGGATGAGGACGTGCTTGCCCTCTTGGTATGGGCTCGGAGCCTTGATCAAGATGCCGTAGTCCCGCGTCTCGGCCTCTACCGCTCGAGTCACATACCGCTGGCCGTGGATCAAGTCCTCGACACCATTGCGATCGGAGTCATCCATCGCGATGGTCACCGCGCAGTCGAGCAGCTTGAGCAGTTCCTTCGTCACAGAGTTGACGTCAGGCCCGCCGACCACGATCAGGTTGTCTTTCTTGCGCTCGCCCAGGTCGTAGTCAGCTCGCACCGGAAGAGTGTGCGGAAGACCTGCTCTGGCCAGACCGGCTTGGACTCTGACGATTGCCTCGTGGTCACCGCGGCCCATCAAGCCGGCCGGCTCCTGGTCACGCAGGTAGCTCTCGATGTGTGGCAGGAGATCGGTCGCAGGTTGCTTGAGTCCGGTCGGCACCCAGCCGGGCAGTGCTTCGGAGAGTGTGGCTGCACTCAGGCTGCCCTCGACGATGCAGGAATTGCCGTCAAGAAATGGGCCCCACATCGCCCGGACGTCCTTGGTGCCCATTCTGCTGCGCACGACTCGCCAGCCCGCGGTCGCCAGTCCTCCGATTGCCGCTGCAGTCAAGTTCCCCGCGATTTCCACCAGCGCGCCCAACGTGGACCTCCTGAAATGGCGTGTCACCCAAGATGCTTCTCGAACTCTTCTTCGATCCTGACCTGGTTGTTGACCTTGATCTTCTGGGTCCGGGTCGGGCCGGTGTAGCCAAGTCGCCGGTAGAAGCCTTGAGCAGATCGGTTCTCGGCAAACACCCACAGACGTAGGAGCTGCGCGCCTAGGCTGGTCGCCGTCGACTCCAGTGCCGAAACCAGGGCTGCACCGACCCCTCGGCGGCGTGCTTCCGGGGCGACCCACATCGCTTCCAGGTGCATGCCGTCGTTGTGTTCTGCAGTGCGGTTGAGCTTCGCGAGACCGACGGGGTTGCCGTCCAGGCCGACCAGGAACCAGGCATTGAGTTCGAGGTCGCCGCGCCAATGCTTCGCGTCGTACTCGCGCTCTGAGGACATGCCGCCGAGGAATGCTTCGGGCGACTCTGCCAAAGCCCGCAGCCGCAACTCTCTGGCGCTTGGCCAGTCGTCAGCTTCGAGACGGAAGACAGAAAACTGCCGATCGAACCCTTGCAGCTCAAGCAACCGGGACCCCTCCGTCCGAGCGCGCGGGGAAAAGGGAGTCTAGCTGCCCGCTTCGAGCTGCCTCAAGTGAAACCAATCATTCAAACAGTCTCTTCAGGAGCGACCGGAGACGAGCGCCGCCGCCGATGCGGGCTCAGGCTGCCGCTCCTTTCGCGGTCCGGACGTCAGAACCTTGGCGCCGTACCCGCAAGAGATCCAGGTGTTCAATCCCAGCTCTGCCAAGGCATAACGCTCGTTGGTCACCTGATTGACATCCAGGAGGTACTTCTGCCAGCTCAACTCGTCCTGTCGCCAGGCATCGAGATAGTCGACGCACAACTCTGCCGAGATGCTCGTCGTCTGTTTCTCGGCGATGTGTAGCGCATCCTCTGCGTCGACCACCGTGGGATCCAGGATGATGTCGGCCTTGAACTCTGCTTGCCAGAGCCCGTCCAGCGTCTCCTGGATCATCGCCAGGCGAACTTCTTTGAACTCACGCCAGTAGCTTGTCTTGGTGGCGATCGCGAGCTGTTCGTCGAAGTCGCATCCCGGGGTGCTCTCGAACAGTCCGTACAGACCCTCGGCGAGCAGATCGCCGAACTCCTCGCGAGCCGCTCGCTGCTGGTCGGCGAACGGCAGGTAGGTGAGTTGCCGGACCTCGCCGACCTTGGGCAGGTAGCGATCGGCGGCGTGCCGGGCGAAGAAGAACCAGTCCTCGTTGTAGACGTCAGGAAAGAACGACAGCGCCGGATGCTGGAGCTGTACGCCGAGGACGGCGCCGCTGACGAAGATGTCCTGCTCGAAACCGGCGAGCCGCCTGGCATGACAGACGACCGAGTTGTCGGGGAACCTCCGGGTGATCATCGATGCCACCGGATGACGGTCGAGCACACTGGTGAGACGCCCGACGTCCACGGGCCGCAGGTGGCTGATGTCGTCGTCGACGAAGAGCAGCTTGCGCCAGCCGCGGAGCCGGCCGAGGGCCAGTCCGATGTTGCGCTTGAGGCTGAGATCACTGGAGCGGTCGGCGAGCGCTTCTCGGAAATTGCGGGACGCGGTCAGTTGCGGTTGATTCGGCAGCTGATACCCGGTGGGCACGTCGACGACCAGGGCGCGAGCTCCCAAAGTCTTTTCCACGCGCTCGGCTACCTGCTCCACGCCGGCTTGCCGACTGCAAAGAATGACGAGGGGGATGGACAAGTCCGCGGACAGGTCGATGAGGTTCTGCAGGACCGAGGCCGGACGCGCTGCCGGGACCACGATCGCGTCCAGCCGGCTTCGGCTGGGGGGTACGTGAGAGGCGGACACATCGCGGAGCAAGGATGCGTGCGACTGTTCGTGCCTGATACGGCTCACGCAGTCGCCTCATCGCTCGGCGACCACTCGTAGAGCCGGTTGTACGGGTTCTCCAGATCGGGCGACATCGCCGCACCGTTGAGCAGCGGGACCCGCGTCAGGAGTGCGAAGGATCCGCTGGGGAACCGGCTGGCCAGATACGCCTCGTTCCGATCGCGTACGGCGATATCGGTGAGCGCACGAACCGCGCCCACAACTCCCCGGCTGTAGACCCCGCTGCAGACGGTCAGCGTGCGCGTGTGATTGAGAGGATTGGGAACCCGCGCCAGAAATGCCACGTCCTCGATCAGACTGCGCCGTTTACCGTCGCGCCAGACATCCTCGGTCTGTTCCGCAGTGATCTGTTCCTTGGACGGGGCCTTTTCCAGGATCCGCTCGTATTCTCCCCATTGCGGCCGGAATTCCTGCCCGTCCGGAAGCCTGAAGATCTCGCCGTTGAGGAGATCCTGTACTTCGACCTGCTGGATCGGCAGGTTCCGCAGAAACGGCTGCAGTTGATGGGCGACGTCGTTCCAGACGATCCCGCCGAGCACGATCAAGTGCCCGGCCAGGTCGGGCGGGACGGCCTCCTCGGGAAGCTTGTGTGACAGCTCCTCCAAGTCAGGATTGCGGGAGCGAAGGTGCCCCCACAGCTCGATGAGGGCGTCGACATCGGCGTACCGGTACATGCGGGTGTAGTTGGGGTTCGCCTCGTCTGCCAACGGCGAGCGATAGGCAGCTGGTGCCTCTGGGCAGATGACCGTCACTGGACCTTCTTCAAAGGTCCAGATCCCGCTGCCGGCAGCAGACGTACTGGGCTTACTTCTGGCTTCATCCCGGAGGCCGATCAGTTCGCGGTACAGCGCGGCGAACTTTTCTCGTTCGGTGGAGCTGAGGTCCTCTTCGCGGGCGAGCTGAGGGATGGCTTCGGTGGCGTGGTCCTGGGCGCAGAAGAGGGCGTAGGCGCGGAGGCGGCTGGCGGGGGGCAGCTTGGGGTCGGAGGAGTTTTCCCACGAGCTGATCGCCGAGACCGAGATGCCCTTGGTGCCGCCCAGTGCGCGTGCCAGTTTCGCCTGGGTCAGCCGCTGCGACTGTCTGAGCGCGCGCAGCCGCTCGGCGAGTACCGCCTCTGGCGAGGGGGCCAAGGGTTCACTCCTGGAGGGTCAGCGTCCAAGGATGGATCCGGTCACCCTACACCGGATTACACCTAACTACAGGTGAAGTTCAAGCGTGGACAGATCCAGGGTCCGCATCGACAACTGTGGAACGGCTGAGGCGCTAGCAAGACCGCCTGCATCGTGATCATCCCGTGACTTCTCCGGCCCGATCGAGGCTCAGAAAGAGGAAATCCACCTTTCTACTGAATCTACTGTGTATCTAGGTGGATGCACGGGTAGAACAGCTGTAGATGGACAAGCCAGCGACAGGAGCTTCTCACGACCGCAGCCGTTCGATGATCGAGGCAGGTGCCCCCATGAGCAGACTCCCGGCGGTAGTACCGATGCTCACCGTGACGCCATCGCCCTTCGCAAGGGGTGTTCGGCCAGACCCTCCGCGGCCATGATCGGCGTGATCGAGGCGCTCGAGCTGGGGAACTGGCGAAAGGCCTCGCGCATCCTGCACGACGCCGAGCTGTCCGATGCGTACCTGGCGACGATCCTGATGAGGGTCGCCCGAGCGATGTCCTACCGCGCGATCGGCGAGCACAGTCGGGCCTGGACGACGCTCGGAGGCGCGGCGGTCCAGATGCGGCGCCGGCACCCGCGGCTTCCGTGCCTGGCGGTCAACGACAGCGGCCAGATCGACGACGTACCGTCCTGGCCCGGTGAGGTCGAACGACTGGCACTCCCGCAAAGGCCGGCCGCTGGTGGCGATGCCGAGTTGGTCTTTCGGACGGTCCGGCTGATCTGGCGCGAGCAGCAAGAACTGAGTGAGCTGTTCCGGCAGATCGCCGAGCGGTCGACCGGGCTCACCCCGGCCACTCACATCCTGGTGCTCGCCTTCGTGGAGTACATGTGCTGGGTGCGGCACGACCCGGGGACCTGGACGAAGACGGCGCCGATCGACGAGGAAGCCGCCGCTGTCGAGGAACGGATCGATGCGTTCCGCGACGGGCTGCGCGCGGAGTTTCTGCGCAGCGCGACCGATCTGCGCCGTTTGCGGTACCCGTCCGCGGGGGAGATGTCCCTCATGGTCTGGAGCAATGGCGGCAAATACAACGGATTGCAGAGACTGGCGATCCTCGAGCTCGCTCGCCGTTCGGAACCGCCCTGGGCCGGCCCGTCGAAACCCGCCGACTGTCCTTCCCGCCTGAGTTCCGTCAATGCCTGGCAATTCGCCCGGGCATCCTGATTTCGCCGATGTCTTTACGCGTCTTCCCTGCAGACCTACCCTTTAAGGATCCCTATTCCAACGCATCGTCGGCCCATCGTTGACATCATCAACGATCTCGACCCGCCGGTCCGGCAGTGCGCGGAGGAGGTACTTCGATGATCGCCGTCCTGACCGTGCCAGGGAGCGGGGGTGGTGTGCCCGAGGTCCGGCTGGCCGACGAGCCGCCGGCCGACCTGACCGGTACGACGCAGCTCGGGGCCGGCGTCAGTGTCGGGATCGATCTGGCGGATCCGGGCGGATGGCGATCGGTTGCGGTTGACGGATGGGACGCGGCGGACCGGGATCTCCTCGAAGCCGTTGTGGGGCAGGACTGCATCCGGCGTCTGAACCAACTCCGAGCCGGCCTGGTCTCGCAACTCACCACCGAAGTTCCGGTTGAGGCTGCCAGGTCGGGGCCTTGGCGGAGGCTCGCGGTGATCGACGCACTGGATCGTTGGCTGCAGGTGCCGCTGGATCAGGCGTTGCTGGATGCCGAGCGCGCGGTCGTCCGAGCGCGGGCTGCGCGGACCTTGCGATCGAGATCGCTACGGGAGCACCGCAACGGGCAGGCAGTGGTGCTGGCTCGGCGCTCGGCAGGAGAGCTCTCCACCTACCTAACAGGCCTGGCGAACTCCGCGTCCTCGTTGCCGCGGGCCTTGTATTCCTCGTTGTCGCGGGTCACGAGCGGATACGCGGGCCTGGCAAGCCAGGTGACCGGCGGGCCCGACGAGTGTTTCGATGCCGTCGCTGAAGCGTGGAGTCGGTTGAAGCTCGCCGTTCCTGTTGGGGGAGTTCTCAAGCAGTTGCCGACAGTTCAGTTCGGTGGCGGGGACAGTACGTCGCTGAGCAGCCCGGTCGATCCCCGTCAGGTGCGCGCCCGTGTCGTCGCCACGGAGATCCGCATGGTCGAGTCTCGGGGAGGCTCAGCGGTCCGCGTGGTCGTACCCGCGTTCGGTGCGCGGGTGCCTTCGGTGATCGCGGACCAGTTGATGGTGCGACTCGTCGACAGACGTTCCGGGGAGGCGCATGCGCCGGTCCGCCTGAAGTTGCGGTCGGGGCGTGACGCCGAGCAGTTCGGGGTCGGGGCGCCGGTCTTCACCCAGGACGTTCCGTTGCGGGGTGCGTCGGCTGATGATGTTCGGGCCGATGTTTTCGACCCTGGGTATGAGACCTCGCCGGCTCTGACGGATGGCGATGACGAGCTGGTTCGGCAACGTAGAGCGCAGTTCGTCTTGAGTGAGTGGCGGCGGGCGATGGTGGAGATCCGGCTCTCGCGGCAGCCGAAGACGCGGAACCGCCGACTGGCGCGACTGACCGCCGTACTGAATCAGGCTGTTCCGGACGCCGATGAACCCGTCTTCCGTGGTGGTCCGACGCGGGACGAGATCAGCCGGTACGTCGATGCTGCGCCGGGGACCGTTCATCCGTGGTTCACGGGCACGCGGGGGGCCGGCGAACCGTTGGTTGCGGAGCTTGCGGCGGTTCACCAGGCGCGTTGATGTCGTCACGACATCGGAATTGGCCAGACTGCTGCGTGCCAAGGCTCACTAGCGTCAGAAGGACGTTCGCGATGAGAGGCGGACGTCGCTCCGGGCGATAGGAGTAGCACGATGGCCGTCCGCAGACTGAGTAGCTTGAGCACCGCCCGCAACCCGGTACTGGTGCGCCCGAAGGACCCCGAAACCGTTGCTCTGAAGCAGGCCGTGTCGCGGCCCTCGACCATGTACTGGTTCCTGATGGTCAGCGATCTGGCGACCGCGATCTGGATGTACACCGTCGGGCCATGGCTCGACACGACCTCGAAATTCACCGCCACCGGCACCCTCGGCGGTCACCACGTCCTCCTCATGATCGTTGCGATAGTCGGTTTCCTGATGCTCGCCGCACTCGCAGTCCTGACCGACAACTTCACCCACAGCACCCGAAACCTGGCGATCGCGAGAAACATCGCCTGCATCATCTCGATCGTTGCCCTGACAGGCCTCCTGGCCCTGATCCTGATGGCTCTCCTTAGTCGCGTCCTCTTCGGACCGCTACGCCCGTAGCCGTGGTGGTCCTTGGCGGAGGATGGCTTCGGCTTCGGAGCGTGGGCCTGGGGCTATCCAGTGGCCGCACCAAGTGGCGCCGGCTTCGGCGTAGGCGGCGGGGTCTCCGTCGCCTAGGCGGACCTTGATGTCCAGGGGTTCGTTGCGGTCGGCAAGTAGTGAGCGGATGTCTTGTGGGGTTAGCTTCTGGGGTGCGGTGGTGGGGCCTTTGTAGGCGGTGGAGCCGTCCCAGCGGAGGATGCGGCGGCGGACTGCGGGGATAAGCAGGTTGCCGCCGACCCAGATGGGGATGCGGGGGTGTTGGAGTGGGCGAGCGGTGAGCTGAGCGCCGGCTAGCTGGTAGTGCTTGCCGTTGTGGTGCACGGGTTGGCCGGTCGAGAGGGCGGTGATGACCTCGAGCGATTCGTCGAGCATCTCGGCGAGCACCCGCGGGTCGGTGGGTTCGCCGACGCCGGCCAGGAACGGGTCACCGGGGTCGCCGATTCCGACGCCGAGGATGAGTCGGCCGTTCGACAGGTGGTCAAGGGCGACCGCCTCGGCCGCGAGCTTCCAGGGACGACGCGCAGTCCTCGGCCATCCGCGCGAGCTCGGCCAGACCGCGTGGATCACGACCTGGCCCCACCGCTCCGAACGTCACAGAGAATTGCATTCACCTCGCCCTCCAGTTGGCGAACTGCTGGACCTGTCCGTTGTGGATATCGCTCACCCAATCCCAGCCAGGCGGCGGATCCGTGATCCGTGAGTCGTCGAACGTGCCGCCGGCACGCAGGGCATGCACGTACGCGCGGTCCTGCTCGATCCGTTTGCGTACGTCGCCCGAGCCGACCGACCCGTGCCCCGGGACGACGACCTCGACGCCGTCCGCCACCTCCTCGAGCCGTTGCAGTCCAACGAGGTAGTCCTCGATCGGATCAGCATCGAAGTCGAGCATCGGGACGAAGAGATCGGAAAGCATGTCGCCGGCCACGAGCACCCCACTCTCCTCGATGAGCAGCGCCGCATGGCCCGTGGCATGGGCCGGATGTTCGATGATCCGGACGGTTGGACCATCCCAGGGAATCTCACCGGCAGGCAGATCTGTGATGAGGCCGAACAGCTCCAGCGACATGTCGTCGGCGATCTCCGGAGGCAGCCCCGCGGTGACACGTGCCTCCCAATCCGCGTTCGACCGCAGATCGCGCATGAAGGCCGCGCAACGCGTCGTACCGTAGCGGGGCACCTCGCCGAGCTGGGCGTGCCAGAGCACGTGATCCCAGTCCGGGTGCGTCGAGAAGCCCGCCACAACCGGCTGATCCAGGTCGCTTGCCAGACACGCCATTTCGGCGTCCGTGATCCCGGCGTCGATGATGAGCACGCCGTTCCGGCCTTGCACCACAGCGGTGTTGTTCTGGAGCAACTCGCTCTGGTGGACCAGTACACCCTCTGCAACCTGCGTCAGCATGGTTCCCTCTTCCCCTCGTCGACTGCTGCTGCGATTGTGCTACTCCGCACCGACAGTTTGCTGTTGTAGCGCCGGCCGCGGCGTGCGTCGGGTGAACCAGGCGGGCATCCACCAGTTCGCGTCACCCAGCAGCTTCATCAACGCCGGCACGAGAATCAAGCGCACGATGGTCGAATCGACGAGTACGGCGGTCGCCAGGCCGAGCCCGAACATCTTGGCCGTCGGATCGGAGGCCAGCGAGAAACTGACGAAGACCGCGATCATGATCAGCGCTGCCGAGGTGATCACGCGACCCGTCGTCGTGATGCCGTGAATGGTCGAGTTGGTGTTGTCACCAGTCCGCACGTATTCCTCGCGGATCCGGCTGAGCAGGAACACCTCGTAGTCCATCGACAGCCCGAACACCACGGCGAACATGAACATCGGGATGAACGGCAGGATCGGCACCGTCGACTCCAGTCCGATCAGGTTCGCGCCCCAGCCCCATTGGAAGATCATCACGACGACGCCGAAGGATGCGCCGATGCTGAGCAGGTTCATCAGGGCAGCCTTCAACGGTACGACGACCGACCGGAACACCACCATGAGCAGCACGACCGACAACAGGATCACCGCGCCGATGAACCACGGCAGCCGGTCATTGACCTTCGCACCGACATCCGCCAGGGTCGCGGTCTGACCGCCGACATGAGCCTTCGCCGGGCTGTCCCGCAGTACCGAAGGGAAGACCTCGCCCCGCAGCCGTTCGACAGTGGTCATCGTCGCATCGTCCTGCGGACCAGTCGTCGGTACGGCGATCAGTGTCGCAACGCCCGCCGCGGAATTCACCTGAGGCGGCGCCACCGATGCGACTCCGCGGTCGGCCCCGATCGCGTCGTACAAGGGTTGCACGACGCTCGGATCGCGCGAGATGTCGACCGCGATCACCAGCGGACCGTTGCTACCGGCACCGAATCCCGCGGCCACCAGGTCGTATGCCCGGCGCTCGGTGCGTTGCACGGGGAGGGCCCCGTCATCGGGCGTACCGACGCGAAGTGCGAGCACGGGTGCGGCCAATGCCAGCAGGAGGACAGTCGCGCCGACTGCATAAACCGCCGCGTGCCTGGACACATGGCCCGCCCACCGTTGCCATCCGGAACCAGGAGTCGACCGCACCCGCCGTACCTGAAGGCGGTTGATCCAGTGCCCGGCCAAGCCCAGGAACGCGGGCAACAAGGTGAGTGAGGCGAGAACCATGGTCAGCACGATCAGCGAGATGGCAATCCCACCGGCTGTCATGAACGGTACGCCGGCCACGGCCAGCCCGAGGATTGCGATCACTACCGTGCCACCGGCGAAGAGCACCGCCTGCCCGGCCGTGGACACAGCTCGGCCGACCGCCTCTTCGACTGCCATCCCGGCGGTCAGGTACTCGCGGTGCCGGGTGACGATCATCAGCGCGTAGTCGATGCCCACGCCGAGCCCGATCATGCTGCCGAGCACTGGCGCCCAACTGGGTAGGTCGATCAGATAGTTCACCAGGCCCAGAGAACTGATCGCCAGCGCGAGGCCGAACACCGCCATACCGATCGGCAGGCCCATCGCGATGATGGATCCGAAGGCGAGCAGCAGGATCACCATGGCCGCGATCAACCCGACCGCCTCGCCGAGACCTGCCTGGGCTTCTTCGAAGGCGTAGAAGATGTCTCCGCCCAGCTCGATCCGCAGCGGCCCTTGTCCCGAGCTCAATGTCTTCAGATTCTCGAGATCACTCGGCTCGAGCTTGTCGAGCACCGGGTACTGCAGCCGGATGAGCCCGACCCTGCCGTCCTCCGAGATCACGGGATCGCCCGCCGACACGACGTGCGGCAACGACGCCGCGGTCTCTCGGACCCGCGTCAGGGCGGTCTGCAGCTCGGGCGCGGTGAGCGTCGCGGCCGGGTTGTTCGGAGTGACGACGACCTGGGCGGTGAGCCCGGCCTGATCCGCTCCCGCGGCCGACAGCAGGTCGGTCGCGGCTTGCGAGTCGACACCGGGTGCCCCGAACGACTCCTCGAGCTTCTTGCCGAAGGCCCCGGAAGCGGCGATCACGAGTGCCGCTACGACCAGCCACGCTCCGATCACCACCCAGGGCCGACGGGCGGCGTACCGGCCCAGTTTGTACAGGTTCGACCTCATGACGGTTCCTTTCGGCGAGAGTTGGGTTCAGCCTGCGGTCGAAGGGCTGGGCGCCACCTCGGGCGATGAGCCGGACTTCCCTCGGCCGATGAGCCAGGTCGAGTCCCGTACTTTGAGCCGATACGCCAGGCGGCCCGGAGTCTCTACTCTGTGTGCATGTTGAGAAACGCCGTCCGCTCGCTACTGCGCGAGCCGCGAGCACCCGAGCCGCCCAAGAGGGTGTGGCGCGACTGGGTGCTCGTCGCCGGCGTGCTGATAGGCGGCGTACTGGAGGTCGTGCTCAGCGACGATGTGGTGTGGCCGCCCGTCGCGCTGGTGCTCGCTGCGGCAATCGCGTACGCGCTGCTCTGGCGCCGTACCCATCCGTTGCAGGTGGTGGTCGGTGTCTTCAGCCTTCTGATCCTGATCAACACCGTGGTGCTGATCAGTGGGAGCGCGCCTTTCGGCCTGTACTCGATGATCTGCGTGGTGCTGTTGCCATACTCGCTCCTCCGCTGGGCGTCCGGTCGCGAGGTCCTCATCGGGCTGATGTTCGTCCTGGTGGCACTCGTGACCGGAACCGCCAGCGACTTCCCTGGGTGGGGCGAAGCGGTTCTCGGCGGCATGTTCCTGCTCTTCCCGGCGACACTCGGCCACGCGGCCCGCTACCGGCGTACCGCCCGGCTCCGCGAACTGGACCAGGTACGACTCCGCGAGCGCGAGCAACTGGCCCGCGAACTACACGACACAGTCGCCCACCACGTCTCGGCCATCGTCATCCGCGCCCAGGCCGGCCGAGCCGTCGCCGCCACCCGCCCGGAAGCCGCGGTCGATGCGCTCGACATCATCGAGACCGAGGGGACGCGTACGCTCGCCGAGCTGCGGACGATGGTCGGGTTACTGCGAGACGACGGTACGGCGGCGCTCGTGCCCCAACCGGGAGTCGCCGACCTGGAGCGGCTCGCCCGCAGTGTCGGCGACCGGCCGCGGGTCCAGGTCTCGATGTCGGGCGACCTCGACAACCTCGGCCCCGGGGTCGGTGCCGCGATCTACCGAATCGCCCAGGAGTCGATCACGAACGCCATCCGGCACGCCCGCCACGCAACGCGCATCGATGTCCGATTGACGTCGTACGACGACTCTCTTCGGCTGACCGTCCACGACGACGGCGAGGCCACCTCAGCCCCCGGGAATTCGCTCGGCTACGGCCTGGCCGGCATGACCGAGCGCGCCACCCTGCTCGGCGGCACTTTCACCGCAGGTCCTGACTCTGACCGCGGCTGGTCCGTCGACGTGGTCCTCCCCCGAACGGCGGTCCGCCGATGACCATTCGCGTCCTCGTCGCCGACGACCAAGACCTCGTCCGAACCGGCCTCGCGATGATCCTCGACGCCCAACCCGACATCGAGGTCGTCGGCCAAGCCGCCGACGGCGTCGAAGCAGTCGAGTTCGCCCGCCGCCTCCGCCCCGACGTCTGCCTGCTCGACATCAGAATGCCCGGCCTCGACGGCATCGCCGTCACCCGCGAACTAGCCGGCCCCGGCGTCCCCGACCCACTCCCCATCGTCGTCATCACCACCTTCGACCTCGACGAATACGTGTACGGCGCCCTGAAAGCCGGCGCCCGCGGATTCCTTCTCAAAGACGCCGGTTCCGACCTCCTGGTCCAAGCCATCCACGCCGCCGCCAACGGCGACGCCCTGATCGCCCCCAACATCACCGCCCGCCTGTTGGCTGCCTTCGCCGAACCCACCGGCCACACCCCGGCCCAACCGACCGACCCGCTCACGCCCCGCGAGGAAGAGGTCCTCCTAGCCGCCTCCCGCGGCCGCACCAACGCCGAGATCGCAGCAGACCTCCACATCAGCCTCAGCACCGTCAAAACCCACCTGACAGCCGTCATGGCCAAGATCGGCGCCCGAAACCGAGTAGAAATCGCCATGTGGGCCTACGACACCGCCCGAATCAAACGCTGATGTGAAACTCACCCCCGCAGCAGCTACGCCCACTCCTTCGTCGCGTGCTCCGCAGCTGCCCCACCCACCCCAAGTCCCACGCGCTACGCGCGCCCCCTGCGGGCTACCGCCCGCCCCGACCCCTCTGTGGCTCGCGCACCCGCCCACCTGACCGAGGCTCGGCCCTCCGCTCGGGAGGGCAGACGGGTTTAAGGCCAGCTGAAGGTGCCTTTCCTAGCCTGAAACCACTAGTTCAGATTGGTTTTGGGGGAGTTGGTTGTCATGCAATGGTCACGGCCTGTAGTGGTAGTTTGCGCTGTTGTCGGCTCGATGCTGTCACCGTCAGTCGCCAGCGCTGACGGTGGTTCGCGGATCGCGTTCACCCGCACGAACGCGGACTTCGAGGATCTGAGCCTGTGGACGGCCCGCCCCGACGGCAGCGGCCAGCGCCGCATCGCCGACGGCGTCGGCAGCTTCCCGGACTGGTCGCCCGACCGGCAGCGCTTGCTGTTCGACTACACCGACGAGGACGGCAACCAGCAGCTCGCGACCGTCCGTCCCGACGGCTCACGCTTCCGCCAACTGACCGACGTACCGGGAATCTCCGAAGCAGGCGACTACTCGCCCGACGGCCGCACGATCGTGTTCGACCGCTCGACCCAGTCCCCGGACGATCCCGCCTTCCACACATCCTTGTGGACAATGCGGTCCGACGGCAGCCGCGCCCGACCGCTCTTCGGCCCGTCGTCCACCACCTTCGACGTCGAACCGGCGTACTCACCCGACGGTTCGAAGATCGCCTTCGCCCGCCTGAGCCTCGAGCCGACATTCACCGCCGCGATCTACATCGCCGACGCCGACGGGACCGATGTACGACGCATCACGCCGTACCGGCACGTCATCGAGCACCCGAAATGGTCCCCCGACGGCCGCCGCATCATCTTCAACATCGCCAACCCGGAAAACCTAGACGACCCCTTGGAAGGCATCTGGGAAGTCCGAGCGAGTGGCGGCCCCGCCCGCCACCTCCTACCCGCCACCAAAGGCCTCCACGGCTTCAAACCCGACTACTCCCCAGACGGCCAACGAATCCTCTTCGGCTGCTTCGTCCGAGCCCAACAACAAGACGACCTCTGCACCATGACCCCCACCGGCCACAACGTCCGCCGAATCACCCAAACCCCCAACCACAACGAAAACAACCCAGCCTGGCGCTAGTAGTCGGAGGGGATCCCTACCCCGCGTGCTACGCAGCCGCCACTCGTCGCTCCGCTCCTCACAGCGTCAGCTACGCGCGCACCGCCCACCCTTTCGACGGTGCGTGCTCCGCCCGCTCCTAGCGCGACCGCGCGCCCTCCCACGGGCTACCGCCCGCCCTTGCGCGCTCATCGCGCGCCGGTGGCGTGGACGTGCTCGGTTAGCTGTTGTTGGCGTAGTAGTTGGTGAGCATTTCGGTAGGCCAGGTGGGTTGGTGGATGGGGCCTCTGGGGGCGAATTCGGTGAACCAGGGTTTGATGTCGAGCACCGGGGTGCCGTCAACTGCGTCGAGGTCTTCGACATGCAGATCCAGCCCATCGACCTCAACCAGACGGCACCGGGACACACCCAGCCAGTTGACCCGCCGCATATTGCGGTGACCAAAGATCCCCACCTCCGGCCACTCCGGATTGCTGCGAGCGGGCCGAGCACCGAGGTCGAGATCCGACTGATCGGTCAGGTGAAAGTGAAAGACCACCTCGAGATGCGAGAACTCCTCAAGCCCTTTGGTGGAGTCCGGCCCGAAGACACTCCCGTCGATACGGACGATCGCCCGCGTACCACCCCAATAATCGTCCGTGGGCACAACCCTGCCCCCGACTACATGAGCTACAGGCCGCACCGTGATCCCTTGGTCAGTCACGTTTCCCCTTACTGGTAAGGCGCGACCCGACGGTCGGTCGCACCGACTGGAAGCACTGTGCTGCTGGACATCGATTTCTGACGACAATCTTCCCCCACTCGACGGCCCGGCCGCTGTTCCTGTACGGCGACTGAAGCCACCGTGCACCCCTGGTGCAGGAAGGCAGGGGATCCGGGAAGGTGCGGACCGCCACCACTGTCTAACTCAGTGCGTCTCGGTCAGTTCACGCTCAGCATCGCCTGCACGAGTCGCCGCGCGGGAGGTTAGACAGTGGCGCAGATCCGCTCGGGCGGTTCTTGGGGCTCATCTCAAGGGTCCGCGGCAGAGTCAACGCGTCGGTCAGCCCTTCGCTTCGCGGACGTCCGTTCCCTGCTCGGCGAACGCCTTGAAGTCCTGCATGTGCTGTTGCGACTGTTTGCGGAAGGCGCCGCGCATGAAAGGCGCCCCCAGCCGCATCGGCAAGCTGCTGAACCGGAATTCGTTCTCGCTCTCCCAGAGCGTCGTCTCCGGACCGATTTCAGTCAGTCGTTCACGTGCGGCGTTCCACATGCCCTTGGCAACGATCTCGCGTTCGAAGCGAACGACGCTGCCTTTCGGGATCCCCTGCAGGTCCGCCGGTTCCCGGCGCGTGATGGTCTCGATGGCCTCCATCTCCTGCTGCCCCATCTGCATCACGACACGCGACTTGGTACCGACCTGTCCGTGCAGCCCATTCAACGGCTCATGCAGCACCACGCCCCGCAACCACTTCGGCAAGTGCGCGGAGTCGGCGAGCAACTGAACCGTCTTCTCCCGCGGCAGCGCGATCTCGATCGAGACGGTGTACTTCATGGCGAATCGCTCCAGTCCCCCGGCAGAAGGATGCGGCCCAGCCGCGCCGCCGATGCTAGCCCGGCCCACCTGCGGCCCGCAGCCACCGGCACGAACCTGCCATCCAGACACGCCGCGAGCCACCCGAAGTCGACTGAACGGTCGTGGCGGGAGCACCCGGGTCTGACGAATGCATGTTTGTCAGGTAGCCGCGGACGTGCGGCAGGATGGGGAACGCGCGATAGCACGCACCGCCGAGGGTGGCGAGTGCACGCGGGGGATGAAAGCTCAAAGAAGAATCCTCGCCGATGTCGGAGAGGGGGGTGGTCAAGGGCGGTCTCGAATCGCCGAACCTACGCTTTTCAGGTCGACAGCGGCCCACGAACATCTGTGCGGCGCCGTCGTCTACAAGGTCTGAGCGCCCAGGACCGTCGATTGCTGAGGCTGGCTGTTGGGTCGTGGTTGCGGTCTTTGCCGCGCCCGGACAGTGGCGTCACGACTCAGGGGAGCACGTAGCCATGCGGGCAGCTGTGCGAGTCGCGAGCTGCCCCTAGCTAAGTCGTACCGGTTGGCGTCATCTCGGGAAGAAAGTGCCCCGACTGGCCAGTTCTGCTCCAATCAACTCTCTAGAATGTTGCACAGAGTGACGATCTTCGTGAGTGGCGATGAGGCTCCTCATGCAACGGCGACACGCTAGCTCGGAAGCAATTGTGACGCAGATCACGTTCGAAAATGTGACACGTGTGTCCAAACCCGCCGTTACCCATACTCCAGTAACCACTGCTGCGCTAGCGTGGACATGTGAAGGGGTTGACAAGCCGGAGTATGCTCCTCCGCTGGGTTCCATGTCCGCGTATCTACGATACGCGGAGTGACCTAGTGGAGATGCTGGATCATGGCTGGAAAGTGGACCAATTCCGCATCGATACGGGTTCCGTTGGGTGCCTGTTGGTCGGTGGTATCTGGGTTCGAGTTGACGTTCACGGCCTAAGCCTCTTTGGTTTAGTGAGGCGCTCATCAGGGCGTGAGCGCCAGGTCTTGGCTGACCTCGCTGTTGCGATCGTGAGCAAGTTGGATGCCAGGCCAACGTCGATCACTTTCGACTTTCAGCACCTGGTCCCTTGGGATACAGGGAACGTTGTAGAGGCCTATGGCCGTGCGGCGGACAACGTCCTCGATCGACTCGCGAGCACCCTTCGGATCAAGGATTTCTCGTTGCTGGTTGATGGTGAGCGCGAGCGTGGGGACGCTAAGTACCAGGCTGAGTGGGGCATCGTTTCGGCGGACGAGGCGCCTGCGCGAGTCGCTCGGATGGCGGGCCGGACCTCTGGCGTCAAGCCAGACGCTCACGAGCAGATTCTGAAGAGAACGTATCCCGATGTTGCAACGTTCGTTGACTCATGGTGGTCAACTACGTCAAATCCTGCGGATGATGACCTCTCAACATGGGTATACGAAGAGATGACGGCGGCTGAGGCGGAGGCTGACAGTCTGACTCGGTTCGTTCATGCACAAGCCGTAGGTCTTGCTAGGTCAGGGGAGGGGACTAGCTCATGACTGTGACGACTCTTATGAAGCGAGTAGCCAGTGAGGATGGCTATGTGCTGATGCATCCGCAGCCTGAGCGGCGCGCACGCGCCGTGATCGCGGAGGCTGCGGCCCAGCAAGACGCAAAGGTTTACTCGCTGCTTGGCCGGCATCTCCGTGAAGATGCGGTCCTTGATGAGGATTTCTTGCTCTATGCCGATGAGGTTGAGGAGTGGTCGGACGCCACGCTCGCGGCAGCGTTCGAGAGCTGGCCGGACGAGTAGCCCGAGCCGGTGGTAGACGAGGACGCACCGCGGAAGGGCGAGATCTACTGGGTTGACTTCGATCCCGCTCGCGGATCGGAGCAAGCAGGGCATCGTCCGGCGGTCATAATCTCGACGTCGAGCTGGAATCGATTGATGAACGTTGTGACCGTCGCAGCGCTGACGACCAGGGTGAAGCACGGAAAGATGGCTGTCTACCTACCTGTTGGCAAGCCTCTCGACAAGGAAGGCGAGATCCTTCCTTTTCAGATCATGTCGATCGACAAGAGGCGGCTTGAGGACTATGCCGGCTGTCTTAGCGACGAGCAGGTTGCCGAGCTTGATGCGAAGCTAAAGCTCTGCTGGGGGCTCACCTAGCGGCGCTCGCCGGACGGCTGCAATCTGTCGTCGTGAGGCGTCCCCAGCCCACGGCAGCAGGTTCGATGTCGAGTCAGCCGAGTGCCCTTGCGAGCGTCAGCATGGTTGTCACGATTACGTCGGTGCCATCGTTCTGAAGTGCCTCGACCTTGCCCGGCTTGTTCGCGTAGTCGACAGTCGCGACGCCCGCCGCCTGACCAGCTTCTATACCGGTGATCTGGTCGCCGATGAAGAGACAACCTGATGGAGACACTGCCGAGGGCGCTGATCGCACGGTCGATTAGGTGCGGATCGGGCTTCATTGGCGTCGGACTAGACGGGTCTCTACCCTCAATGTGAGAAACGCTCCCTGAAAGCCCCTGCCCTAGTTAGGTATTCGGCCACCGCGTTCGCATAGTTGTTGCTTTTGACCGCGGCGAGGCGCCCCGACGCGACGCATGCCGCCAGAGAGTCGGCGGGCCAACCGTCGCGCGGGCCGCTCTGACCGCGCGACGGTTGGCCTCCTGGAGAGCTGCTTCGAGCTGTCGGGCTAGGGCCGCGTCACCAGCCGCCGCCAGTAGAAGTTCGTGAGGGCTTGCTGCCTGCTCCACGGCGGAATCCAGATCGTCGCGAATCTGGTGGGCCAGTTCGAGGAGCTTTCGGGTGATCTGGGGTGCTGGATAGCCCATCGAAGAGTGAGCAGATACGGCCGTCGAAGTCGAAGAGAACGGCTTCTGTCGAGCTGAGGCTCTGTGTCAGGGGATCAGTAACCACAGGTCGCGGGCCTGCCCCAGGGTGTCCCAATGGCTGTCGAACCAGCGGTGCACCTGGTCGACGCACTGGGAGCCGGTTGCTCGGTCGTCGTCACTGATCGAGTGGTGGAAGAGGGCTGCGTCCTTGCCTACTGCATCGAAGATTGAGACCGGCTTGCCGTTGATCTCTGCATCGCGCTCCACGACGGTGATAGAAGCCGAAGAAGACCTCTTCGTCGTTCGGGGCATAGAGCTTGAATATCATCGGAAGGCCGACAATGCGCACGTCAGCACGGAGCTTGGAGACCAAGCCCAGCTCGCCAAGCTCGCGGATCGAGGTCAGTACTTCACCTGCTGATCGGGGTGCGATCTTCTCGGCACCCGCCCTGACCGCTGGGTCACCGCCTGGATTCTTGCCAGCGCGCGACGGTGCTGCGAGTAGCTGCGAGAGGTCTGGGAGCGGCCTGTGATGGATTGCGGCATGAGACGACCCGTCAGATGCGATCGATGGGCTCCTCAAGAGTGCCGAGCAACCTCTTTCCGGTCGGGTCGGCAAAGTCGATCGTGCCCGTGTCGCGCTTGAATGCTTTCTCGACATGAGGGCGCATCCCAACGGCCTAGTCGACCTGCGCGCCGACGTACACGCCGCTGCCGAAGCGGGACACGATCAGACCTTCGTCGCACAAGATGAGCAGCGACTGCTGGAGCACATCAGCGATCTGTCGCTTGGTCCTGGGCGCTGAAGTAGTTGGTGAGCATTTCGGTGGGCCAGGTGGGTTGGTGGATGGGGCCTCGGGGGGCGAAGTCGGTGAACCAGGGTTTGATGTCTAGGACGGGGGTGCCGTCTACGGCATCTAGGTCTTCGACGTGCAGGTCTAGGCCGTCGACTTTTAGGAGGCGGCAGCGGGAGACGCCTAGCCAGTTGAGGCGGCGCATGTTGCGGTGGGCGAAGACGCCGGCTTCTGGCCAGTTGGGGTTGTTGCGGGCTGGGCGGGCGCCGAGGTGGAGGTCCGACTTGTCGGTTAGGTGGAAGTGGAAGACGACCTCGATGTGGGAGAAGTCTTCGAGGCCCTTGGTGGCGTCGGGACCGAGGCGCGGGTCGTCGATGCGGATGATTGCCTGGGTGCCGCCCCAGTAGTCGTCGGTTGGTTCGATGCGGCCGCCGATGACGTGGGCGACGGGGTGGAGAGTGATCGACCGGTCGGTCATCGTTTCCCTTGCTGGTAAGGCGCTGTCAGCGATCGACTGCGGCGAGGTATCGGGCTGCTCGGCTGTCGAGCTCGGCTACTGAGCGAATGCCTTTGGCTCGGTAGACGGAGAGGCTGGAGCGCATGTCGCGGACGGCTTGGCGGGCTCGTCCGGAGTGGATTCCGTCCATGACGTCGAGGGCTTCCGACCAGGTGCCGCATGCCTCTTCGATGCCGCCAGTGCGCGCTTGCACGGCGCCCAGGTATCCGAGGGTCACCGCATGAGTGCGGGTGAAGGTGGCGGCCTTGCGAGTACGGACGCTGCGTTGGAACTCCTTGGTGGCGGCCGCAAGGTCGCCCATGTCCCGCAGAGTGCAGGCGGTTTCGTGGGCCAAGCTGGCTTCGCCGAAGAAGAACACGCGGCCTGGTTCGTCGTCACCGGACGTCGCAGTTGCCAGGTCTGTTTCGGCGCGGAGGAGAGCTCGGCTGGCGGCGGCTCGTTGGCCGTCGACGGCGAGTGCGCGCGCATGGACGACGCCGATCAGCGAGCGTTCGCGAGGACTTGCCTCGCTGTAGCGCTTTCCGTCCAGTGAGGCTTCGGCGATCCGGACGGCCTGCCGGTGGTGTCCGAGGTCGACAGCCTGATGGGCCATTGCGCGGAGGATGTGTGCGGCGAGAGGTGCGTCGTCGGCCTCGGCTGCCAGCTTCACCGCCACTGCGAAGTACTGCTGGGCGATAGCGTGTTCGGAGTTGTCAAAGGCCATCCAACCCACGAGGTAGGCGAGCTCGCCGGCGGTGGAGAACATGCCTTGGCGTACGGCGTCGTCGGAGTAGGAAGCGCGTAGATATCCGGCGACGTCGGAGGACAGGTACTGAACGACGGCAGCGCGGGCATGTCCGCCGCCTCGGCGCTGATCAATGCGCGTGAATAGCTGAACGGTCTCACGCACGGCATCGAGATCGCCTCGGCCGACCAGTCGTCCGCCGGTGACCGAGTACTGTCTGGCGGATCGCTCTCGAAGCTGTTCCCACCAAGCCTGATCCGGCATTGCCAGCGCGGCGACCGAGTATCCGGCAGCTCGTAGTATCGCCCTGCGCTCGACATCCAAGGTGCTTCTCCCGAGATCGACCAGCGCCGTCAGCGTATCGGCATTCCAGTCGATCGCCGGCGCGGAGGCCGCCGCTGTGAGACCGATCTCATCGACAGTGACGGTTCGCCCGAGCCGCCGTGACAGCGTCTCGATGAGGATGTCGGGCGCGATACCTGATGGCCGGGAGCCGGCGACCCAGTGCGAGACGTGCGATCGGCCGATACCGGTGTGGTCCTCTGATCGGCGTTCCGTGGCGACGCGTCCGAACGCGAGAGCGAGTTGAGCGTGCGACCAGTTGGCCTCGGCGATCACCGCTGCCAGCTTCATGTTGCGTTGCCGGGTCTTTGACACGACAGGTGCCTCCCCTCGGTGAACGCCCGCCGTTCACCGCTTTCACCACATGGAACCTTTGCTGCAGGTACGAACTCACCGTAGCCGATGGTTCGCTCGACGTGTCGGGAAATCCGACTGTCGGTGACCGTACGGAATGAGAGCTTTCGTGAACACACAGATGCGGGTCCTCGCGGTGGTCGCCGCGGTCTTGGCCGTGGCGATGGTGATCGATGTCCTGCGCGATCTGCGAGGTCGTCGATGACGACTCTGGAGCGGCGCAAGGTGCAGGTCTGGTTCGGCGCTCACGTGATTGCCACGTACGTCGCTGAGCGGCCGCTCGCTGATCAAGTACGCCGCTGCGATGAGCCGTCGCTTCGCCGGGCTGCGTGTCACCAATGAGCCTCTACCGCCGTTGGCCGCCAGCGATTCGCAACAAGTCGACCATCCACCGATTCCGTCCGAGCAGCGGCTCTGGCCGCTGACGGTCCTCTGATCCTCACCTCACGGGAGCACAGCATGTAGACGATGAGCGCCTTCCCCGGCGTTGCGAGGCTAGGCTGGATCGCGCAACTTCCCGCAACTCCGCTGACAGGCAACAAGCCGTAACTCCAGACTCAAATGGAGCAAGGTCAGGCAACGACGGAAGCAGGGAAACATCATGAAATTGACGCTCGTAGCAGGCGACCCGCAGTCCCGCCCGGACAACAGCCCCACGCTGTACAAGACTGACCGCGGGAGTTGGGTGGTGCAGGGTTGGGTCGTCGAAGACCCAGACGCACTTGCGACACTCAATGTGCCGGACGGTGAGACCGTCGTCGAGATCCCGGACCGCATGATCCAGTTCTTCAAGTAAAGGCGCCGCTCACAGTGGAAGAGATCAGCGAAGACGACTTCGGGAGGCTATTGAGGTCGTTCAATCGATCCTCGCTGCATCTTGAGACCCGCGATGCCTATGGCACGGAGACCGAGCTGCCACACATGGCGAGGTGGGCGGCCGGTGAGCCGGACGACTTCGAATGGCTCAAGGAGTATTGCGAGAGACTGCGAGCTCATCGGGCCGCTGGACGCATCGTGCATCGAGCGATGATCGTGTCCGAGCCCCTCAGCGACTACCAGCGTTGGGCATACAGCACAACGCAGCCGCTGGTCGACGCAGGCGAGGATCTTCGTTGGGTTCCTCGGCGTCGTGTCTCCGAGGTGTGCATCCCTGGCAACGATTTCTACCTCCTCGACGATGAGCGAGCTGTGTTTCTGCACTACGCGGGCTCAGGTCTGAACACTGCCTTCACGACCACAACCGATACCGCAACAGTGGCAATGTGCCGCGATGCCTTCGCACGTGTGTGGTCCTTGGCAATCCCGCACAGTGACTACAAACCCGAGTAGTTCAGCTAGAAAAGCGCAGGAGGCTTTAGGGATACGCCTGCGAGACCTGCGCATGGATGCCGGGCTGACCGGTCGCGAGCTAGCAGCCGCGACCGGTTGGCATTTCACTCGGATCAGCAAGCTGGAGCATGGCGTTCAGACGCCCACAGACCAGGACATCCGGACTTGGTGTGCTGCCTGTCGCGCCGAGGATCAAGCTGCGGACTTGATCGCCCAGTCTCGAGCTGTCACCTCGATGTACATGGAGTGGCGTCGTAGAACGCGCGCCGGCATGAAGCAGCTAATGCTCTCTGGCGTCCCGCTGTACGAGCGCACCAAGCGCTTCCGGATCTACGAGCTGAATGTCGTTCCCGGCTTGTTCCAGACCGCTGATTACGCCCGCGCGATGCTCGCCGTATGGATCGAGTTTCTAGATGCTCACGACGACCTCGATGCCGCAGTCGCCGCGAAGATGGCGAGGCAATCCGTCATCTACGACGGCACCAAGACCTTCGCAGTCCTCCTGGAGGAGGCGTCCTTGCGGACGTGGTCCGGCAACGCTGACACGATGCTTGCTCAGCTCGACCGGCTGCTGTCGGTCATGACGTTGCCCAACATTTCGCTCGGGATCCTTCCCGCCATGATCGAGCGTCAGGCAGTCGGCTCGGCCGGCTTCTGGATCTTCGATGAGACGGTCGTCGCGCTCGAAATCCCAACCGCCAGCATCGAGGTCACCCAACCCCAGGAGATCGGCCTCTACGCCCGAATGTTCGAGCAGATGAGCCGAGCGGCGGTCTACGGCCGCGACGCGCGCGCAATCATCATCCGCGTGCAATCCGAGATCGACGGGCGCAACTGACCGCAACTGTCTATCCCCCGCGAGGCTCCCGTTCCTAGCGTTCTCGTCATGACCTCCGCAGGACTCACAGACTTTGGCGCAGAGTGGGGCGGCGAGCCTACTCGTCCGACGCCCGCAGGACTCGGTTGGCCGACCCTGCGACCCGCTGAACTTTGCGACGGTGAAAACCCGATGACTGGTCGTCCTTGCGCCAAGGGCCACCACCGCGGCTACCACTGCGACACCACAGGTGCAGAGTGGCTGGACGACTGACTCTCGACACCGACACTCAGCTGGGCAACTAACCTGGACTAGCGCTGCTGTAAGTCCAGGTTAGGCAGATAACCTGGACTTAGCGTGTCGAGGAGTCCAGGTTGATCCACCAGATGACTCCACCCGCTTGTGGCTGGATCTGACGAGCCTGGACCGGTTCTCCTGTTCGATGCCTAGATCATTAGCCGAGTGCCGGGAGGGAGCGCCGGCGTGCGGCAGGGGAAGGAGCGCGCGATAGCACGCACCGCCGAGGGTGGGCGGGTGCGCGCGTAGTGGGCGCGGGTGAGGAGCGGAGCGACGAGGGAGCGAACGCGTAGCACGCTGGGGAAAGATAAAACCCCAAAAGAAAACCCTCACCGGTGTCGGGGAGGGTGGTGGTGGTCAGGGGCGGTCTCGAACCGCCGACCTTCCGCTTTTCAGGCGGACGCTCTACCAGCTGAGCTACCTGACCGGGGAGAAAGTTCGGCGGCGGTGTGTTTACACCGCCGCCTTCTCCTGGCGACCCAGACGGGACTCGAACCCGCGACCTCCGCCGTGACAGGGCGGCACGCTAACCAACTGCGCTACTGGGCCAGGTTTCTCGATGATCTTACAGCATCTTCGAGGTGGTTCTGACACTGGTCTTTCGACCGTATCCCCAACGGGATTCGAACCCGCGTTACCGCCTTGAAAGGGCAGCGTCCTAGGCCACTAGACGATGGGGACTCGGACCCGCGGGAGCCGAAGCTCCAGGGACAGCCGTAAGCATAGAGGAGGTTTCGTCAGCTTCCAAAACGAGTTCTGGAGGGCCCCGGACCGGGTGTGAGAGGGACCGGTCCGGGGCGGTTGGTCAGCTGGTGGCGTCGGGGGCGATCAGCTGGGGGTAGTGGGCAACGAAGAGGCTGTGGAAGGTGAGGGCGGGGAGGATGTGGCCTTGGGGGCGGGCGGTGTCGGCGACGTTGTAGGCCCAGAGTGCAGTGCGCATGCGTTGGGTGGGGGTGCCGTGGTGACCGGGGGCGCTGAAGCCGCAGTCGCCTACCTGGAAGAAGACCTGGCTGAACTGCTGGGCGCGCTTCCACTGGACGGCGCCGCCGCGGGCGTGGGCGAGGAAGTACGACGAGAACGCGTCGGCCATCAGTTCGGCCCAGCGGGAGGCTTCGGGGGCGGGGAGGTCGGTGCGCATCAGGTTGTCGGCGAACTGGACCTGGTGGCCGAATTCGTGGGCCAGGATTGCGCGGGGTGCCACGTCGCCCAGGCCGACCTTGGCGAAGCCGTCGAGGACACCGTCGCCGAGGACGATGCGGCGTACTGCTGTGGGGTACCCGGGGATGACCTCGCCGCCGGAGGCCGCGTAGGCGTTGAAGGTGAAGACGGGCAGGTCGCCCTGGTTGAGGGCTGGGGTGTTGAGCTGTACGGCGATCAGTTCGCCGACCGCCTGAGCCGTGGCCGGGTTGACGCCGTACAGGGCGGTGAGGACGCGGGCGCTCACTGCCGGGTTGAGGAGTGAGTGGCCGTGGGCGGGGACCAGTTCGATTCCGGCGGACGGGATGTCCCAGAAGGTCCGCAGACTGCGGTCCGTGCGGTTGACCTGGGCGGTGAAGTCACCGTCGGCGCCGTATGTGAACGGGCCGCTCTGTGGCAGGTAGACCGCATCGACCATGGGGATGTCGAAGATCAGTACGAGTGTTGCGGCCAGACGCTGGTCCGGGGTCCAGTTCGTCGCGTCGGGGAGGATTGCGGACAGTACGGGCGGCGGTGCGGCCGAGCACTCGTACTGCGTCGGGTCGATCGCGGCCAGTGCAGCGTCCTGCATCGGACTGCGAGTCAGGCCGAGCCGTGCCTGTCCGGCCTCGGCGAGTGCCTTCAGCGCCGGCAGTTGCTCGGCGACAGGGGACAAGGCAGGGGATAAGGCAGGGGACAAGGCCGGTGCTGCGGTAGCGCCGGTCGGCGCGGTGAGGCCGAGGGTGAGGCCCAGAGCGGCCACCACCGGCCAGACAAGGCGTTTTCTCATCGGGGTCTCCTGAAACGCGAGGGGAACAGAGCACGGTCAGTATTTGCCGGTGAGAGCGCGTGCACGAGACGCCAGTGGTGTCAGAAACCGGCATGGCGGGAACCTGTCGCCAGTGGTACACAGAGGCATGGACGCGCTCCGCGCACTAGACCTCTCGCCGGAGGCGGAGAAGCTCTACCTAGAGCTCCTGCAGCACCACGTAGAGCACCCAGCACAGCAGTACGTCGACGAACTGGCCGCGCGGGGCCTTGTCGAGCACGTAGGTGGCGAGGTCGTCGTCCGGCCGCCGAGGCTCGCCGTGGAAGCGCTCGCTGAGCAGCACGCGAAGCAGTCCGCACTCATAAGGGAGAGCGCGGACGTCCTCACAGACCTCTGGCGGGCGGCCTCCGGCAAGCAGGACCACCTGGAGCTCCTGACCACGTACGACGCCGTACAGTCCGTGATCGACTCGGTACAGACCGATGCGCAGCACCAGGTCCGGGCGATGACGATGGGCACGATCATGGCGCCGCGCAAGATGCAGATCGTGGCCGGCCTGTTCGACGCACTCAAGCGAGGAGTCCGGTACGACGTCATCTACGGAGCACACGTCTTGCAGAACGAGGCCGCACTCCACATGGCCCAGGAGTGCATCGACGCGGGTGAGCAGGCCAGGGTCTTCCCACGCGTACCGCTCAACCTGACCCTGGTCGACCACCGCTGGGCCCTGGTCGCCGCCCGCTCACCAGACGCCCGCCCGGAGTTCGTCGCGATGGTGGTCCACGAATCGGCGCTGCTCGAGGGTCTCGAGGGAATCTTCGAGGCGCTGTGGCGGATCGCCGTACCGATCACCAACACCACCGAGTTGAACGACGTCGACGCCGGACCGAGCCTGGAGACGAAGCGGCTGCTCACCTATCTGAGCGCGGGCCTGACTGACGAGTCGATCGCGCGCGAGGTCGGGGTCAGTGAACGCACCATCGCCCGGCGGATCGGGCGGCTCCAGGAAGCGCTGGGTGCGCAGACCCGGTTCCAGCTCGGCGTTCAGGCCAGCAGGCAGGGCTGGTTGTAGTCACTACGCTGGTGATGTGATCGAGATGACACGGGCGGACTTCGAGGTGCTGGTGGCCGAGGCGCTGGACGAGGTGCCGCCGGAGCTCGCGGCGTTGATCGACAACGTGGCGATCTTCGTGGAGGACGACCCGCCGCCGGGGGACCGCGAGCTGCTCGGGATCTACGAGGGCATCCCGTTGACGGAGCGCGGGCACTACTACGGCGGCGTGCTGCCGGACCGGATCACGATCTACCGGAATCCGACGCTGCGGATCTGCGAGACCGTCGAGGACGTCGTGGATGAGGTGAACATCACGGTGGTCCACGAGATCGCGCACCACTTCGGGATCGACGACGCGCGGCTGCACGAATTGGGCTACGGGTAGGCCAAAACCGCCGTACGGCGCGAACGTCGTACGGCGGTCAACAGAACGCTCAGGAGCGGCTGAAGAGCAGCTTCCAGGGCATCATGGCCGACTCGAGCTGCACCCGCAGGCTCATCTTCGAGACACCCTCGGTGCGCTCCTCGAAGTGGATCGGGACCTCCGCGATGCGCAGGCCGCGCTTCACCGTGCGGTAGTTCATCTCGACCTGGAACGAGTAGCCGTTGCTCTCGATCGAGCCGACGTCGATCCAGCGCAGGGTGTCGGCCTTCCAGGCCTTGAAGCCGGCGGTGGCGTCCTTCACGTGCAGCCGCAGTAGGGCGTTCACGTAGAAGTTGGCCCAGGCCGACAGCGCCCGGCGGTGCCAGCCCCACTCGGCGGCCGCGGAGCCGCCCTCGACGTACCGGGAGCCGATCACGAGGCCGGCGTCGGTGGTCCGCAGGGTCTCGACCATCAGCGGGATGACCGAGGCGGGGTGCGAGAGGTCTGCGTCCATCTGGATGACGATGTCGGCGCCTTCGTTCAGCGCGCGGGTGATCCCGGCGATGTACGCGCGGCCGAGGCCGTCCTTGGTGGTGCGGTGCAGTACGCCGACCTTGTCCGGCGACTCCTTCGCCAGTTCGTCGGCGACGTCACCGGTACCGTCGGGGGAGTTGTCGTCGACAACCAGCAGTTCGAGCCCGGGCAGGTTCAGGTCGGACAGCAGCCCGGCCAGAACAGGCAGGTTCTCCCGCTCGTTGTAGGTCGGTACGACGATCACGATCTTGGCTAAGTCACCCATGCCATTCCTTCTTCGGGGATACCGGACGCTACCGCACCTAACGGTCGAGACCATGAACGCGGTACGCCGAAGGCCGGTGTTGCCACCGGCAACCCCCGGAAGTCAGAGCTCAGCGAGGGCTTCGGCAGCCGATGCGAAGATGCGGAACTGCCCGCCCAGACCGGTGACGGCGAGCGGCCGATCGACCGGGCGACCGACGCCGACCAGGGCGAGGGTGATGTTGTGCCGGCCAGCCAGCGTGCGCGCCTCGACCAGGTTCCCGAGGCCGGCCGAGCTGAGGAACGTGACAGCCGAGACGTCGATCAGCACCAGCCTCGCCGGTGGTGCGACCGCGGCGCGGATCGATTCGGAAGCGAAGTCGGTGGTGGCGATGTCGATCTCGCCGGACAGGCGCACGAGCAGGACGCCCGGCTCCAGCTCTTCGGTGACCGCGTCGAACGTCGTTCTGATCATTTCGCCGTCCCGCGGCTCAGGCTGGCTTGTCACGCCGGTCTCTCCCCCGGGTAGTCCTGGCCGCCGGTCCGTCCTGGCGGGTTGTACTGCCCTGGGGCAACCGTATGCCCCGATGGCTTAACGTCACAACGCCTGCCCGACGGTTAACCCCGGAGCGTGACCACCCCGTTGTAAGCGCTACCAGAAAAGTCAAGCCCTGTAACGACGATGCTGACTGTCCCCGCCGGATGGTAGACAAAGAACATGGGCGTACTCGACGGCAAGGCAGCTCTGGTCACCGGCGGTTCGCGAGGCATCGGTGCCGCGATCGTACGGCGTTTGGCGGCGGACGGTGCCGTCGTCACATTCACCTATTTGAATAGCGAGGCCAAGGCGGCCGATGTGGTCGCCGAGGTGAAGGCGGCCGGCGGTCAGGCGATCGCGGTGCAGTCCGACCAGGCCGACGTGTCCGCGGTGCCCGAGTTGTTCGAGCGAGCGCTTGAGCCGACCGGCACACTGGACATCTTCGTCTGCAACGCGGCGCTGGCGACGATCTCGCCGATTGCGGACGTCACCGAGCCCATGTACGACGAGTTGTTCGCGACCAACCTGCGTGGTCCGTTCTTCGCGATCCAGCGCGCGGGTGAGGTGTTGCCCGACGGCGGCCGGATCATCGCGCTCTCGACACTCAACACGGCGATGCCGGTCCCGACCGTCGCCCTGTACGCCGCCAGCAAGGCCGGGCTGGAGCAGTTCGTGAAGATCGCCGCCCGCGAGTACGGCGCTCGTGGCATCACCGTCAACTCGGTCTCGCCGGGAGCCACCGCGACCGAGATGTTCTACGACAACAATCCGCCCGAGGTCCAGAACATGCTGGTCAGCGTGACCGCCCTGGCCCGGGTCGGTCAGCCGGTCGACATCGCCGACATCGTCGGTTTCCTGGCCGGACCGGACAGCCGCTGGCTCACCGGCCAGAACCTCCGTGCCAGCGGCGGCATGCTGATATGACCGCGGCAACTTTGACCGCGGCCACGCTGCTCGCCGAGATCGACGACGCCGCGGATCCCCAGGTCGCCGAGGTCCTCGAGCGCTACTTCCAGCTCCAGCCGGGCGGCTATGGGTACGGCGATCAGATGGCCGGCGTGAAGCTCTCCACGATCCGCGGACTGCTCAAGCCGTATGCCCGAGCCGCGATCCCGCTGGAGGATCTCGAGCAAGCCCTGACCAGCCCGATCCACGAGCACAGGCTGGCCATCCTCTGCCTGCTCGCCGACCGAGCCAGCCGGAACAAAGGCAACGAGCGGCCAGAGATCTACGACCTCTACCTCCGCAGCACGGCGTACATCAACAACTGGGATCTGGTCGACTGCAGCGCCTCCGAGATCGTCGGCGGCCATCTGCTCGACAAGCCACGGGACGTCCTGACGAATCTGGTCCACTCGGAGTCGCTCTGGGAGCGCCGCATCGCCCTCGTCGCGACCCACTGGTTCATCAGACGCGGTGAGAGCGAGGACATCTACCACCTCGCGCCCGAAGTCTTCGATGACCGCGAGGACCTGATCCACAAAGCGGCCGGCTGGATGCTGCGCGAGGCCGGCAAACGGGTGTCCGAGGAGGAGCTCCGCGTCTTCCTCGACGAACACGCACCGGCGATGCCCCGGACCATGCTCCGCTACGCCATCGAGCGGCTGCCAGCCGACGTACGAGCGAGCTACCGCGCGCGGCGCTAACACTTCGGCCAGGCTCGAAAGGACTGCTTCACCCCGTACGGCGGATCTACGCTGAGCGGACCCGAGTTCTGAGAGGTCCGCCCCATGAAGCTCATCCGTTTGGCCCTGCTGGCGATTCTGGTCGCGGCCGGCCTGATCGCCGTACCGACGACGGCGATGGCCGCCGATCCGGTCTTCCAGATGCCGATCCCGTGCGGTCTGCGCTGGACGACGGCCACGCACAGCGGTCACAACCCCAAGGAGAAGCTCGACATGGTCGACCCGGGTGGGAACACCCGCGGTACGACGGTCCTCGCGGCCGCCGCCGGCCGGGTCAGCGTCTCGACCTTCGTGGCCGACGCCGGGAACATGATCGTCATCGACCATGCGGACGGCTGGCAGACCCGCTACCTGCACCTCGATCGCCGTGATGTTGCTGTCGGCAACGAGGTGGCTCAGGGCGCGCCGATCGGGCTGGTCGGCAACACGGGCAGCGCGACGACCGGGGCGCATCTGCACTTCGAGGAGAAGCAGAACGGCGTCGTCAAGCAGGTCACGTTCGACGGTCACCTGGTCCCGATCACGTGGAGCTATGGCGAGCACTTCGAGACCAGCGCGAACTGCAGCGGTCCCGGGGACAGCAAGTTCTGGGTCGACACCTTCGCCGACGCCCCCGGGTATGCGAGCCCGGGTGTCGAGCCCAGCACCGGCACCCTGAGGAAGGGCACGAGCTACGTCTACTGCCGGGTCGAGGGCCCGGTCGTCCGCGTCGGCGACAGCTACAACAAGTGGTGGCTGAAGACCGACCTGGACGTCGGCCCGGCCAACCAGTACGTCTCGGCGTACTACTTGTCGCGCTGGGGCAACGACGAGGCCAAGGACAACTCCGGCCGCGATATCAAGAACTGCACGTAGTAGACGAGGGCGGCGAGCACCAGGTACGCCGGGACGAGCAGCAGCACGTCCTGGCTGACCAGGCTCGCCGACCACCCCGAGTCCCGCTTGGCGCCGTCAACGGTCAGCCGGTTCACCGTGAGGAAGGTCAGATGTGTTGCGACACTGGCCCACAGTGAACCGGTGGCCACGCGAGCGGCGATCAGCGTGAACCCGAAGATCGTCAGCAGGAACAGGTACGACGCGATGTCCTCGCCCGGGGGGACGAAACTCAGCGCCTGGGTGTTCTGCTCGAAGATGGTCCCGAGAATGAGCTGGACCGCCGATGAGATCCCCGGCACGAGCAGGAACAACGCGGTGGTCCCGACGGCAGCCAGCAGCCCGCGGTACCGCGATCGCAGCGCACTCCAGGTGTGACCCCGCAGGCTGAGCTCCTCCGGCAGAGCCTCGAGCAGCAGCGCGATGATCGTGTTCGTCAGCAGGAACAACAGCACGCGATGCAGTTCGAATCGGCCCCAGGTGATCCATCCGGCGAGCGTCCCCGCGCCGAGGACGATGGCAGCGCTGCCGCCCGTCACCACCAGCCCGTTGAGCAGCCCGCGCGCCGCGTTCCGCAGCCCCAGCTCCTGCCGCCGCCGGAAGGGCCGGATCAGCAGTACGGCGACCACCGCACACACCACCGCCGGCACGTACCGGTTGTGCACCGCCTCGGACACCGTGATCGAGCACCCCAGCGCAAACCCCATCGCGGCGGCTCCGAACGCCGCCCGCCACCACACGTTCACCCCGTACCTCCCCAGGTCGCTTGCCACCGACCATATCGCACGACCGTGTCAAAAAGATCCCGGTTTGTCGACATGTCGGCCAACGATCAGCGGGTGTGCGTGTACGGCGGTGCCTCCAGCGCGCAATGCCGGTGATGCAGGACCTGCACCGTACGGCGCTTGGTCCCGTCCCCGAGCGTGGTCCACGCAATGACCGCCCCGGCCACGGCGAGTACCGCGGAGATGATCAACGCCCGGTGAAAGCTATTGCTAAAGGCAACAGGATCCCGATACGACTCCCCGGTGATCCCCGCCGCCATCGGAATCGCGGCAACCGCCATCAACTGCGCCGACCGGGCAATCGCGTTGTTCACCCCGGACGCAATCCCAGCGTGATGATCCTCGACCGATGACAACACGGTCGCGGTCAATGGCGCGACCGTCGCAACCAGCCCAAGACCCAGTACGACGACCGCCGGCAGGACCGCGGTCACGTACTGCGAGCCAGGCGAGATCCGCAGCATCAGCAGGAAGCCACCCGCCATCAGCAACGGCCCCACCGTCATCGGTATTCGGGCCCCGATCTTCTCCGCCAATCCACCCGCATAGCCCGACAGGGTGAACATCAACGCGGTCATCGGTAGCAAGGCCGCCCCGGCCCACACTGCGGCGTACCCAAGGGCTGTCTGGAAGTAGACGACCACCAGGAACGTCGCCGTACCGAGGGCGCCATAGACAACTACGGTCACCAGGTTCGCCCCGGTGAAGCGTCTGTTGGCGAAGATGCCAGGTGGCAGCATCGGGTGCGAACTGCGCCGCTCGACCTCGACGAAGACACCGAAGGCAATCAGCCCGGCCGCCAGACTGGCGATCACCGACGCGTTGCCGAAGCCGCTCTCACCTGCGCGAATCAACCCGAACGTGAAGCCGGCCAAGCCGATCGTGGCCAGGCCTGCGCCACCGAGGTCGAGTTTGCCGGCCATCGTTTCGTCGCGGGTCTCCGGCACATGCCGCATCGTGACGAGGATGGTGACGAGCGCGATCGGTGCGTTGATCAGGAAGATCAGCCGCCAGGAACCGCTGTCCACCAAGGTCCCGCCGACGAACGGCCCAACGGCAGCCGCGACCGAGGTAAGCCCGGACCACGTCCCGACCGCCTTGCCGCGATCACCTGGCGCAAAAGTCGTCTGCAGGATCGCGAGACTGCCCGGCGTCAGCAGCGCGCCGCCGATGCCCTGCAGAACGCGCCCGGCGATCATCACCTCGAGGTTCGGTGCGATCGTGCAGATCACCGACGCCACCGCGAACCAGGCCACGCCGATCACGTACATCCGCCGTCGTCCGAGCCGGTCGCCGAGCGATCCGCTGAGCAGGATCAGCGACGCCAGCATCAGCATGTAGCCGTTGACGATCCACTGCAGACCGGCCATGTCCGCGCCGAGGTCCTTGCCCATCGCGGGCAACGCGACATTGACCACCGTGCCGTCGAGGAATGCCATCCCCGACCCGAGCGCCGTCGCCGCCAGCACCCACCGCGCTCGCGCGGTCCCCAATGCGATCCGTTCCTCCGCCATGAACTCACAGTAAGCGGCCCCTCGGACAAAACGACATCAGGGCAGGTCGAGCTGGATCACCACCAGTGCCTCGGCGACCGGAATGTCCGGCCGGATCGTCAGCGCAGGCGGGTCGCCGACCGCGCAGCGGGTCTCCGGAAGCAACGGGCAGACCGCGTTCAACAGCCCGGCCGACACCGAAACCGTTGTCGGCAAGGTGCTCTCGGCGGGCATGATCAGCGGGCGCAACGCGGCCGCGGCGCGCTCAGGTCGCTGCGGTGTACGGCGAACCGTCGTACCAGTCAGCCGATACGTCAACCGAATCTTCGTGGCGGCCGACGGCAGCGGCAGATCCCGAGTGGTCTCCACCGTGGTTGTGTCGAGCGGGATTTCGTGGTCATCGGCCAGCAACTGCAAGTCGGACGCGCGTGGCGCGGTCTTCGTCATCAACCCCGGCAACTGTTCCCCAGAAGTAGGAACCTGCAACTGCAGCACATCGACCGGCGCAAACAGCATCACGTCTTCGACCATGTCGAACGACCCGTCAGTCCGCGGTACGGCGGTCAGCCGGATCCCCGGCGCGGTGACGCCGGGACCCGGCGTCTCGGGCGTTTCCGACTGACCCGGCGGTGGAATGGCCTCGGTATCGCCGACTCCCGGACTGGGTGGCACTGGTTCGGGCTCCCCGGAACATCCGCCGAGCGCCAGGATCAGCGCAGCCAAGACCAACGTTCGTTTGCGATGTGGCATCACGCATCGCCCCCCAAGGAAACGGATCCGGTTGGGCGCACTGCCTCTGGCGGCCGGATCTGTTTGCGCTTACGATACGCCGGAATTCGCCGATTCTCGGCAATTGTGTGGGGACACTGTGAACGCGAACATCCAGGGGGCGAAATGTGGAAACGTAGCGTATCCGAACATCTCCGGGCGGTATTTTCGAGAATACCAGGTCCGGTAATTCTGGTGCTGGCGATCGTGGCGGCTCCGGCCGTCCTGGCGGTGCCGGCGCAGGGGGCCGCCGGAGGCAATGTCTACATCGTCCAGGGGCTGCCCGGGCGGAGTCTCGACATCAGCATCGACGGTCGTGAGGTGGCCACGAAGGTAGCGGCCGCCAAGCTGATCGGCCCGCTCGGCGTCTCCGCCGGGCAGCGCACAATCACTGCGAAACAAGGCGGAAAGGTCGTCATCGAACGCAAGGTGACGGTCGCCTCCGGCGGCAGTCTCGACGTCGTGATCCACCAGCCGGCCTCCCCGGGTGGCGCGCCCGTGATCACGTCGTACAACAACAAGCTGAATGCGGTCCCGGCCGATAAGGCCGCGGTCCGGGTCGCGCACACCGCCGCGGTCGGCCCGGCCGACATCCGGGTGAACGGACAAGTCCTGTTCGCGAATGTTGCGAACGGAGAATCACTCGACGTAGTCGTTCCGGCGGCCACTTACCGTGTCGAGATCGTGCCTGCCGGTGCAAAGTCACCTGTTGTTCTCGGGCCGTTGGCTTTGCCGCTGAAGGCCGGATATCTGACCCGGGTTTTCGCGGTCGGCGCACCGAGCCAGAAGACGATGACGGTCGCGGTCGGCGAGATCAAACTCCGCCCGACCGGATCCCCGAAGCCGAAGGTGGTCAACACCGGAGAGGGGCCCGACCAGACCGCAACGCTGGCCGGTGTCGCCCTGCTGCTCCTGCTGGCCACAGCGATCACTGTCAGAAGGGTCAAACGCCGCTGAGGAGGTTGCTGCTCGGGCTGCTGGTGTGCTGCTGCGTGGGCCTGGAGGGGTGCGCCGCGCAGTCGGACGGAGCTGTGCCGAGCGTCGGGGTGGGCGGCGGAACTGCGTCGTCCACCCCTCTCGAGCTCACGCCCACGGGCAAAGTCCCACCAGGCCGCGTCGGTACGCCGGCTCCCAGCCAGCGCATCCGATTCGTACCGACCGAGGTGGTGCTGCCCGGCGGCGCCCGCGCACCCGTCGTCCCGGCCGGCACGGTCAAGGACCAGCTGCAAGTGCCGTCCGGCGCGCAACGCGTCGGTTGGTGGGACGGCGGTGCCCAGGCCGGTGACCCGTTCGGCTCGATCGTTCTGGCCGGTCACGTCGACACCAAGACCGAGGGTCGCGGATTCTTCGCGCGCCTACGACAGGCCGAGCCCGGCGAGTACGTCGTACTGCGTGGTGCCGGCCGAAGCGCGACGTACCGGGTTGTTTCGAAGGTCTCGGTCCCGAAGGACGCTTTGGCGACCCGCAGTGGTGCCTTTGACCAGACCGGCGATCATCGGCTCGTCCTGATCACCTGCACCGGCGCTTATGACGCCGACAACGGCGGCTACGAAGACAACCTGGTCGTCACCGCGACCGCAGTCGGCCTGGCGAAGTAGGTCATTCGCCAACGACCTGCCGATCCGGACTCGAGAACGCGATCACGAAGATCGCTTCGTCGTCACCGAGATTGCGCGCGTTGTGAACGCGGCCGGACGGGATGCTGATCGTGTCACCAGGCCCCATGCGGACAAGTGAATCGTCGACGCTGTGCTCGATCGTCCCTTGCAGGACATGCAGAACCTCGTCGCAGTTCGGGTGATAGTGCCGAGGATTCTGCTCGCCAGGCCGGATGTAGCAGCGCCCGACCGTCATCGTCGTGGAGTTGCCCAAGGAACCGGACACCATCCACTCCAACCGTCCCCACGGTTGTTCCTCGATCATCATCGGTACCTTTCGTACAGGTCGAGAATCATCCGGGCATCGGCCAATGTCCCTTTCTGCACTGGCTTTCCGGCCAGTACGCTCTCGCAGAAGTGCACGACTTCCGGGACATAGCCGAGGTAGAACAGGTTCTTGTTGTAGAGCTGTCCGAGCGAGAACTCCGGCTCCCAGTGCAACGGGGCGACCTCGTCATCGGCGATGAACGACGCCGATCGCCCGTACGGCAGCTCGACGCCGCGCCGGTAGTAGGTCAGTCGGACGCCGTTGTCCACCACGACGTGGGCGCCGTCGCCGATCACCTCGACCCGCTCCAGCGGCGCACCGGGTGCCGAACCGGCCGCGAGATGCAGCGACCCGATCGCTCCGGATTCGAACAGCAGGCTGGACACCGAGGCCCCGGTTCGCGGCTCCCATTCGTAACTGAGCCGCCGTACCGGACCCATCAGATAGGTGAGGATCGCGGCCGGATGGAAGATGTGGTCGAGAAACCCGATCATCGCGACGTCGTCGGACCGATCGGCCGGCGCCGGAAGCGCCTGCGGATAACGCACCGCGATCGAGCTGGCCGGTCCGAACGCAGGATCGCGCAGGATGGCCGCCACCTTCTCGATTGCCGGAGTGAAGATCTTCTTCAGCCCGGTCATCACGGTCAGCCCGGTCTCGTCGGCAACCGCCTGCAACCGATCCAACTGCGTCATACCGGCCGCCGTCGGTTTCTCCATCCACACATGCGCTCCGGCCCGCAGACAGTCCTCGGCCAAGGCTGTCGCCTGTACGTCGCCGGTGTCCGTGTACGACGTGACGATGAAGACCGCGTCGGGTCGTTCGGCCGCCAGCATCGCGTGGTGATCGGCGTACGCCGTCGGTGCGCCGAAGCCCCGTGCGTAGGTCTGGGCGCGGTCGAGGTCGACATCGCAGATCGCGACGAGCTCGACCGGCGCGTACTGGAAGGCCGGGTAGACGTTGCGATACGAATGCCCGCCGGCGCCGATGAATGCGCAGCGCAGCCGCTCGGCGTACTCGAACTGATAGGTGACGCTCATGGGGTCAACCCTGACCCGGCCGGTGCGATGATCTCCAGAGCCACCTCGCCGGAATTGGACCTCGAATGCACAGGATCACCACCGATCAGCTGACCCGCATGCTGGTAGGGACCGGTACGCCGACAGGTCCGCTCTATCGGCGGTTGAGCGAGGGCCTGGCCGAGCTGATCGATCGCGGCGAACTTCCGCCGGGTGCGGTCCTGCCAGCCGAACGAGCGCTCGCCGTGGCACTCACGATGAGCCGTACGACGGTCGTCGCGGCGTACCAGGAGTTGCAGGCCGGCGGTCTGCTCGAGCGGCGGCGTGGCAGCGGAACCAGGGTCCGGACGCACGCCCGGCATACCGTGTCGAGCCGCGAGTTGGCGGGTGATCACGCGGCGAGTCAGTTCCTCGATGGACCGCCCGCGACCATCGACTTCATGACGGCTGCGCTGCCGAGCCTTGGGATCGTCGCCGACGTGGCCGCGAGCCTGACGCGGGACGACTACCTGCAGTTGACGACCACGCATCATGGCTACCACCTCAAAGGCCTGCCGTCGCTGCGTGAGCGGATTGCGAGCTGGTACGGCGGATCGGATGACATCCTGGTCACGGCGGGAGCCCAGCAGGCGCTGGAATTGGTTGCGCGCGGTTGCCTCCAGCCGGCTGATCGCGTGATCGTCGAGGACCCGACGTACCGGGGAGCGTTGGATGCCTTCTCGCGGACCGGCAGCAGACTGTGCACGGTCGCTCTGGACAGCGCCGGTCTTGATGTCGATGCGCTGGAGAAGCTGCTAGTGACCGAGGCGCCGCGACTCGTCTACGTGCAGGCGTCCGGTCACAACCCGACCGGCGTGGTGATGACAGCCGATCGCCGTCGCCGCCTCACCCGGCTACTCGATCGGTACGACTTCATCTTGGTCGACGACACCTCACTCGCCGGTACGGCGTTCGCGCCAACACCCTCGACCTTGGGCACACACGAGCGGCTGCTCACGATCGGCTCGCTCAGCAAGGTGTTCTGGGGCGGCCTGCGCCTCGGCTGGATCCGCGGTGCGCCGCAAACGGTCGCGCGACTCGCCCAGGTGCGCGGGATCAGCGATCTCGGCAGCTCGCTGGTCGCTCAAGAGGTGGCCCGGCGGCTCTTCGATCACTACGAGGACGCGGTGGCCGAACGCCGTACGACGCTGCCGGTGCAGTTGCGCACGCTGACCGATCTCCTGCAGCAGCACCTCCCCGACTGCACCTGGCAGGAGCCCGCAGCGGGCGCATCGCTCTGGGTCCGCCTGCCGCACGGAACCGCCACGCAATGGAGCCAGCTGGCACAGCGGTACGGCGTCGCGCTGCTGCCCGGCGCGGTGTTCGGTTCGTCCGATGACCACACGCGGATCCCGTTCACGCTGCCCGAGGCAACGCTGCGCGAAGGTATCGAAAGGCTGAGTCGGGTAGCGACGGAAGTCGTCGGGAACCCCACCGATGCGGCCCGAGTGAACCCCTGATCCTGGCGGCGATCCGTTCCCACAGATGGGGGAGCGCGCCGAGCATTCCAGTCATGATCACTGCAACCGTGGCGGCCGTTGCCGCCCTGCTCAGCCTCGACGGCGTCTACCAGACCGACGGTTACAACATTGCCGTTGCCATCAGCAACGGTACCGCGCAGTTCTACGACCTCACCAAGGTCAGCTGCGCACCCTCTGACACCGCCACCGAAGTACGGCCAGGCGTCTTCGAGTCCGAAGACTCCCGCTACCGGATCAGCCCGCACAGCCTCCAGGTGGACGGCAGCGTGGGCACGATCCGACTCCGTCCCCGACCTGCGTTGCCGGCGCGATGTGCGGTCGAGACACCCAGCGATCCACTGAGTGTCTTCGACGTCTTCTGGGCCTCGTACGCCGAGAACTACCCGGCCTTTCGCCTCAAGGGCGTGGACTGGCAGGTCGAACGAGCCCGTGTCCGCCCGCTCATCCACGACGGCATCTCCGACGACAAGCTCTTCGAACTGATGGCCGGCATGCTCGAACCACTCGGCGACGCCCACGTCGGCCTGCGCTCACCCGAGCACGCCTACAGCGGAGTCCGCCCCGGAACCGAACTCCCCTCCGACGAACTCGAAGCCCGCGCCCAGGCCCTGATCCACAAAGACCTTCGCGGCGCGAAACTGACGTCGTACGGAAGCCTTCAGTACGCCGACCTGCCCGGCCGGATCGGTTATCTCCGCATCACCAGCTTCGACGAGGATCTGGACGACGCCCTCGACACGATCTTCCGCAAACCCCTGCTAGGACTGATGATCGACCTGCGCGTGAACCCGGGCGGTTCGGATCCGTTCGGCCTGCGGTTGGCGTCGCGGCTCACGAACAAGCCGTACGTCGCCTATCGCAAGAGCACGCTGGTCACCGCACCGCAGTCGATTCGTGTCCACCCGAGCCGCAGGCCGTCGTACCGGGGACCGATCGCCGTACTGACCTCCGGCGCGACCGTCAGCGCGGCTGAGTCGACCACCCTCGCGCTGGACGGCCGCAGTCCGCGCCCGATCCGGTACGGCGAGAGCACGCAAGGGGCGTTCTCGGACACGATGATCCGCACGCTGCCGAACGGTTGGCTGATCGCCGTACCGGCTGAGCGGTATGTCAGCGCGAGCGGCCGCAACTACGAAGGCGTCGGTCTGCCGCCGCACCGCGCGACGCCTGCATTCGACTCCAGCACCTTCGAGGCGGCTCTGCGGGAGCTGCGGCGGTAGGCTCGGCGGGTGGCCAGGTATTTCGATGTGCATCCGGACAATCCCCAGAAGCGAGCGGTCGGCCAGGTCATGGACCTGGTCCGCGGCGGCGGGCTGATCGCCTACCCGACCGACTCGTGTTTCGCTCTCGGCTGCGCGCTGGGGAACAAGGACGGGATCGACCGGATCAGATCGATCCGGCAACTGGATGACAAGCACCACTTCACGCTGATGTGCCAGGACTTCGCCCAGCTCGGGCAGTTCGTGCACATCAGCAACGCCGTCTTCCGCTCGATCAAGGCGGCCACGCCCGGCAGTTACACGTTCATCCTGCCGGCCACCAAGGAAGTTCCGAAGCGGCTGCTGCACCCGAAGAAGAAGACGGTCGGCGTTCGGATCCCCGACCATGTGGTCACTCAGGCGCTGCTCGAGGAGCTCGGTGAGCCGATGCTGTCGAGCACGCTGCTGCTGCCCGGGCACGAGGAGCCGATGACCCAGGGCTGGGAGATCAAGGAAGAGCTCGACAACCAGGTCGACGGCGTGATCGACGGCGAGACCGGCGTCGAGCCGACGACCGTGATCGACTTCTCCGACGACGTCGCCGAGGTGGTCCGGGTCGGCGCGGGGGACCCGGCACCTTTCGAGTGAGGGCTTGCGCTGCAGGTAATTGATGCCGGATTGTGGCGAAGGACCGTAATTTAGTTTCTTCGACCGCCCCCGGAGGATCTCCCATGCGACGTCTCCTGGTCGTACTCCTCGCCCTGGCTCTCGCCCTCGTTCCGACCAGTGCCGGCGCGTACGCGAACGCCTTCTTTCCGACTCAGAGCAGCGGCAACCGCGGCGCCGACGTACTGGCGATCCAGTACTTGCTGCAGCACAACGGCCACAGCACCCCGGCCGACGGCGTCTTCGGCGCCTCGACAGTCGACGCGGCCAAGGCGTTCCAGACCGCCAAGGGCCTTGGCACCGACGGAATCGTCGGCCCACAGACCTGGGCCGCCCTCGCCCCAACCCTCCGCTCCGGCGACAACAACGCGGCCGTCAAGGCACTCCAGGTCGAGCTGAACGCCAAGCGCCGCCTCAGCCTCCCGGTCGACGGCGTCTTCAGTACGGCGGTCCGCGACGCAGTCGCCGCCTTCCAGACCCACGCCGGGATCGGCTCCGACGGAATCGTCGGCCCGATCACCTGGCGCAACCTCGCCTGGCACTACGACTACCCGGACTTCACCGCAAACCTCTGCGACCAGGACCCCGACGGCAACGGTACGGCGGCCAACTGGGCCACCTCAGCCGCAGTAGCGCAGCTCGAACAGGCCGCCCGCTCCTTCGCATCCACCGGCCAAGGCAAGGTCCCGTACGGCGACGCCGGCTACGAGCACGGCGGCGACATCCCCGGCCACGGCAGCCACGAGGTCGGCCTGGACATCGACATCTGGCCCATCCGCACCGACAACGGCCAGTGCAGCGCCGGCCGCATCACCTGGCAGTCCACCACCTACGACCGCGCCGCCACCCGCCAACTGGTCCAGGCAATCCGCGCCGCCGCCCCCGGCCACGTCCGCATCATCTTCTTCAACGACCCCACCCTGATCAACGAAGGCCTCACCACCGAGTGGCCCGCCCACGACAACCACCTCCACGTCCGCTTCTGCGAAAAGGTCCACCCCAACTCCCTGTACACCTGCTGACTGTCGCTAGGGACACGTAGTGGTGGCACGCGATGCCGTTCGCGCGGCTGACTTCGGCGGGCGCCGCCGGCTACGTAGATGGCTACTACATGTCCTTGCCGACACATTGCAGGAAGCGCAACTTCCTCCAGGAGGGGTTGCTTGGCAGATATCCGGAGGTGATCGGCGAGTGTGGGGAGTGGGAGGTCGAGTGTGATCTCCGTGTCGTTGTCCATCGTTTACCGGCGGCTTTCTCCCCACAGTCAGCGAGGGGATGCTGTTGGTGGCGCGTCGAGCGAAGCCACCCTGCCGAATGGGTGAGCCGGGGAGGGGGCGGACCGTCGAACTCTGGGTGGGCTGCTGGGTTCACGCTTGGCGCGGCTGCCTGGATCGGCTGGGGAGCGGGTTGGTGAGTGGGGCAGGTCCACCCCAACTCTCTCTGTACCTGCTGAGCCGTCGCTCCAAGAACAGGACGTATAGGTATGCGACGGCGGTCGCGCGGGTGGCTGCCTGCGGGCGTGGAGGTCTACGTATACGAGTACCTCCTGTTGATGTTCAGGCGGCGAGGTAGAAAGGGGGTGTGACGGAGACCTTGGATTTGATGCCTGATGAACTGCTGACTACTACGCGGACCGTCCGGAAGCGGCTGGACTTGGACCGGCCAGTCCCGTTGGAGCTGGTTCGGGAGTGTATTGAGGTGGCGGTGCAGGCGCCTTCGGGGAGTAATCGGCAGACGTGGCATTGGATGGTGGTCACGGATGGTGAGAAGCGGGCTGCTATCGGGGAGTACTACCGGCTGGCGGTTGAGCAGTATTTGGCCAGCGAGGGGGCCGCGGGGAAGCTGCACGCGGATGATCCTGAGCGGGGGCCGGTGCAGCGGCGGGTTGGGGACAGCGTGGCTTATCTGGGGGAGCGGATGGGGCAGGTGCCTGTTCTGGTGCTGCCTTGCCTGCAGGTGAGCAAGTTGCCGGCTGGGAATCAGTCGGGGACTTGGGGGTCGATTCTGCCCGCGGCTTGGAGTTACTGCTTGGCGGCGCGAGCGAGGGGACTTGGTACGGCGTGGACGACGCTGCACATGGTTTATGAGAAGGAGATTCAGGAGCTGCTCGGACTGCCGGAGGAGATCCGGCAGTCCGTGCTGCTTCCGACTGCTTACTACACGGGGGACACGTTCAAGCCTGCTGCGCGGCAGTCACTCGACGATGTCATCCACGTGGACACGTTCTAGCTCACTTCGAGTTCGGCGAGTTGCATTCGGTAGGTGCCCTCGCCCTCTGGTCGCAGCTCGGTTCCGCGGACCTGCACGTAGCGGGCTGTGGTGGTTGGGAAGGTGTGGGTCACCGCGCTGGAGCCGGGCTGCGGTACGTCGTTCGCTGTGGCGACCGGCGTGAAGTTGACCCCGTCTGTGGACGTTTCGACGACGTAGTCGACCGGGAACATGCCGCCGGTGTTGGAGCCGTCGGAGCGTGCGTACAGGTCGACCTTGCCGATGCGGGAAGGGCCGCCGAGGTCTACGCGGACCCATTGTGGGGAGTTGGCGGGGACGGAGTCGCTGGTCCAGCCCATTGAGTTCCAGAGGCGCGACTGGCGGGCGCCGTCGGTCAGGTTGGCTCGCAGCCAGCCTTCGCCAACGAACTCCGAGGAGGTCGACGAGGTCACTGGTCGCCCGGCGGCGAAGTTGCCGCCGGCAACTTCGACCTCGGCCAGTTGCATTCGGTAGGTGCCGAAGGGGTCCTGGGCCAGCCGACGACCGATCACCTGCACGTAGCGCACGCTGCGAGCTGGGAAGTCGAAGGACTGTACGCCGCTAGGCCTGGCCTGGCCGGATCGTGTGCCGATGGTGCTCCACGACGATCCGTCCGTCGAAACCTGTACGTCGTAGTCGATCGGGAAGCCGACGCCCACGTTGGCCCCGTCGGCCCGCGGATACAGGTCCACCCGGCCGAGCGAGCGCGCAGCGCCGAGATCGACCTTGAACGTCTGCTGGTCGGTCGCGTTGGCCGCGGCAGCGGAGGTCCATCCCATCGAGCTGGCGTCCGACGTACGGCGTCCGTCGACGGCCGCGATCGCGCGCCAGCCGTCATTGTCGTACGACGACGAGACCGAAACCGCACCGCCTTCGGCCGGGTTCACGTCCGGGTTGAGCCGCACGTTGTCGAAGGCCACGTTCACCCCGCCACTCGCGAGACCGATACCCCCGGCCGTGAACGAGGAGTCGGTGACTGTCAGCACCGGCGCGGCACCAGTCCCGGCGTACACGGTGATCTTGTTGCCGCGCGCAACCACGCGGAGGCGGTTGAATTGACCGGGTGCGTAGCCGACCGCCTGGGCCTTGCCGAGCGTCGTACCGGACTTGAAGACGAAGACCTCGCCATTGTTGCGCTGGGCCACGAGATAGCCGCTCTCGAAGTCGGTCGGGTTCAGGTTGCGAACCACCAGCCCGGCCCAGTTCGTGTTGCCACCATTCGAATTCACGCCGCGAATCTGCAGGTCGACGCTCGCCGACACATCGCCGTACGCGCGCCCCTCGAGACCGGCAACGTGGTTCCAACCACCGGTATCCGTCTGCACCAAAGCTCCACCCGAAACAGACCACGACCCGGCGTTCGACTGCCACGACTGCGATCCGGCGCCGAAGTCATCGGCGTACGGATACACCTGATCCGGCCCACCAGACGCCAACGCATCCAAGACCTGACGATGTACGGCGTCCGCCGCGACCCCCGACTTGTCCAGCGTGAACGAGTTCGTCAGCAGCGAGTTGGCCAACGCGCGAGCGAGCACCGGCTTGGTCGCGGCCAACTGCGTGAACAGCTCGTAGTCCTCGACCCCGTCCAACTGGGCCTCACTGCGGATGCTGTCGTAGACGTCGTACGCCGGCGCGTTCGGCCGGACGATGAAGTTGTCGCCGTTCTGCGCCCCGTCGAAGGTGTCGAACTTCTGCCCCAGCGTGCCGAACCAGTAGTTCCACCCCCAGTGCAGATACCCGACCGCGTTCGCCTTCCAGGCCAGCATCGGCGTCAGCCGGGTCTTGACCAGGTGTGACATCAGGAACCGGTTCAGGTACGGACCGCGCGGCCCGATGCAGTTGTAGATCCACAACTCGTTACCAGCAAGGCGTTTGGTCTGGAAGTGCCCGACGTTGTTCTCGTAGAGATCGAGGATCGGGGTGTTCGCGGTGACGGTCGCGGTCGGGTTCTGGATGGCCAGTTCGGCCTCGTTCAGCTTCGGGTTCGGGAAGTACTTGCGGTAGATCTCGTACATCCAGTTCGCCGCGTTGGTGTCCTCGGTCCGCGTCGTCTCGTCGTTCGCGCTCATGTAGAAGATGTCGGTCAGACCCTTGGCGTCCAGATGCTGCTTGAGCGCCGGGAACAGCTTGTTCAGGTACGCCGTCCCCTCCGCGGAACCCGAGTTGACCGGAACCATCTGCGTGGATCCGTTCGCGGCACGCTTCAGCATCTCGAGGCGGTTCGGCAGACCGGCCCCAGGATCGCTGGTCATCAGCAAGTGCGGCGTGTGGATCCACTGCAGCGCACCGGCATCCTTATAGATCTGGATGAACCGGTCGAACGCCTCCCAGCCGAACGTATAGTTGCCAGCAGCATCGATCGTGGTATGAGGGATCAGCAGCGCCTGGAAGTCCGCGAAGACCACGTTGTTGCGGTGCCGAGCGTGGTTGCGGGCCATCGCCTCGATCACCCGCCACCAGTTCTCGTCGAACATCTGCACGTTGTACTGCAGCGGAATCGCCTGGATCGTCCCCGTGTAGTCCCAACCTGCCGAGGTAGTCCAGTTGTTCAGCTTGAACGTCGACTGGTTCGTCGGCGGGAGAGTGGCCGACGCGACGGTCAGCCGAACCGGTACGACGGTATTCCCCGCGCTGCTCTGGACGGTCGCCGTACCGGTGTAGACGCCGGGTGTCGCGCCGGTGGGCACGCGCACGCTGTAGTGATACGGCTGGGTGACGTTGGCCGCCAGGGTCCGCGGAGTGTTCTCGACGAGCGCGTCGTAGTACTGCGAACCGGTGCCTTCGCGTTCGGCATCCGGAGCCTGGAAGACATTCGGGTGCAGGTATTCGCGACGGACTGTGATGTCCGAGAGGGTCGCGCCGCCCGGGCCGGTCAGGTTACTCACGGCAACCGAGACGCCAGATGTGGACGCGGTCGGGCGGACCGCGATCTGGGCGGCCTCGGTCTCGTTGCGGGCGGCGTACAGGTCGATCGAGGTCGGGGCGCCGGCCGGCCGGGTGGCATAGGGGAAGAGGCGGTCGGACGAATTGTGGGTCCAGACCGGTGGCGGCGCCGCCTGAGCCGGCAGCGGTAGCAGCGCGGTCAGTACGACGGTGGAGAGGGCAACGGCAATTTTGCGCATTCATGTCCTCCGGGCGGCAAGGAAGGTCAGAACTACGCAAGCAGTCTCGGTCGCGCCCTATACCCGGTCAAGGCAGGACAGCTGGCCAGAATCGGTCAGGTCTCTTGACCGCCGGGCCGGGAGGCGGCCATCTCCTCAATGGTTAGACCACTCAGCACCGACCGCGGCTCGGAAACAGTCAGATCGCGCGATGGATCGGCGTCGTCATCGCGGACCTTCACCAGCAGCCAGTCCTCGCCGGTCCGCGTGAAGGCCCACGCCCCAGAGAGCTTCACCCCGTGCAACCGCACCTTCAGGTGACCATTCGAGATCGCGTCGGCGGCACTCCCCGGCGTCAGGTTCGTGTAGACGCCGGCATCCCAGACGATGACGGCGCCACTGCCGTACTTGCTGTCCGCGTGCACACCCTCGTACGACGCGTACTCCAGATCGTGATCGGTGGTGAAGACAGCGAGCCGCTTCACCACCGGATCCAGGGACGGCCCACGCGGGACCGCCCACGATTTGAGGACGCCGTCGACCTCCAGCCGGACGTCGTAGTGCAGTCTTCGAGCGTCGTGCAGCTGCACTACGAAGATCGGCCGGTGGCTCAAGCGGCGGCTGCCGCAGGGGGTTCGAGCCGGTCGCGGAGCCGCTCGAGAATGCCCCGGAGCAGTCGGGAGACCTGCATCTGGCTCACCCCGATCTCGGCGCCGATGTCCGCCTGGGTCTGCCCCTCGACGAACCGTAGTTCCAGAATCCTACGCTCGCGCGGCTTCAGCATGGTCAGGGCAGGCGCCAGTACGGCGACCGCTTCGGTCTGCTCGAACGCCGTGTCCTCGTCGGCGATCGTCTCGCCGAGCCGGGTCGCGGAATCGCCGTCCAGCGGACGGTCCAGGGAGAGCACGGAGAAGCAGCCGTCGGCCGCGATCGCGTCCTCCACTTCGTTGACTTCGGCCCCTATTTCGGCGGCGAGCTCGGCCTGCGTCGGTTCCCGGTGCAGGTCCTGGATGAGCTGCGGGCGGACCGAGGCGATCGAGCCCTGCAGTTCCTGCAGCCGGCGCGGGATCCGGACCGTCCAGGAGCAGTCCCGGAAGTACCGTTTCACCTCGCCGCGGATGGTCGGGACGGCGTACGCGAGGAACGGCGTACCCGTCGACGGATCGAAACTACGGGCGGCCTTGACCAGACCGAGGTAGGCGACCTGGTCCAGGTCGTCGGCCTCGACACCGCGGTTGCGGAACCGCGACGCGATGCTGTGGGCGACGCCCAGATGCAGCTCGATCGCCTGATCGAGAAGTTGTTGACGTAAGTCTTCGTCGGTGCTGGCGGCCCGGCGGCTGAGCAGGGCCTGCGCCTCGCTGTCGCGCTGATCTGCACGATGCCGGGCGGAGCTGGTGGTGACTGCGGTGGTGTTCATGTTCTGACCTCGCGACGTGAGTCACGGCGCGGCACATGTCTGGACCACGGTCAGGACCTTGCACCTCATTCCTACCCCACTCGGGCCCCGTTATGCATCCTCTCGGCGGTTACCGCCTCAGGTTCGTGATCAATCCGAGTTATCGCTAACGCGGCGTCACAATGCGGTTGTAGTCTTGTCGCTGCCACCCTCGATCTCCGCCCCTGTCACGAAGTCAGGTCGCTATGCCTCTCGCCTCTTCCCCGGCCAAAGGTTCCTCCGCACCTACCGACGCCGCCACGACCGGTGACGTCCAGATCCATGTCGGTGGCCGTTGGGTCGCCGGTCACGAGCTCGGCCGCCGCGCCAACGAGGTCCTGGTCAGCCACCACGGGCACCTGGTCTGGGTCGACCGCGAGGCGGTCCGTCCCGCGGAGTGACAGACTGCCGGAGTGGAACTGCGGCAGCTGGAATACTTCGTGGCGGTGGCGCACGAGCGCAGCTTCACCTTGGCCGCTCGTCGGCTGCATGTCGTCCAAAGTGCAGTGAGTGCTGCGATTGCGGCCCTTGAACGGGACTTGAAGGTCACGCTCTTCGAGCGGAACGCGCAGCGCGTGGTCCTGACCGAAGCCGGTACGGCGTTGCTGCCGGAGGCGCTCGCGGTGATGGACGCGGTGCAGGGTGCCCGGGATGTCGTCGACGAACTCGGGGCCGGCTTGCGTGGATCGGTGCGAGTCGGACTGTTGCCGGGGTTGGGTTTGATCGATTTGCCGGCCGCGGCGGCCGAATTCCGTCGCCGCTATCCGAATGTCGAATTGCAACTCAGAGTGAACGCCGAAGGATCCGCTGGGATCATGGTCGCGTTGCGTAATGGCGATATCGATATCGGTTTCCTCGGTGTACCGCAGGGCAGTGTGCCGCGCGAGTTGACCACTTGGGAGCTGCTCCGGGTGCCGCAGGTGCTGGCTGTCCCGGTCGGGCACCGCTTGGCCCGGCGGCGATCCGTCCGGGTAGCGGACCTCGCGGACGAGGAGTTCGTCGACTTCCCGCCGGGATTCGGGACGCGGACGCTGATCGACCAGACCTTCGAGGCCGCCGGGATCGAGCGCCAGGTGGTCGTCGAAGCGCTTGGTATCGAGAACGGGGTTCAGTTTCTGGCCCAGGGGGTCGGCCTCGGGATCCTGCCTGAGTACGCCGTCTCCGGGCTCGATGCAGTGCGCGTCGTACCGATTGTGGACGAGACGTTCCAGTGGTCGCTCTACATGGCGACCCTGCGGAAGCGGAAACCGACGGCCGCTCTCAGGGCGCTGCTCGGTCTGGTGAGTACGCATCTCAAGCAGCCCCCGGGGACCTCGCTGGGTGCGGAGATGCATCAACAGGATTGATCCTGCCATCGACTTGAGTCGTTGGACTTGATCCATCGTCCGGAGCACGATCGAGCTGTCAGCACGAAACGACAGTCTCGAAAGGCAATGACGATGAGTGAGAACACCAGGGTCGCGATCGTGACCGGCGGATCCAGCGGGATCGGCCGCGAGGCCGCTGCCCGGCTTGGCCGCGACGGCTACTCCGTTGTGATCGGCTACTCCGGCAACAAGGACCGCGCCGAACTGGCCGTCAAGGAGGTCGAAGCCGACGGTGGCCGGGCGATCGCCGTACAGGCTGATGTGGCCGATGAGAACGCGGTCACCGCGCTCTTCGATCGGGCCGAGCAGGAGTTCGGTGGCGTCGATGTGGTCGTCAACGCGGCCGGCATCATGCCGCTCGCGCCGCTGGCCGAGCTCGACCTGGAGGTCTTCGACGACATCGTCCGGACCAACCTGCGCGGCACCTTCGTGGTCGACCAGCAGGCCAGCCGCCGGGTCCGCAACGGCGGCGCGATCGTCAACATCTCCAGCTCGCTGACCCGGCTGGCCCGCCCCGGCTACTCGGCGTACGCCGCGAGCAAGGGTGGCGTCGAGGCGATCACGCTGATTCTGGCCCGCGAACTGCGCGGCCGCGATGTGACCGTGAACGCGGTCGCCCCCGGCCCCACCGCGACCCCGCTGTTCCTCGACGGGAAGCCGCAGGAACTGATCGACCGGATCGCCGCCGAGCCGCCGCTCGAGCGCCTCGGCCAGCCGTCCGACATCGCCGAGATCATCGCCTTCCTGGCCGGACCCGCGCGCTGGATCAACGGCCAGGTCATCTACGCCAACGGAGGTTCGGCAGCATGAGCGTCGTACTCATCAGTGGCGCGTCGAGCGGCTTCGGCGCCTTGACCGCCCGCGCCCTCGTCGACGCCGGACACCTCGTGTACGCCGGAATGCGCGACCTCGCCGGTCGGAACGCAACTGCCGCGGCCGACGCCGTCGGTTATTCGCCGAACCTGCGGGCGGTCGAACTCGACGTGAGCTCCGAGACTTCGGTGCAGCAGGCCGTCGACACGGTGGTCGGTGAGCAGGGGCGGATCGGCGTACTGATTCACAACGCCGGTCATATGGTCACCGGCCCGGCCGAGGCGTTCACTCCGGAGCAGGTGCTGGATCTCTACGACACGAACGTCGTCGGCACGCAGCGACTCAATCGGGCGGCACTGCCGGTGCTGCGGGCTCAGCAGGACGGTCTGGTCGTATGGGTCGGCAGCTCGAGCACGCGCGGCGGCACCCCGCCGTACTTGGCCCCGTACTTCGCGGCGAAGGCCGGGATGGACGCGCTCGCGCAGAGCTACGCGTTGGAGCTGGCGCGATTCGGCATCGAGACGACGATCGTCGTACCGGGTGCTTTCACGCACGGTACGAATCACTTCCTGCACAGCGGATCGCCGGCCGACACCGACGTGGTTGCGGCGTACGAGACGAAGTACGCCGGTCTGATGGAACACGTCGGTCAGCGACTGGCCGATCTGGAACCGGAGTGGTCCGACGTCGCCGAGGTTGCGCGTCTGATCGTGTCTGTGGTCGACACCGAGAAGGGCAAGCGCCCGTTCCGCGCGAGCTACGACCCGTCCGACGACGGCGCGATCGTCGTCAACGCGGTCGCCGACCGAGTCCGGTCCGAGTTCCTGCACCGGATCGGCCTGGAAGACCTTCTGCGCCCAGTCGCATGACTGTTTATACGCACTTCCTGCCGCCCGAGTACGTCGCGGCGGCGGAACGAGCCGGGCATCTTCGACCTGACGGGTTGCCCGGCTGGCCGACGTACCCGCGAGGTGATGTCTTGTCGATCCCTTCGCCGGGTGTGCACTTCGGAGACGACTTCCGCGCTCGGGTGCTCGCGCGTCGCGTCAACGAGCTCGCCGCTGAGCGCTCCAGCTTCCTGGCCAGTCTTCCGCTGCCGGATGTCGACGCGGCGCTGGCCGAGCTCGACTACGCGTACGACGTCTTGCACGCGGACGGCATCATCCTGCTCAGCAACGTGACTGGGCTGTACCCGGGTGAGCCCTCGTGGGAGCCGCTCTGGCGAGCCCTCAACGAGCGGTCCGCGCAGGTACTTCTCCACCCGACCTCACCACCGCAATGGCGTCAGGTCGCGCTGGATCGGCCGCGTGCGTTGATCGAATTTCCCTTCGACATAGCGCGAGCGGTCACCGACCTGACCCTGACCGGCGTCCTCACCCGGCACCCCGACATCCGCTTCACCATCTCGCACGGTGATCTCCTGGGCTGCCTCGCCGACCGCATCGACGAGTCAGCCCTCTGGAAGAACTTCACCTACACCGACTGCTGTCGATAATCGTGGGCGAACCGGATCGTTCGTTCCTGCTCCTCGGGCGTGCCGACCGGGCACAGGACGAACTCGGTCGCTCCGGCGTTCGCGAACCGCTCGATCTCCCGCGCGACCGCCTCCTCGTCCCCGAGTACGGCCGTGTCCTCGGGACCGGCCAGGCCGCCGCGATCCAGCACCGCCCGGTACGCCGGCATCTCGCCGGCCATGCCGAAGCGGTCGTGGATCCAGGCGCGGGTCGCGTCCGGATCGTTCGTGACCGCGACTGTCGCGGCCGCGATCACCTCGGGTCGTGGTCGTCCGACAGCTGCCTTGTCGATGGTCGGGCGGATGTACGACTCGATCAGTTCGGGGCCGACCCAGCTGGTCGTCGTACCGGCCGTGAGTTCGCCGGCGATCTTGAGCATCCGCGGTCCGAGCGCTGCCAGGATCACCTCGGGCGCTTCCGCACCTGCGATCGCCAGCTGACCGCGGGCGGTGATTCGCTCGCCCTGATAGTCCGTTGGTTCGCCGGTGAGCAGCCGGCCGAGTGCGTCGACGTACTCGCGCATGTAGTCCGCCGGTCGCTCCATCGACAGCCCGTGCAGTCCTTCGATGATGAGTGGATGGCTCGACCCGACGCCGAGGAGTAGCCGGTTGCCGGTGAGTGCCTGGACGCTGCGCGCCTGGGCCGCCAGCGCGATCGGGTGCCGCGGATACACCGGTACGACGCCGACCGCGAAGCCGATCGTGGATGTGTACGGCGCCGCGCCCGCGACGAGGGTGAGAGCGTCCCAGCCGGTGCGTTGGCTGAACCAGATCCGATCGATACCGCTGTCCTCCGCCGCCTTCGCGGCTGCCCCGACCTGCTCGATGCGCAGGCCCTCTTCGTCGATCCACAGTCCGATTCGCATGCTCACCAGTCAAGAAGGCCCGAGGCTGCTGACCCAGACCCACTTACGCTGTGCAGTAATAAGGAATCGTGATCGCTGGGGGTGGCGATGGAGCTACGGCAGCTGCGGTACTTCGTCACGGTCGCCGAGGAACTGCACTTCGGGAGAGCCGCCGAGCGACTCGGCATCGTGCAGCCCGCGGTCAGTCAGCAGGTCGCTCGGCTGGAGCGGGAGTTCGGGCTGCAGTTGCTCGACCGATCCTCGCGGCACGTTCGGCTGACCAACGACGGCGAGCGTCTGCTGCGCGAAGCGCGCGCGGTGCTCGCTGCGGCCGACCGAACCACTGAGGTCGCGGCCGAGCTCGTCTCCGGTCGCGGTTCGCTGATCAGGATCGGTACGGCGCCTGGTCTGCGCGACCGCCTTGAGCGCGGCCTCGCCGTACTCGCCACCGATGGTGAGATCAAGCTGGTCGCGGGGACGCCGGCCGAACACCTGGCCGCGTTGCGAACCGGCGAACTCGATCTGGCGTTCGTCCGTGGCGAGGTGACCGCGCCGGACCTCACCACGATCGAGCTCTGGCGCGAACCGATCTCGGTGCTGGCTCCGACGGCGTACCGGTCGGACGACGGGGTGAAGCCGGCCGACCTGGCCGAGGTGCCGCTGCGGTTGCCGCCGGATCCCTGGTTGCGTGAGCAGGTGCTGGCCGTCTGCCGGGAGGCCGGCATCGAACCGGTCCTCGGACGACCGGCGGACAACATCGAGCATGTGGTGATCGAGATGTCGGTCGGGACGCCGTCGTGGACCGTCGTCTACGGGACATCGTGCGGCTCGGGCGAAGAGGCGGTCTGGTTGGGGCCGCTGGTGCCGGCGTTGAGTGCGCCCGGGCAGTTGGTGGCGGTCGCGGGCCAGTCCGCGCACTGCCTCGACGTCGTGGCCGAGGCGTTTCGTTGAGAGGTACCCCGGCGGGCCCTGACAGCTCCGCCGGGGTAGCTTCTGTTGACTACTCAACAAGCACCGGATCGTACGCGGCAAACGGCTTCCCGGGCAGGGCTCGTCTCAGATTCGCAGGGACCAGCCGGTGATCGGTTGCTGACACAGCGGGTTTATCGTTGGTAGTCGCAACCAAATACCTGGCTGGGTGAGGACACGCCGGCCGCTTCCGCCCCGGGGGACAGTGCTGATCCGCTGCTCTCGGCCGAAGCGAGCCCGACGAACGGAACGCGATGTCAGCCTTCACTCCCTACCGGTCCAAGTACGCCGTGAAGGAGGCCGTCGTACCGGCTGCTGAGCTCACGCATCGGCAGATCCTCGAGATCCTCGCCGGTCTGCTGGCGGCGCTGTTCACCGCGGTGCTCAGCTCGACCATCGTGAGCAATGCACTGCCGACGATCATCGCGGACCTCGAGGGGTCGCAGACGCAGTACACCTGGGTGGTCACGAGCAGCCTGCTCGCGATGACCGTGTCGACGCCGGTCTGGGGCAAGCTGTCCGACCTGATGAGCAAGAAGCTGCTGGTGCAGCTCGCGATCATCATGTTCGTGGTCGGGTCGGCGCTGGCCGGGATGGCGCACAACGTGCCGTTCCTGATCGGTGCGCGGGTGCTGCAGGGGCTGGCGATGGGCGGGCTGATGGCGCTCGCCCAGGCGATCGTCGGTGCGGCGATCCCGCCGCGCGACCGTGGGCGGTACTCCGGCTATATGGGTGCGGTGATGGCGGTCGCGACTGTGTCCGGTCCGCTGGTGGGTGGAGTCATCGTCGACACCTCGTGGCTCGGGTGGCGCTGGTGCTTCTACGTTTGCGTGCCGTTGGCCGTGCTCAGCATGATCGTGTTGCAGCGGTATCTGACGCTGCCGGTGCTGAGGCGGCCGATCAGGCTCGACTACCTGGGCGCCGTACTGATCGCCGGCGCCGCGAGCCTGCCGCTGATCTGGGTGTCGTTCGCGGGACAACACTTCGCGTGGTGGTCGTGGGAGACCGGTGCCTACCTTGGCGGTACGGCGTTGCTCGGTCTGCTGGCGGTGGTCGTCGAGACCCACGCACGGGATCCGCTCGTGCCTGTGTCGGTGGTGCGCGAGCGGACGACGGCGTTGGCGATTTTGGCCAGTCTTGCGGTGGGGATCGCGATGTTCGGTAGTGCGGTGTTCTTGGGGCAGTACTTTCAGGTCGCGCGGGGGTATAGCCCGACCGAGGCTGGGCTGCTGACTATCCCGATGATGCTCGGCTCGTTCTTCGGGTCGGTCGGGTCGGGGCAGTTGATCACTCGGTACGGGAAGTGGAAGCGGTACCTGGTGATCGGCGGGCTGTTCCTCACCGCGGGGCTCGGACTGCTCGGCACGATCGACCACACGTCGCCGTACTGGTATGTCGGGGTTGGGATGCTCGCGATGGGCATCGGCATGGGCATGATGATGCAGAACCTGGTACTCGCCGTACAGAACACTGTCGACGTCAGCCAGGTCGGTGCGTCGAGTGCGACCGTCACGTTCTTCCGCAGCCTCGGTGGTGCTGTCGGGGTCTCCGTCCTCGGCGCGGTTTTGGCGAACCGGGTGACCGAGCTGATCACCCGAAACCTGGGTGCACCGCCGACCAGCTCGGGTGGCTCGGTGCTCGACGTCAACGCGCTGCCCGCACCGGTCGCCGAGATCGTCCGGCACGCCTACGGCGATGCGACCGGCCGAATCTTCATCATCGCGGCCGGGTCCGCGGTAGTGAGCCTGCTCGCGGTGTTGTTCATCCGCGAGGTCCCGCTCCGTCGTACCGTCGCGATGACCGACGAAGACGCCGCCGCTGACCTGTCGGCCGCTGCAGCCCCGGGTGCCGCCGGCCCAGGCGTCGTACCGACAGCCGATGGGCATGCGTCCGACGATCAGGCGGAGCGTGCGGCGGCGGTCGCCCTCGACGTGATCACCTCCGCCGAACGAACCGCCCGCGAGCGCGAACGCGAGGCCACCGAACGCGTCCAAGCGGCGGCGAACACCATCCGCCAGATGCGTACCGACGTCGCCGACCTCTTCACCCGCGTCGACCACCAACTCGCCACCCTCGCAGACACCCTCCCCCAACCAGCAGCCGCACTCTTCGAAGCCCATCACCACACCGGCGACCTCTCCGAAGAACTCCGCCACTACGAACTCAGCGTCCTCACCGCCAGCCAACGCACCGCCGACCACCTCCGCCAAACCGCCAAGGCCGAAGCCGACCACCTCCTCACCGAAGCCCGCGCCGAGGAGCAAGAGATCCGCACCCGCATAGCCGAACTAGAAGCCGTAGAACACCGCCTCCTAACCCAAATCCGCACCACCCTCACCACACCCACCCCCGAACCCCCAACCGAACCCCCAACCGCACACAGCACATCCGCAACCGCCGCCCCCGCAGCACCCACCCCGCCCGCAGCGCCCGCGCCCGCAGCGACGGCCACCCAAACGGCGCAACCCACCCACGCGCCCCACACCGTCCTGCCGCCCACTCACCACCACACCGGCAACGGCTACCCCGACGTCGAACACCGCCAACCCTTCGGCTGAGCTGGGCGGACCGCCAACACTCACCAACCTCCGCCACACCCCGTCCGCCACGCTCAGCACCCGCCCGGAAACCCCCGCCGAAGCAGGTTGGTGAGTGGCTCAGGTCCGCCCCTCCGACAGACAACCGCCCGACCGACAGGACGTATACGTCTGCGACGGTGGTTTGTGGTGAGGCCCAGGCGGGCAGCGGGGTATGCGCACACGCCTACCTCCTGTCGTTCGGACGATGAGGTGGGCGGGCGCGCTGTCGTTCGGGTGATGAGGTGGATGTGCGCGGCGCCGCGGGGCGAGCGGGTGCGTGGCTCAGGTCCCACCCCGCACCCCCCGACGGACGAGTGCCCATTAGGACGTATACGGGTGCGATGGGGGTTTCGGGGGACGGGGCAGGCGGGCGGTGGGGTGTGCGTACACGGCTACCTCCTGTCCTTCGGGTGTCGGTGGGGAATGGCATGCTTTCGGGGTGGAGACGTGGGATTCGGAGCGGGTGCTTGCGCTGGCATCTGATGGGGCGTCTGCCAAGGCGGGGCAGGGGTTGGCCCGGGCGGGGAAGTGGTCGGGCAGCGGGGTGTCCGGGCGGGCGGTGTGGGGGTTGTGTCAGGGGAGCGGGAAGCAGCCGTATCAGACCGCGGTCGACCTAACCGGCCCCGCGTTCAAGTGTTCGTGTCCTAGCCGGAAGTTTCCGTGCAAGCATGCGCTGGGGTTGCTGTTGTTGTGGGCGGGCGGGGAGGTTCAGCCGGGCGAGGAGCCGGAGTGGGTTGAGTCGTGGGTAGGCAAGCGGGCCGAGCGGCCGGAGCGGAAGCCGGGGGAGGTTGCTGATCCGCTGGCCGCGCAGGAGCGGGCGTCGCGTCGGGCCGATCGGGTATCGGCAGGGATGGCGGAGCTAGCGAGCTGGCTCGACGACCAGGTGCGCCAAGGCCTAGGCGGATTCGACCAGCGTGCCTACACCGAGCTGAGCAGACTGGCCGCCCGGATGGTCGACGCACAGGCACCGGGTGTCGCCGGAGCGGTACGGCGTGCGGCCGCAGTCGTCGGGCGTGGACACGGCTGGCCGGGTGAACTGCTCGAGGAACTGTCCCTCATCCACCTGATCGTCGCCGCCCACGCCCGCATGGCCGACCTGCCGCCCGCACTCGCGGACACCGTGCAGTCCCGCATCGGCTGGACCGTCGAAACCGCCCGCGTCCTGGCCGACGGTGAGCAGGTCGAAGACGACTGGCTGGTCCTCGGGCGAGTAATCGAACCCGACGACCGCCTCACCGTCCGCCGCGTATGGTTGCGTGGGGCAACAACCGGTCGCCTCGGCCTGATCCTCAACTTCGCCGCCGCCGGTCGACCCCTCGATCCCCTCCCGGCCCGACCAGGCGAGTACATCCCCGGCGTCCTCTCCTACTACCCCGGCGCCCTGCCAATGCGCGCACTCCTCACCCAGTCCGCACCGCGCCTCCCCGCCCCGCGCCCGACCGGATCCACCGCCCACCAAGCCCTGGCGTCGTACGTCGAATCCGTCGCCGCCGACCCGTGGAACGAGCGCTGGCCGCTCGTCCTCCAAGACGTCCGCCCAGCCCGGTACGGCGAAGGTTGGGCGCTCGTAGATGTCGAAGGCGAAGCCCTGGAGCTCCTCCCGGGCATCGACCCGTGGAAGCTGTTGGCCGTATCAGCCGGCGACCCGATCACCGTCGCCGGTGAATGGAACCGAGCCGGCTTCCGCCCGATGACCTGCTGGCACGCCGACCGCCCGGTGCTCCTATGAAGGGCTGGGACGGGCTGGTCAGCTCGGCGTTGCTGGGAACCGAGCGGCGCCCGACGCATTTCGAGGAACTCCCAGCTGCGATCCAGGACAAACTTGGTGACGGCGGTCTACTGGATGCGGCCGCGCTGGCCACGCTGTACAAAAGGGCCGGCCGCAAACCGCTGAGTGACGTCGAGCCGTTGCCCACGGTCCCCGGCGAGGACCGCCCGTTGCCGCGACCAGTGGCGATCCGCCGACTAGCAGCGATGCTTGGTGGGTTCCAGACGACAGCTCTCGGCGAGTGGCTACGGGCTGCGGATGCCCGCGGCTGGGGCGTCCCACCGGAATACCTGCCGGCATTGGCCGACCATGCGCGCAATCGAGCTGAGTACCGACCGCTCGTCATCGCGGCCGCCGGACGGCGAGCGCATTGGCTCGCAGACCTCAACCCCGACTGGCGTTTCCTCCATGCAGCAATTGCCGACAGCAACAACCCCGAACTGTGGACCCACGGCGATCCCCTGCAACGCCGCAGCTGGTTGCGCGACCTCCGCCGTACCGATCCGTCAGCGGCCTTGGAAGCGCTGCGCGAGGTCTGGCCAACCGAATCCGCAGCAACCCGCACCGACTTCCTCGCACTGCTAACAGATGGTCTGTCCGCAGCCGACGAGGACTTCCTCGAAGCCGCGCTCGACGATCGTTCCCGAGAAGTACGGCGACTGGCGGCCCGACTGTTGACCCGCCTGCCGGACAGCCGACTCAGCCACCGCATGACCGAGCGCCTGCACGCGCATCTGCTGTTCAGCCAAGGCGTCCTCACCGTCGACCTACCCAGACAGCTCAGCGCTGCAATGGAGCGCGACGGGATCGACTCGCAGCTCACCGAAGGAATCGGCAAGCGCGCCAACTGGTTCCGCCAGATCGTTGCCGCCACCCCGCTATCTGCGATGGACCCCGCCTGGCTCCAGTCGCCTGTCGAAGGTTGTGCCCCCGAAGTACTGCAAGCCGGATTGACTGAGGCAACCATCCGCGAAGGATCACCCGACTGGGCCCGCGAGATCTTGCGTACCAACGCGAACACCGGCACCCGCAGCCCCGCCGAACTCCTCAAACTCCTCCCGCCCGACGAGTGGGCCGACGCCGTACAGGCCCTCCGCAAGTCCGTCGACATCACCGAACTGGTCGGCGGACTCCCCGTCCCTTGGCCGGCCTCGCTCGCCACCAGGCTGCTCGACCAGTTGGCCAAGGTCGGCACCGCGCGCGACTGGGCCCGTCTGGCGAGCGTGACCGCCCGCGCCGCACCACCCGACGTACTGGACCATCCGATCACCCGCGAACCGACCGGCGAAGAAGACACCTGGCGCCGACGACTCGTCGAAACCCTGACCTTCCGCCGCGAGCTATACGAGGAGCTGTCATGACCGAAGTACTGCGGCCGCACGCCGAGACCGAGTACGCCGGGGAGCTGGCCGCACTGGCGGCGGCAGACGACCGGGCGCGCCCGCCGGCGTGGCAGTTGTCGCCCGCGGCGGTCGTCACCTACCTGCTGGGTGGACGGGCCGGCGACACCGAGATCTCACCCAAGTACGTCGGCCCGCGCCGCCTGATCGAGGTTGCGGTCGCGACGCTGGCGACGGATCGGGCGCTGCTGCTGCTCGGCGTCCCCGGTACGGCGAAGACCTGGGTGAGTGAGCATCTCGCGGCGGCGATCAGCGGGGACTCGACGTTGCTCGTGCAGGGGACTGCGGGGACGGCCGAGGAGGCGATCCGGTATGGATGGAACTATGCGCAGTTGATTGCCCAAGGCCCCAGTGAGGCGGCGTTGGTGCCGAGTCCGGTGCAGCGAGCGATGGCCGAGGCGAAGATCGCCCGGATCGAGGAGCTGACCCGGATGCCGTCCGACGTACAGGACGCGTTGATCACGATCCTGTCCGAGAAGACGCTGCCGATTCCCGAGTTGGCGACCGAAGTCCAAGCCCGCAAGGGATTCAACGTCATTGCCACGGCCAACGATCGCGACAAGGGCATCAACGAGCTGAGCTCCGCACTGCGGCGCCGGTTCAACACCGTCGTACTGCCGCTGCCGGACAACGCCGAGGACGAGGTCGAGATCGTGTCCCGTCGAGTCGCGCAACTCGGGTCGGCGCTCGAGCTCCCGCAGGCCGATGACGCCCTCGACGAGATCCGCCGGGTGGTGACGATCTTCCGCGAGCTGCGTTCCGGTCGCACCGAAGACGGCCGTACGGCGGTCAAGTCGCCGTCCGGCACGCTGTCGACCGCGGAGGCGATCAGCGTGGTCACCGGCGGTCTCGCGCTCGCCGCGCACTTCGGGGACGGCGTACTGCGGCCGACCGACGTGGCCGGCGGCATCCTTGGTGCGGTCGTCAAGGACCCGTCGGCGGATCGCGTCGTCTGGTCGGAATACCTGGAGACGGTGGTCCGCGAGCGCGACGACTGGGCGCCGTTCTATCGAGCCGCGCGAGAGATCTCGGGATGACCGTTCACCTGCTCGGGATTCGGCACCACGGGCCGGGATCCGCGAGGGCGGTTGCGACTGCGCTCAACGAGTTGCGGCCGGACGTCGTACTGATCGAGGGGCCTCCGGAGGCTGACAAGGTCGTCGAGTTGGCGGCGTCCGAGGAGATGGAACCGCCGGTCGCGTTGCTGGCTTATGCGGTGGACGATTCGACGCGGGCGGCGTTCTGGCCGTTTGCGGTGTTCAGTCCGGAGTGGCAGGCGATCAAGTACGCGCTCGCGGCCGACGTACCGGTGCGGTTCTGCGATCTGCCGGCTGCCCAGCAGTTCGCGTCATCCGGTCGTGAGGGTCGGCGGGGTGTGTCGATGGATCCCTTGGCGACGCTGGCGAACGCGGGTGGGTACGACGATCCCGAGCGCTGGTGGGACGACGTGATCGAGTCGCGGCGGGATGGTGCTGAGCCGTTCACCGTGATCGCCGATGCGATGCGCGAGCTGCGGCACGATGAGGAGGCGAGTGGGCGGGAGGCGCAACGCGAGGCCTACATGCGGACCGTCCTGCGGAAGGCTCAGCGTGAGGGCTTCGAGCGCATTGCGGTGATCTGTGGTGCTTGGCATGTTCCCGCGCTGGAAGCTCCGTTGCCTCCGGCGACACATGATGCGCGGATTCTGAAGGGGTTGCCGAAGCGGAAGGTCGCTTGTACATGGGTGCCGTGGACGCACGGTCGGCTCGCGGCGGCCAGTGGGTACGGCGCCGGCATCACCTCGCCCGGTTGGTACCACCACCTGTTCACCGCGCCCGACCAGATCACCACGCGCTGGCTGACCAAGGTGGCTCAGGTGCTGCGGGCCGAGGACCTGCCGGTGTCGAGTGCGCACGTGATCGAGGCCGTCCGGCTCGCCGACACCTTGGCCGCTTTGCGCGAGCGTCCGCTGGCCGGGCTGTGCGAGGTGACCGAAGCAACGAGAGCAGTGCTCTGCAACGGAAACGATGTTCTCCTCAACCTTGTCACCCGCGAGGCGGTCGTCGGTGAGCTGCTCGGATCCGTACCGGGCGAGACGCCCCAAGCACCTGTGGCAGCCGACCTCGCGGCGCAGGCGCGGCGGCTCAGGCTGCGCCGGGACGCGACCGAGCGCGTGATTGAGCTCGACCTGCGCAAGCCGAACGACCTGCAGAAGTCGCGGCTCCTGCATCGCCTCCGCATCCTCGGCGTGCACTGGGGTGTCCCGGCGGCCGACGAACGACGCGCGCAAGGCACCTTCCGCGAGATGTGGAAGCTGATCTGGGATCCCGGTCTCGAGGTCGAGTTGGTGGCGGCCGGAGCCCACGGCACGACGGTCGTCGGCGCCGCGACCACGGTCATGCTCAAGGTCGCCGCCGACTCGTCGACCCTCGCGGAAATCACTGCTGCACTGGAGAAATCGCTCCTCGCCGATCTGTCCGACGCCCTGCCCGATCTTCTTCAGGGCGTTGACAGCAGAGCGGCCGCCGACGCGGATGTCGGTCACCTGATGGAGGCCTTGCCCGCGCTGGCCCGCTCATCCCGGTACGGCGATGTTCGCGGGACCGACACCGCCGGTCTCGGTGCAGTCGCGAGCCGGATGGTGTCGCGGATCTGCGCCGGCCTCGGTCGCACGGTCCACGGACTCGACCCGGAGGCGGCGACCGCCGTACAGGAGTTGATTGACGGCGTACAGGATGCGACCGCGTTGCTGGCCGAAGAGGTTCGGGTCGAGTGGTTGCGTACTTTGGAGGGTCTCAGCGATCGGCCGTCGGTGCCGCCGTTGATCCGCGGGCGATTGACGCGGTTGATGCTTGACACGTCGCGGCTTCCGGATCACGAGATCGCGCTGAGGTTGGGCCGCGCGCTGTCGCCCGGTACGCCGACCGCCGATGCGGCCGGGTTTGTCGAGGGCTTCCTCGCCGGTGGCGGTTTGCTGCTCGTGCACGACGAGCGGTTGCTGGGATTGGTCGATGCTTGGCTCGGCGCGATCCCGGATGATGCATTCGTCGAAGTCTTACCGTTGCTGCGAAGGACTTTTGGCACTTTTGCGGCTCCGGAGCGGCGTACTATCGGGGCCCGAGCGAAGGTGCTCGCCGATCCCGGAAGCGCGGTGGTTGCTGATGACAACGATCTTGACGCTGAGCTGGCTGCTTCTGTGCTGCCTGTGGTCGCTCAGTTGCTGGGGGTCTGATGGACGAGCGACTACGCCGTTGGCGACTCGTGCTCGGCAGCGAGGCCGACCCCGAGACCGGTACGACGCTTTCCTCCACCGACCAGTCGATCGACAAGGCACTCGCAGCTCTGTACGACGCGGTGCCCGGCGACCAGGGTGGTCAACGGGCGGCCGGGCTGGGGTCGTCGGCACCGCGGGTTGCGCGTTGGTTGGGCGACATTCGGCAGTACTTCCCGAGCACGGTCGTCCAAGTGATGCAACGGGACGCCGTGGACCGCCTCGGCATCACCCGGATGCTGATGGAGCCCGAGCTGCTGAACGCGGTCGAGCCGGATGTGCACCTGGTCAGCACGCTGATGGCGCTCAACGAGGTGATGCCGGAGGAGACGAAACAGACCGCTCGCGAGGTGGTCGGCCGCGTCGTCGCCGAGCTGGAGGCGCGACTCGCCGAGCGCACCAGGGCGGCGGTTACCGGTGCCCTCGACCGCGCTGGGCGTACCGCTCGGCCGCGACATTCCGACATCGACTGGGACCGGACGATCCGGGCGAACCTCAAACACTTCTCGCCGACGCTCGGCACGATCGTGCCGGACCGACTCGTCGGGTACGCGCGGCGGAATCACAGCGTGCAGCGCGACGTCGTACTGGCTATTGACCAGTCGGGGTCGATGGCTGAGTCGGTCGTGTACGCCGCGTTGTTCGGGGCGGTGCTCGGGTCGATCCGGACGTTGAAGACGAGCCTCGTGGTGTTCGACACCGCGGTGGTCGATCTGACCGATCAGCTGGAGGATCCGGTCGACGTACTGTTCGGGACGCAGCTCGGCGGGGGCACGGATATCAACCGCGCGCTCGCGTACTGCGAGCAGTTGGTCACCAAACCGGCGGAGACCGTTCTCGTGCTGATCTCCGACCTCTACGAAGGTGGGGTGCGCGAGGAATTGTTGCGGCGGGCCCGTGGTTTGGTTGAAGCAGGTGTGCAGGTGATCGCGCTGTTGGCGTTGGCCGATTCCGGCACTCCGTCGTACGACGCAGAGAACGCCGCCGCGCTCGTGGAGCTCGGCGTACCGACCTTTGCCTGTACGCCGGACCGCTTTCCGGACCTGATGGCCGCCGCGATCCGTCGTGACGACATCACCAGCTGGGCCTCGACCAACTTGTCGTGAAAGGACTGTTGATGACCACCGTCGAACTGACCCGCTTCCGCGTGCTGCCGGAGCAGACCTCGGAGCTGCTGGAGGCGCGGGCCGAGATGCTCTCGGACTTTGCGGCCGATCGGGCCGGGTTCCTTGGTGCTCGCTTGGTGCAGCTGCCCGAGGGTGAATGGCTCGACATCGTCGAGTGGGACACCGCGGAATCCTTCGCGGCTTCGCGCGAGAAGGGTGGCAACCTGCCGGGGATCGCGCGGTTCTTCGCGGCGATCGACTCGCTGGTGGTTGCCGAGGAGGGCACGCTGGCCTGATGGTTGGGGCCCCGGTGCGCCCGGGGCCCCGTCGTACTAGCTATGGGTGACGGTGACGTTGTAGACGATGGTCTCGCCGTAGTTGCTGGTGCTGCAGGGGGAGGAGTTCGTGCAGTTGGCCTGCGTGTAGACGCCGGCCTTGAAGTAGCCGCCGGTGAACGACTTCGGGAGCGTTGCCTGCAGCACGTTGTTGTAGTACGCCTTGATCGAGCCGTTGCTGACCACGAACTTGGCCTGGAACCGTTTGCCCAGCGTGTAGTTGCCGTCGACAAGCTTGTAGTGCGTGTCGTTCTCGTTCGTCACGTACAAGCTGGAGCCGTCGAGGCGGAAGGTCGCCATGTCGTTGCCGTTGTGGATCTGACCGGCGACAACCTGCGGCTTGGTGTTCGGTCGGTGCGTGATGGCCTGGTCGATGACCATCGTGTGTACGCCGGAGGTCGAGGACCAGGAAGCACCTGAGCCGTTGCGCATCTCGCGTAATTCGGAGCGGGCATAGGTGGTGTTCGGGGTCGTGACGCCGTTGACCGCGTTGCGGAATCGGACGCCGTTGCAGTCCGGCTGGTCGATGAACCACGGGCTCAGTTCGTAGCTGTCGAGTTGCGGTTGGCTGACCTCCAGCACCTGCGTGCCGGACTGGTTCGGGTTGTCGACCGGCAGTTGCAGCTTCCAGTTGGCCAGGTTCAGCACGTCACCAGGCGTGGAACAGGCGGTGGTCGCTGCAGTCGCAGTCGGTGCGGCGGCTGATGCCGCTAGCAATGTGGTGGCGAGGAGTGCTCGGACGAACATGCTGTTCTCCTTCGGGGCGGTGGGCAATTCATCAGAACCGCTGGGCTTTGTCGACCTGATTGATCAACGGGTCCCCAGCGAGGAACCGACGGGCGTTCTCCAGCAGTACGGCGAATCGTCGTTCGGCCGCATACGGGCCGGCACCGGCCACATGCGGCGTAATCAGCACATCAGGCCGCGACCACAGCGGGTGCGCCGGCGGCAGCGGCTCAACCTCAAACACATCAAGCGCCGCCGCCTTGAGCCATCCTCTTTCCAGCGCCTCGGTCAGATCGTCCAGCCGAACCGTCGGCCCACGACCAACATTCACGAACAGCGCAGATCTCTTGAAACGCTTGAGCCGAGCGGCGTCGATCATCCCCTCGGTCTTTGGTGTGTGCGGCACAGTCAGTACGACGATGTCCGCGCCCGGCAGCAGCTCATCCAACTCGTCCACCGGACGCACCCCTACAAACCCCTTCGGCGCCTCGGTGATCCGCACATCAACCCCAGTCACCGCCACCCCGAACTCACTAAGCAGCCGACCAATCTCCGCCCCCACGGCCCCCGCCCCGACCACCAGCGCCGACGCCTCCCCAAGCGCCACCACCGACCCCGGATCCCAATCCGGCGCCCACTCGGCCGTCTGCTGTTCACGCACATACCGCGGCAACCCCCGCGCCATCGCCAACACCAACGCCAACGTATGAGCAGCCACATGATCGGTATACGTATCCCGCATATTCGTCACCACCACCGGATGCGCAACCAACTCCGGATAATAAAACCCAGGAGCCGGCCCAGCCTGCGGAGCCTGCAACCACCGCAACCGCCCCGCCCGCCCCAACAACTCCCGAGGCAGTACGCCGTACGCCGCATCCGCCTCGTCGATCGCCTCGACCCCGCACACCCGCAGTCCCGGCACCGCCGCCTCCAAGCGCCGGGGCCAGTCGGCGCTCTCCTCGGCCAGCCCAGGCAACATCACCAGCACCCCACGACTCCCACCCCCACCGCCGGCTCCACCCGTCTCCACCAACTCCCCACCCGACGGACGCCCCGCACTCGAGCCCGGATCCGCGGGTGGAATGACGTGTGGGCTTGGTTCCTTCCCGCGGGTCATCTGCGGGCCTCGGTGATTGCGGTGCGGATTCGGTTGAGGCGGGCTTTGGAGGCTAGGCCTGCGTGGTAGTACCTCACTTCGGTGGCGCCTGCTTCGAGTAGTTCCGCAACGCCGTTCCATTCGGGGTCGAGTGCCGTCACGTTGGCGATCAGCGGGATGTCGGTTCGTGCGGCTGCGGACTTCAGTTGGCGCGCGGCTGCGGCGGTGTCTCCCCAGGACTTGAGGACGAACGCGTCCGGCGCGACCGACTGGAAATCCACGCCTACGTCGGGGCCGGTGACCCAGGGGTCGTCGGTTGCCATGAGCAACAGTCGGCGATCGCCGGCTAGGGACTTTGTCTCGCGGACCAGGTCTGCGATGACAGTGCCTCGGTGGGCGAGGAGGGCGGTTGCGTCGACGGGGGTGGGATGACCGCCGGTGAGTTCGGCGTCGACGGCGGTTCGGACCGAGCGCGCTAGGCGGTCGGCTTCGGCACCTAGCGCCGTACGGCAGGCTGGGCAGAAGCAGAGGGAGAGTAGGCGGCGGGCGGTGGTGGAGAGGTCGGCGCCCTCGGTCTTCTCGTGGTGGCTGCCGTGGTCGAAGCCGAGCCAGCCGCAGGCTTCGAGCATCAGGTCGACGTCGTACTGGGCGCAGATCTCGCTCACGATCGTCAGCGCGTAGTCGCGTACCAACTGGTGTGACGGACATAGCGCGTACGGGTAGCACTCGCCGTATGCGTTCCGCACGGTCACATCCGGGTACGCCGAACCGACCGCTGACGAGTGGGTGAGCACCAGCCACGCCTCGACCGACAACCCGGCGGCAGTGAGCGCGGCGGCCGCCGTACCGAAGCGGTCTGGGTTTTCCACACCCCAGGTCGGGGCGAGTGGGCGGAGGCCGGGCCAGCGGTCTTCGCGGAGGCGGAAGTAGGCGGCGGCGTGTTCGGCGTGGACGACGCGGTGGGCCGGGTGCCACGGGGTGATCCCGCGGACCGAGTGGTACGCCGCCTGCAGGGTGACGGTGTCGGCGCCGAGCCCGGCGATCCGGGCTGCGGCATCCGGGTCGCCGACCAGGTCCCAGGTGTACGCGAACACGCCGTGACTCACGAGCCTCACTCCTGTGGGTAAGCGCTTGCCAAGATCAGGTCCGCCCAGAGTAGATCCGGCGGGTCGGTCGCGGCAAGAGCTGAGAAAGCGGTTTCATATCCACAGGTTGTGCATGACCTTGTGGATTAAGGATCATGAGTAAGGGCTTTCAGTCCGATGTAGAGGGAGGTGAGACGGCTGCGCGCCAACACCCAGCGGGTCACGATCACCGACGTCGGCGCGGCCGCGGGCGTCTCGCCGGCCACCGTCTCCCGGGTGCTGAACGGGACGGCCAAGGTCGACGCCGCTCTCGCCGACCGCGTCCAGGCGGCCGTCCGCACCCTCGGCTACCGGCCGAACGCGGCCGCGCAAGGACTGGCCAAGGGGCGCTGGGGCACGATCGGCGTACTCGTCCCGGACCTCGCCAACCCGTACTTCCCCGACATCCTCAAAGCGGTCAGCGCCGTCGCACGCGCGAACGGTCACCGCGTGATGATCATGGAGTCCGAAGAGGACCCCGCCGTCGAACCCGAACTCGTCGCCGACCTCCTCCGCAGCTGCGACGGCCTCCTGCTCTGCTCACCCCGAATGCCCCGCGACCAACTCGTCGACCTCGCCGACCGCGGTCACCCGATGGTTCTCGTCAACCGCATCGTCCCCGGCCTCGCCGTACCGTCGATCTCGGTCGACTTCTACGGCGGTACGACGCTCATCTGCGGCCACCTGGCCCAACTCGGCCACCGCAAGGTCGCCTACCTCAGCGGCCCCGAATCCTCCTGGGCCAACGGCGAACGCATCCGCGCCCTCGAAGCCGCAGCCGCCTTCGGCCTCCGCCTGACCGTCATCCCCTGCGGCGCCACCGCCGCCGACGGATACGCCACCGCCGACCAGATCCGCCGGACGAGCGCGACTGCAGTCGTCACCTACAACGACCTGGTCGCCCAGGGCGCGCTATCTCGCCTGCGGGAGCTCGGCATCGACGTACCAACCGACCTCTCGGTGATCGGCTTCGACAACCTCTCCCTCGACTGGACCGGCCAAGCCACCCTCACCACCGTCTCCATGCCCCGAGACCAACTAGGCCGCCAAGCCGCCACCCTCCTCGAACACCTCATGACCGGCACCCCCGACACCAACCCCCACCTCCTCCCCGCCAAACTCCTAACCCACCAAACCACCGCCCCACCCCACCACCCCATCTGATCGGTCAACCCACCAAACGGCACGAGGACGGTTGGTGCACACGAGACCGCGGTGACGGCCAGTTGCCCGGCGGCGCCGGTACGGCGGGATTGCGCCGAAGACACGCATTGCGCGGATCAGCCTCGGTCCTGGACCGCAACCAAAGCCCGTCAGCCCCAGGCAACCTGAAGCGCGGTCGCAGCTCGCCATCCCCCTCAGCCACCGCGTCGCCCAGCCATCCTTTCTTTTGATCGGCCGAAGCGGTGATCAGCCACAGCGAGCGCACCCGGCCGAGCCGCCTGCGTCCCTGGCTGCCCGCTGCGACTCGGCCGTCAAAAGACGGCCGACAAAGCAAGAGGGTGCACTGAGTAGATGGCTGGGCCGGATGGCGGGCTCGGCTACCGCGGTTCCACGTTGTCTGGGGCTGACGGGCTGGGGCTGGGGTGCATGAGGCGGATAGTTCAGCTAGTCGGAAGATTTTCGGGTCCAGGCGCCGAAAAAGTACCGACTAGCGCGCCAATAGGCGCAACCGCAGGGGGTGGAGCAGGGAATGGCGAGTGGGGCCGGGGTGCGCGTCGGGTGACAGGGGTGTGGTGTCGGGTTCGGCCTCAGTGATGGGCCGGAGGCGTGGGGGCGGTGCGGGCTGGCCGACTGCTCGTGGTGGTGGCGGTTCGCGGGGTGGACCTGGGGGCCATCACAAATGGGGTGTGGTCGGGTGGGGCTGGCGTGGGGGTGGCGGGTGGGAGGAAATGCGATGGCGTTTGGGTTCGGGGGTACCTAGCGTTGGTGGGATGGAGATCGGGGTGGTTGAGGCGGGGGAGTTTGGGCGGGCGGCTGAGTTGTGGGAGGCGTCGGTTCGGGCTACTCATGACTTTGTTACTGAGACGGATTTGGACGTGTTCCGGCCTTTGGTGCGGGAGGCTATTGCGGGGATTCCGCAGTTGGCAGGGTTGCGGGATGAGGTCGGCTACCTGATTGGGTTCGTGGGGGTGGCCGAGGGGAACGTCGAGATGTTGTTTCTGGATCCCGCGTACCGGGGGCGAGGTGGTGGGACGTTGCTGCTCGACCATGCGTGTAAGGAGTTTGCGGCGACTGCTGTTGATGTGAATGAGCAGAACGCGCAGGCGGTGGGGTTCTACGAGCAGTACGGGTTCACGCTGGTGGGCAGGAGTGAGCGGGATTCGACCAACAAGCCGTATCCGATCCTGCACTACACGCTTTAGCCGGCGATTTCGAGGATGTCGATCTCGGTGTAGGGGTCGGCCTCGGCGAAGCGGAGGGCCCAGCGGACGGCGTCTTCCTTGGAGTCGACGCGGATGATCGAGAGGCCGGCGACCAGTTCCTTGGTTTCGGCGAACGGGCCGTCGACCACGCGCGGCGGGCCGGGTTGCGCGACGGAGATGCGGGCGCCGTTGGCGCTGGGCATCAGGCCTTCGGCGACCAAGAGGATGCCGGCCTGGCGCATCTCCTCGAGGACCGCGTCGGCGCGGGCCAGGATCTCGGGGTCCGGCGGGTTGCCGGCTTCGAGTCCGTCGTTGGTCTTATGGAGCAGCATGAACCGCATAACGCCGACCTTAGTAGGTCGAGAGCTCTGCCCAGAAGGCTTCCGGGATGGCGTGTTCCAGCCAGCCCGCGACCTCGCTGATCTCCTGCGGACTCCGCGCCCCGACAACCACAGCCGGTACGGCGGGATGCGCCAGCGGGAACTGAATCGCGGCCGCCAGCAACGGTACGTCGTACCGGCGGCACAGCTCGCGGAGTCGGTCGATGCGGGTGAGGAGGTCGGCGGGCACCCGCGCGTAGCCGTGGGGTGCGCCTTGGGCGGTGTCCGCGAGCACGCCTCCCTGGAACACCCCGGCGGCGAGGACGGCGACGCCGAGCTTCGAGCACAGGGGTAGCAGTTCGTCGGTCGCGGAGCGGTCGAGCAGCGTGTAGCGACCGGCCAGCAGGATGCAGTCCGGGCCGGCGGTACCGGTCTCGCGGAGGAAGCGGGCTGCGACGTCGGCGTGGTTCACCCCGAGGGAGATTGCGCGGATCGCGCCGCGGCCGCGGAGTTCGTTGAGCGCGCGGAGGGCGTCGGTCGAGGCGGTCGCGAAATCGAGGTCGGGGTCGTGGATGTGCAGGATGTCGATCCGGTCGATCCCCATCCGCTCCAGACTCGCCTCGAACGAGCGGATCACCGCGCCGTACGAGTAGTCGAGGCGTGGTCCGACACCGGCCGGTGGTTCGGCCCAGATCGGTTGCAGGTCCGGTCCGCCGGGCTCGATCAGGCGGCCGACTTTGGTGGACAGCACGAAGTGGTTCCGCGGGCGGCCGCGGAGGGCCAACCCGGCACGCTGCTCGGAAACGCCGTACCCGTAGACCGGTGCCGTGTCGAACAACCGCACCCCGAGCTCCCACGCCCGGTCGATCGTCGCGATCGCCTGCGACTCCGGTACCGCCGCGAACATCCCCCCGATCGAAGCCAGCCCCAACCCCAACTTGCTGACCCGCAACTCCGTCCGCCCCAACTCCACACTCCGCATGCCGCCGACCCTAGAACCCACCACCGACAATCCACCTTGAGCACGGTTCGACCATTCCAACCGCCCGCGAGTGGTTGATGGGTGCACAAGGTTCCGGACTGTGGCCGCCTTGAGCACGGGTCAGTCGTTTGGGCGGGTTGCGCGTGGTTGAGGGGTGCTCAAAGTGGGTGCACGAGGTGGGGGAGGGCGCTGGGGGCGTAGTAGATGTCGGGGGTTGAGCAGGTTGGCGCGCTCAACAGTTCGGCGGGGTCCGTCAGGAGGGTGGCGTGGCCTGAGGTGATGGGGGTGGCAAGGTATTCGTGGCCGGGGAGGTTGGCTACGGCGGTTCGGCAGCCAAGGGCCATGCCTTCGAAGAGGGCGGTGGTGGAGACGCCTACCTGGTACGTCGCCTTCGCTAGCAGGTCGAGGGTGTTGCCTGAGGTGGAGAGGTGGACGGCGGGCGAGGGGGTGTAGTCGGCGGGGTGCTCGCTGGGGTGGAGGCGGAAGAGGACCTTCAGCGAGGGGTTTGCCTTGGCTACGGATTCGGCGACCTGCAGGAGATCCCCGCCAGTGGTGCCTTGGGAGAGGAAGACCGTCAGTGACGGATCCTTCGGGCCGGGTGTGGGGAGGTAGGGCGCGCCCACGACGGAGGTGCGCATTCCGGCGGGGAGGTCGGCGATCGTCGACCAGTAGGAGCCGAAGGTCCATAGCTCGTCGGGCTGGTCGGCTACTACCGGGCGGCCGGGGTAGCTGTAGCCGAGGTGGAAGGGGCTGATGGCGCCGTGCTGGAGTTCGACGACGCGGATGCCGAGGTCGCGGGCGGCGCCGACGATGTGTTGGTGGAAGTAGGCGACGACGACGTACACGGTCTTGATGTCGTGGCGCTTCAGGAGCTTGCGGTAGAGCGCGCGCAGGCGGAGATGCTTGGGCACCTCGCGGGCGAGCAGCGCGCTGATCGGCACCGAGACACCGGTCAGTTCCTTCAATGCAGCAGCAATACCGAGCGGGTCGTCGGCGGAACGCGAATGGACCGCGCCAAATGCCGACGTGAAGAAGTCGAGGTTGCGGCTGCCGGGGAGCGGTACGCCGTTGATTCCCGAGTCGAGGATCAACGCGGACGGCCCCAGCGCAGCGCGGAGTTCGGAGGTGTAGATCTCGACACCGTCCGGTTTCCGCGGATGCGGGACCACGAGAGAGGAGTACCGGCCGAAGAACGGGTTGCGGGTCGCGAGGCCGGCCACGTGCCGCCCGACCAGACCGAGTTTGTCGCCGACAGAACGCCGTACAGGGTGTGGAACGCCGTGGATGCCGGAACGACGGGTCAGCTCATGGAAGACGCGCATCCGGATGATCGGCCACGGGTGTGTGCCCCGGATCTGCCAGTCGAGGAGACCCAGATCCCGCTCCACCTGCCAGATCGCCCGGCACAGGCTCGCCACCGTCGTGTTCGGCGCCGTGCCGTTCCCGGTACTCGTCATGATTGATCCCCACTATGCCCGCCAGGCTGCCGATACCGGAGAAGAACCGGCGGACTGCCTTGAGCAGGTGCGTCTTCCGGCCGAGCAGCAGTCCGGCCAGCGCGTAACCGATCGCCGAGACCACCCGGGCCGAAGCATAGGCCAGCACCAGGACGTAGCTGACCGCGCCCGGACGGATCAGCAGGCGGCTGATCGTGTCCCCGCTGCCGGAGCGGAAGGCACGTCGTACCAGCCAGCTGAGCGTGGTCCGCGCGGCCGGGACCTCCTCGGCGATCACGGCCTCCTCGCACCAGACGATCCGGAAACCGGCCCGGTGCACCCGCAGGAAGAAGTGCAGGTCGCTGGAGCCGGTGTAGCGGAACGCGGGATGGAAGCCCGGCGTGACCGTGTGGTAGACGCGCCGGCTGACCAGCGTGTTGTTCGTGTACGCCTTGCGCAGCTCCAGGCCGGTGGTGTGCCGGCCGGTCGAGTCGTGCACGTCGCTGTAGTGGTTCCACGGCGGGGCGCCTTCGGGCAGGTTGCCCTTGACCGGGCCGGTGACAACGTCGGCCCCGGTCTTCTCCCAGGCCTGGAGCAGGGTCGCGAGCCAGTACGGCGGCGCCACCTCGTCGTCGTCGACGAAGATCAGCGCGTCGTCGTTCCAGCAGAGTTCGACCGACCGCTCGCGCGCGAACGGGATCCCCGGTTCCGGTTCCACCACCGACTCGATCGGGTACCGATCGCCGTCGAAGGCGGCAACGACCTGGGAAGCGGTGCCTTCGGCATCGTTGTCGACGACCACTATCCGGACCGAATAATCCGAACCCGCAGGCAGTTCCTGGGCCTGCAAACTCGCCAGCAGACCCCGCAACAGACCAGGCCGCCTAAACGTGATTACCGCAATGGCGACACTGGTGGTCATAGTCCCCCGAGACTATCGGTCCGGCTCTGCTGTCAGCCACCTGAGATGTTGTACCTCTGGGTACAGTGGTGGCGTGGAGACGGTCGAGCGGTTGATTCGCAGTACGCAGGAGTTGTTGTGGGAGCGGGGGTATGTCGGCACCAGCCCGAAGGCGATCCAGGCCGCGGCGGGAGCCGGGCAGGGCAGCATGTACCACCACTTCAGCGGCAAGGCCGAGCTGGCGAAGGCCGCCATCGAGCGGTCCGGGGTCGAGATGCGGGCCGCCGCCGAGGAGCAGCTGGGCGGAGCCGGTACGGCGGGGGAACGGATTGCGAGGTATCTCGGCCGCGAGCGGGACGTGTTGCGGGGCTGCCGGATCGGCCGCCTGACCGCGGATCCCGAGGTGGTCGCGGACCCGGAGTTGCGGGCGCCGGTCGACGAGACGTTCACCTGGTTGCGCGGCCGGCTGGCCGAGGTGATTGCTGAGGGCAAGCAGAACGGCGAGTTCGCGGCAACGGTCGACCCCGACCGGCTCGCGGCGACGATTGCCGCCGTACTGCAAGGTGGTTATGTGCTGGCTCGGGCGGCGGAATCGACCGAGCCGTTCGATCTGGCGATCCAAGGACTTCTGGAGTTGATCGAAGCATGAGGATCGGAGCGGTCTTTCCGCAGCTCGAGATCGGTCCGGACCCGGCCGTCGTGCGGGAGTGGGCGCGGACGGTCGAGGACGCCGGGTACGCGCATGTGCTTGCCTATGACCACGTTCTCGGCGCGGATCCGGCGAACCGTCCGGGCTGGACCGGGTACACCGACAAGTCCTTGTTCCACGAGGTTTTCGTGCTGTTCGGCTACCTGGCCGCGATCACCACGAAGCTTGAGCTTGTGACTGGCGTCCTCGTGCTTCCGCAGCGGCAGACCGCGCTGGTCGCGAAGCAGGCGGCGGAGGTCGACGTCCTGTCCGGTGGGCGGCTGCGGCTCGGCGTCGGCATCGGCTGGAACCACGTCGAGTACGACGCTCTCGGCGTACCGTTCACTCAGCGCGGTGCCCGAATGACCGAGCAGGTCGAGCTCCTCCGCAGACTCTGGGCCGACCCGGTCATCACCCACGAAGGCCGCTTCGATCGTGTCGAGGAGGCCGGGCTCAACCCGTTGCCCGGTCGGCGAATCCCCATCTGGTTCGGTGGCGGAGCGGACGCCGTACTGCGAAGGACCGGTGCGATCGGCGACGGGTGGATGCCGCAGGGTCGGCCGGACGAGGCGATGCGGGCGCCGCTCGAGACGATCCGGGAGGCCGCTGAGCGGGCGGGGCGCGACCCGGGCGAGATCGGGATCGAGGCTCGGTTGTCGCTCAATGCGGTGCCGCAGGAGGAGTGGCGCGCGTACGCCGACGCCTGGCGTGACCTCGGCGCCACCCACTTGTGCGTCAACACGATGAACTTCGGGCTCACGCGTCCCGAGGAACATGCCCAGCTCCTCCGCGAGGTCCTGCCGAAGTTAGGGTGAGCCTCATGGCTATCGAGGTGATCGGGACCAAGAGTGACCGGTACGACGAGATCCTGACCGAGCGGGCGCTCACCTTGATCGAGCGGTTGCATCGCGAGTACGACGGGCGTCGGCAGGGACTGCTGGCTCGTCGTACCGGGCGGATCGCGGCGATCGCGGCCGGGGCGGATCTCGGGTTCCTGGCCGAGACCAAGGACATCCGCGACGATCCGGACTGGCGGGTCGCGCCGGCGGCGCCCGGGCTGGTCGACCGCCGGGTGGAGATCACCGGGCCGACCGACCGGAAGATGACCATCAACGCGCTGAATTCCGGCGCGAAGGTCTGGCTCGCCGACCAGGAGGACGCGAACACGCCGACTTGGGAGAACGTCGTCGGCGGTCAGCTCAACCTGCTCGATGCGATCAAACGGCAGATCGACTTCACCACCGACACCAAGTCGTACGCGCTGAAGCCCGATGACGAGCTGGCGATCATCGTCGTACGGCCGCGGGGCTGGCATCTGCCCGAGAAGCACATCCTGGTCGACGGTGAGCCGGTGTCTGGTTCGCTCGTCGACTTCGCGTTGTACTTCGCGGCCTGTGGACAACTGCAGCTCGATCGCGGCCAGGGACCGTACTTCTACCTGCCGAAGATGGAGTCGCACCTCGAGGCCCGCCTGTGGAACGACGTGTTCGTGACCGCGCAGGAGGCCCTCGGCATTCCGCGCGGGACGATCCGCGCGACCGTGCTGATCGAGACCTACCCGGCGGCGTTCGAGATGGAGGAGATCCTCTACGAACTGCGCGAGCACTCGGCCGGTCTGAACGCGGGCCGCTGGGACTACATGTTCAGCGTGATCAAGACCCACCGCGACCGCGGTGTCGACTTCCAGCTGCCCGATCGCAACAGCGTGACGATGACCGTGCCGTTCATGCGCGCGTACACCGAGCTGCTGGTCCGCACCTGCCACAAGCGCGGCGCGCACGCGATCGGCGGCATGGCGGCGTTCATCCCGAGCAAGGACCCGGCCGTGAACGAGCAGGCCTTCGCGAAGGTCCAGGCCGACAAGACCCGCGAGGCCGGCGACGGTTTCGACGGCTCCTGGGTCGCGCACCCCGGCATGGTCGACACGTGTCGCGCGGTCTTCGACGCCGTACTCGGCGACAACCCGAACCAGCTCGGCAAACTCCGCGAGGACGTCGACGTCACCGCCGACCAACTCCTCAACGTCGCCGCCACTCCCGGCGAGGTCACCGAAGCCGGCCTCCGCAACAACATCAGCGTCGCCCTCCAGTACCTCGCCGCCTGGCTCGAAGGCACCGGCGCCGTCGGTATCTTCAACCTGATGGAGGACGCCGCCACCGCCGAGATCTCACGCTCCCAGATCTGGCAGTGGCGCAAGAACGGCGTAGTCCTCGACACCGGCGAAACCATCACCACCGAACTGGTCGAACGCCTGGCCGACGAAGAGATCGCCGCCCTGGACCAGCCCCTCCGCTACCAGTCCGCCCGCTCCCTCTTCCTCGAAGTAGCCCTGGCCGACGAGTACGTCGACTTCCTGACCCTCCCCGCCTACGACCGCTTCGCCTGATCGCATTTGGTGGTTACCCCACCAACGTGGGGGCTCCCGTACCGGAATTCGGTGTGGGAACCCCCAATCCGGTGGGTGCACCCACCAAATGCGCGCGGGCCGGGCCGGGCCGGGGCGGGCGGGAGCGGGCGGGGTTAGTGCTTGGGGTAGGCGGCGTCTACTTCTACTTCGACTAGCCAGCCTCCGACGGGGAGGTTTTCGATTTCTAGGGCGAAGCGGGAGGGGCGGGATTTGTTGATGACGAAGGGTTTGGCGGGTGCCGCGGTGCCTAGGGGGACTGGGGTGAATTTGCCGGTGGTTAGGTCGGTGTTGGCGAAGTACTGGCGGTAGGCGCGGTTCCAGCCGGCGAAGTCGGCGGTAGCCGCGCCGGTGGGGTTCTGGAGGAAGACGCGCATGGTGTAGACGTCGGTGTAGGTGAGGCCGGCGGCTTGGAGGTTTTCGCCGATGCGGCGGAGGACGTTGATGCCTTGGGCCTCGGTGATGGTGACGCCCGCTGACAAGGTGCCGCCGGGGAAGATGGCGGTGTCGATGTACGACGCCTCTGTTCCGGCCGGAGCCGCGGTGTTCAGCGCGGTCGGGCCGATGCCGCTCGTCTTGTAGATCGGGGTGTTCGCGCCGATGCCGACGCCGGTGGCGATCATCGGGTTGGCCTGTCCGGCGGGGAGAGCCGGTACGACGGTTCCGGGTCGGGGTGGCCGCGGTTTGTCCCACCAGCCGGCCGCCGTTCCAGCGCCTGCGGTGAACGAGACGACGACTGCCGCAACTCCGACGGTTAAGAACCTGAGCTTCATCGAGAAGTCACCACCCGGTGGTGTAGCGCGGTCACGGTGGCGCGGGCCGAGGTCATGGCGCCGTGCTGCCAGGCGATCGCGTGGGACAGATGGTCGCCGGCGAAGTAGACGTTGCCGGTGGGTTCGAGCAGGCGCTGGTAGGTGCCCTCGGTCTGCGAGGGCCAGCCGACCCAGGAACCTTCGGAGTACTTCGCCGAGGCCCAGTTGACCGAGAACGATGCCGAGATGTCGCGACCGTAGACGTCACCGTGCATTTTGGTGCCCTGGGCAACGGCTCGCTGGAGTCGTGCGGTCGGCGTGAGAGCGCCGTACGTGTTCGCGTTGGTGCCGGTGTTGTAGTAGCCGATCACCGTGCCGCGGCTGCCGTGGAAGCCGGTCGACGGATACCAGGTGTTGCCGGTGTCCAAGCTGCTGTTGGTGATCCCGCCATAGATGCGCAGATCCTCTTCCCACCAACGACGGCCGTACTCGATCCCGATCTTGCCGGCGTTGCTCGGCCGCGCATACTTCAGCGCATCGACAACCGGCGTCGGCAGGTTCGACGGAATCTTCGCGGCGATATGCGGCGGCAGACTGCAGATTGCGAAGTCGGCAGCCAGCACTCGCGGCCGACCACCCGTGCTGTAGGTGACCTGAACCCCAGTCGGCGTGTTCCGCAGTCCCAGGACCTCGGCGCCGTACTGGATCTTCTCCCGGCCGATCGCGCGTTCGAACGCGTACGGGATCCGGTCCATCCCGCCGACCGGCTGGAACATCATCATCGCCTGGTCCCAGCCGAACTCGAACGAGAAGTAGCTCCCGACTCCACTCGCGAAGACATCACTCAGCGCGTACGGCGATTCCGTCGTACCGCCTTCGGTTCCGGCGCCGGGCTCGACCGTGTACCCGCGGCGGCCGTCGGTCCCGGTGTACTTGAAGTCGCCGGCCTTGTTCGAGATGGAGCCGAAGCTGGTCAGGAATCCGATCAGCGCCTGCTTGTCGCTCACGGTCAGGTAGGAATCGAGCGCCCCCTGATCGGTCGCCTTCGCGAGCAACTCGGAGACGTAACCGTAGACATCGGCCTTGGCGGTGCGATGCCGGATCGGCTTGTTGGACAGGGCTGTCGTGCCTTCGCGGTAGAGGTACGCATCCGCGTTCTGGTTGACGAACGGCTCGATGGCCACGCCGAGTTCACGGCAGTAGTCGAGCGTCACGTGGTGCTGCGGGATCCGCCCTGGACCGGCGTTCATGTACTGACCGGGCGAGAATTTCGCCCGCTGAGTGTTACCGGCCAGGTCGGTCTCGGAGGTCCCGCCGCGAACGGTCCAGTTGCGCCCGCCCGGTCGCTGCCGGGCTTCGAGCAGGGTGACTTTGTAGCCGGCCTTCAGGAGTTCGTACGCCGAGGTCAACCCGGAGATCCCGGCCCCGAGAATCACCACGTGCTTGCGGGGCCGGCCGTTCAGATCGACCCGCGTCGGCGCGGCGAACGCGGGGGTTTCGCCCAGTCCGGTCAGACCGAGGGCGGACATCGTGGAGTAGAGCACACCGGCACCGCCGGTGATACCGACCTGTTGCAGGAAGTGACGTCTGGTCTGCGCCATGCCTTCTCCTCACTGGCAACGGGGAGGAACGGTCCCCTTGTTGACCAGAAAGGTAAGGACAAAGTGTTTGGGCCCTGTGTCCGAGCGATGACGTCCTGACGCCGGTACTGACAGGTATGTTTCGCCTTAATACACCTGTTAAGAAACAGCACGAACCTGTTCAACCAGCGTCTTGGCCACTGGGGCGATCTCCGCATAAACCCCGGGATACTGCGGTTCTGCGCACCCCCGGCCCCAGGAGACGATGCCGAGCAGGCGGCCGTTGAGGACCAGTGGGCCGCCGGAGTCGCCTTGGCAGGCGTCGCCGGTTCCGTCGAGGTAGCCGGCGCAGATGTTCGCGGCCGCGGTGTACCCGTTCTCGGCGTACCCCTTGATGCCGAGGCAGGTCGCGTCACCGAGATCCGGTACGGCGAGCTTCTGCAGAGTGTCGTCAGGCCCGGTGTCCGCGGTGTCGCCCCAGCCGTAAACAGTCGGTACGGCGCCTCGCCGATCCGCCTTCGGATTCGTTTCGAGGCGGAGCACCGGGACCCCGGTCATCGGCTTCTTCAACGTCAGGACCGCGAAGTCGTTGCGATTCGTCGCGGTGCTATACGCCGGGTGCACCCAGATCTTGCTGACCGCGGAGAACCGTCCCACGCCGTGGTTGGTCAAGTCGGCGCGGCCCTGGATCACGCCGTACGACGCCACGCGCTCGCCGGCGCAGTGAGCCGCGGTCAGCACCTTGTTCGCGGCAACGAGCACGCCGCCGCACCAGCGTTTGGATTCGCGCGTCGCCGCGGTGTTGGTGAGCACGACCGCCCAGGGCGCCTCGCTGACACTCGCGAGGGTCCCGCCAACCACCAGAGGTTCGCGGGCCGAAGCGGTTCCCGCTGTGCTCAGCAACAGCACGGTGATCAGGGCGGCAGTCCGCTTCAGCATGCGGTCGAACTTACTCCACGTCACCCATTGAGTGCTTTAAGTAGGCAGATGATGTCTGCCCCAAAGGGCACTTGAAGTATTGCCAGGGTCACTCTCGGACACTTACCTTCGGTACGCGGCCGGGGGGTCGCCCACTGCGCGACCTAGGGGGGAGCGCGGATTCCTGGGCCGCGGGGGTGCACACATCATGGGGATTCGTCGTGCTCGCATGCTCGCCCACTCGCGGCTGACGGCGATAGTTGCCGCCCTCAGCCTGCTGGTCGGCATGATCGTCTACACACCACAACCGGCACGCGCGGCCGAGGCGGGTGTGGATGATCTGCTGGCCATGCTCGGTGCGGGTGGTGAAGCGAACAGCCTGGCCGCGTGGACCTCAGGCCTGGCCGCGGTCGACAAACTCAAGGATCAGCTCCCCTTGATCGGGGCGAGTCCCGGCGGACTGCTCGGGCTCAACGACTTCGTTGCCAAGGGCATCGCGGACGAGCTGAAGACCGCGACCGACTTCGGCGATCTCGAGGTCGACAAGGCGATCACCATCGACGGTGATCGCACCGGCCAGCTGAAGACCTCGGTGAGCGACCTCGGTGACGGCAAGAAGCTCGACATTGTCGCAACGCTGGCTCGCAGCGTGACCAAGCAGGATCTGCGGGTCAGCAGCGCCTCGCCCAAGGTCGAGCTGGTGGTGTCGGACGGTGTCTCGGTCAGCCTGAAGTCCCGCTTCGCGCTCAGCGTGGTCTGGACCGGCATCGCCGACGACAAGGTCTACCTGGTCCGCTCGAGCACCACCCCCCGACTCGATGTGGACGCCCACGCGAGCATCGACAACGCCACCGCCCAAGCCGCGATCGGCATCCTCGGCGTCTCGCTCACCGGCTCGTCCCTCGACGTCGACGCGCACTTCGCCGGAACGCTCAACGACCCGGACAACGACGGCAAGCTCTTCTTCGGGGCCACCGGCGAACTCGGTCAGCAGGGTTCGCTCGAAGGGCTCTTCAACGTCGGCCTGGACACGCTCGGTTCGCAGCCGATCGACGACTCCGACGCCAACTCCCGCGGCTCGGTGCACGCAACCTTCCAGCTCGGCGCTGCGGCGGCCGGCATCCCGGCCACGCTGCCCACCAACATCACTACGACGGTCAAGGTCGACTGGGATGACATCGGAACCGGTGCCCCGGTCGTCAGCGCACCGGATCTCGCCAGCACGGTCGGCCGCTTCCAGAACATGAGCCTGCAGGACCTGGCCGAAGGACTCGCTCAACTCGTCGCGACGCTGACCGCTGTCCAGAAGGCGAAGTTCGACCCGGACAAGGAAGGCGCGCTGCCGACCATCGGCGACCTGGACCTGCCCTTCATGAAGGGCACGCTGTCGGATGCGATCCAGGCCAACAAGGTGCTCAAGGACTTCCTGGCCGCGAACACCGAGCCGGCCCCCGGTCAGCCGGGCTTCGTCCAAGGCGTCAGCGACCCGACCCAGGCCGGCAAGCCCAAGTTCACCTCGCTGCAGGACCTCCTGAAGCGACTCGACACCGCGACTGGCATCGACCTGAGCAACCTGGACTGGGATGCCACGGCGAGCAAACTCGCCTGGACCCTGAAGATGTCGAAGTCCAGTCCGCAGACCGACCTCGACCCGATCAGCATCGAGGCCTCCGGCAACAAAGCGACGTACGGCGCCAAGACGCTGACCGTGGCCGGCGCCGGCTGGTCCACTGACCAGTGGGTGGGCCGCCGAGTCGTGGCCGGTACGTCGGCCGGTGAGGTCGAAGGCAACGACCCGAGCACGATCACGCTGAAGCAGGACTGGATCGGCGGTGCGCCGGCCAAGGACACGCCGTACGTGATCGCGGGCTCCGAGCCGCATGTCGGCGCGGTCAGCTTCGCGAACAAGGTCGACGAGGGCGGTCACGGGATCGTCAACGCCAACGCGGACCAGACGTTCGCGAAGGTCACCCCGTCGTTCGAGGCGAACCTGACCGTGGTGCTCGATCTGCAGGACCCGAAGACCGGCCAGGCCTGCGTCGGCTTCCTCGGCAACAACGAACCGTGCCCGTTCACTCAGCACAACGGGCCGCTGGACACCGTCGTACCGGCGTTGCCGCTGAACACCGACCGGGTGCTGATCCGGACCGGTTCGGAGCTGCTGTCGGCCGACTTCCCGATCGACACCGGCGTCGACCTGACCGCGAACGCGGGCTTCTTCAAGGTGCTGCTCAAGGGCCAGTTGAAGGTCTGCAACTCGTCGCTCCCGGCAACGTGTTCCGGCGGTACGGCGACCGGTCACATGCTCACGCTCGGTCTCAAGAACCAAGGTGATCTGCGGATCTCGGAGTTGTTCAAGCAGCTCGTCAACTCGCCGGCCGCGCTGCTGGACGTCGATGTGAACGTGCGCGCGTACGGCGATGTCGCGGTCACCGTGCCCGGCGCCGAACAGTTCCTGCCCGCCGGTGCGTCGACCACGTTCAAGGCCAGCTGGGATGATCTGACCAAGGCTGACGGCGGGAAGATCGACACCAGCGACCTCGGCGAACTCTTCAAGCTGGACTTCGACAAGGACGATCCGAAGGCGCTGTTCACCGCGCTGATCAAGACCCTGCAGACGCTGTCGCAGCAGCTCGCCGAGGCGAACACGAGCGCCGGCTCGGGCGTTTACGACAAGGAGATTCCCGGTCTCGGCAAGTCGTTGCGCGACCTGCTGGTGAGCGATGAGTCGAACGCCGGTCCCGGTGTCACGTACGGCGAGAACACCCTGACCGACGCGACGCGCAAGGACGCCGAGCTGTTCACGCAATCGCTGGTCGGCCGGTCCATCGTGGTCGGTTCCCAGGTGGCGATCGTGCAGGCGGTCTCCGGTGACGGCAAGACGCTGACGATGACGAAGCCCTGGGCACCCGCGCCCGCGGCCGGTACGGCGTACATGATGCGCTCGGCGTTGGACGACGTCACGGACCAGTTGCTGGCGAACACCCCGGACAGCCTGCAGGACGCGGTCGACCTGCTGAACAAGGCGCTGGGAACGGACAGCGTGAAGTTCCGCTACCTGGAGAAGAACAACGAACCGAACCTGGTCCTCGACGTGGACTGGAAACGGAAGTACCGCGCGGGCTCGCCGATCAAGTTGTCGCTGGGCTCGCTGAACGGCTCCGACCAGACCTTCGCCGGCGCTCAGGCCAGCGGCCTCGCCCAGGTAGAGGTCGACGGCCGGGTCAAGGTCGGTCTCGTCGTACCGCTGAAGGCTGGTGAAGGTCCGGCCGACGCCGCGTCGCTGAAGGTCCTGGAGGATTCGAGCATCAGCCTTGGTGCCAAGGCGAAACTGGAGAACGGCGTCATCCAAGGTGTGATCGGCCCGCTGTCGATTGCCCTCGGCAACCCGACCGCTGATGCGCCGGCCGATCAGAAGGCCCAGGCCAAGGCCGACCTGAGCATCGCGCTCGCCAAGAGTGGTGCCACCGCGGATACTCCGGTCTCGTTCAGCGACTTCATGACCGCCGTCGGCGTGAACTTCAACGCCACCAACGGAACCGTGAACTGCGGTGAGACGATCGCGACCCCGCAGATGGTTTGCGGCAACCTGCCGATCTACCTGAACAACACCGGTACGCCGACCGGGTGGACCGCGATCGGCAAGATCGCTCTGCGGGTACCGGATTCGACGAACCCGGCCGATCTGGTCGACCTCGACGACACGTTGCCCGCACCCGATGACGCGCTGAAGGAACTGGAGCTCCCGGCCGATCTAGGCAGCCGGATCGGCGCGGCATTGCTGGACTTCAAGAACTTTGGCGACGGTATCGAGAGCTATCTGGCCGCAGTTGAGCAGGCCTTCCGGACCGCGAGTCTGCAGGGCAAACTCCCGCTGGTCGGCGACGACCTCCAGCAGGGTGCGAACTTCATCGGCGACCTGCGGGCGAAGCTGCGGGCCTCGATCTGGAACGAACTCCCCGGTGGCGGCCGCCCGGCCAACTCCAAGGAGTTCGCGGACTTCATCAACAACAACCTGGCGTCGGCGTTGGGCGACGTGAACATCGCGGCCGCCGACATCAAGGTGACCTTCGACTGCGCCGAGGCGCTCGAGGTCTGTCCGTTGGACAAGATCAAGGGTGCCTTCCTCGAGTTCACTGCACAGCGCGGAAAGGTCACGCAGGCCCAGGGGTGTGTGGACGAGGGCGCGCCCAAGCCCTGCTTCAAGAAGGACATCCCGCTGGACATCGGGATCCCGGGCCTGGCGCTGCGGCAAGGCCAGGAAGGCACCAAGGGCATCAAGGTGGCGGCCGGGTTCGCCCTGCACTTCCGGATGGGCCTGACCAAGCAGGACGGCTTCTTCATCAATACGCACGACGGCTGGGGACCGGACACCAAGGCACTGCCCGAACTGCAGGTCGGCCTGGCCTTCGACCTCCCGAGCACGATGGTCGCCGAGCTCGCCTTCATCAAGATCAACGTGGCCAAGGCCGAAGGCGACGGGCACAATCCGGCCGCGCCACTGTTCGCCGGCAGCTTCCAGATCGACCTGAAGTCCCCGGGCGAAGGCAGTTGCTTCAAGGGTGACGAAGCTGCCTGTACGCCGACGGACGCGAAACTGAAGTTCGCCGACCTCGGCAAGACCGAGGGGCTGTTCGGGGTCGCGATCAAGGGCGACTTCCTGATCGACTGGATCGTCGAGGCCAACGTCGACTCGGCGTTCCCAGGAGTCCGGGCGAACTTCCAGCTCAAGTGGGGCTTCGACAACCAGGCTCCGGATGCGGCAGCGGCGCCGTACATCGCGTTCAAGGACGTGGGGATCAGCGCCGGCAGCTTCTTCGAAGGCCTGCTCGGTGATGTGGTCAAGGAGATGAAGCGGGTCACCGGACCGCTCCAGCCGGTCATGGACACGCTGTATGCGCCGATCCCGGTGCTGTCTGACCTGAGCCGGATGGCCGGTGGGGACGACGTCACGCTGATGACCTTGGCGAAGGCGTTCAGCACGCTGGCCGGCGGTCCGAAGCTGGACTTCGTCGACACCATCAAGGCGGTCATCGAGTTCATCAACCGGTTGCCGAAGTGCAGTCCGAACGAAGAGAACGACTGCTACGTGCCACTCGGTGATTTCGAGATCGCCGGGGACAAGGCGCTCAGTACGAGCAACTCGCCGACCACCGCGGACAAGATGTACGCGAAGGTGACCGAGAAGACGCCGACCGAGATCAAGTCGGCGCTGAACGACAAGAACCAGAACGAGCAGGCCTCCGGTCACAAGATCTTCGGCGGTGCCGGTCTGGCGCCGGACGAGGGTGACGCGGAGAAGTCCGGGCTCACCTTCCCGATCCTCGAGAAGCCGCAGAACGCGTTCAACCTGCTGATGGGTGGCGACGTCTCGCTGGTCGAGTTCGACTCCGGTCCGCTGACGCTCGGCTTCAGTTGGCGGCAGGCGTTCGGACCGGTCTACGCGCCGCCGCCGGTATTCGTGACGCTGGCCGGATCCGCGTCGGTGAGCCTGCGCATCGTTGCGGGGCTGGACACCTACGGCATCCGCAAGGCGGTCGAGGCTCAGCAGAACGGCGCTCCGATCGAAGCTGTCGACGTACTGGACGGCTTGTTCTTCAAGACCGTCGACGACTCCGGTGCACCGCTGCCGGTGGTTCAGCTGACCGGTGAGATCGCGGCCGGTGCCGCGGTCAGCGCGGTGATCATCACGGTCGGGATCGAAGGCGGTCTGCGACTGACCATCGGCTTCTCCTGGAACGACCCGAACAAGGACGGCAAGTTCCGGGTCAGCGAATTCCTGCACGCGGCACTGAACAACCCGCTGTGTCTGTTCACGGTCAGCGGCCGACTGTCGTTGTTCCTGCGGGTCTACATCACCATCGGCGTCAGCATCTTCTCGGTCACGTTCAGCTTCACGCTGGCCGACGTGACGTTGCTCGACTTCTCGGTGGCACCCGACTGTGAACCACCACCACCGAAACTCGGCGGCACGGTCGACGACACCCTCGTGGTCTTCGCCGGCCGGTGGGGCAAGGACGCCCAGCGCGGCGCGCCGTGGACGAACGACAAGAAGGAAGTTGAGAAGGACACCGTCAAGGTCATCTCGCTGCACTACGCGCAGACCAAGGCCGACCCGACCGGTGTGGACGGCGGCTTCGACGGGTTCGCCGTACAGATGCTCGGTGAGCAGCGCGAGTACCTGAACCCGAACCTGAAACGGGTCGTGGTGGACGGCGAGGGCTACACCAAGCCGATGGCGATCACGTTCATCGGTGACGGTAAGAAGACCACCGACGACAACGCCGGCAAGACGCCTGCGGTGTTCGACAAGGACGCGGTCGTGATCGGCGGCCAGGCGGCCGACGTGATCACCACCGGACGCGGCCTCTCGTACGTCGACGGTCGCGGCGGCGACGACATCATCGTCACCGGGGACACCGGCGGCGCGGCGTCGAAGGCCGTGGTCGCGGGCGGTCCCGGCAAGGACACCATCACGGTCGGCAACGGTGACGACAAGGTCGCCGGTGACGCATCGCTCGGCGCCGCGCGGTTCGAGAAGGAAGTCCAGCACAACGAGCAGGACGGCAACGGCAAGAGCAAGTTGCTGGACGTGATCAACTGGATCACGCTCGCGACAGCGGATCCGACAGCACAGCCCGAGGGCACGCTGCCGGGTGACGACCAGATCGGCCTCGGTCTGGGAACCAACCGGGCTCGCGGAAACGCCGGTGCGGACAAGGTCGCGGTCGCGGCCGACGCACCGGACGGTTCACTCAAGGCCGGGATCAACACGCTGATCGGTGACGGTGGCAGTGACCTGCTCACCGGCGGTTCGAACGCGGACCGGATCTTCACCGCGGCTGAAGGCGAGTTCGACAAGGACGCGGCCGGTCCGCCTGACCTTGGTGCGGTCAACACCGTCGATACCGGCACTGGCAACGACCAGGTCTGGGGTAGTGACGCGGTCGAGACCGTGACCAGTCACTCGCTCGGCAACCAGGGCGCGACGATCCGGGGTGGCGGCAAGAACGACGTACTGACTGGTGGCTATGGCACCGACACCGTGTACGGCGGTCCTGGCGACGACTACGTGATCGCGGAGCCGGCGGCTGTCGGTCCGGATGAGGGTCCGGACAAGGTCAATGGCGTCAACTTCGGTCCGTTCCGCAAGGTCGACAAGCAGCCGTTCCCGCCGGGCGTCGAGTCCAACAGCAAGACGCTCGTCGGCGGTCTGGGCAACGACCACATCGTCGGCGGCGATGGACCGGCAACGGTCTTCGGTGACAAGCATCTCGTCGACGAGAAGTGCGTCGCCGGTACGCCGGTCAGCTCCGATCCGGTGAACGAGTCGACCAGTTCCGGGACCGGTGACGGCAATGACCGGATCCTCGGTGGTGCTGCGATCGACACCGTGTCGGCCGGTGGCGCCGACGACCTGGCAGAACTTGCTGGAGGCAACGACCTGGTCTGTGGCCAGGAAGGCAAGGACACCTTGCGTGGCGGCGGCGACGCCGACCAGCTGTGGGGTGGCTCGGCCGCCGACCTCCTGTACGGCGATGCCGGGGCCGACCAGGTCTTCGGCAACACCGGAGACGACACCGAGTACGGCGGTCTCGACGCAGATGTCGTGGAAGGCAACAACGGCAAGGACTGGATCACCGGCGGCAACGGCGACGACGTGCTGTACGGCGGAACCCGCGCAGCCGGCCGGACCGACACCGGTGACGACGACCTGTACGGCGACCTCGGCGACGACCGGCTCATCGGCGACAACGGCACGGTGGGTGCGCTCGCCGTACCGCTGGACCTCGATGGCGGAACACCGGCCGCGGGGACGGGGGACCGGATCCACGGTGGTGACGGGGACGACACGGCGTACGGCGGTCTCGGTAGCGACATCGTGAACGGGAACGGCGACAACGACCACCTGGAAGGCAACAACGCTTCCGACGTGGTGCACGGCAACGCGGGCGAGGACGCGATTGCGGGTGGCTCGTTCGAGCAGGCCGCGGCCGGTGTCGGACGGCCCGATGAGGGTGACCTGCTGTTCGGTGACGAGGGACCTGACCTGCTGACCGGTGACAACGCGGTACTCGCGCTGACCACCGACCCGGCGGCGACGACCCCAGTGACCCGGCAGCGTGGGTTCGCACTCGGCCACGTGGTGACTCTGCTCGACCTCGGACTGACTCCGGCGGCCAACACCTCCGGAAACGACCAGATGTCGGGTGGCGGCGGTCAGGACGTGCTCTACGGCCAGGGCGGTACCGACCGGGCCAAGGGCGACGGTGAGGACGACTACGTCGAAGGCGGTCAGGCGAGCGACTGGATCGAGGGTGACCTGGCTGACGACGACCTGGTCGGCGGCAGCTCGACACCGCTGGCCGGTGTGACCGGTCAGCAGGACGCGGCCGATGCCATCTTCGGCGGTCCGGGCGATGACGTGGTCACTGGTGACAACGCCGCCGTACTGCGGCCTGCTGTCGGTCAGACGCCGACTCGGGTCACCGTCCGGCTCGGTTCCACACCCGGTACGCCGATGGCCAAGCGGATCGTGAACCGGCTCGACCTGGCGGCGCTACCGTCGGCAGACCGGTTCGGGGCGGACCGCCTCTCCGGCGGAGACGGTGTGGACGTGGTGTACGGCCAGGACGGTGGTGACTTCGTCTCTGGCGGCGCACGGGCGGACTACGTCGAGGGCAACGGCGGTGCGGACGTTCTGCGGGGTGACCTGTCGCTAGCCGGGGACTCGCCGTTCACGACCGTCCAACCGCTCGCGGACCCAGGCTGGCCGGGTACGGCGAGTGCTGCGGCGCTCCTGGAGGGCGCGCTGGCACCTGATGGTCAGGACGACCTCATCGGTGGTAGCTCGGCCAAGGGCTTCCGGGACACCGGGGACACGATCGAGGCCGACGGCGCGGACGACGTCGTACTGGGTGACAACGGCTCACTGATCCGCACTGTCACCGGCGCAACCGAGCGTGTCTACGCGGACCGGTACCCGAACGGGACTCCGCCCGCAGACGCGACCGTGGCCCGGACACACGATCCGGACCTGAGTGAACCGAGCACGCGGTTCTGTACCGAGGCGCAGGCGACCTGTGAGGTCGCAGGGGCCTTCGGAAACGACACCCTGTACGGCGAGGCCGGTGACGACGGTGTCTGGGGCCAGGACGGCAACGACACCATCTTCGGCGGCGCGGACGACGACGACCTGTACGGCGAACTGGGCGACGACACCGTGTCCGGTGAGGCCGGTGAGGACGCGATCCTCGGCGACCGGGGCGGCGTGGTGAACCAGTACCTCGACACCGGCGACAGCCCGGCGCAGTTCAGCTTCACGCTGACCTCGCCGCCTGCCGAGACCTACGTCGGCTTCCGGCGCGCGTCGTACGACCGGCGGGTCGACCTCGAGCACGACGTCGACGGTGACCAGTGGATCGGCGCATCGACCGCCGTGGAGATGCCGCACGACGGCATCACCGTCGGTGGCCGGGACCGGCTCCGCGGTGGCTCCGGTGCGGACAACATTCACGCCGGGTACGGCGACGACCTCGCCAACGGCGATGCCGGCGGCGACCAGGTGTTCGGCGCCGACGGTGAGGACGTGCTGTGGGGCGGTAAGGGCTGTGACCCGGTCCTCGACGCGGCCACACCGGACTGCCAGAAGAACGGTGCGTTCGATCCGGACGCCCGCGGGACCAACGACCGTTTCATCGACCACATCTTCGGTGGGGTCGGAGAGTCGGATGCGGCGAAGCGGGACGTGCTCGGGTCGGACCTGCTCGACTTCAACCCGCGTGGTGCGTTCCCGGGCAACTGTGCACCGGGTGACTGGCCGGTCACGACCAACAACGTCACGGTCGACCCGTGCCTGTGGTTCCAGCTGACCGGTAAGGACGATGACACCGCCGACCCGGCCAGCCTGGCGAACAACAGCCACCACCAGGGCACGGACTGGATCTACGGTGGCTGGGATCGCGACGTACTGCAGGCTGACGTGGCAGAGAACGGACCGAACCCGGGTGACCGCCTGATCGACTGGAACGGCGCCTACAACCTGTTCACGCACTGCAACGCGGCCTACGGCGGGTTCAACGACGTACGGCAGCACTCCCCGGCCATGAACGACTACCTGACCCTGCTCGCCTGGGGCTCCGGGGCCGGTCGCAGCGCCACGGACGTCACCACGGCCGGCACTTCGGCGTACCGAGAGCTGGCCTTCGCCTACAACCCCGACTACAACGGGCACGCGGTCGGACCGGCGTACCCGACCACTCCGGGTCACTTCGACGACCCGGTGGCCTGTGCGGATTGAGTGAACTCTCAGCGGGAAACCACCCCGGCATGCATGGATCCGGTGCCGGGGTGGCTACTGTCTTCTGGTGCAGAAATGGCCAGGTCGTCCCTATCCCCTCGGAGCCACGTACGACGGTTCCGGGACCAACTTCGCGGTGTTCTCGGAGGTGGCTGAGCGAGTTGACCTGGCCCTCATCGGTGACGACGGGACCGAGCAGCTGGTGCAGCTGACCGAGGTGGACGGGTTCGTGCACCACGCCTACCTGCCGTCGGTACAGCCGGGACAGCGGTACGGGTTCCGGGTGCACGGGCCGTTCAACCCGGCCGAGGGGCACCGGTGCAACGCGTCCAAGCTGCTACTGGACCCGTACGCGAAGGCGATCGACGGACAGGTCGACGGGGACGAGTCACTGTTCAGCTACCGGTTCGGCAACCCCGGTGAGCTGAACACGATGGACAACCGCGAGCACACCATGCTCTCGGTCGTCACCAACCCGTTCTTCGACTGGGGCAACGACCGGCCGCCGGGGCACGCGTACCACGAGACGGTGATCTACGAGGCGCACGTCAAGGGCCTGACCAAGACGCACCCGGGCCTGCCGGAGGAGATCCGCGGCACGTACGCCGGGATCGGGCACCCCGCGATCATCGAGCACCTGAAGGAGCTCGGGGTGACCGCGATCGAGCTGATGCCGGTGCACCAGTTCGCTCAGGACGGTCACCTGCAGGAGCTGAACCTCACGAACTACTGGGGCTACAACACCATCGGCTTCTTCGCCCCGCACAACGCCTACTCGTCGCTGGGTAGCCGCGGTCAGCAGGTGACCGAGTTCAAGACCATGGTGCAGGCGCTGCACGAGGCCGATATCGAGGTGATCCTCGACGTCGTCTACAACCACACTGCTGAGGGCAACGAGTTCGGGCCGACGCTGTCGTTCAAGGGCATCGACAACGCGGCGTACTACCGGCTGGTGGACTCGGACAAATCGCACTACTACGACACGACCGGTACCGGGAACAGCCTGCTGATGCGGCACCCGCACGTGCTGCAGCTGATCATGGACTCGCTGCGGTACTGGGTCACCGAGATGCGCGTGGACGGGTTCCGGTTCGATCTGGCCTCGACGCTGGCCCGCCAGTTCCACGAAGTGGACCGGCTGTCGGCCTTCTTCGACCTGGTCCAGCAGGACCCGGTGGTCAGCCAGGTGAAGCTGATCGCCGAGCCGTGGGACGTCGGCGACGGCGGCTACCAGGTGGGCAACTTCCCGCCGCTGTGGACGGAGTGGAACGGTAAGTACCGCGACACGGTCCGGGATTTCTGGCGCGGCGAGAAGTACACGCTGGCCGAGTTCGGCTCCCGGCTGACCGGCTCGTCGGACCTGTACCGCGACGACAGCCGGAGGCCGCTGGCGAGTATCAACTTCGTCACCGCGCACGACGGGTTCACGCTGCGGGATCTCGTGTCCTACAACGAGAAACACAACGAGGCGAACGGTGAGGGCGGCAAGGACGGCGAGGGCCACAACCGCTCCTGGAACTGCGGTGTCGAGGGTCCGACCGACGACGCTTCAGTGCTGAAGCTGCGGGCCAAGCAGCAGCGCAACTTCCTGGCCACGCTGCTGATCTCGCAGGGCGTCCCGATGCTCGCGCACGGCGACGAGCTGGGGCGGTCGCAGTCGGGGAACAACAACGTCTACTGCCAGGACAACGAGCTCGCCTGGGTGAACTGGGATCTCGACGAGGAGCAGAAGGACCTGCTGGAGTTCACCGGTGAGCTGGTCCGGCTGCGCAACGAGCACCCGGTCTTCCGGCGCCGCCGGTTCTTCCACGGCGACCAGGGGGTCGACGGGCTGGGTGACCTGGTCTGGTTCACCCCGGACGGCAAGGAGATGCAGGACGGCGACTGGAGCCGCGACGATGCTCGTGCGGTGGCCGTCTTCCTCAACGGGGACGCGATCTCCGAGCCGGACCCGCGCGGGGAGCCGGTCGTCGACGACTCGTTCCTGATCCTGCTGAACAGCAACTACGAGCCCGAGGACTTCCTGCTCCCGGGTGCCGAGTTCGGCGAGTCCTGGTCGGTCGTGGTCGACACAGTCCGACCGACCGGCCGGTCCGAGGACGGCGAGCACGCGGCCGGCAGCACGATCCGGATCGAGGATCACGGCATGCTGGTGCTGACCCGGCCCCGACGGACCGCAGGATGAGTCAGATCCCGCAGGCGACGTACCGGCTGCAGTTGCGCGCCGAGTTCGGATTCGAGGACGCGGCCGCGATGGTCCCGTACCTGAGTAGCCTCGGGATCTCTCACGCTTACCTGTCTCCGATTCTGCAGGCTGCGCCCGGATCCACCCATGGGTACGACGTGGTGGACCACAGCCGGTTGTCGGAGCCGATGGGTGGCCGGCCGGCGTTCGAACGGCTCTCGGCTCGGCTGGCTGAGCACCGGATGGGTGCGATCGCGGATGTGGTGCCGAACCACGTCGCCGTACCGACACCGGCTCGGCTGAACAAGGCGCTGTGGTCTGTGCTGCGGGACGGCCCGGGATCGCCGTACGCCGAATGGTTCGACGTCGACTGGGGTTCGGGGAACCAGCCGCTGCTGATGGCGGTTCTGGGGCACCGGCTCGGCCAGGTGCTCGCAGAGGGCGAGTTGTCGGTGGACGGCGACGTACTGCGGTACTACGAGCACGAGTACCCGCTGCGGCCTGGTACGGAGGGTTTGCCGATCGCGGAGCTGGTGACCGAGCAGTGGTACCGGCTGGCGCACTGGCGGGTCGCTGACGAGGAGCTGAACTACCGGCGCTTCTTCGACGTGGACACGCTCGCTGCGGTTCGCGTGGAGACGCAGGAGGTCTTCGAAGCCACACATGCCTTGCTGTTCGAGCTTTTGCACGCAGGGAAGCTGAACGGCTTCCGCATCGACCACCCGGACGGTCTGGCCGATCCACGCGGCTACTTGCGTCGGCTGGCCGAGCGGACCGGCGGTGCGTGGGTTGTGGTGGAGAAGATCCTCGAAGGCGACGAAGAGCTGCCGCACGACTGGCCCTGCGCCGGTACGACGGGCTATGACGCCCTACTGCGGGTTGGCGGTCTCTTTGTCGACCCTGCGGGTGCAGCACCCCTTGCTGCGTTGCACTCTGAGCTCACCGGCCAGCCGGCCGACTTCAGCCCGATGGTGGTGGAGGCGAAGCGGGAGATCGTCAAACACGGCCAGTACGCCGAGGTGCACCGGCTGGTCGAGTTGCTGGCTCGCATCTGTCAGGACGACGTTCGACTGCGTGATCACACCAGGCGGGCGTTCCACGAGGTGGTGGCCGAGCTGCTCGTCCACTTCGACATCTACCGCGCGTACGTCGTACCGGGGGAGCAGCCGGCGCCGACAGCGGTGCGGGCGTTGGAACGCGCTGCAACCAAGGCACGTGAGCACCTGGACGAGGACCGGCAGGAGACGCTGGACGTCGTACTGCATCTGCTCCTGGGCCGGGAGACGGGCACTGCGAGCCGGATTGACGAGCATGCGCGGCATGAGCTGATCGTGCGCTTCCAGCAGACCTGTGGGCCGGTGATGGCCAAGGGCGTTGAGGACACTGCGTTCTACCGATGGTTCCGGCTGTCCTCGCTCAACGAGGTCGGCGGCGATCCGGAGCACTTCGGCGTGACACCGGAGGAGTTCCACGCCTTCTCTGCGCAGCTGAACCGACGTTGGCCGCGGACGATGACCACGCTGTCGACTCACGACACCAAGCGTTCTGAAGACGTGCGGGCGCGGCTTGGTGTGCTGTCCGAGCAGCCGGCCGCGTGGGCGGAGGCCGTGCGCGAGTGGCGGCGGCTATCCGAGGACCACCGCAGTCCGCTGCTCGACGGAAGCACGGAGTACCTGTTCTGGCAGACCCTGTTCGGCACCTGGGGTGATGGGCCGATCGCTGAGGACCGCCTGCAGGCCTACCTGCTGAAGGCGATCCGGGAAGCCAAACGGCACACCACCTGGACCGAGACCGACGAAGAGTACGAGCAGGCCGTCGCTAGCTTCGTGACCGCAGTCCTGGCTGACTCTGCAGTGCTCGAGGCGGTACGGCGCTTTGTCGCGAAGCAGACCGAGTTCGTGCGGGCGGCGACGCTCGGTCAGAAGCTGGTGCAGTTGACGATGCCCGGCGTACCGGATGTGTACCAGGGGACCGAGCTGGTCGACCTGTCGCTGGTGGACCCGGACAACCGGCGTGCGGTCGACTACTCGGACCGGGTGGAACGGCTGCGTCGGTTGGATGAGGGCGCGCGGCCGGATGACCTGTCCGACGAGAAGCTGCTGGTGACCGCGCGGGCGCTGCGACTGCGGCGGCAGTACCCGGAGGCGTTTGCCGGTGGTTACACCCCGCTGCCCACGTCTAACGGGCACGCGGTGGCGTTTGCGCGTGGTGACGCGGTCATCGCGATCGCCACTCGACTCCCGGCCGCCCTGCATCGACTGGGCGGTTGGGGCGACGGCACCGTCGTACTGCCGAGTGGTGAGTGGAAGAACGTGTTGACCGGCCGGGTCGTGGGTAGTGGAGCTGCTCGGATCCAGGAGCTGCTGGAGGACCTCCCGGTGGCGCTGCTCGTGAGGAGCTGAGCACTTGCACACCTTCAGCGTCTGGGCGCCGCAGGCCTCATCGGTTGACTTGGTTCTGCGAGACGGCGTACTGCCGATGCACTCGGGTGCTGACGGCTGGTGGGTGCGCGATGTGGTCGAAGCGCACCATGGCACGGACTACGCGTTCACCGTCGACGGCAGTGAACCCCTGCCGGATCCACGCAGTCCTTGGCAGCCTGACGGTGTCCACGGCTTCAGTCGCGTCTTCGATGTCAGCCGCTTCCACTGGACCGACAGCTCGTGGGGTGGGCGTGATGTGCGCGGTGCGGTCTTTTACGAACTACACATCGGCACTTTCACACCTGAGGGGACACTGGCCGCGGCTGCGGATCACCTGGATTACCTGGTGCTGCTGGGGGTTGAGGTCATCTCCCTGATGCCGGTGGCCGCGTTCCCCGGTCGCCACGGGTGGGGGTACGACGGTGTCGACCTGTACGCCGTCCACGAACCCTACGGTGGTCCGGAAGCCCTGCAGGCGTTCGTGAATCGGTGTCACGAGGTCGGACTGGCAGTCTGTCTCGACGTGGTCTACAACCACCTCGGTCCGAGTGGAAACTACCTGGACTCCTTCGGTCCGTACTTCACCGATCGCCACACCACGCCGTGGGGACCGGCCGTCAACCTGGATGACACCGGTAGCACCGAAGTACGGCGGTTCATCTGCGATAACGCGCTCAGGTGGTTCCGCGACTTCCACATCGACGCTCTGCGACTGGACGCCGTACATGCGTTGCTGGACGAGAGTCCTACGCACCTACTGGCCCAGCTGTCGACCGAAACCGCCAGACTGGCTGAAGAGCTCGGCCGTCCGCTCGGACTGGTCGCTGAGTCCGATCTGAACGACCCACAGATGGTGGAGCCAGTCGTTGAGGGCGGTCGGGGGATGACTGCGCAGTGGAACGACGACTTCCACCATGCGCTGCACACGCTGCTGACTGGCGAGAGTGCCGGGTACTACGCCGACTTCGCCGCGCCCGGGGTATTCGCGAAGGTGCTGACGCAGGTCTTCCTGCATGACGGGGCGTACTCGTCGTTCCGCGGGAAGGATTGGGGTCGCCCGGTTGATCCGGTCATCCATCGGGGTGGGCAGTTCCTCGCTTACACGTCGGACCACGATCAGATCGGCAACCGGGCTCTTGGTGATCGGCCGGCGCTGACCCCGGGGCAGTATGCGATCGGGGCCGCGCTGGTGCTCACTTCGCCGTACACGCCGATGTTGTTCATGGGCGAGGAGTGGGGTGCGTCGACGCCGTGGCGCTACTTCACCGACCATGACGAGCCGGCGCTGGCCGAGGCTGTGCGGACCGGGCGGCGGCAGGAATTCGCCGCCTTCGGGTGGGATGCCGAGGAGATCCCGGATCCGCAGGACCCGGCGACCTGGCGTAGTTCGATCCTCAACTGGTCTGAGGTGGACGAGTCGCCGCATCGTGAGTTGCTGACTTGGTATCGCGACCTGCTGGCATTGCGGGCCCGCACTCCCGAATTGAAGGACGACAAGCTCAGTTCGGTGAGTGTCGCCGAAGGTCCTGGGTGGCTGGTGGTGAATCGCGGGAACCTGCGTGTGGTGGTGAACCTGAGTACTTCTCAGCAGGTCGTGCCGATCGATGGAACGTCGTATGTGTTGCTGGCTTTCGGCGAACCGGAGCTGCTCGCAACGGGGGTGCGTATGTCAGGGCATACGGTCGCGGTGGTTCTGGTCGGCTGAATCTCTCGTATTTACTGCGGAAACGCACAGAAGACGGCGTTCGAGTTTGTTCTTCGGTGTCGATTTCCGGAATCGCTTGTCTCTGGACTCCCGGTAACCGAGTGTGGAATCCGCCAGCAGTGTGAGCAGCGGCGACGGGAGGACACAGATGACAGTCGGAGGCGTCGACACCTACTACGATTACGACGAGAAACAGTGGAAGAGCCGAAGGCTCGGCGGGGGCCCGGTGCCCCGCGGCCCGGTCTGCCCGGCTCCACGGACCACCGATTCGGCAGCGGCCCAGCACGATCGCCGGCCCGCCGCCCACGACAAACCCAAACGCAGCTGAACATCTTCTGAGGGTTGGTACGGCCCGCCAGACCTGGCCAACCTACTTCTGTCGCAACCCTGGGATCAGGGTGCGTAGTTCGAGTGCGGCCTGGAACCGATCCAGCCACGGCCGGGAGCGCAGTGCCCGGCGGACGGCGTGGACACCGGTCCAGGCCTGCTCGGCCACGTCCGGAGTGGTCGGGCCACCGGACCAGAGCGCGTGATCGACCGCCAGCGCGACACTTCCGAGGCCCGGACCGGTGTCCGGCAGATCGCGAGCCGCATGGGCGAGGTCGCGAACTGTCATGCCTGAGGTGACTGGGATGCCGTGCGCCCGGATGCGGTCCCGCGCCTCGGCCCACGCGCCGACCACCGCTGCACTGCCTGAGCGCCGGCGACGTCGTTGTGCCCGTAGCTGCTTCAGCAGCGGTACGCCGCCTAGCCAGAGCAGCAGGAGTGCCGCCGAGACCGCGAAGATCTGGGACAGCGGGAGGTGGAAGCTTCCGGAGTTCGCGTCGTCTGCCTCGTCGCCGGAGGGCGGTCGCGTCTCGGGGTCCTGGATCTTCTTGATGTCCGGGATGGATTTGCGGGCCTCGTCGGTGATGGAGGCTGCCGCGCCGGTCGGGTTCGTGGTGCTGCTACCGGTCTGGGCGCCGACGGCCGGGTCGAGCGGCCACCAGCCGACTCCCGCGACAGCGACCTCGGGCCAGGCGTAGGCGTCTTTGTTGGTGACTGTGTACCAGCCGGCCGCGTCGGGCTTCGCGGGTGCGCGGAAGCCGACGACGAGTCGCGCGGGAATCGAGTTCTGGCGGGCCAAAGCGACGTACGCGGCGGCGAACTGTTCGCTGCTGCCGACGTTCTTGGTTTTGCCCAGGAACTCCTTCAGCTGCGGCCAGCTGTAGCCGGTCGGCGGTGAGCTGTTCGCGCTCGCGAGTCGGTAGTTCGTGCGGAAGTACTTCTCCAGAGCGATCGCGGTCGCCATGGTGGCCCGCTTGCCTTCCAGTGGGTTGAGGTTGGCGATCTCGGTTGGAAGCGGACCCATGTCGTTGAGACCGCCGGGCGCGGTGCTGTCGACTCCGGCTGTGCTCAGGTAGTCCGCGTCGATCTCCGGCTCGGCCCAGGCGAGGTTGTAGTAGTCGGGGCGCTCCGGTACGACGAGCGTGCTGCCGATCGGCTCCACCTGCGGATCGGCGGCGTTGCCGATGGTCTCCGGGGAGAGCTGCCCGGGCAGCCACGGGCCGTCCAAGGCATCGTCGGTCCGGATCAGCGCGCGCCGCGTCGTCGTGTCCACTCGTACTTCGGGACCGGGGGCGAGCTGGGATCCCATCCGCAGCAGCGGGTGGTCGGCCGTCCAGTTGACCCCGTCGAAGCTGTCGAGCGCGACGAGTCGCCAGCGATCTACTGGCTCGGCCGTCTGGTACTTGAACACGACCTTGTCCCGGGCCGACGGGCTCAGCCGCCCGGCCAGCTCATCCAGCGGACTCGCCTGCCGACTTGTCGGTGCTGTCGCCGACTGCACCCGCTGCAGCGAGTACGGCGTCCGCCCGTGCGGGTCGATCGTGCTCACCACGAACCCGCACGCGACCGCCGCGAGCGTGACCACCGCCGTCATCGCCCACGGGGTGAGCTTCCGGTACTCGAAGTGGTCGGGAATCAGCACCGCAATCACCAGCAGCCCGAAGCCAACCGCGACGAGGACAGCCGTGACGCCTTCGGCAGCGACGTACAACTGGCTCACCCCGACGACGCCGATCGCGGGTAGGAGGGCGACCAGCGGTGGGGCGCGATCAAGTAGCTCGATCGTCAACACGCACGCGACCAGGGCGAGCAACGGAACGAAGATCAGCAGCTCGGGTTCGGGTCGCGCCGGCCAGGTCGACTCAAGTGTCAGTCGCCACGCGGTCAACTCATTCCCCAGTGCGCGGATGGACGAGAGCGTAGGCAGTCCACCCAAGGTAGTTGCCTGAAGCACCGACTCGACAATCGCCAGCACCCCGCCAACCACCACCAGCAACGGCCGCCAACCAAGCAACCCCACCCGCCGCCGACAAACCTCCGCCACCACCGCCGACACCAAACAAACCAACCCAACCGGCACCCACAAATGCCGAACCCCAAACACAGGAGCAAAACAAAGCCCCCCAAGCAGAACCCCACCCAACCCCGCCACCGTGCGACGAGTATTCGCGGGAGGAGTCGACGCCGAGCCAGTCCGCCCGTCCCTCCCCGCCTCAACCTCCGAGGCAGGCCGCCCGGGCCTCGCCGCCGCGGTAGCCCGCCCGGGCTTCGCCGCATCCGCCGCCGAGGCGAGCCGGCCGGCCTTCGCCGCGTCCTCCTCCCGGCTCATCGGAGTACTCCTGTCCACTGGGTTAGGGCTTCTTGGGCGGTGGTGGCGAGGATTACTTGGGCTCCGAGGATGGGAGCTACTCCTTGTAGGGGGCCTAGGCCGATGGCGGTTACGGATGAATAGCGGGTGAGGAGGGGCGCCAGGTCGGTGGCCGAACCGTGGGCGCCGGTGACGACTACGATCGCGCCGCCGGCCGACGTACCGGTGGTGAGGACGGGTGGTACCAGGGCTGACCGGTCGTCGCGTTGTTGGACGATGCACAGTTCGTCGAGGAACATGCGCGACGCGACCGCACCACCTGGTGCGGCGAAGTCGGCGCCGGCGGTGGTGACGAAGCGGCAGCGGTGGCCGGCGGTGGAGGCTGCGAACAGGATTGAGGCGGCTACCTCGACGGCTTCCTCGAAAGTGGCTTTGGGCAACGGTTCGGTGCGGGTGTCTAGTAGGACAGTCAGGCGTGGCTGGTCTGGGTCGGCGTAGTCGCGGACCATGAGCTGGCCGGTTCGCGCGGTTGCCTTCCAGTGCAGGTGGCGGACCTCGTCGCCGACCACGTAAGGCCGAACATCGCGCAGATCGGCCGAACCCCGGAGCGAGTCGTCCGCCGTACGGCCGACGTGGTGGTGCCGCGGACGCCCGGCGACGACGGTCTTGGTCGGATGCCGGCGCGGGTGCACCCACAGGGTCCCGACTTCACCGGTTGCCTTGCTGTTCCGGGTGAGCCCGAGTGGATCCCGCCGCTCGAGCGTCAGCGGACCAACCTCGATCCGACCGCGGTGCGAGGTCGGGAGCTCATACCGGTACGTCGCCTCGATCCCAAGACCGAGCTGGCGAACCCGAACCTCCTTCCACGCCGCCCCCGCCGAGTCCCGTGCCGAGAACGACGCTTGCCGCCGCGTCCCCTCATTCCGCACCCGCAGCGTCGCGAGCGCCGGCCGACCGCGTTCGACCCGATCCGGCGACAACACCCGCTGAACCGTCACCTGCGGCTGCCGCAACGTCAGTACGACGGCCGCGAGCACCGCACCGAGCCCGATCCCGGCCAGCGCCCGGAAGAGCGCATACCCGGCCAGCTCGCCCAGCGCGTACAACGCGATCGAGCCCAGCAGTACGGCGATTCCACGCCCGGTCAGTCTCATCTCCGCCTACCAGGTCACGTGGTTTGATTCGTAGTCGCCGACCGTCACCCAGACGTCGCCACCACGGTCGTCGTTGTAGAACTTGTTGACGGTCAGGCTGCCGTTCGGTCCGACCTGAAGGCTGTCGCTGTGCAGCAGGCCGTAGTTCGACGTGTGGCCGGCGAACGTATAGGTGGCGTTGGGCTTCAGGCCGGTGGCGGTGATGTGGATGTAGTAGCAGTAGCTGGGGTTGTCACACTGGTTGGCTTCACCTGTGTACAAAGGGCCCTTCCGGATCCGGATCGACGGCTGTGCGCCTTCGTTCGTCGTCGCGGAGACAGTCGCGGCAGCCCCGATCAGCGTCTTCCCGTCGGAACCGCGCGTGACAGTGCGGACCTGGAACGTGTACCGCGTGTCGTCCTTCAAACCGGTGGACGTGTAGCGGGCCGAGGTCGTCGTGTTGGGGTCGCTGTCGTTCACCCGGAAGACGCTGTAGCGGAGGAACGTGCCGCCGTTCAGATTCGGCCGCTTCCAGGTCAGCGACACCCGCCCGTTGCCCGCGACCGCACGCAACGAGAGCGGTGCCGCGGCCGGTGTCGCAACGAGAGGTGGCGGAGGCGTCGGCCGACGGGTCGGCTGCTGGGTGCGCGGCGGTTCCACCGTGCGTGGCGGTTCGGTACGGCGCGGTGGCTCAACCCGGCGTGGAGGCTCAGTACGGCGTGGTGGCTCAACCCGGCGCGGTGGCGTGGTCCTGTCGCCACCGGGGTCGATCGTGCGCCGCGGCGGAACGCTCGGATCCGGCACCGGCGGTTTACTGGTGGTCGGAGTCGCCGAAGGCTTGACCGGTGCCGTCGGGTTCTTGGTCGGCCCCGACGCCGGGACCGGATCGGACACCGAGCCGTCCCGGTCCACCACCAGCGCCTGCTCCCCGCCGACAGTATCGACGTACAGGCGTTGATCCGCACCGCGGACGAGCAGCGGCCGATCGTCCTTACCCGGCTTGACCTTCTCCGACGGACCCGGGATCGGCCGACTGTCCTTTTGGTTGCCGTCAGCATCCAACGTGACGAGCTTGCTACCGCTCTCGTCGACCAGCGCAAGGTTATGCCCGGACGACGCGATCTGAGTGAACTTGCCAGGAGGCAAGGCCTTCTCGACCGTCGCCGATCCGGCGGTGGGCTTCCCGGTGATCGCCGCGGTGTCGACCAGATGCAGCCGGGACTTGCCGGGCTCGACGATCGCGATCCGCCCGTCGACGTCGTTCGGCGCGACGATCGACTGCGGCGACAACGTCACCCCGGGAATCTCCAGCGGCCGACCGAGCCCAGACGCGGAGACCGTGCGTACCTGACTGGCTGTCGTGTCGACGAACACAACCTGATCGCCGACCACAGCCAGCGACCCGACATTGCCATGCTGAAGCTCGGCCGGACAGGTCAGCCGCCCAGCCTGTGCAGGCAACTGACAAAGCTCACCACTGAGCAGCCGCTGCACCCACAGCGTCCCATCGGGCGTCACGACCGGTTGCCCGAGCGCGTTGTTGTTGCCCAACGTCAAAGCGGTCGGCCCCAGGCGGACAATCGATCCCGCCGCGCGATAGACGGCGTACGCGACACCGGCAGCGTTGAGGCCGACCGGCACCTCATCCGACGGCGAGACCTCAGGCCCGTCGACCCGCAGCGTCGACTTCTCAAAACCGGTGATGCTCCCGCGCGCCAGGACATACCCCCGCGTATCGGTCTGCACAGCCTGCGTTCCGGGCGCGAGCCCGGGGACCGGCACCGAGCCGTCCGCGCGCTTGCTGCCGCCGTCGATGTGGAAGACCGCGCCGATGGTGCTGTTGTAGACCAAGTGTCCGGACTGCAGAAACTTCTGCCCGGACGAATCCGCGCCGGCCGTAGTCACGGCCAGGGTGGTTGCCACCACGCAGACCGCGACGACGCCGGCGAGTGTGGCGCGCGAACGCCACTGCGGAACGGTAACTTCGCCGTTCACCGCCTTGCGTCGCCCGATGATCTGCATCGCAGTCCTCCCCGTTGCTTGCAGGTGTCAGCCTGCGTTGACGCCTGCCGTCGGCGCCGGTGTCGCGGCGAGGACCTCGTCGACCACGGAGGCCGGCGGCCGCTGGCTCAGTTCGGCATCCGGCGTGAGGACGAGACGATGCGCAAGGACCGGCTGCGCGACCTGCTTGACGTCATCGGGTGTCGTGAACGCGCGCCCGTCCGTCGCCGCGTACGCCCGCGCTGCCCGGACCAACGCGATACTGCCGCGCGGACTGGCGCCGTACCGGACTGCGGTGTGTTCGCGAGTCGCGGCAGCGAGCTTGACGGCGTACGAGCTGATCGCGGGGTCGACGTGGACCGAGCGGACGGCGGCGATCGCGTTCCGCAAAGCCGGTACGTCGATCACCGGGCTGAGGGTGTCCGGACCGATCCGGCCGGTGTCGCCGAGCACGATCCGGACCTCGGCGTCGTGATCGGGGTAACCGATCTCGATCCGCATCAGGAACCGGTCCAGCTGTGCTTCCGGCAGCCGGTACGTGCCTTCCATCTCGATCGGGTTCTGGGTGCCGATGACCAGGAATGGATCCGGGACCGCGCGGGTGTTCGAGTCGACGGTCACCCGGCGCTCGGCCATCACCTCGAGCAGCGCCGACTGAGTCTTCGGCGTACCGCGGTTGATCTCGTCGGCGACCACCACGTTGGCGAAGATGCCACCCGGGTGGAACTCGAACGTCTCGTTACCCTGGTGGTAGACCATGACACCGGTGATGTCACCCGGGAGCAGGTCCGGGGTGAACTGGATCCGGTTCCAGGTCGCGTCGATGCTGCGGGCGATGCAGCGTGCCAGCGTGGTCTTGCCGAGACCCGGCACGTCCTCGATCAGCAGGTGGCCCTCGGCAAACAGCGCCGTCAGCGCAAGCCGGATCACCTCCGGCTTGCCGTGGATCACCTTGCCCAGGTTGTCGGCCACCAGCCGGTAAGCCTCACCCGGCGGAACAGTCGCGCTCATCAAACAACTCCCCTCAGCATCTCGCCGAGGTTAGCGGCTTCTGGTACAGCTCCGGTCCAGATGTCCTGTTACTGCCGTTCAGTGGGCAACTGGAACTCGAAGATCGCGCCGCCTTCGTCGCCGTTGTAGACCTTCAGGTCGCCGCCGTGCGACAGCGCGACCCAGCGCACGATCGACAACCCGAGCCCGCTCGAACCGCCGCCACTGTTGAAGCGCTCAAAGAGATCCTCGCCGACCTCCGGATCGATACCGGGACCTTGGTCGGCCACGGTGATCCGGCCGTCGGCGACCGTGACGGTGATGATCGCTTCGGCGGCTCCAGGGAGCCGTCCATGCCGTAGCGCGTTGTCGAGAAGGTTGCCGACGGCCCGTTGCAGCAGAGTCGGATCGGCACGCACCATGCTCGGTGCCGTCACCAACGAGATCCGGGCGCCGTCGGCCGGGAAGTCGTCGACGACCCCGGCGACCAGCTGATCCAGCCAGACCGGCTGCACCGCAAGCTGTTCCACGCCGGCCGCCAACCGCGCGCGCACCAGCAGGCCGTCGATGATGTCGCCCATCCGGCCGGCCAGCCGGACTGTCCGCGGGAGGAGTTCGGCTCGCTGCCCAGGATCCCGTACGGCGGTCTCCGCCAGTGCTCGCAGTGCCGCGACCGGCGTGCGGAGGTCGTGCGCAGTCTCGGCCAGCAAGGTCTCCTGCTGTTCCAGCGCAGCCATCGCCGGCCGAATCGCGCGCCCCGACAACCAGTAACTGGCCACCGCGGCTGCCGCGATCAACCCAGCACACAAAGCCAGCACCACCCACACCAGCTGCTGATGTGCGTCCGCCTCCTTCTGGGTTCCCGCCCACGCCAGTACGGCGCCACCTTCGTTGCTGTCGCTGAATTTGAAGGCCTCGGCCTTGATCCGCACCGGTTGCCCGGCCACCGACATGCGGTCTGCAAACACCACACCGCTGTCCGCGAGGGTTGCTGCGGTGGCCACCTCGCTGAGAACGGTCAGGTCGACCGGTGTGCAATCGCGGGTGCTTCGGATCGGTGCCGCACCGTTGGCCCCGCCGGACAGGATTGCGAACTGCGGGCACTTTCCGTAGAGCGGGTCCCGGGTTACCTCGGCGAAGTTGATGGTTCCGGTGCTGCTGCCACTGGCCAGGCGCAGGACGGGCGCCGTGACCAAGCCCAGCTCCGCATCGACTGTCGCCGCGTCGCGTTGGGCGTCTTGGCGGATGACTACCGGGGCGAGGATGAGCAGGCCGATGGTGTTGGCGACGGTGAAGACCGCGGTCAGCCACCAGCGGAGGCGGCGGAGACGGTCGGCGGCGGGGCCCTTCACGGCTGGATCAGTCGGTAGCCGCGGCCGCGGACGGCCTGGATGAGGTCCGGACCACCGCGCAGGCGGGCGCGCAGCCGGGTGATCGTGACATCGACGACGTTCGACATCGGGTCCGCGGCGGCGTCCCAGCAGTGTTCGATCAGGTCGGTCCGGGAGACGGTCTGCTCGGGCCGGCTCATCAGGAACTCCAGCACGGAGAACTCCTTCGCTCGCAGGGTGACCAGGACGCCGGCCCGACGGACCTCGCGACGGCCGGTGTCGAGCTCGACGTCGGCGTACCGCAGGATCGGCGGCCGGATGGTCGGGCCGCGCCGGCTCAGGCTGAGCACCCGGACGATGAGCTCCTCGACCGCGAACGGTTTGACCAGGTAGTCGTCACCGCCGTGCTCGAACCCGTCGACCCGGTCGGCCAGCTGGTCCATCGCGGTCAGGAACAGCACCGGGACCGCCCAGCCGTCCTGCCGGCGGCTGCGAACGTACCCGATCGAGTCGCCGTCGGGCAGCATCCGGTCGAAGACCACGCAGTCGTAGGCGTTCACGAACAGCGCCTCGTCCGCGTCGGCGATGGTGCCGGCCAGGTCGACCGCGAGCGCTGCCGACCGCAGCGCGGCCGGTACGGCGACCTGCAGCTCCGGGTCGTCCTCGACCACCAATACCCGCACGGGGACCCCTCACCGATTCTGTGTCATCGAAATGTCATCGTCACCCCGGATCGTATGTGTCATGAACGGTCACTCAGCGCACTCACCGGCCCTGTCACCGGCCTTCCGCGTGCTGGGCCCGCTGGAGGTGGACGGCCCGGACGGCACCCAGATCGACGTCGGCGGCGGCAAACCCGCCACCGTGCTGGCCCTGCTCCTGCTGCACCGCAACGCCTGGGTCAGCACCGAACAACTCATCGACGCCGTCTGGTCCGGCCGCGAGGTACCCGCCTCCGCCCAGAACAACCTGAAGACCTATGTCTGGCAACTCCGCCGGGCGCTCCCGGACGACCGCATCGAGAGCCGCCCGGGCGCATACCGGGTCCGCGTCCTCGCTGGTGAGCTCGACGCCGACGCCGCATCCGCCCTGGGCGACGAGGCCCGCGCGCTGCTGGCCCGCGGATCCGCAGCCGAGGCGGTGACCGTCGTACGACGGGCGCTCGACCTCTGGCGCGGTTGCCCGTACGACGGCCTCACCGAGGACGCGTCGTCAGCCGTCGACCGCCTTACCGAACTGCACCGGACCCTCCGCGAGGACCTGGCCGACGCGCATCTCGCGCTAGGCCAGCCGTCCGAGGCGATCGCCGTACTGCGAGTCCTCACCGACGAAGAGCCGCTGCGCGAACTGGCCTGGTCCCGCCTGATGGCCGCGTACCGCCTGGTGGGACGCCGCCACGACGCGCTGGCCGCCTACCAACGAGCCCGTACGGCGCTAGTCCGCGACCTCGGCATTGAGCCAGGCGCCGAGCTGACCGCGCTACACCTGGAAATCCTCAGCGAGGACACCCGCCGAGCGGTCAGCTCGAACCTGCTGCCGCGAGTTGATGGTTTCGTCGGCCGCGAACCGGAGCTGGAGTCCCTGCGCGGTGCCACCGGCGTCGTCACGATCGACGGAATGCCGGGGATCGGTAAGACGGCGTTCGCGCTCGAGGCGGCCGCACTCTCCGGCCACGAGACCCAGCGGTACGTCGACGTTCGCGCAGGTGAGGTCGTCGCCCCGACCGGCGGGCTGGTGATCCTGGACAACGTAGAGCACGCCGACCAGGTGCGGTCGTTCCTCCCGAACGACCCGGCAGCACTGGTCCTGGTGATCAGCCGCCACCGACTGACCGGACTCGACCGCACCGGAGCAATCACCCTCAACCTGCTCGCCCCGAACGAGGCCGCCGAGCTCACCGACAATCCGCAGATCTTCCAGTCAGCCGGCGGACACCCAGGCGCCATCCGCCACCTCACTGAACGAATCCGCAACCGCCAGCCGTGGACGGTCGCCCGAATGACCGCCCAGCTCGAGGACCAGGCGGGCCGGTGCCACGCGCTCGCCGAGCTCCTCACGAGCTTCGACGGATTGGTCGAACCAACGGAACACCAGTTGTATCGGCGGATCAGCACGGTGGGAGGGTTCGATCTGTCCCAGGCCTCGCGGTTGGCTGGGGTTCGGGTCGACGAGGTCGAGATGATGGTCGATCGGCTGATGGATCTGAACCTGGTGGTCGAGTCGGCTCCGGGGCGGTTCGAGTTGTTGCCGGTTGCTCGTGATCACGCGTATCGGTTGCTGCAGGCAACTGAAACGCGTCGGGTGAAGGCGGAGTTGGTCGCATGAGGTCCCAGGCTGCGGCCGCGCCGGTCGCCGATCGCGAATCCACCGCAACGCCTGCTACGGCACGCATTCCGCAGGCCACGGCAGTCGGTGTCCCGCTGGCACGACCGTCGGTCAAGGTACCGTCGGCGGTCCCCGCGGCGACGCCGACACCGGGGCCGGTGGCGCGCTCGGCGGTCGTCGTACAGCCTCCGGCTCCTGAGTTGGTGGCTGACCCGGTCGAGCGACCGGATCGCGCGGTTCGGGTCGGGCAGATCGTGTGTTGGCAGCTCGCGCTGGTGATGGTCGCCGCCGCGACCACCGGCTCGCGGACAACCCTGATCCTCACGTCGACAGCCGCGGTATCGCTGGTGCTGCTCACAGCGGTTCGGATTCGCGGGCAGTGGTTGTACCGGTGGATCGGGATCCTGCTGCTGTTCGCGTTGCGCCGGCGCCGGATCGATCTCGGTGACAGCATCGCGATCAACCTGGTCAGTGCACTTCTCGGCCGGACGACAACCGACATCGTGACCGTGCGGGAACAACCGTACGGCGTCCTCAGTCGCCCCGCCGGCGTCAGTGTCGCGCTCAGACTCGGCCCGGACGCGCAGTACCGGCTCCTCCCGCAACTCGCCTCGCTCGCCGAGGCGGCCGACGAACAGCCGGTCGGCGTCGGACTGCAACTGGTCCTACACGCAGGTCTCAAGCAGAACCAGAAGCCGCGAACCTGGATCGCCGTCGCCGCCGAGCGGACGCCGGATATCGCCACCGACGAGCAGTTGCGTCAGGTGGTCGCCAACACCGTTCGCCGGCTGGTACGGCGGTTCGACCGGGAGCAGGTCGAATACCTGGCCCTGGACGAGTCCGACGTACTTGCCTCGATCGGTGCCCTCGCCCACGCCAACGCCGGCCGCGGTCAACTCCAAGAACACTGGTCAACCTGGGCCTGCGGACCCGTCCACCAGCTGACCGTCCGCCTCACCGGCTCGGCCTCGTTGCCTGCGGCAACACTCGAGGCGCTTGTCGGCACCCTGCTCGGCACCGGAACCGGCGCCGCACAAACCATCGCCGTCACCGTCACAGCGGCCGCCGGCAACACCACCTCAGCCCGTCACGACGTCGTACTCCGATTGGCCGCGGCACATCCCGCCACCCTCGACTCGGCGACGTCCATTCTCACCACCCTGGCCCGCTCCTTCGGTGTCGAGCCAGAACGCCTCAACGGCCGCCACGCATCAGGCGCCGCCGCAACGCTTCCCTTGGGGGTCTCGTTATGACTGTCACGCTTATCAACCGGCCGACCGGTTTTCATCATGTCCCCGCTCAAGGTGCCATCGCCGAACTGCTGGCCGGCGCCAAGGACGAGGTCATTGCCCTCAGCAACCTCACTCCGGCCGGTCCGGCGTTCGGGCCGCGCGATGTCAAGCACGGTGTGCGTTACCGCGCGATCTACCCCGACACCGCGCGCACGACGCCGAACCTGAGCCGCCACCTAGGGGCGATGTCGATGGCCGGTACGGCGGTTCGCACGATGCCGCTGGTGCCGATGAACGCGCTGGTGATCGACGGCCACGTCGCCGTACTGCCGGCTGATTCGGCCAACGGGAGCGTCGCCGTACTGCGGCTATCGAGCGTGGTCATCACAGTGGTCGAACTGTTCGAGCGGGTCTGGCCGGACGCCGTACCGCTGGCTGCCGACGACCTTCCGGACGACACCGACCTGTCGATGCGTGAGCGCGAGATGCTGCGGCTGCTCGGGCTCGGTGCCACCGATGAGGCGGCCGCGGCGCAGCTGGGGATCTCGGTGCGGACGGTACGGCGGATGGTCGCGCAGATCATGCATCGGCTCGGCGCGCGGAGCCGGTTCCAGGCGGGTGTGAAGGCAGCCGACCGCGGCTGGCTGCTGGAACGGGCGAGTTGATGTCGCGCATCCTGACCGTCGCGGCCGACCGCCCGGGGGCATACCCGACGATCGGCGCGGCCCTGCTCGACGCCCCGGACGGTGCCTCGGTGGTCATCGCGGCCGGGACCTACGCCGAGACGATGGAACTGAACGGTCGCACGATCACCCTGCGCGCCGAGGCCGGCGCCGAGGTGGTGATCGACGGGTCGGGGGCTGATTGGCCGACGATCCGGGCGGCCGACGGTTCGCTGTCACTCCACGATCTAGTCGTCCGCTCGGCCGATAATCTGACGGTTTCGACCGAGCGGGCGGCGCTCAACCTGGTGGGCTGCACGATCAGCGGTGGTTCGCGGCCGGCGGTCAGCGTCCACGCAGGTCCGGGGCTGCGGATCGAGCAGTGCACGGTGAGCGGTGCCGCGACCGGGATCATCGTCGAGGGCGTGGGCGGCGAGATCACCGAGACGGTGGTGCGCGACATGTCGGGTGACGGCATGGTCTTCGCGCTGGGTGCTGATCCAGTGGTTACCGGCGGCTCGGTCAGTGGGTGTGGTGGGCGCGGGATCTACGTGTACCAATACAGCCGTCCGTCGCTGGCCGACCTCGAGATCGCGAACACCGGCGCCGAGGGGATCGGCGTTGCCCACGGAAGTACGCCGGTGATCCGGCGGGTCAGCGTGCATGACACCCGCGGACCCGCGGTCACGGTCGGACCCGGATGCGGCGGCACGATCGAAGGATTGCGACCGTCGAACACGGCCGACCCCGCCGTGCAGATCGCGGCCGGCGCGACGGTCGAGGTAATCGAGGCGAGCCCGCTCACGGCCGCGTCGAGCGGTCCGATCGACGAGCTGCTCGGGGACCTCGACCAGATGGTCGGGTTGCCGGGCGTGAAGGCGGAGGTGCGGGCGCTGGTCGACGAGATCCAGGTCAACGAGTGGCGTCGTACGGCGGGGTTGTCCGTTGGCTCGGTCAGTCACCACCTGATCTTCGCCGGGGCACCTGGGACCGGGAAGACGACTGTCGCGCGGCTGTACGGGAAGCTGCTGAAGGCGCTCGGGGTGCTGCCGGACGGTGGGTTCACCGAGGTGTCGCGGCGGGATCTGGTCGGGCAGTACATCGGGCACACCGCGGAGAAGACCGCCCAGGTGTTCGAGAAATCGCTCGGTGGGGTGCTGTTCATCGACGAGGCGTACACGCTGTCGCGCTCGGCCGGGAACGGCGGTGATTTCGGGCAGGAGGCGATCGACGCGCTGGTGAAGCTGATGGAGGATCACCGCGACGAGATCGCGATCATCGTGGCCGGGTACACCGTCGAGATGACCGACTTCCTGGCCGCCAACCCCGGTCTGGGATCACGGTTCTCGAAGACGATCGAGTTCGAGAACTATTCGGCGGAGGAGTTGCTGCTGATCACCGATCGGATGGTCGCCGGCGGCGACTACCTGCTCGATCCGGCGGCCGGGGTGCCACTGACGTCGTACTTCGACCGGATCGCGGACGGACCCAACTTCGGCAACGCGCGCGAGGCGCGGCGACTGGTCGAGGGGATGCGGAAGGCCCAGTCCCAGCGGTTGCGGCTGCTCGGCCGGATGCCGACCACGGACGAACTGCGCGAGCTGCTGGCGGACGACGTACTGGCTGCTGCCGGGGTGTCCTGAGGCGCGGGGTAGTTGGGCTATCGCTTAGGGTTATCAGGTGGCCGATGCAGACGAGCAGGCGAAGTTTCCCGGGTTCGACGTGACGAAGCCGAGTATTGCCCGCACGTACGACTACCTGCTGGGCGGTAAGGACAACTTCGCCGTCGACCGCGCCTTCGGGGACAAATTCATCAAGGACCTGCCCGGCTCGCTGGACATCCCGCGGGACAACCGCGGCGTGCTGATCCGCGCGATCCAGGAGATCGTCTCGACCACCCCGGTCCGGCAGTTCATCGACCTCGGCAGTGGCCTGCCCAGCGCCGACAACGTGCACCAGGTCGCCCAGCGGTTCGACCCCGAGGCGAAGGTCGTGTACGTCGACAACGACCCGATCGTGCTCGCCCACGGCCGCGCCCTGCTCGCCGAGAACTCCAGTACCGTCGTCATCCAGGCCGACCTCCGCGAGCCGAAGGGCATCTACGACCAGCTCGTCGCCGACCGCCTGATCGACTTCACCCAGCCCGTCGCCGTCATCTTCAGCGCCACCCTGCACCACGTGAACGACGACGAGGACCCAGCCGGCCTGGTCCGCTTCTGGCACGACCGCATCGTCCCCGGCAGCCACGTCTTCATCAGCCACTTCCGCAGCGAGAACGACCCCCGCAGCCAGGAACTCGAGCAGGTCCTGCAAGCCTCCCTGGGCCGCGGCCGCTGGCGCACCGACGACGAGATCCTCGCCCTCTTCGGCGAAGGCTTCACCATCCAACCCCCAGGCCTCGTCCCCGCCGCCCACTGGCGCAACCCCCAACCCCCGGACGACCTAGGCGACTACCAACGCCTGATAGCCGCCGCCCTGGCCGTCAAAGACTAAAAGGACACCGCTCCGCGGCGACACCTTGAGCGCCCATCAACCGCATTCTGGCCAGGTGCATGACTGATCCGTGCTCAACGTCGTACTGGAATACGCCCGGGTACCGGGTTGGGGTGAGCGAGAACGAGTGTTTGGTGGCGGCTTCGGCTGAGGACGTGTTCGCGATCCTGACGGACGGATGGCGGTACGCGGCCTGGGTGGTCGGCGCATCCAGGGTGCGTGACGTGGACTCGCCCTGGCCGGAGCCAGGCGGGATCATCCACCACTCCGTCGGCGCCTGGCCGCTTCTGATCAACGACACCACCGAATCAGTCGAGTACGACGCCGGCCACCGACTGCGGTTGCGAGTCCGCGCCTGGCCGGTCGGCGAGGGTGATGTGGAGTTCCGCGTCACCGAAGGCCCGGACGGCTGCCGCGTACTGATGACCGAGAAGGCGGTCCGCGGCCCGGCCACGCTGCTCCCCGACAAGGCGGCAGATTTGTTGCTCTCGGCCCGTAATACCGAGACCCTCCACCGCCTCAAACTCCTCGCCGAACAGCGGAGCGAGCCCTAACCGGACTTCCAGGTAAAGGTGTTGGACTTGTAGGTGCCGTCGGGTCCCTTCACCAGGACGTAGACGCGCTTGCCGACCATGCCGCACGGGAAGCGGTCGTCGACGAGCATGTGGCCTTCGCTGCTGGTCTCGAGAGTCGCGCCGGGGTTGAACTTCTTTCCGTCGACGTACGGGACGATCTCGTAGTCGGTGTTCGGCAGCAGGTTCTCGATCCGGACCTGGATGAACGCACAGTCCGGCGGCTGACAGTTGCCGTACTCGGTGCCGGCACCACGCGACGCGACGACTCGCTTGGTGCGTTCGTCCTTGCCCAGCGGAGATCCGGTGAGGCTGGTCCACTTGCCGCTCAGCAGGTCGCCGTTCGGGGCCCTGGTGATTGCGCGGACGTAGAACGTGTACTTCGTGCCGTCCTTCAGCCCGGTCACCGTCGCCTCGGTGGTGGTCGAGTTCACCCGGGGCTTGGCGGTGGGGGATCCGATGCTGACGGTGTACCGCACGAACGTCCCGTCACCCATCGTCGGCCGATCCCACGCCAGTGTGAGCTGTCCCGACGTACCGTCCTTGCTCACCACGATCTCGCGCGGCGACTCAGCTTCGGCGTACGTCTTCTTGATCTGCCCCGTCCGTACGGCGGGTCCCAGGCCAACCCGGTTCCGCGCCCGGATCGTCACGTAGTACGCCGTGGTCTTGTCCGCGAGCTCCGTGATCAGCGTCGACCGGGTGCTCCCGCTGACCGTCTTCGAACCACCCGACCAGCTCAGTTCGTACGCCGTGATCGGGGCACCGTTCGCCACTGCCGCTCGCCAGTTCACGGTCGGTCCGTCGGTCCCGTACTTCGCGCTCACCCCACTCGCCGCACCCGGGACACCAGCGTTGATCGTGGCCGGTGCCTTCGGCTTCTTCGGTGGCTCGGTCTTCCGCGGCGGATCCGTCTTCTCCGGTACGTCGGGCCGCTCGCGTTTCGGCGGGTCCTCCTTGGCCGGCGGATCCTTCTTCGCCGGCGGATCCTGCGTGTGCGCGGGCACATCGGGCTTCTCGTCCGGCTTCTTCGGCGGCTGAGATGTCGGCGGCTTCTTCGGCTTGTGGATGATGCCGTCGTCATCCGTGCCGATCACCACCGGTTCGGCGCGGCCGTCCTGATCGACGACGACCACCTGGTCGCCCTTGCCACTCTCGACGTACACCTTGGAGTCGTCGCCGCGGAACAGGTTCGGCTCGTGCTTGATCGGGTCCTTCTGGTTGTTGCTCTCGACCTTGGTGTAGCCGACGTTGCCGTCGCTGTCGACGGTGGCCAGGTCGGATTCCTTGCGATCGAGCACCGCCAGGCCGTGCCCGGACGAGGCGACCTTGTCGTAGTTGCCCTTGCGGAGCTTCCTGATGATCGGCGCGGCCGCCTTCTGCCCGGACTTGTCCGGCAACCCGATCAGGTGCACGGCACTCTGGTCGCGATCCAGGACCGCGATCCGCCCGTCGACGTCGTTCGCTGCAACCACCGCTGACTCCGGTACGTCGTTGCTCAGGTCAACATGTTGTCCGAACCCGTCCGGCGTCAGGTCGGTCACCCGGTCGGAGGTCAGGTCGACGAACACGGCCTTACTGCCGATCACCGTCAGCGCGCCCTTGTGACCCTTCTGAACCGTGGCCGGGCAGGACAGCCGGTCAGCCGTCAACGGCAGCAGACACAGCTCGCCCTCATCGACCTTGTGCACCCACAGCGTGCCATCCGACGTCACCACCGGATCCCCGAGCCGCCCGCCAAGGAACGCCTTGGCCGGGTGGTTGCCGAGGCGCATCACCTGGCCTTCTTGCTGATAGACCGCGAAGACGGACCCGGCAGCCTCCAGACCGATCGCCTGATCCTTCGGCGCCTCATCATCCTTCGGCGTCTCGAGAGGCTCCGCCACGGACAGGTCGGACTTGCCGAACTTGTCGATCCGCGACTTCGACAGCACGTACGCGTCGGTGTCGGTCTGCACGACCTGGGCACCCGGCGTACCGGTGGTCAACGGGACCTGCGCATCGATCTGGTGCGTCGTACTGTCCAGGTGGAAGACGCGTCCGATCGCGCTGTTGTAGATCCAGTGACCGGACTGCGTGAACTTGAACCCCGAGTTCGGGTCGCCGGCCCCGGTCAGCACGACCACGCTCGTCAGCGCGACACAGCCCGCCACCACGGCCGCCAGCCCCGCCCGGCCCTTCCGTCCTTCCGACGAGTCGGCGCGGCGCAAGAATTTGGTCAGCTTCATCGAGGGTCGCCTCACCGTGACAGAGTAAGTGTGGGTGGTCCATGACTGGTCCAGAGTGCGTCCACTAGCTCTTGCATGTGGCATCCCGAATGCTGCGCGGAGTGCTGTAGAAGACCTCACGTCCGTCGGTGCCCTGGACCTCGAAGCAGTACTTCAATCCCTGACTGACCTGCACAGTCAGCGAGGTCCCGCGTCCGCGGTACATCGGTCGTGGCGCCTTCGCACCTTGTTCCGCCACGAAGACGGCGTACGTCAACGGCTTCGAGAAGGACCACTTCAGTACGACGGTAGTGCCCTTGTCCTGCGGCGGTTCCAGCTGGATCAGCGGCGTCTCGCTCGCCGGCGGCGCCTGCGAGGCCGGTGGCGCCACCGGTGCAGGTGGTTGCTGCGTCACCGGAGTTTCGTTGCCCGGTCGCAGCAACATCGGCACGAGCACCACCAACGCAATCGCCGCGACGATCCCGAACAACACCTCCTTGCGCGGCAACTTCCACTGACGTTGCGCCCGACTCACCGAAGCCGTTGCCACCGGCACACTTCGCCCAGCCGCCAACTCGTCCCGGAAGTCGTCGAAATCCAGCTCGTCCCCGGCATCCGTCGTACCGCGCAACAAAGTCTCGAACTCCCGCGTCACCGCCGCCGCATCCGGCCGCGTCCCCGCATCCTTCGCCAGCATCCGCCGTACCAACGCCGTCAACGCCGGCGGCACATCCTGCCCCGACACCTCCGGCGCCGGCTCTCGCAACACCCGCAGTACGACGTCATCCGGCGTCTCACCCGGCCGCGTCGGAAACGGCGACTGCCCGGTCAGCGCCAGGTACAACACCGCCCCAAGCCCATAAACATCAGCCTCTTCAGACAGCTCCCCGTCCCGCAAAACCTCCGGAGCCGTGTACGCCGCCGCTCCCGTCAGATCCCGCGGAAACCGCAACCGCAACGCCATCCCGAAGTCCGCCAACACCGGCTGCCCATTCGGCCGCTCCAACACATTGCTAGGCGTCACCCCGCCATGCACCAGCCCACCCTCATGAGCCTCCGCCAGCACAGACCCCAAGATCTGCCCCAGCACCACCACATCCCCGATCGGCAACCCCCGCCCACCAGCCAGCTCCACCAAAGACTGCGGACAAAACTCCATCCGCACCCCGGTCCGCCCGTCCGGCAACTCCTCAACCCCATCAGCCAGCAAGACCGACCCAGCCACCCGCAACCCAGCCAGCTTCGCCTGCTCAACCTCCACCGCATTGAAAGTCCGCCGATCCAGCCCCCGCGGATAAACCTTCAGCACCCCCAGCGCCCGATCACCCGCAGGCGGCACCAAGAACACAGAAGCCACCGGCCCTTCGGCCCGCAGCACCAGCGACTCAGGAGAAATCTCAGCCATCATCGTCATCTTTGCACCGATCCGGGCCTGCTACTGCTCGTCGGCAAGGTCGACGTACGCACACCCGTGGGCCAGCAGGAACCTCAGGTCACCAAGCACACTGGTGAGCGCCTCGACCGGTTCGACCGGTCGATCCAGCTCGGCGAGCACGGAGGCGCGGACCTGGCAGCTGTGCCACAGTGTCGGGGCCAAGGAGCCCCACTGCCACAGCTCGTAAGTCTCGGGATCCACCAAAGCCGCCGGGCCGAGCCCGGGCAGACCGATGGCGAACCGATCCGGATGGTCCGGGCTGTTGCCGAGCCCGACGAACTGCACATCCATCCGATGCTTCTTCGCGAACTCCTCAGGCGCGCGGGTGACGTCGGTCAACAGACCGAGCTCCTGCAGGCCGGCCACATGACTCCGCGCTGCCGCGATCCCGGAGGCCTCGGCCGCGCCGACCAGATCGGTCGCCGTCCACGGGCCTTTCCCGGTCTCTGCCGTCCCGTGGCCGAGCAACCAGGTCCCGAAAACGTCGTCGGGCAGCCGGTGCAGCCGCCAGCCGATCCGGACCGAATGCGTCGGCCGCCCGTCGTCTCCCGGTCGCCGCCCGGCGTAGTGGCCGACAGGGAACAGCGTGGTGGCCATCAGGTCGTCCGCCGATCGAGAAAGGCGGCCCGCAGACACAGCAGGCCGTGCACGGAACGCAACATGCCGCTCAGTACCTGGCGCGGATCGGTCTCGTCGGCGTTGGTCACACCGGCCGTCCGAGCTACCTCAGCAGCGTCATGGCAGCCGGCCCACAGATGCGGCGTGAGATGCGTCCACGTCCATACGTCGTACACCGGGGCCGACACCTGCACGACCGGCTGACCCAGCAGACCGATCGAACAGAACCCCGGCTGCTCGGCATCGGGACCGAGCCCGGCCAGCAACGGGATCAACTGGTGCCGTTCGGCGAACTCGACCGCGGCGGCACTTTCGGGATCGAGCGAGACCAGGAGCCGGTCGTCGAGCAGCCGCTCGACAATCCCGCTCACCGCCGATATCTCGAGCCCGAACCGCTCCGCACTCCGCAGAATCGTTGCCTGCGTCGGCCGGTCCCGGTCATCGATGCCATGAGCAAGTAACCAGACCGTGAACTCGGCATCGGTCAGTTCGGCCACGTCGATCCCCACCCGCACCTGCTGACGACGCGTGGTGCCGTCGTCGCCGTACAGGGCGCCGAGATCGTGGCCGATCGGCAGCAGCAATGCGTCCACCGGGGCTCCTCCTTTTCCTTCTCTGCCAGCACGCTAGGCCCGCGTGCGACCCCGCCGGACAGATCGGCAGGAACAGGACGCGGCGCCTCCTGGGGGTGACCGTTAGATGCCAGTACGCCGATGCCCACCGCCGCGCCGGGCACGGTGGAGCCGGACCACTCCGTCGCCGCATGACGGCACTGAGCGAGGAAGAACCCCATGAACATCACCGGACTGCTCAGGGTCACGGTCGCCGCCCCACAACGGCGGCTCGACCTGGCCCTCCCCGAACAAGCCTCGGTCGCCGAGGTCCTGCCCGGCCTGCTGAACAAGGCCGGCGAACACCTGGCAGACCAAGGCGCCCCCGACGGCGGCTGGGTCCTACGACGCGCCGACGGCGCCGAGCTCACCCTGGGCCGATCGCTCGGATCGCACCGCATCCGCGACGGCGAGATCCTCCATCTCGTACCCCGCGAACTCGACTGGCCAGAACTCGAGTACGACGACCTCGTCGACGCCGTCGCCTCGGGGGCCGGGAAGCTCGGAGCCATCTGGACCTCCCGGCATACCCGCTGGGCAGGACTGACAGCCGCCGCGCTAGCGCTCCTGACCGGTCTGGCCACGGTCCTCCAGCACGCATCACCGTGGGCAGAGTCCGCGACTTGGCTGTTGCTCGGCGCAGTGCTGCTCATCGCCGCCGGAGTCTCCTTGGCACGCGTCGTCGGCGACGCCGGTGCCGGTGCCCTGGTCGCAGGGTTCGGCCTCCTGTTCGCTGGCCTGGGTGGCTTGCTGCTGCTCGCCGGTACCGGCAGTTGGCCCGAGATCGGCGCACCCCAGGTGCTGGCCGGCGGAACCGCGCTGATGCTCGCCGGAATCGCCTGCTATCTGGGTGTCGTGGACAAGGCGACCCTGTTCGCCGGCGCCACGGCGACCGGGTTCTTCGCGCTGATCGCCGGCTGGCTCGGTACGGCGGACTCCCTGGACGGCCCCGATGTCGCCGCGATCATCGGCTCGGCGGTGTTCGCGTTCTCGCCGTTCTACAGCCAACTGTGCCTACGGCTCGGTCGGTTGCCGATGCCGATCCTCCCGCGGACGACGGCCGACCTGGTCCGTGACGATCCACAGCCCGCGCGCCGCGAGGTGTACGGCGCGGTCCTCCGAGCGGACGGGTTGCTCACCGGCATGCTGATCGGAATGGCGTTGACCGCCGCGACCAGCCTGGTACTGCTCAGCCTCAACCACGGTAGCGCGGCGACCGCCCTGATCGGTCTGCTGGCCGGCGGATGTTTGCTCAGGGCAAGAATCTATCCAGTGGTGAAACACCGGCTGTTGTTCCTGACCCCGGGGCTGATCGGCCTTGCCTGTCTGACGCTCGGGCCGCTCACCCGGAGCACCGCCGACCCGATCACCGTGGTCGTGCCGCTGGTCGTGCTCTTCGCGGCGGCCACGATCTTCGTCGGCCTCCGGTACAGCAGCAAACTCCCGAGCCCGTACTTCAGCCGGTACGCCGAACTTCTCGAGGTGCTCGTCACGCTGGCACTGATCCCGCTCGCCTGCTCGGTCCTCGGCCTGTACGCCGTCGTCCGGGGCTGGGGAGGCTGACATGGCGACCAGGAAGGATCAACTCCAGTCACACCAGTTCTCCGTCCAGCGGATGGTGTCGGCCCTCGTCACCCGCGAGACCGATCCGGAGACGCCGCCGTTCAAGCGGGTGGGCTACGCGGCCATCTGGAGTGTCGCGATCATGGTGCTGGCCCTGGTCTGTGTGTGGGTCTACGGGCTCGTCGTGCCCGGAGGCAACAAGGCCTGGAGCAAAGGCGACGGCGTGATCGTCGAGAAGGAGACCGGCACCCGCTACGTCTACCTCGACCAGCACCTGCACCCGGTCACCAACTACGTCTCCGCACTGCTTGCCATCGGCCGGAAAGGCGAGACGCAACGGGTTTCGCAGAAGTCGCTGGCCGGTGTTCCGCGCGGCCCGCGGATCGGAATCCAGGATGCTCCGGACGCCTTGCCGCCGGCGAAGAAGTTGCTGACCGGCAATTGGACACTCTGCTCACAACCCAGCCGCGACCTGGCCGGGACGCGCAGCAGCGAATCCGTGCTGATGATCGGCCGGCAACCCGACGGCGGACAGCCGCTCGCCGACTCGGTGATGCTGGTCGAGGTCATCGGCACCGGCGACCGCTACCTGATCCGCAACGGCTACCGCCACCGCATCGTCAAGGCTGACGCAGTGTCGGTCGGCCTCGCCCTCAACTCGAAGCCGTGGGCCACAGTCGGTTCGGCCTTCGTGGACGCGCTGCCGGACGGCGAGCCGCTGGCCCCGATCAAGTTCAGCGACGTCGGGAAGCCGTCGACCGCCGTACCGGGCCGGAAAGGAACCCTGGTCGGGCAACTCTTCGTCGTCCGGACCTCCGGCGGTGGCGTCCAGCACTACCTCGCGACCGAGAAGCGCTTGCTGGCGATCTCCGAGCTCCAGTTCGACATCCAGACCGAGTTCCCGGCGACAGCCGCGGCGTACCGGGGTAAGCGGCCACGCGGGATCTCGCTCAGCCTGGCCCAGGCCGGTACCGCGGCCGACCAGAGCCCGACCGTCGACGAAGGCATGGCCCCGCGCAGCCGCCCGAACTTCATCGCGCCGCGCGACGGGCTGGGCACCGTGTGCGCCACCTTCGCGCCCGGAGCAGAGCCACCCTCGATCACCGTCGACTCCGTCCTGCCCGACCGCGACCGGATGACCGTCACCCCCAAGATCGGCCGCCGCGGTACCGGACTCGCCGACCGCATCCTGATCACACCAGGCACGGCCGCCGTGGTCGTGTCGCTCCAGTCCGACCAGGCCCCCAGCGGAACCATCTCCGTCATCACCGACATGGCCCGCTCCTACCCGCTGGCTGACCCGGAACTCCTGTCCACACTGGGCTATGGCGGCGTCACACCGGTGCCGATCCCCGCGGCGCTGATCGCCCGGGTCCCCCAGGGCGCCGGTCTCGATCCGAAGGCCGCCCTGCAAGCCGCACCCTGACCCACACACCAAAGGACCCGGCTCGGATCTCCGAGCCGGGTCCTTCACCATGTACGGCGATGGTCAGTTGGCGAACCGCTGAGTCGCCGGCGGCGCGGCCACCTCCGTCTCGTCCACCTTCCACAGCTCCTCATCGAGCAACTGCAGCGTCTCGGCCGACGGACCGGTGTCCTGCCGGCGCCGGGTACTGGCCGGAACCGCCGGGAACGCGCCCGGCAGATCCCGGCCGGCCCGACCACGCAGCCCGACCGGTACGCCGGGAGTGTCTTCCTCCCGCCGTTCCCGCCGACGTCCGACGGGCCGGATGGGAGCGCCCGTCTTACCGTTCCGGCCACCGCCACCCGCACCGCCCATAGGCGGCATCATCGGCGGCATCCCGCCACCACCGGCAGCACCCGCCCCTGAGCCACTCGACAATCCAGTAGCTGCGGCCGGTGCCTGCCCACCACTCGGCACCGGCGCAGCCGACACCTGCTGACCCGCCCGAGGAATCTGCTGGAACCCGTTACCAGTCTTCAGATCCCCACCCTTCCCCAGCCCGCCGACACCGCCACCGATCCCGCCCGGCCCGCCGCCACCGACCCTGCCGATCCCAGGCCCACCGGTACCAGGCCTGACCGGCAGGGGAGCGATCGGTGGAATGGCGAGAGGCGGCGGCAAGTGCGGAAGCGAGGTAGGCGGAAGCGTCGGCAACTTCACCGGCGGCGGCATGACCGGCGGTGCCGTCGGCGGCATCCCGGCCAACCCGGTGTCACCTCCAGGCATCTCGCCACCGGCCCCTGGCGTCTCTCCACCAGGCTCGGGCCCCGCACCAGCATCCTGGCCCGTAGGAGCCCCGGGATCAGTCGGTGCCCCACCGGGAACGCCTCCGGGAGTGGTGCCAGGCGCGGTGCCGGGTGCGGTGCCTGGAACGCTTCCGGGTTCCCCGGGATTGGCGCCAGGGCCGTTCCACTTCAACTTGCTCGAAGCCTCTACCAGCGCGGGTCCCATTTGGTCCAGATGCCCCGCCAACGAGTTGAGGATCCCGCCGGCAGCGACCACATCGGGCTTCAGGGCAAGGAACGTCGCGTGGTTGTTGTCCGCTTTTTCCTCGGCGGTCGGTGTGTAGGTGACCCCACCGCCTTTGCTCCCGCCGGAGGTATGCGATGCGTTGGCTCTGTTGTTCGCCGCGACTGCCAGGTCGACCCGGTCCTGGACCATCTTGACGGCGTCCGCGGAGAACTTGATGGTGATCCCGACGCTCTCGAGGATGGCGGGGATTCCGCCGCCGGGTCCACCGCCTGTCATCGCGTCGTGTGATGCGATGAGCGATGTCCTGGTCGACTCGACCGCCTTGAAGTACTCGTCGGCGTCCCCGGTGGTACTGGTCCAGGCGGACCGCAGCGAGTTGTTGGTGAGCGTGAAGCTGCTGGTGTAGGAATTGATCGCCTCGCCGGCCTTGTTCCACATCTGGATCGAGGTCGAGAGCGGGTCGAGCAGCTTCAGGCCGGACTGCGCGATCCGGCTGATCTCGGCCATGGCGGTGAGCAAAGGTCCGAGCGCGTCGGCGAGCTTGGCATCTGCCGCATAGTCTTTGGCCATCAGTTACCTGCCGCTGCCGGCGGGCCGGCGAACTGAGGGTTGCGCTGGAAATCGCCCGGATGGTCCTGCTGGTACTCCAGCGCGGGCGTCCAGTCCACGAAGCCTCCTCGGATCGGTACCGGGCCTTCCTCCTTCTTGAGCAGCGCGAGGATGCGCTGCTCGCTAGTGTGACTGTGGTTCGCGTAGATGGTGGTGACCGCGTCGACCGCGCCCTTGTAGCCGCCGGCGCCGTCGGACGTGCGCGTCAGATAGTCGGCCAGTTGGTTCCGGCCGGTTCGCTCGTCAGTCATGAAATCCTTGGCCTCCTGCATTTCCATCTCCGCCGCGGGTGACACCGCGAAGTTCGCGATCTCGGCCACTTTCTGGTCGAGGGCGCTCTGGGCCTGGCCGAGCAGTTGTGCTGCGGCGCCCATGGCGCGTGTTTCTGCTTCCAGCGTTTCAGGCATTTGATCCTCCTGTCGTTGTTCGGTCAGACGGCCTGGTGGTCGTCTGACGGTGGGTGGGTGAGCTGGATCAGCTGGGTGCCGCCTTGGCGGCTGATGAACCAGCCGCGGCCGGGTGGCATCTGCTGGGCCCGCATGCCGCCGAGGAGAGGTCCTTCGTCGCGGCTGCCGGACATCAGCAGGCCAGGTGAGCCCACTTCTTTCATTCGAGCCAGTACCGGCTCGAACAGGCCGCGCATCGCGCCGCCGGTGCGGCGTGCGACGTACAGGCGCAGGCCGATGTCCGCGGCTTGCGCGATGAACGGGTGCAGTGGCATCAACGGGTGGTTCTCGGTGGATGCCACGAGGTCGTAGTCGTCGATCAGCAGGAAGATGTCGGGGCCCTGCCACCACGAACGGTCACGTAGCTGGTCGGGGGTCACGTCGGGGCCGGGGAGTCGTTGCTGCAAGAGGTTCACCAGGCCCTGGATCAGCTCGGTGGTGGCGGCGTGGTTGGCGCCGTACCCGAGCAGGTGGTCGCCTTCCACGCGGCCGAGCAGCGTCCGTCGGTGGTCGATGACCACCAGGCGTGCTTCGTCCGGTGTGTAGGTCTCCTGGATCCGGGACGCCAGTGTGCGCAGGAATCCGGTCTTGCCGGTTTCGGTGTCGCCGAGCAGGAGGAACGTCGGACTGGTCTTCGGGTCGAGCAGGACTGGTTGCAACGAGCGTTCGGCGACGCCGATCGCGAGTCCGTGTTCCTTCGAGCTGGCGCCGTCGCACACGTCGTACGCGACATCCCCTGGCAGCAGGCGGATCGGCGGCGCACCTTGTCCTGGCCAGGCCTCGTCGATCACGTTCACCAGCTCGGCCAGACCGACCGAGATCCGGCCCTCGCCGCTGACCAGCCGTGGTTCGGCGATCAGGAAGTGATGCTTGCTCGTGACGAGACCCCGGCCCGGCGACTTCTCGGGAACGAGGGTGGCGGTTCGGCGGTCGATCATCGAGTCGATCGGATCGCCGAGCCGCAGTTCGAGTTTGGTTCCGCACAGGTCGCGGATGTTGGTCCGCAGGTCGAACCAGCGCGGCACGCTGATCATCAGGTGGACGCCGTACGCGAGGCCGCGGGCCGCGATATCGCCGAGCACCTGCTCCAGATCCTCGAAGTCACTGCGGACGGTCTGCCAGCCGTCGAGCACCAGGAACACATCGCCGTACGGCGTGCCGAGGTCGTGACCGGCCTTCCGCCGGGCCCGGAACTCCGCCATCGAGTCGATCCCGGCCGCGGCGAACGTGCGCTCGCGCTCGGCGATGATGCCGTGTACCTCGATGACAGTGCGCCGTACGGCGTTGACGTCCTGGCGGCCGGCGATACCGCCGACGTGCGGGAGGTCGCGCAGACCGGTCAGGACACCGCCGCCGAAATCGAGGCAGTAGAACTGAACCTCTTCCGGGGTGTGCGTCAGGGCGAGGCCCGCTACCACGCTGACCAGTGCGGTGCTCTTACCGCTTTGCGGGCTGCCCGCGACGGCGAGGTGCCCGCCGCTGCCGGCCAGGTCGATCAGCAGCGGGTCGCGACGCTGGTCCAACGGCCGGTCGACCACGCCGGCGATGCAGACCAGCTGGCCAGGCTGGAACCCGCCGTGGGCGTCCGGCGTACCGGAGTCGGGAAGTAGTTCGCCTAGTGCGGGCGACTCCGCCAGCGGCGGCAGCCAGATCTGGTGTGCCGGTTTGCCCTTGCCCTCGAAACGATCGACCAGAATGTCCAGCAGCGTTTCACCGACGGTCTCGTCGAAGACGCCGTCGGGATCGATGGCTTCCGGGTTGTCGTCCTGCTCGGTGGGCGGAGCGACGTACGTGCTGGCGTAGTCGACGAGCTCGATCGAGTCGTCCGGTGCGATCTGCAGGCCGCCGAGCTCCGGGCGCCGATGCACACCGGACACGTACGCCGAACGGAAGCGGTCCATCTGCTCGGTGCCGACGCGGAGGAACCCGTGGCCAGGAGCCCGGGGCAGGTGGAACGCGTCGTTGACTCCGAGCACTGTGCGACTGTCGATATCGGAGAACGTCCGCAGACCGATCCGGAATGAGAGATGGGTCTCCAGACCGCGCAGACGTCCTTCTTCGAGTCGCTGGCTGGCCAGCAGCAGGTGGACGCCGAGCGAGCGGCCGACCCGGCCGATCTGGACGAACATGTCGATGAAGTCCGGACGTGCGGTCAGCAGCTCGCTGAACTCGTCGCAGATGACCAGGAGGGTCGGGACCTCCTCCAGGGGTGCGCCGGCCGCGCGAGCCTTCTCGTAGTCCCGCAACGAGGAAAAGTTGCCGGCGGCCCGTAAAAGCTCCTGGCGCCGGAGCAGCTCACCGTTGATGGCGTCCGTCATCCGGTCGACCAGGTGCAACTCCTCGGCCAGGTTGGTGATCGTCGCGCTGGTGTGCGGAAGCTTGTCGAGGCGAGCGAAGGTCGCGCCACCCTTGAAGTCGACGAGCGCGAAGTTCAGCGAGCGTGGTGGGTGGGTGACCGCGAGCGCCAGAACCAGGGTCCGGAGCAGCTCGGACTTGCCGGAGCCGGTCGCGCCGATCAGTAGACCGTGCGGCCCCATTCCTTCCTGCGCGGACTCCTTGAGGTCGAGCTCGATCGGATGGCCGTCGGCGCGCAGACCGAAGCGCACCCGCAACCGGTCGCGGCTCGGGCGTGGCAGCCAGGTGTTCTCGGGATCGAAGTCGTAGGGATCACCGAGGTCCAGGAGCTCGGCCAGCCCGAGATCGGCGCTCAGCGGTTGATCGCCTTGGGCACCGGCCGTGAGCCGGAGCGGGGCCAGCTGCCGGGCGAGGCCTTCCAGTGTGGCGATGTCCAGGCCGTCCGCGGTGCCGAGGTCCTCGTCGCCTTCCATCGTCTCGGCGCCCAGGCGGCCGTCCGCGTCGACGTTCAGGATGATCGAGGTCGAGTCGATGACGTGCGGTGGGCGGAGCGTCAGGTCGAGGACCGTGACACCTTCGAGGCCCGCGCCCGCGAGCAGGTGGTCGGATCCCTCCACCGTCGCGCCGTCCAGGACGACCACGAGATGCGGCCCGGTGACGCGCCCGGCAACGTCCGGGTCGAAGCGCGGCCGATCGGCGAGGACGTCGTCGAGCATCGCCTCGATCGCCGTGACGGACGGGGCGATCAACCGGATCGGGCCGAGTGCGTCGAGTCGCTCCGGATGCAATGCATGCGGGAGCCATTTGGCCCACTCCCAGGTCTCCCGGTTGTCGGGTGCCGTGCAGATGGCGATGCGCAGGTTGTCCGGAGCCTGCAGCACGGTCAGCTGCGCGAGCATCGCGCGGACCAGGGCCAATGAGCGATCGCGGTCGCCGGGCAGATAGATCCGGCTGAACCCGGTGACGGCGATCGCGAGCGGCAGCCCCGCGATGGACGAGTACGTCGTGACGAAACGCCGCAAGGCCAACGCGGACAGGGGTTCCAGGCGTTCCAGCGACGGGGTGTCCGGTGGCACCACGGTGGTGGCCGGTCCCTGCCGGCCGAGGCCGATCCTGGTCACGCCGAAGTCGCCGTCGTCCTGCCTGCGCTCCCACAGCCGGTAGCTACCGGCCAACGACCACAGCGAGTCCGGGTCCGGATGACGATAGGTGAGGGCGCCGCGCTGGTCCGCGATCGAGCGTCCCAGCCGCAGCCGTTGCTGGGACAAGTGCCGCAGATAGGTACGGCGGGCCTGGCTCATCTCCGCTTTACCCGATCCGCGGCCGTTGAACGCCGACATCACGATCATGCCGATCATCGCCGCACCGAACAGCCCGAAGATCACGTAGCGCAGTCCGCCGGCCATGCTGCCGGAGAACATCAGCATCATCGCGCCCATCATCGCGACCATCGGCAGCATCATCAGCATCTGCGACCACTGCCGCCCGCCGGGCTCGGGGACCTCGGGTGGTGCCTCCAGCAACAATTCGCCGGCCGGTAGTTCCGGGGCACCGCGGCGCATCGGCCGCCGGACCATCATCGTCGCCATCGTCGAACACCTTCCTCGTGGCTGCTGCGTCGATCGTGGCGCGCGCGAACCAGTCGTGGCAGGCGATGGCAGGAAGGTGTCGGTCCGGTCTGCGGCTCAGCGCCGCGACCTACTTTCGACCGAAAGCACTTACCAGCTTGGGAAAGGAGCGTTCGATGGATCCGGTCATCGATGCAAACACACCGAACATGATGCATTACGTCAACCAGATCAGGATGCACAGCGAAGGGCAGGGCCAGCAGGGCCGGCTCGCGTCCAACCAGGGCACCGACCTGCTCGTCTCGCTCGGCGGTGATGTCGGGAACGTGGAGTACAACGTCAACGACAGCTGGGTGGGCAGGCACAACCGAGCCGCTGTCATCGCAGGTGCGCACGCCGACGGTGGTCAGCAGGCCAACAACCACCTGGAGACCCTCAGCGAGAACGGGATGTCCGCCCTCGGGCGGCATCTGACCGCCTGACCGAACCGACGAAAGGATCGAGGACCAATGGCAATCATTCACCAGCAGATCGAAGGCATGTTCCAGGGTGCCGCCGACAAGCGGGCCGGTGCCCAGGCCATCCGTACCGACGGTGAGGACATGATGAGCTTCGACAAGCTGGTCATGCCGAACGGCGACTGGGTCGGAGCGGGCCAGAGCGAGTTCTTCCAGGCCCGGTACATGAACCTGATGGACATCGACGACTCCGCCACGCGGCGGGACGCACACGCTGCCGAACTGGACGGGGTCACGCACTCCGCGGTCCAGACCTCGGCGACGTGCCGTTCGATCGCGCTGAGCTGCCAGATGAAGGTCTGACGTACCAACCCGATGAGCCCCAGCGAATCGCTGGGGCTCATTGCTGTGTTCAGGCTTCGTCCGGGCGGCGCGCGAAGAGGAACTCCGGTGGTAGCTCATCGGCACGGACTGCTTGTCGTCCGGAGGCGTGCCGAGTGACGGCCCAGCGACGACGGCGACCGACGATCAGCAAGCAGCACAGGAGAATCGCGATGGCCGTGCCACCGCCGGCCACGAGTGCGGCACGCCGCGCCTGTGTGCCCTGGGCCTGCCACCAGGCAGCGGCGGCGATCCGGTGTGGATCGGGTTGCACGAGGGTGGCCGCGGGCATGGCTGCGGGTCTGCCGACCGGCATTCCCTCCGCGACCGCCCGGTACGGATCGACGACGCCGGCGCCGTACTCCATGCTGTTCGTGCCGCCGGGCGCCGGTGCCGCGGTGGCCATCAAGCGGCGCGCCACTTGGTCTGCGGTCAGTTTCGGCCAGGCCGCTCGAACCAACGCGGCAGTTCCGGCAACGAACGGCGTCGCGAAACTCGTGCCGCTTTGGTAGGCATGACCACCGACACGGGTGGTGGTCAGGACACTCTCGCCCGGCGCGACCAGATCGACGTACGGGCCGATCTGTGACGCGTTGGCGCGAACGCCGGCGTTGGTGATGGACCCGACGCCGATGACACCCGGGTAGCTCGCCGGGTACGACGGCAGTTCGGATCCGCGCGCGGACTGGCGGTTGCCGACCGCAGCCACCACGACGACGTCGTGGGCGACCGCGTACGCGACCGCCCGCCGTACCGGGGCGTGGTCCTCGCTGCCGGCGATCGACAGGTTGATCACGCGGGCACCGCGGTCGACGGCCCAGCGGATGCCTTGAGCAAGGATGTTCTGGTCGATCGCCTGGGTCTGCCCGTTGTCGTTGAGTTCCCGCTCGCTGATCCGGACCGGCAGGATCCGTGCGTCCGGGGCGATACCCTCGAAGCCGATCCGGGGCTCGGCGTCGGCGGCGATGATGCCGGCGACGCCGGTGCCGTGCGATACACAGTCGTAGGTGCCGGGGAGCCTGCCAACCAGATAGAAGTCGTGACCGGGCAGGACTTTCCCCGGCCTGCGCAGCTGCGGATGGTCGGTGTCGACACCGGAGTCCACCACGGCGACGAGAACCCCGCCGCCGGTCGTGAACCGCCAGGCGCGTTGCGCCATCAACTGTTGCTGGGCCCACGGCAGCATCCGGACGACGGGATGCGCCGGCTCCGCGTTGCGGCACTCGCCGCGCGGCGGTTTGGCGACCGCCGGCGATGCGACCACGCCGACCGACAACACGCCCGCGGTCAGCGCGGCGCAGATCCGTTTGCTCGCGTGTGTTTTCACCTTGTGAGCGTGCGCGACCGTCATCGGACCGGTACGGCGGTGGCCTGAAGTTGTCACGCGGGCATCCGGCCGATCCGGCTGCCGGAGACTTCGAGAGGCAGGCCGATCGAGGAGGAACGATGAGTGTCGAGGAATCCCAGCACAGCAGGGTGGAGCGCACCGGTGCCGAGGCGCGACTCGGTCAGCTCGAGGACCTGGAACGCGAGACCCGGCGGGTGCAGAACTCCGTGGCCGGTACGACGGGCTTCGGGGAATCGTCCGACGGCCTGATCGAGGCGACGGTCGGCGTGTACGGCGAACTGGCCGAGCTGGTGATCGACCCGTTGATCTATCGCTTCCCCGATGCCGAGGCGTTGGCCGAGGAGATTCGTGGGGCGGTCAACCGGGCCCGGGAAGAGGCGCAACAGAAGGTCCGGATGGAGCTCGCCGACTACCTTCCGCCGCATCTGTCGGCCGAACCGATGGACCCCGCCGATCTCGCGTTCGGGCCGCTGCTCGGCCTGCTGCGGCCCGACCGGAACGGAGGACGGCGATGAGCGAGGCTCCGGGGCCGATCCGGGCCGGCGGTACCGGTGACATCTCCATGTATCCGATGGAGACCAATGACGCGATGGTGCGCCTGTCCGAGTCGGGCAAGGCGTTCGGGGACGCGTGGCGGCTGGCCGGACCGCTGCTGGCCGCTGACGAGGCCAAGGTCGGCACCGGGTTCGACGACCTCAGCGCACAGTTCCGCACGTCCTACAACGACATCGGGACGAAGCTGAAGGAGCTGGCCGGCGATGTCGAGGAGAACCTCAAGGCGATGGGTGCCAAGGGCAATGACATCGTCTTCCAGAAGGTCGAGCTGAGCCACCAGCAGACCGGACGATTGCGGCGGATCGTGTGATCCCGGAGCCGACCACCGGTCTGTGGCTGTGGCTGCGCAAGTTCTGGGACACCAACATCTGGCCGCAGACGGACGAGGACGCGGCGCAGCGGATGGGCGACAACTGGCATCGGCTCTCGGTCGCCCTGCAGACCAGCATCGACCAGGCGAACACCGCCAACAGTTCGGCGACGACGGTCTGGCTGGACGGCGACGGCGACATCTTCCACGAAGCCATCAACCAGAACCTGAACCACGGCCTCAACGAGGCGGTCGGTGCGTTCGAGGACGTGGCCACGATGTGTTGGAATCTGGCCCGCTCCGTTGCCCAGATCAAGGATCAGATCTATTCCGAGCTGGCCTGGAACGCCTTGTTCTTCGCGTTGACCTTCGCGTTGCCGCCAGGGATCGGCGACCTGGTTCGCTGGCGGTTGGTGGCCGGGTTGGCCACCAGGTTCAGCAGCATGATCCGCGCCGCGGCCGGCCTGGTCGAGCATGCCGGAGGCAGTCTGCCGAGAGCTCTGGGCAGGCTGACCGCCGAGGCGTTCCGCGAGGGGCTCGAGGAGATCGGGACCGAGCTCACGGCGCAGAAGATCGACCAGTTGCGCGGTTTCCGGCCCGGCGGTATCGACTGGAAGCAGGTCGCGGTCGCGGGGACGGCCGGTGTCATCGGTTCCGGGATCGCGCCGGGGCTGAATCCGATCGGCCGGCTGGGAACCGCTCCGGCGAACCGGGTGTCCCGGGCCTTGGATCTCGGCGACCGCGGGACGACGGTGCTCAACCAGAGTGGGCACGCCTTCGTCGTGAACGGCATCAGCTCGCCGATCTCCAGCGTGGCCGCCCAGTCGATCATCGACGGGAACTGGGCGAACCTGGTGAACATCGGGGCCTATGGCGAGGCGATCGTGAACGGCGGCCTCACCGCCGGCGTCCTCGGTGCGTCCCGGATCGGTTCGGTCCACGCCGGTGATGCGCTCGGGCAGACCTGGAGCGGCAACCTGCGGAACTCGCTCGGGATGGAGCAGTACGTCGCTCCTGGCACGCCACCCGGTGGCGGTCCGAACGGGCCGACTCCGGCGACTCCTGCGGTGAGTGATGCGGGTGGAGTTCAGAGCGTCGGCGGGGCAGGGAACGGATCGGTTGGCGGGACCGGATCGGGTTCCCTGGCCGGGGGTGCGCACGGGGCCGACGGTTCGCCCGCCAGGATCGCGGATCACCACGCGAACGACACCGCTCGACATGGGCCGGGTCACCGACAGGCCGACGTACAAGAGCAACAGCACAACACTCGGCAGAGCGCGGAGACCGAGGTCGAGGTCGAACACGACAGCTCGCCCGAACTGCACGCCGAACAAGACGTCACGGACATTCAGGGCGAAGCCGATCCTGGGCAGGCTCCGGGCAGCGTCACCGATGGACCGCCGGACGGTGGGCCGCCCAGCGACAGCGACACCGCGACGGGCCAGGCTCCCGCTGACGGGAACCACGTCACGCCGGGCGCCGAGGCTGCCGCCGACGTGCATGGGCTCCAGGACGGCCCCGGACACACAGCCGCGACGACCACGCAGCAATCCGGTGACGTGCAGACGACCACGGTCGGCGAGCCGACAGTTGCCGCCCAGGCGACAGCGCAGCCGGTCGCGCAGCAGGGCCCCGGTGCCACGACAGCGAAACCGCCCGCCGCTTCGCCGCACAACAGCCGGGAGATCGGCCCGGTAGCGGAAGAGACCACCGAGGTGGAATCTCGCAACGATTCGACGTTGGCCGAGTTGCCGGCGAAGACGGCCGAGATACCGGCGGAGACCATCACGGCGGACGCTCAGGTGACCGAGACTGCTACCGCGGAGGCGGATGCTGCGACGGTGGACCTCGTGGTCGGGCCGGACGGCGCGCTGATGGTCGCGGCGCCCACCGAACCTGCGGCGAAGCTGAGCCTGCGCGAGAGCGCTCGCGAGTTCGGCAAGGGCTTCGTGGAGGCGATGAACTTCTCGGATCCGCATGCCAAGTTGCGTGGGCCGGCGGACGGGAATGCCGAGAAGCTCGGGGATTTCGTTGCCGACGGCCCGGTTCGGGATCATGCCGAGGTCTGGGCCCGCGTCGTCGAGCTGCTGAACTCGCCGGTTCTGCTGGCGGCCGCCGGTGTGGTGTCGATCGTGGTCGACGGTGGCCGGGTCACCGTGACACCGATCGTGGGCGATCCGATCGTGGTGACGCTGATGGTCGGTCGAGTCGCGGACGGGCATCCGGCCGAGTTCACGCTGACCGGCCAGGAAGAGTTTGCCGTCGTACGGATCTCGGAACAGATCAAGGATGCGGACATCGGCCGTGCGGTTGTCCACGAGCTGCGCGAGCTGAGCCGGCTCGCGAGTGGGCAGGCGAGCCAAGGCCCAGCGTTCGACGCGCATGAGCAGGGCCGGCTCGGCGAACTGCTCCTGTTGCACGGCGAGGCGCTGAACGATCAAGAGGCCCTGCGGGCGGCGTACGCGGCGAAGATGCGGGAGCTGGTGGCGGACGTCGGGCTGGAGCGGTCGAACGAGGACGAACGGCTCGCGGCGTTGAACGACGAAGAGCAGGTGGCGGTACGGCGTGCGGTCGCCTTCGCCGGCGATCCGGTGCCGGTGCAGGAGTTCGGGTGGTTCAACGCGGACTCGCCGGTGGTTGAGGAGACCTCGGGGCCGACGGCCACGGTGACGCCATGGGTCTCGAGTGGGGATCCACGGAATGCGGATCCGCAGTTGCGGCCGGGGCACGTGGAAGAGCTCCAGGTCGGCCCGAACTGGGCGCGCTGGGTGGTGGACGCGGTGACGGGGGCGCCGCGGATCGCGCAGGCGGTGCTGCACGCCGACTTCGGGCAGCTGCGCCGGCCGTCGGCGGACCGGATCGAGCGGAAGCGGGCCGTTGCCCGGGGCAAGGGACGGCCCGGGGCCGGGAAGGACGACGGCGGACATGCGATCGCGTGGCGATTCTTCGCCAAGGTGATGGCGACGATGAACTACTTCCCCCAGGCGTCGAGTTTCAACCGGGGTGCGTTCGAGAGCCTCGAGAACGAGATCGGCGACTGGATCGCGAAGGGCTGGCGGGTCGACCTCAAGGTCTTCTTCCCGCCGAACGAACCGCGGCCGAGCTCGGTCACCGTGGTGTACGCCGTCTCCGATCCGGCGAACCCCGAGCACGTCATCTGGACCGGGGCGCGCACGTGGGAGAACACCGCCGTACCGCATCGGGCCGAGCTGACCGGACCGGGTGGTACTCGGGACCCGGTGCCGACCTATCGGCCGCCGGGGGTGCAGAAGCAGACCAACGCGCAGTACCAGCGATACCAGCGGGAGAGCATCGACGCGTTCGATCCGGATCGGAGCAACCTGTTCGAGCCGGACGAGGGGAACGGGACACCGGGGCCGACCTCGCCGGGGCCGGTGGCTCCGCTGGTCTTGGGGGCGGGGGCGTATGCCGCGCCGGACGGCTCGAACGAGGTGCGCTGGTCGACCGAGCGGCCGGGCGGACCGTCGTACCTGGAGCTGGAGATCGTCAAGCTTCGGACTGCGGCGGGTACGGCGCCGTTCGAGTGGGTGATCGGGATGCCGCTCGACTCGTTGCTGCCGGACGGGATGGAGTTCAGTGGTGCCGAGCTGGTCGCGCTCGAGCGGCAGATCATGGCACTGGTCGAGGCGGGGACCGAGGTCAAGGTCCGCTTCGACCTGGTCGAGACCGAGTCGGGTCCCGCACCGCACGTCACGATCACGGCCACGGAGGCGAGCGGCGGTCCGATCGTGCTCGACCAGGTGTCGATCGGTACGGCGATTCATGAGCTGGCGAATCACGGTGTCGTAGCCGACGGCGACCGCGTAGTGATCGGCAATGCGGAGCGGCTGGGGGTGTTCGCGGCAGTCGGTGAGGTGAAGGAGCATGAGGCGGTCTGGACTCGGATCGCGGCTGAGCTCGGGGCGGCGAAGCTGGCGCAGTTCGTCGATGCGCAGTGGATTCAGATCGCGCCGGACGGTAGGTCGTTGCTGCTCCAGCCCTGGTCGGGCGATCCGGTGGAGGTCCAGCTGCGGGTCGGCGAGGTGCGCGACGGGCATCCCGCCGAGGTCAAGATGCGCCATCGGCATCGCCTCGCAGTCGTCACGATCTCGGAGCGGATCGAGTTCGCCGATGTCGGCCGTGCCCTGGTGCACGAGCTCCGCGAGGCCGGCCACGCGTTCGGTGGGCCTGTGTCGGAGGGGCAGCAGTTCTCCGATCACCAGCAGGGCCGGGTGGGTGAGCTGCTGTACCTGGATCACCAACGGCGAATGGCCGAGACAGCCGGTCGCCAGCTCGAAAGCGCCTTGTCCGCCGAGCGGATGCGCGAGGTGCTCCAGGACCTGGGGATCCAACGAGCCGACGACGGACGCGTCGACCGACTGGAACGCCAGGCCGACCGAGTCGCCGTACGCCGCGCCGCAGCCGCAACCGACGCCCCAACGGTCCCGATCCCGGTGGACCAGCCAACCGTTCCGATCCCGGTGGACCAGCCGACCGTTCCGATCCCGGTGGACCAGCCGACCGTCCCGATCCCGGTCGATCCGTCGACCACTCCAATTCCCGTCGACCCGCCGACTACCCCAATCCCCGTTGAGCCGCCGACGGTGGAGTTTGTTCGGGGCGAGGCGAAGTCGTTGTTGTTCCTCGATGGGGCTCGGCGGTTCTTCCCGGCGGTGGAGCAGGTTGAGTATCTGGCAGCGGAGGCGATGGGGGATCCGCGGGTGCTGGCGGCGGCCGGGATTGCTCAGGTGGTGCCGGTGGGAGTGGAGCGGTATCGGGTGGTTCCGGTGCTGGGGGATCCGTTCGAGGTGATTGTTCGGGCGGCGAAGTTGCCCGAGGGCGTCGCTGGTGAGTTCGTTGCCTATGTCAACAGCACGAGCCCGGCCACGATGACGGTGTCCAGTCGGGCGCCGGATGCGATCGTCGAGCGGATCGTGGCGAACCTCCTGCACCAGTTGTCGCGAGCCGCTGAGCCGGTTGTTCCGAACGTGCTTGCGCCGGGTAGTGAGGTGAAGCGTCCGTCGCGGCTGAGCCGGGAGGACGGTGGTCGGCTGGCCGAGGTGCGGTTGCTGAACGATCGGATGGACGAGACCTCGGTCTACCACGCCGTACGGCGGATGAATCTGCGCAATGCGATGCGTGCATTGCTGGAGAGTATGGCGATCGTGTCGGGCCAGGATCAGGCCGGATTCCGGCGCGCCTCGCTACCGGCTTCGGACGCTCCGATGATCGAGCGGCATCTTCGGGGCTGGTCGAAGAACGACGACCGCGTGCGGCTCCGGGTCTACCTGGCCAGGGAGATGACGTTCAGTGCGCTGCCGCCTGCTCTGGGCGCTTCGGCGGCGATCGCGATCGTCAGCGGCAACGTCCTGCTGGCGCTCGGTCTCGGCCTCCCCGCACTGGCTGCAGCCGCGGCCAATGCGCTCGGGCAACGGTGGCTCGACGGCCACAAGAAGGAGGTCAAGGGCGAAGCGACCAAGGAGCGACTCGGCGAGGTCCGCAAGCGACTCCCCAGCCTGCGTACCGCGATCGAAGCCGATCCGTACGGCGTCGCCGGCGAACCGCTCGGTCCGATCGACAAGGCATCGATCGTCCCAGCCAAGTGGCGGTATGTCGTGAAGGCGGCGATCCCGGCAGTGGCCGCGATCGGAACCGCGCTCGCGCTCAGTCCACTCGGCGTACCGACGGCTGGGGTGATCATCGCGTACTCCGCGATGGCGCTGATCAAGCCGTTCACGGAGCGGTACCTCGACAGTCGCAAGGCGGAGACGGCGATTCAGCGGGCGGTGGAACTGGAGATCAGGCACGCGCTGGACCCAACGTCGTACCGGTCTCAGTTGCTTGAAGCTCTCGATGTACTGCGCCAGCGGGTCAACGGCGGTCGCGGCGTGCCCGGGTCTGGGCGGGCCGATCGTGGGCTGCCCTCGATCGGTCCGGACGAGCTGGCGGCGACCGAGCTCGCGGACCAGGTCCCCACGTTCGCCCGGCGGTTTGTGCCGGTGGCGACCGATCCGCGTGAGCTGGATCCGACTCCGCTGTCGCAGCAACTGGATACCCAGTTGGAGTTGCTGATTCTCGGTGCGATCAGTGGGGTCGCCGGAGGGCTGATGGCGGGTGGGGTGGAGGCGAAGATCCAGCGGCTCACCGACCTCGCCGACGCGGGGGTGAGCGAGTTTCACCTCAAGGCGGTCAGCGATGAGCTGACTGCCGAACTGCATGCGGAGTTCGCTGAGGTGATCGATCAGCTCAGTGGACTGGCCGATGTGCTGGAAGGTCTTCGCGCTGGTGAGGTCCAGCCGGATCAGGCGATGGAACGGTTGCGCGCGCGATTGGCCGGGCCTAGTGGACCATCAGATGTTGCACCGAGTGGCGAGATTCCGGCCTGGGCGCATGCGATGCACTTGGGTGGGCCGCTGATCACTGCGGGCACGATCACGTTGATCGATGCGATGCTCGGACTGGATCCTGCTGCCTTTGCTGCTGCTGTCGCTACCGCGGGAGTTCAGGCGTTGGGGATCCCCGCGATGAAGTGGTGGGCCGAGCACCAGACCGCGCGCAACCGCGAGCACGAGCGGTTCGCCGGCAACAAAGAGGCGATCAACCGAGCCGACCTCGCCGACCAGATGACCGCCCTCCGGTATGTCCTCGACCGGATCGCGCGCGACGCTGGTGCTGCGATCGAGTCCGTTGGCCCGACGGTCGAGTTGGCGGTGCCGAGCACCGAACTCTCGGCGTTCACCGATCGCGTGCGCGCGGCAGTTCGGGCGGCGCGACTGGCCGTCGTACCGACGCAGGCGCGGCATGCGGTGGAGCCGGCTGAGCCGCGGTCCGGGTTCCAGGAGCGGGTGGAATTGCATGTGGCGCTGGACGAGATCGAGAGCCAGGCCGATCTGGTCGACGAACTGGCCGCTGCCGGTGCCGCGACCGGGCTGGCCGAGGCGGGTCGACGACTCGAGGAGTTGTTGACGGAGAACGCCGTACATCCGGATCAGCGAGTGCGGCTGCCAGGCTTGGAAGCCGTCGATCCGGCAAACGGCCAGCGCATCGAGGGGAATCCGCTGGCGCAAACCAAAGCCCGCGCCGCCGAGGCATGGCGTCGTCTGGTCGCCGAACCGGAAACCGCACCAGAGCGCGCCAAACGGACAATGGCCCTCGGTCGTGTTCGCCACGCGCTCGACACCCTGGAGTACCAACTCGCACGAGCCGAAAGCGGTCACAGGCAAGCAGGAGTCAAACTCGCGCTGACCGAAGTCGCCCGAACAATCGCCGCATTCAAGCTCGTACAGCGCGGAGCCTGGGTCGCCGACACTGTCCCACTGGACTACCACGCCCTACGCCACTACGTCGCCGACCGCCTACTAGCCCTCAACCCCACAGCCCTGGCCGCCGCAATCACCCGAGAACTCCCCGCAGCCACCCCAAACCACCAAACCGTAGAACTGCCGACCCCACCCGCTCCCCAACCCCCAGCCCGTCCTCGAACCAAGGCGCAGCAACTCGCCGCTACCCAACAACCCACCGCCGAGCCAGCGCAACCGCGGTCGCGCCCTCGGACGAAGGCGCAGCACCGCGCCGCGACTCAACAGCCTGCGGCCGAGCCGGCTCCGCCTCAGCCCGTCGCTCGTCCTCGGACGAAGGCGCAGCAACTCGCCGCCACCCAACAACCCGCCGCCACCCAACCCACGACCGAGTCGACGCAACCGCAGTCGCGGCCTCGGACGAAGGCGCAGCGGGTGGCGGCGGCGGATGAGTTTCAGGCTCGGTTGCGGCGGGCTCGGGAGAGGGCTCGTGAGCAGGCGGAGCGGGATCGGCGGGACGGAACGGGTGTCGGTTAGTCGACGGCTGGTTGTGTGACGGGGATGAGTTCGCCGCGGAGCCAGAGGGGGAGTTGGTCGTGGTGGTGGGGGTGGCCTTGGCGGCCGGAGGTGCCTAGGGGGACTACCCAGGCGCTGGCTGAGCGGTCGGCTAGGTCCCAGGCGTAGCGCGCGGCTGAGGCTCGGAGGGTGATGTCGGTGAAGCCGGGGAGGCTGGAGGTGGACCAGACGCAGTGGTGGTCGCCGGAGAGGGCCAGGTCGATGGGGGCTTCGCTGGGGGTGAAGAGCGGGGTGCGGAGGGGGTGCAGGGGGGATAGTTGATGGGTTTCGCCCCAGGGTGGGCGGGGTTTGGCGGCGGCTACGTCTTCCAGGGCGGCTTGGATGATCGGGGTGATGTCGAGGTCCGCGGACTCTAGGAGGTTCTCCAGTGCGAAGGAGACGTGGGCGAGGGTGTCCAGGTACGGCGCGAAGATCTCGGGGCAGTCGGGGTTCTCGAGGATGGAGAAGCGGTCGGTGAGGCGGGCGATGACGGCCTTGCGGAGGGCCGCGTACGTCGACGCGGTGGTACTCGTCGCGTCCATCCGACGGTCCCAGCTGAGGAGTTCATTGCGCAGGGCAACGGCTTCGGTGGAGAGGTCGACCGAAGGCAGTCGGTCGAGGATGCCGGCGGCGGAACCGAGGTAGGTGTCGGTGTGGATGGTCGGCATGTCGCCGACCGACCAGTCGGAGCGTGAGAGCAGCAGTTCGTGGATGCGGTGATGTCGATGGGGTGCGGCGAACTCGACGCCTAGTGGGGCTGCGATTTCGCGGGCGTTCGCCATCGCGATCGGGCCGGTGACATCTCGCCGCGGCATCGGGTGCCAGCCGTCCCAGGCGAAGGACGCGTCCCAAGCCGGTACGACGCGCAGGAGGTTGGCGGCGTGGCGTTGCGGGACGACGCCCGCGACGCGGTGCAGCAGACCGCCGGACACGTCGGCAGCCATCACCACGTTGACCGGCTCGACCCAATCTTCCAGCGCAGCGTCTAGTTCGTCGACCGTGGCTGCCTTCAGCAACCTTGGCATCACTTCGAAGCCGAGTCGTTTGAGGACGCGCGGCGGATAGCGGAGGCTGAGTGTCTGGCCGGCGTGGTCGACGATGATCGGGCCGCGCTCGGTCTCGATGACGTCGATGGTCACCGGATCCGCGTCCGCGACCTCGATGACCTCGGTGTGCAGCGACGCCGGCGCCCACCCCGACGGGCCGAGTGCCTCGACCGACGATCCGGTACGGCGGAGTTGTTCGTCGTACAGGTCCTGGTAGTCGGCGGTGGCGTTGGTGATCGCCCAGGCAACCTTGCCGGAGTGGCCGAAGTGCGCGAGCCCGGGGATTCCGGGCACGGCCAGCCCTAGGACGTCGTACTCGGGGCAGGCGAGGCGGATCTGCTGGTAGACGCCGGGGTGCTCGATGTAGCGGTGCGGATCGCCGGCGACGATCGCCTGACCGGTGGTCGTGGACGAGCCCGGGATCAGCCAGCCGTTGCTGCCGGATGAGACTGGGCCTTCGGCCGTGAACAGCTGGAGGTACTCGTCGCCGAGCCGTTGCGCGACATGCGTCCGCCACAGCTTCCCCGGGAACCCGGCGAACAGGATGTGGACCGCGAGCCAGATCCCGAGCGGCGTCCACGGCTCCCACACACCAGGCGTCAGCCCGGTCTCCACGAACTCCGCTGCCTCGGCTGACGGCAGTGCGGAGTTCACACCATCGACGTACGCCGTCACCCACTCGGCAGTCGAGGAGTCGAGCGCGTCGAAGCACTGACGAGCGGTGTCCGCGAGCCTGGATTGGCGGGCGAAGGTGTCCCACGGGACCGCGTCCGGGCCGAGGAAGGCGGCGGTCGTCCCGTTGAACCGGTGCCGGGCGTACTCGAGTTGCCAGGCGCGGTCGTGGGCGGCGTTCGCGCCTTGGAGGTGAACGAGGGTGAGCGGATCACCGGCCTGCAGGTGGGGAACGCCATACGCGTCGCGGGTCACCTGAGGATTCACGCCGTGCCTCGCTTAAGTTAGGGTAGCCTTAGTTATGCAGTTTACTTAGAGAATCGGGTCGCGCAGCAAACCTATGGACCGAACGCGACCGGCCGCAACGACAATTGCAGGAGGTACGGCGTGGGGCACGGCTGGGAAGGTGCGGTCCTCAAGCTCTTCCGCGGGAAGGACTTCGTCTTCACCGTGACGGGTGCCGAGGATGTCACCGAGCGATATCGCCGGGTGCACTTCACCGATGGCGGGTTGCTCGAGGCGATCGGGGTGCATCCGACCATGTGGGTGCGGCTGTGGTTCGACAAGTCCGGCAAGCCGCATCAACGTGCGTACACGCTGGTCGATCCGGATGTCGAGAATGGCACGTTCAGCATGGAGTTCGCGCTGCACGAGGGCTGTGCGAGCGACTGGTCGCTGAAGGCTCAACCTGGCGACACGATCGAGGCGACTGTTCAGGGGACGGGTTTTGAGATCCCGGATCCGCTGCCGGCGCGGATGCTGGTGATCGGCGCGCCGGCGTCGTTGCCCGCGATCAACTCGCTGCTCGCGGTGGCGCCGAAGCTGCCGGCCACGATCTGGTTCGAGACCACGCATGAGGATGATCTCGAGCTGCCGTTCCGAACTGACCCTGAGCGGCACGAGGTGCGCAACCTGTCGAGCCAGGAACTGCTTGCCGGGGTCAAGAGCGAGCTGCCGGAACTCATCGGCGACCCGGCCGGCGCGTATGTGTGGATCGCCTGCGACACCCGGATGGCGCGCGCACTCACGTCGTACGTGGTCAAGGAGCTCGAGGTGCCCAAGCATCGCGTGAAAGCCCTTGGCTATTGGCGTGCCGCCTGAACTACCGTGACCCGGGTGATCACCGCACTCGACCTCACGGACCGTGCCCTTGCTGAGCGGGTGCTGACGATCCAGCATGCCGCGTACGCCGTCGAGGCCGAGCTGATCGGCTTCGACGGGATCCCGCCGTTGCAGGAGGACCTGGCCGGGCTGATGGCGTCCACCGAACACTGGCTCGGCCGGTACGACGAGGAAACCCTGGTCGGCGCGGTCGCCTACGAACTCGAGCCCGGCGTGGTCGAGATCAGCCGCCTGATCATCGACCCGGCCCACGCCCGTCGCGGTCACGGCCGGGCCCTGCTCGACCATCTCGATGAGCTGGAACCACGACCGATCAGCCGGGTGTCGACCGGCAGCCTCAACACCCCGGCCGTCAACCTGTACGTCGGCCGCGGCTACCGCGAGCGGTCCCGCATTGAAGTTGCCCCAGGCATCGAGATCACGCAGTTCGAACGGCCTTAGTAGGACTGGAGCTCGAGGAGCGTTCCGTTCGGTGCGCGCAGGTGGGCGGTCCGGAGGTTCGGTCCCCACTGCGGGCGATCCTGCGGAGCGCTCAGGACGGTCGCGCCGAGCTTCTCGAGAATCCCGGTCGCGTCGTCGACCGACTCCACCTTGAACACCAACATCGAGCCGTCCTGCGCATCGGCCTCGGCCGGAAGCGCCGTCGTACCGATCGTCTCGGCGATCTGGTCGCGACCGAACAGGACGAGCCCGGTCTGGCCGTCCAGATCCCAGTTCGCGTACTGCGCCTCGTGAATGACCTTCACCGGCTCCACGCCGAACAGTTCGCGCAGCGCAGTCGTGTAGAAGTCGGCCGCCGCCGCGAAGTCGCGCACCAGCAACCGAGGGTAGAGCGCATCCATCCCGAATCCTCAATTAGTGGGAACCTACCAACGATTGGTTCGAGCCTACAATAGCTCGATGGAGACACTGGCCGGTACGACGACTTTCGTGCTGCACAAGGTGGCGGTCGCGAGCCGGCGGGCGATCGCGGCCCGGCTGGCCGAGCGTCCGGGGCTGACGCTGTGGGAGTACGCGGCTCTCGCCGAGCTGACTGATCAAGGGGCGGTGGCGCAGCATGTGCTCGCGGCTGGTCTCGGGATCGACGCCAGTGACATGGTTCGGCTGATGGATGAGCTGATCGGCAAGAAGTTGGTGAGCCGGGATCGGGATCCGGAGGACCGGCGGCGGTACCGAATCGACCTGACCGCGAAGGGGCGGCGGGCGATGGCGACCGCGCGGGCGGTGATCCAGGAGGTTGAGCAGGTCACGCTGCAGCCGCTCTCGGCCGTCGAGCGGGTGACCTTGCTGAAATTGGCCGCGAAAATCCGCTCTGTTAATAACTAACCACTGTCTGTATCCTCCTCGGTGAAAACCTTCATTTCCGGTACCGCCCCACTGGAGGATGAGATGGTCAGACGTGTTGTCGTCGGGTTCGTGGCCTTGGCAGTTGCCGGTTTGGTGCTGCTGGCGCCGGCCCGGGAATCGCAAGCGGATGAGTTCGCCGGGCCGACTGCGGCCCAGTTGAAGGCCCGCGCCGGCGGGTGTGAAACGCAGTTGTCGAACGGGAAGTATGCGCACGACTCCGGCGGAACGCGTTCGGTCGCGGTCTGTCGGTCCGGCGATGCCGTGCACTGGACGGCCGACTTCGACATCGACTGCGATGGTCAGCGCACCACGCAGTGCAACGAGAACACCGATCCCTCCTTCCAGCCGAACACCTCGTGGAACCAGTCCGACGGTCGCCCGCTCAATTCGGCCGGGTTGCCGTTCATCGTCGTACCGCTGTCGAGTTCGATCTGGAACTACGCCTCGGCCGGGATCGGCGGTGCGACCGTGGCCGCGGTCGTGTACGGCGACAAGGTCGCGTACGCCGTCGTGGGTGACCAAGGCCCGACCGGGATCATCGGCGAGGGGTCGTACAAGCTGGCCCAGCAACTGGGGATCAACCCGAACCCGTCGTCAGGTGGAGTCTCCGGCGCGGTCGTCACGTACATCCTGTTCCCCGGGGTGTCCGCGGTGCCGATCGAGAACCAGACCGATGCGATCTCGAAGGGTGAGGCGGCCGCATCCGCGTTCGTGAACAGCACCCAGACCTGCGCATCCACCAACCTCGACTTCACGGCGTACCCGGCTCTGCAAGCGGGCTCGACCGGCGGTGCGGTCCGAGCTGCGCAGTGCTTGCTCGGTGGTACGAACGAGCCGAGCGGAACCTTCGACGCCGCGACAACCGATGCTGTGAAGGCCTTCCAGACCCGCGTCGGTCTCCCCGCCGACGGCCTGATCGGCGCCAAGACCTGGACCGCGCTGCTGTCCGCCGGCGACCAGCCGACCATCCGCAACGGCTCCACCGGTACGGCGGTCCGCCGCCTGCAACGGTCCTTGACCGCAGCCCTCGGCCGAACCGTCATCATCGACAGCCAGTTCGGACCAGTCACCGAAACCGCCGCCAAGGACTACCAACGAACCCGAGCCCTGATCGTCGACGGCGTGGTCGGCCCAGTCACCTGGTCAGCGCTGCAGGCGGGTAAGTAGATCTCCCGAAGGACAGGTCGTATACGCCGATCGGGCACCGGATCCGCTCGCGCTGAGCGTGGCGAGGGCGCCTACCAGGCCTATACGTCCTGTCCTTGCGCAGATGGATCAGCGGTCGCCAACCGGGCGGCGGAGGGCGGCTGGGGTTAGGGCGGGGGATTGCCAGGCGCCGTTGGAGTCGTAGATGTCCTTGCCGGGTGGGACGATCTCGTCGATGCGGTCGAGGGTGGCGTCGTCGAGGGTTAGGTCGGCGGCCTTGAGGAGGCCGTCGAGTTGTTCCATCGTGCGTGGGCCGTTGATGACCGCGGTGACGGCTGGGTGGGTGGTGACGAAGGCCAGGGCGAGTTCCGGGAGCGAGAGGCCGGAGTCGGCGGCGACCTCGATCAGTTGCTCGACGGCGTCGTACTTGGCGGCGTTCTCGGGGAGCGACGGGTCGAAGCGGTGTGGGGCCAGGGCAGCGCGGCCGGTGGTCAGGTCGATCGGCTGGTCCTTGCGGAGTTTGCCGGTCAGGAAGCCCCAGGCGAGCGGGCTCCACGTCAGCACGCCCATGCCGAGGCGGAGAGCGGTCGGCAGGACCGAGCGTTCGACTCCGCGGCTCAGCATCGAGTACGGCGGCTGTTCGGTCCGGAACTTCCCGTACCCGCGACGCTCGGACACGTGGTAGGCCTCGACGATCTCCTCGGCCGGGAAGGTCGACGTACCGAAGGCGCGGATCTTGCCCTGGCTGACCAGGTCGGTGAGCGCCCAGAGCGTCTCCTCGATATCGGTCGTGTGGTCCGGCCGGTGGATCTGGTAGACGTCGATCCAGTCGGTACCGAGCCGGCGCAGGCTGTGCTCGACCTCCTGGATGATCCAGCGGCGCGAGTTGCCGCGCCGGTTGCGGGGGTTCTCGTCGTCCAGCGGGAAGTGCACCTTGGTTGCCAGTACGACGTCGTCGCGGCGGCCCTTCAGTGCCTTGCCGACGATCTCCTCGGACTCACCCGCGGAGTACATGTCCGCGGTGTCGACGAAGTTGATGCCCTGGTCCAGGGCAGCGTGGATGATCCGGATGCAGTCCTCGTGGTCGGGGTTCCCGACCGCACCGAACATCATCGTGCCGAGAGCCTGGGTACTGACCTCGATACCGGTCTTGCCAAGTGGTCGATAGCGCATGGGAGCGAGGCTAGAAGCTAGAGCGTTGTCTAGGTCAAGTCCTCCGTAAGGTGGAAGCGTGGACTACAAAGAGCTGTGGAACCCCGAGCCCGGCTGGCTGAATACCGCTTCGTACGGACTGCCGCCGCGGCCGGCGTGGGAGGCCTTGCAGGCCGCGCTGTCGGACTGGAGGGTGGGTGCGACCAGTTGGGAGCCGTGGGACGAATCGACCAGCCGATCCCGCGAGTCGTTCGCTCGGCTGGTCGGTGCTGACGCGGCCGACGTGTTCGTCGGGAGCACGGTGTCGGCAGCGCTCGCGCCGGTCGCGGCTGCACTGCCCGATGGTGCGAAGGTGCTGACTGATGACGTCGAGTTCACCTCGAATGTCTTTCCCTGGAAGGTGCACGAGGATCGCGGTGTCGAGGTGATCGGCGTACCGGGATCGGAGCTGGTCGCCGCGATCCGGCCGGGGATCGACGTGGTCGCGGTCAGCGCGGTGCAGTCGTCGACCGGCGTCGTACTGGACCTTCCCGCAGTGGTTGCCGCCAGCAAGGAGATCGACGCGCTGGTGGTGATCGACGCCAGCCAGGGCATGGGTTGGCTGCCGCTCACTGTCGACGGCATCGACGCACTTGTGGTGCACACCTACAAGTGGCTGATGTCGCCGCGCGGGGCCACGCTCGGTTACCTGTCGCGAAGGTTGCAGGAGCGCTGCCGCCCGTCGGCCGCCGGTTGGTACGCCGCCGCTGACATGCACGGGTCGTATTACGGCGACCGGATGGTGCTGGCCGAGGGTGCCCGCCGATTCGACCAGTCGCCGGCGTGGTTCTGCTTCGTCGGGGCGGCTCCGGCGCTCGAGTTGGTCGAGCAGATCGGTGTCGAGACGATCTACCGGCACAACCTCGAGCTGGCCAACGAGTTCCGCGACGGTCTCGGGCTGCCGCCGTCGAACTCGGCGATCGTCAGCACGAGTCTCCCGGGCGCGGACGCGGCCTTCAAGGCGGCCGGCATCCGGGCAGCGGTCCGCGACGGGAAGCTGCGCGCGTCATTCCACATCTACTCGACACGGGACGACGTACATCAGGCTTTGGACGCTCTGAAGCCGTTGACCTAGAGCGCGATCTAGGATTGGCGGTATGGGGTTGAGCATCGGGCAGGTGGCGGAGCGGACCGGGTTGAGCGTGCACGCGCTGCGGTTCTACGAGCGCGAAGGGCTGCTGGCCGACCCGGTACGCCGGGAGTCGAACGGGCGACGGGTTTACAGCGAGGACGACGTCGACTGGTTGGCGATGTGCATCAAGTTCCGCTCGTCGGGGATGCCGCTGGACACGATTCGCCGGTACACCGAACTCGTTCGCCAAGGCTCGGGCAACGAGCAGGACCGCCTGGACCTGCTCCGCAGCCACCAGGACTCCATCACCGCGCAGCTCGAGGACCTGCAGGAGTCGCTGCGGGTCATCACCCACAAGGTGTCGATCTACGAAGAGCATGTCGCCGCCGGCACGGCCAGCTGCCTGTGGGTGCCCCCAGAAGAGACCGCCGCCTCCTAGCCCGCGCGGAGCACGCGGAGGAGCGTCGACGGCGTCAGCAGGGACGGCGGCGTCGCGAGCAGATTGGCCACCTCCAGGAAGCGGCGGCCGACGACGGGGTCCGTCTGGGCTGCCTTGTTCAGTCGGCTCAGGTAGCGGACGAGCAGGCGGGAGGCCAGCGGCTGCTTGCCTACCGTGGCGTCGAAGCGCAGGTCGTTGGAGACCGACATGACCCAGGCGGTGTCGACGATCTTCGCCATGCCGGTGAAGTAGCGGCGGGTGAGCTGGTCGTCGCCGCTCTCAAGAATCTCGGCCAGGTGCTCGGCGGCGAGTGCCGCGATCGTCATGCCTTGGCCGTAGGCTGGGTTGAAGCAGACAAGCGAATCACCGGCCGCGACGAAGCCCTCGGGCAGGCGACTGGCCTTCTCGTACCGGCGCCGGACGCTCGGGCCGATCCGGTAGCGAACCGGCTCGGTGAGCGGTTCGGCGCGAGTGATCAGCCGATGCAGTTCGGGACCGTCGAGCTGGGCCGCGAAGTCCTCGAAGGCACCGGGCTGGTCCGGCGGTGGGTTGTCCGCCATCCCGACCAGCGTCACGAGCCAGCGGTCGCCGTCGTTCGCGCCGACTCCGCAGCCGATCGGGTTGTCCGGGTAGTGCCCGGAGATCACGCCGGTGAAGTCGACATCGCCCGGCACCCGGCGGTACTCGCGGGTCGTGTAGACGATGCCGGCGCGGACCTCGTCCTCCGGCGCGGCGTCGTACCCGAGCTCGCGCAACCAGGTCGGACCGCGGTTGCTCCGGCCGGTGGCGTCGACCACGAGCTCCGCATCGAGACGCTCACCATTGACCCGTACGCCGGTCACTCGGCCGTTCTCGGCGGTCAGTCCGTCAACCGTCGTACCGGGTTTGGTGATGATGTTCGGGACCTCGGTCACCTTCGCCCGCAGTACCGACTCGATCAGCGGTCGGCCGGCGAGGAGGCCGGTCAGGTTGGAGGGGGCGCGTTTGAGCAGGCGGCCCTCGTTGTACCAGAGGACGTCGTTGTGCAGGTCGTTCTGCACCGCACCCCGGCGGACCATCTCGTCGCGGAACCCGGGCACGAGTCGCTCGATCGTCTGGTGCCCGCGGGCGAGCAGCCCGTGCGCGTGCCGGCTCTGCGGAACTCCCTTGCGGTGCACCGCGTCCAGCGGCAGCTGATCTCGGTCCAGGACGACAACTTCGTCGTACCAGCGGCTGAGCACCTTCGCCGCCAGTAGCCCAGCCATACTCCCGCCCGCGATCACAGCCCTCGTACCCATGCTCCCAGCTTCGGTTGTGCGCGTGCGGATCACCCGCGCCATCGGGCAGACCTCGGGGCAGGCGGGTGCGCGTTGATAGACGGCGTCTATCAGGTGATAGGCAGCATTGCTTTGACCCCGCTCCCGGAGCACGGGATGTTGTATACATGACGAGTGAGGTAGTGGCCGCTTCCTCCGTTCCGGTCCCTGGACGTGCTCAGCGCGTGCGGGAGATAGCGACTGAGCTGCGCGGGCTTCGAGGTGCGCTGATACCGATCCTCCATGCGGTGCAGGAGGAGCTCGGGTACGTCGACCAACCGGACGTGCCGGTGATCGCCGACGTACTGAATCTGTCGGTGGCCGAGGTGCATGGGGTGGTCACCTTCTACAAGGACTTCCGCCGTACGCCGGCTGGGCGGACTGTCGTGGCGATCTGCCAAGCGGAGGCGTGCCGATCCGTTGGTGCGGTCGAGTTGGCTGAGCATGCGAAGCGGAGTGTCGGGTGCGGGTTCGGTGAGACGACGTACGACGGGCGGATCACGCTCGACGAGGTGTTCTGCTTCGGCAACTGTGCGCTGGGGCCGGCGGTTCAAGTCGGCGAGCGATTGCACGGCCGAGTGACGCCCACTCGCCTGGACGCACTGCTGGGAGAAGCCCGATGAGCGGGGCGCCGGTCCGCGTGTTCGTGTCGCGCGACTCGGCTGCGCGTTCGGTGGGCGCGGATGACGTGGCCGAGCGGATCCTGGCTGCCGCGAGTGGTCGAGCCGAGGGTGCGCGCGCCGAGGGTGGTCGCGCCGGGGATGCGCGCGCGGCGGGCGGAGCGCCGGCGGTTGAGGTCGTGCGGAATGGGTCGCGGGGGATGTTGTGGCTGGAGCCGTTGGTTGAGGTGGAGACGGCTGAGGGGCGGATTGGGTATGGGCCGGTTGCTCCTGAGGACGTTGACGGGCTGGTGGCTGGCGGGATGCTTGCGGGCGCTCGGAATCTGGGCGCCTGTCTTGGGGATGTCGAGCAACTGCCGTGGATGCGGAAGCAGCAGCGGCTGACGTTTGCCCGGGTCGGGGTGACTGATCCCCTCTCCGTCGACGACTACACGTCGTACGGCGGTCTCCGGGGGCTGCGCCAGGCGTTGGCGATGACCCCGGCCGAGGTCGTGGAGACCGTGGTCGAGTCCGGTCTCCGCGGCCGCGGGGGTGCCGGGTTCCCGACCGGCATCAAGTGGCGGACGGTGCTGGGTGCTCAATCTGAGCTCAAGTTCGTTTGCTGCAACGCGGACGAGGGTGACTCGGGGACCTTCGCGGACCGGATGCTGATCGAGGGCGATCCGTTCACGCTGATCGAGGGAATGACGATCGCGGCGTACGCCGTGGGGGCGTCGGAAGGGTATGTCTACCTGCGCTCCGAATACCCGGATGCGGTGGCGACGCTCAGGGCCGCGATCGAACTCGCCCGGACCGAGGGGTGGCTGGGGGCCGATGTCCTCGGCTCCGGGTTCGAGTTCGATCTGCACGTCCGGGTCGGCGCCGGTGCGTACATCTGCGGTGAAGAAACCTCGATGCTGGAGAGTCTTGAGGGGAAGCGCGGGATGGTTCGCGCCAAGCCCCCGATCCCAGCCCTGGAAGGACTTTTCGGGCTGCCGACAGTGGTCAACAACGTGTTGTCGTTGGCAACGGTTCCGACGATTCTGGCCGACGGCGCGGCGACGTATGCGGCGTACGGGGTCGGGCGATCACTCGGTACCAGCGTCTTCCAGCTCGGCGGCAACGTGGCTCGCGGCGGGATCGTCGAGACCGCGTTCGGGATCACACTCGGCGAGCTGGTGAACGAATTCGGTGGCGGTACGTCGTCCGGTCGGCCGATCCGCGCCGTACAGGTCGGTGGGCCGTTGGGTGCGTATCTACCGGTCGAGCAGTTCGATCTGCCGATGGACTACGAGGCGTTCGCGGCGGCCGGCGCGATGGTCGGGCACGGCGGGATCGTGGTCTTCGACGAGACCGTGGACATGGCCGCGATGGCTCGCTTCGCCTTCGAGTTCTGCGCGGCCGAGTCGTGCGGCAAGTGCACGCCATGCCGGGTTGGCGCGGTGCGTGGCGTCGAGACGATCGACCGGATCGTTGCCGGTGACAACCGTGAGAAGAACCTCGTCGTACTGGGTGATCTGTGCGACCTGATGACCGACGGCTCGCTCTGTGCGATGGGTGGGCTCACGCCGCTGCCGGTGCGCAGCGCCGTCCGCCACTTCGGAAAGGACTTCGGGGAATGAGCCTGTTGAAAGAACCGGACTTCGGTACGCCGGCCCGGCCGGGTGAGGCGACGGTCGAGGTGCTCGTGGACGGGGTCGCCGTACAGGTCCCGCCCGGTACGTCGGTGATGCGCGCGGCCAAGGAAGCGGGGATCGACGTACCGAAGCTGTGCGCGACGGACAACCTGGAGGCCTTCGGGTCGTGCCGGTTGTGTGTGGTCGAGATCGACGGCATGCGTGGTACGCCGGCCTCGTGTACGACGCCGGTCGCGCCGGGCATGGTGGTTCGCACGCAGAACGAGAAGCTCGGCAAGCTGCGGCGCGGGGTGATGGAGCTCTACATCTCCGACCACCCGCTCGACTGTTTGACCTGCTCGGCCAACGGTGACTGCGAACTGCAGGACATGGCCGGAGTCACCGGTCTGCGTGAAGTCCGCTACGGATCTGGGGTCGAAGCGGGCGCGAACCACATGTCGGAGCCGACGGATTCCTCCAACCCGTACTTCGATTTCGAGGCGTCCAAGTGCATTGCGTGCTCGCGGTGTGTGCGGGCGTGTGACGAAGTCCAAGGCACGCTGGCGTTGACGATCGAGGGTCGTGGGTTCGACTCGAAGGTCGCGGCCGGGGCCGGCGGATCGTTCTTCGAATCCGACTGTGTGTCGTGCGGTGCGTGTGTGCAGGCGTGTCCGACGGCGACGCTGCAGGAGAAGTCGGTGATCGAACTGGGGATGCCGACCCGGTCCGTGATCACCACGTGCGCGTACTGCGGGGTCGGATGTTCGTTCAAGGCCGAGTTGCGTGGCGACGAGCTGGTCCGGATGGTGCCGTACAAGAACGGTGGTGCCAACGAAGGGCACTCGTGTGTGAAGGGGCGGTTCGCGTCTGGGTATGCGAGTCACCCGGATCGCGTGCTGGAGCCGATGGTCCGCGACTCGATCGCGGACGAGTGGCGGAAGGTCTCGTGGGACGAGGCGATCGGGTTCACCGCACGGCGGTTGCGCGAGATCCAGGCGCAGTACGGGCAGGGCTCGATTGGTGCGATCACCTCGTCGCGGACGACGAACGAAGAGGTGTACACGGTCCAGAAGATGGTCCGTGCGGTCTTCGGGAACAACAACGTGGACACGTGTGCTCGCGTTTGTCACTCGCCGACGGGGTATGGCCTGAAGCAGACCTTTGGTGAGTCGGCCGGCACGCAGGACTTCAAGTCGGTCGACGAGGCCGACGTGATCCTGGTGATCGGGGCGAACCCGACGGACGCGCACCCGGTGTTCGGGTCGCGGATGAAGAAGCGGATCCGGCAGGGTGCTCGGTTGATCGTCATCGATCCGCGGAAGACGGATCTCGTCCGGTCGCCGCACATCGAGGCCGCGCATCACCTTTCGCTTGCCCCGGGCACCAATGTGGCGATGATCAACGCGATCGCGCATGTGGTGGTGACCGAGGGGTTGGTCGACCGGGCGTTCGTTGCGGATCGGTGTGAGGACTTCGCTACGTGGGAAACGTTCATCTCTGATCCGTTGCATAGTCCGGAAGCGGTCGAGGAGATCACCGGCGTACCGGCGTCCGAGGTGCGGGCGGCGGCTCGGTTGTATGCGACTGGTGGGAATGGCGCGATCTATTACGGTCTCGGCGTTACGGAGCACAGCCAGGGCTCCACGATGGTGATGGGGATGGCCAACCTTGCGATGGCGACCGGGAACATTGGTCGTCGTGGTGTGGGGGTGAATCCCCTGCGTGGGCAGAACAACGTGCAGGGTTCTTGTGACATGGGGTCGTTCCCGCACGAGTTGCCGGGATACCGGCATGTGTCGGATGACGGCGTACGGGAGGTGTACGAGAAGCTTTGGGGTACGCCGTTGCTGAACGAGCCGGGACTGCGGATCCCGAATATGTTCGACTCGGCGATCGACGGATCGTTCAAGGCGTTGTTCGTGCAGGGCGAGGATATTGCGCAGTCCGACCCGAATACGCAGCACGTGTTTGCGGCTTTGGGTGCGTTGGATTTGTTGGTGGTGCAGGACCTGTTCGTCAACGAGACGGCGAAGTTCGCGCACGTTTTGTTGCCGGGGACATCGTTCCTGGAGAAGGACGGGACGTTCACGAACGCCGAGCGGCGGATCAACCGGGTGCGTCCGGTGATGGCGCCGCAGACCGGGAAGCAGGAATGGGAGATCGTCTGCGAGATCGCGCAGGCGATGGGCTACCCGATGCACTACAACTCGGCCGCCGAGATCATGGCCGAGATCGCGCTCACGACTCCGACGTTCATGGGGGTCTCGTTCGAGCGGCTGGACCAGGTCGGGTCGATCCAGTGGCCGTGCAATGTGGAGCACCCGGACGGTACGCCGATCATGCATGAAGAATCCTTTACCCGCGGTAAAGGGCGGTTCATGGAGACCGTCTACGTGCCGACGTCGGAGCGGTCGACGCGGAAGTACCCGTTGATTCTGACGACCGGGCGGATCTTGTCGCAATACAACGTGGGTGCGCAGACCCGCCGTACGGCGAACGTCGCGTGGCACCCCGAGGACATCCTCGAACTGCATCCGCACGACGCCGAGGTCCGCGGAATCGAGGACGGCGACACGGTCGCTTTGTCGAGCCGAGTCGGCCGAACCACCTTACGTGCAAGACTTTCCGACCGCATGCCGGTAGGTGTCTGCTACACCACCTTCCACCACCCAGTCACCGGCGCCAACGTCATCACCACCGACAACTCCGACTGGGCCACCAACTGCCCCGAGTACAAGGTCACCGCGGTCCAGGTAGATCTCCTGCCCACCTCTGTCGTCTCCGAGGAAGCCCGAGAGCCAGTCGTCGCCGGTGATCCCCGATGACCCGCGCGATGAAGTCGTCGTGCGTGGGTGGTGGCTGGATGAGCCGCCCGACGGAGCCGCCGTACGTGGGTGATGCCCGGATGAACCGCGCCACGAAGCCGGTGTACGGGGGTGATGGTCGATGAGCCGCGCTACCGTGCCGCCGTACGTGCGACTGGCGAACGAGATTGCGGCCCAGTTCGCTCACCGGGCGCCGGCCGACGCTGCTACGGCGATCGCGAACCACATGCGGATCACCTGGGATCCCCGGATGAAGCAGGCCCTGATCGCCCACGTCGAAGCCGGCGCCGAAGACCTCGACCCAGCAGCCGCCCTCGCCGCCCAGCAACTCCAAGCAGCCGCCAAGTGACCCAGCCGAACGACCTCCCACGACGCGACCACGTGTCGTGGGACGCAGCCCGCCGGGTCGCCCACCTAGTCGGCCGCCCCCAACCGGCAGTCTCCCGCGCCCTCGCCGACGCCGCCGGCTGCGTACTCGCAAGCCCCCTGGTCTCACCCGCCGCAGTCCCACCAGTAGACCGCTCAGCCATGGACGGGTACGCCGTCCGCGGTCCCGGCCCCTGGCGCGTCATCGCCCACGTAGCCGCCGACTCCGCCGCCTCGGTCGAGCTAGCCGACGGACAAGCCTGCAGCATCACCACCGGCGCCGCCGTACCAGCAGGCGCCACCAGCGTCATCCGAGACGAAGACATCGAGCTAGACGGCCCCTGGGTCCATGGCCCATCCGACCCAGGCAAACACATCCGCCGAGCCGGCGAGGAATGCCAAGCAGGCGAGGTAGTCCTCCCCGCAGGCGTCGTCGTAGACGGCCCAGTCCTAGGCCTAGCCGCCTCCCTAGGCCTGAACCGCCTAACCGTCATCCCCCAACCAGTAGTAGCCGCCCTAATAACCGGCGACGAACTAGTCCACCAAGGCCCCTCCACCCCAGGCCGCGTCCGCGACGCCATCGGCCCCATGCTCCCCACCCTCATCACCCAAGCAGGTGCCCAGCTAGGCCCCATCCGCCACCTCCCCGACACCCGAACAGCCCTCCTAGAAGCCCTCCGCACCCCCCGAGACCAGCACCCCACCCCTCCCCATCCCACCGCGGGCTCCGTCGCCGACAGCCTTGGTGGCGCCGAGCAGTACGCCCAGGCGGCTGACACCGGCCTGCGCGGCGAGCGTGGCACCCCTCCCCACCCCAGCCCGAGCTTCGGAGACCAGTCGGGTGTCCCTCCCCACCCCAATCCCGGGTCTGTTGCCAGTGGCGTTGGTGGCGCAACTCCGGGGGCGGCCGGGTGGGGTGAAGGTGGGCTGGCAGGGGCTGACCTGATCCTGGTGTCTGGGTCTTCGGCTTCGGGGCCGGCTGATCATTTGCGGGCGGTGTTATCCGAGCTGGGGGCTGAGTTGGTGGTGGATGGGGTGGATTGCCGGCCGGGGCATCCGCAGGCGGTGGCTCGGTTGGGGGATGGGCGGTTGGTGGTTGGGTTGCCGGGGAACCCGTTGGCGGCTTTGAGTGCGTTTCTGACGGTGGGGGTGGCGGCGATCTCGCGGTTGCGGGGGTTGCCGTTGCCGGCGTTGGCTGTTGCGGCTATTCCGGGTGGGGTGGCTTGCCATCCGCACAGCACGCGGTTGGTACCAGTGCGCGTTACCGGGCAAGGCGCCGTACCGGTGGGGCATGGGGGATCAGCGATGTTGCGGGGTGCTGCTGAGGCGGACGCCCTGGCAGTCGTGGAACCCGGGCCGGCTGAGGCGATTGCGGCGCGGTTGTTGCCGCTGGATCCGGGAGCGCGGCCATGGGGCGGCTGATTGCGCGGCGTCCGGTCGTCCGAATAGGACCGGACGGCGAGCGCAGCCGACCCGACTCACTCGCCGTCGAGGAACCGCTCGAACTGCGCGTCGACGGCAAACCTCTCGCCGTCACGATGCGCACGCCCGGCCACGATGTCGAGCTGGCGCACGGGTTCCTGCACACCGAAGGCGTGATCGGGAGCGTCGACGACATCCGCGATGCGCGCTACTGCGATTCGCGTGATGACGAAGGCCGCAACACCTACAACGTCCTCGACCTCGGCCTGGCCCCCGGCGTACCGCCGCCGGTCACGGGAGTCGAGCGCAACTTCTACACCACCTCATCCTGCGGCGTCTGCGGCAAAGCGTCACTCGACGCAGTTCGCTTGAAAACAAGGTATTCCCCGGCCGACGACGAGACCCAGATCCGGTACGACGTACTGGCGAAACTGCCCGACGTACTCCGCACCCGTCAGCAGGTCTTCGACCGCACCGGCGGCCTACACGCGGCCGGCCTGTTCACGCCCACCGGCGAACTCCTCGTCGTACGCGAGGACGTAGGCCGCCACAACGCCGTTGACAAAGTCATCGGCTGGGCCATCCTCGACAACCGAATCCCAGCCCGCGGCCTCATCCTCATAGTCTCCGGCCGAGCCAGCTTCGAACTAGCCCAAAAAGCCGTCATGGCCGGCATCCCAGTCCTAGGCGCAGTCTCCGCCCCCAGCTCCCTGGCAGCCGACCTAGCCGAAGAATCCGGCCTCACCCTAGCCGCCTTCATCCGCAACGGCTCCCTCAACGCCTACACCCACCCCACCCGCATCACGAGCTAGCGGCGCCCCTCTTCACCCCGTCTGGTGGGTATGCCAACCAGACGGTGGGTTGGCCAACCGCCCTACGATTGGCCAACCCACCATCGGATGGGTCTACCCACCAGATGGGTCACGAACTGGGGGCTAGGGAGCCGCCCCAGTTGTCGGTGGCTTGGCGGGCTTCGGCGTCTACGAAGTAGCGGTGTTCGAGGGTGCCGTTGGCTATGCGGTAGAAGACGTGGTGGGCGTCGGCGGTGGAGAGGCCGATCGGGTCGTCGGTGACTACGCCTACGGCTCCCCAGTTGTCGGATTCCGGCGGGTCGATGGTGGGGGACCAGTAGAAGTGGACGAGGTCGCCGTTCTCCTTGCGGGCAACGACGTGCTGCTGGTTCTTGTGGGCGAACGCATGTGGGTTCCCGACGAACGGGCCGCCGGTCCAGATGTCGCCGAGCACCGTCGTACCGTCGAGGAAGCGGTGCTGCAGTTGCCCGTCGGCGTTCCGGAAGAAGACATGCGCCTGTACGCCGGTGCTGAACCCAGTCACGTCCGACGTGACACCGCTGGCGACACCCCAGTTGTCGTACGTCGGATTCCCGCCCGGAGCCCACGACCAGTGCTTCAGCTCGCCGTTCGGTCCGCGACCGAAGATGTGCTGCTGATCCTTGTGTACAAAGGCAAACGGGTTACCGACGAAGGGTCCGTTGGCCCAGACACCCGTGGTGATCTGGTCGGTACCCTGGTCCCAGAACTTGTGTTCCAGGTTCCCGTCCGGGTTGCGGTAGAACAGGTGCTGCTGGTTCTTGTACGCGAACCCGGTCGGGTTCGACAGCACGCGTCCTTCGGTGCCCCAGGTGTCGAGCACCGGCGCGCCGGTTCCCGCCTGCCACCAGTGCCGCACGGTGTTGTCCTTGCCGCGGGCAAATACATGCTGCTGACCGTTGTGTACATACCCGATCGGCTTCCCGGCGAGGTTGCTCGATCCCCAGTCCTGGATGACCTTGTCGGTCGCCGGCGACCACATCAGGTTCACCAGCGTGCCACCAGTGCCGACTGCCGCCACGTGCTGCTGGTCGAGGTACCGGTACGCCTGACCGCCCGCTCCTCCACCACCGGCGAGCTGCTGGGCGATCTCCGCCCGCAACGCGTCCAGGTCGATGAACGACGGGTCGATCTTGCCGGTCGTCGACGTCTCCCGGTGACCGCGGACGTAACTCGCGTCGCGACCCAACTGCCGCAGTACGGCGACTGTCGCCTTCACGGAGGCGTCGTACTGTGCCGGTGTCATCTGCTGATTGACGCCGTTGTAGTCGATCTCCCAGCCGATCAGCATGGTGTTGCCGTCACCAGCCGGGATCGGACCGCTGGCCCGGGCCGCGCCCGCGTGGTTCGCGCGATTGGCGGAGATAACGTGGAACACGCCGTTGTAGTCGACCAACGCCTGGCACAGCGGGCCTTGCAGGTCGGAGCGGCCGTTGATGCAGATGCCGAGCGCGGGATGCGGGTTGCTCGGGCTCGACGTGGCGGCGGTGTGGTGCCAGAGCACGCCGATCGGGTTGAACGACCCGGACACTCCACGGGCCTTCCAGTTGCCCTCCTCGACGACCTGTACGCCGGCCGCCCGGAGCACGTCGGCGAGCCAGGTGATGCTGGCCATCAGCGGAGCACCGTCGGGTCGGCCGCGATCAGGTCGGCCAGGCACTCAGGCTTCTTCTTCAACGCCTGAGCGGGAACGGCCGAGAGCCCGGCCTGCGCGGCCAGCGCCACGGCCGGAATACTCAGCAGAACTCTGCGGCGGGACAACCTGGGCGGGGTCATAAGTCCTCCAACGATGAAGATCGGTGGAGATATAGGACCAGTCGGCCCAGCACCTGAGCAATCAATCAAATACAGGTGGAATGGCCCAGCCGCCTTGTGGGGTCAGCTCGGCCAGGGGTGCGGGCCGTAGATGGCGTGCGGCTGGTTCTCGATGTAGGCCCAGTAGCGGTCGCCGTAGGACCAGTGCCACCACTCGGTCGGGTAGTTGACGAAGCCGGCCGAGGTGAGCACGTCGGCGAGCAGCTCGCGGTTGGTGCGGGCCTCGCGGCTGATGTTCGGGGCGGCGAAGAAGCACGCTCCGTCACTCTGCTCGGGGGTCGCGTCGATCGGCGTACCGAGATCGAGTGGACCACTCGCGCCGACCAGCGTCAGGTCGACGGCAGCGCCGGCCACGTGCGGTGCGACCTCGATCGGGGAGACGAACCGGCTCGCCAGGACGCGGATCTCGGTCTCGTCCAGGTCGGGATGCAGCGTGCGGAGCTCGGCGCAGTAGCCGTCGTAGATCTCCCGCTGGGACTCGAGCGGCCGCAGCCCCTCGACAACGTGCAGCTGGATCCCCGACGGCAGGAACGCGTTCGCGATCGCGAGCCGGTCCGCAACACCTTCACGGGAGTACGCCGTACCGGGGGTCTGGATGCCGCGGGTGGCCAGCTCGACCACCGGTTCGCCGTTCTCGATCGCGTCGATCCGGGTGATCCGGTCGTCGCTGAGCAGTACCGTCACGACTGGGCGACCGCCGTCTTGATCAGTACGTCGACCACGTCGGCGTAGGTGTATCCGGCCGCGGCCCACATCCGCGGGAACTGTGAGGCCGGCGTGAATCCGGGCAGCGTGTTGATCTCGTTCACGACCGGCTTGCCGTCCGCGGGGACGAAGAAGTCGACCCGGGCCAGGCCCTTGCAGCCGAGCACCTCGAAGACCTCGAGCGCGGTCCGGTTCAGCAGCTCGGCCAGCTCCGGGGTCAACGGCGCCGGTACGACGAATTCGGTCGCGCTGGAGGCGTCGTACTTGGCGGTCGCGTTGAAGAACGGCTGAGCCGGGTCGCTGTGGATCTCCAGCGGCGGGCCGACCTCGACCCGGCCGTCGGGGAACTGCAGGACGGCGAGGTCGATCTCGCGGCCGACCATCTCCTTCTCGACCAGGACCTGCGGGTCGAGCTCGGCCGCCGCCGCGACCGCGTCGGCCAGCGAGGCCAGGTCGGTGGCGCGGCCGACACCGAAGCTGGAACCGCCGTTCGCGGGCTTCACGAAGACCGGGAACTCGACATCGGCCTCCTTCAACTTCTGTACGGCGGCCTCGGCGTCCTGGGTCTCCGCGCCGAACAACCGGACACCCGGAGTGACCGGAATGCCGTGCGCGCGCAGAACCGCCTTCGTCAGGTGCTTGTCCAGGCCGACCGCGCTCGCGGTGACGCCACTACCGACGTACGGGACCTTCAGCTGGTCGAGGAAGCCCTGCAGACGGCCGTCCTCGCCGTACTCGCCGTGCAAGCCGATCAGTACGACGTCGACCGCGCGAAGCAGGTCGATCGCCTCGTGCAGGCCGTTGGCCCAGTCGCCCTGCTGGTCGATGACGAGCGGAACCGCGGTGTGACCGAGCGAGGCGACCGCGTCGGCGATCCCCTTGCCACTGGCCAGGGACACGTGGTGTTCGGGGCTGGCGCCGCCCATCACGACCGCGACCTTCATCGAGTTGCCTCCTCATAGCGACGCGGCACCCTGGTTCCGATGCCACAGTAGATTTCGTGCGGGATGGTTCCGGCCCAGTCCGCCCAGTCCTTGGCGGTCGGCTCGCCGTGCGAACCGTCTCCGAAGATCGTCACCGGCTCGCCCGGATCGACCGCCAGATCACCGGCGTCGACGACGAACTGGTCCATCGCGATCCGGCCGACTACCGGCATCCGGACCCCGCGGCACAGCACACTAGCCTGCTCGACCGCGACCCGCGGAATCCCGTCGGCGTACCCGAGCGGGACCAGCAGCACGGTGGTGTCGCGCTCGGCGACGAAATCATGTCCGTACGAAACGCCCTCGCCGGCGCTGATCCGGCGTACCTGGAAGGCCTTGCTCATCAACCGCATTGCCGGGCGCAGGCCGATTCCGGTCTCGTCGATGCCGTAGAGACCGGCGCCGATCCGGATGACGTCACAGTCGGGCGCGTCGAGGTTGATCGCCCCGGCCGAATTGGCCAGGTGGATCGTGCTCGGGCGCAGCCCTGCGCGCCGGGCCAGCACCACCCCGGTCCGGAGCAGCTGCAACTGCTTCCGGCTCTGGACGGCGTGCGGATCGTCGCCGTGCGACAGATGCGACCAGATTCCCCGGACGACGAGCGCACCGAGCGCCTCGTGGTGCGCCGCGGCCCGGGTCAGTTCAATCCACTGGTCGGGGGTGCTGCCGGCCCGGTGCAGACCGGTATCGAGTTTCAAATGCACGTTTTTGACGGCCGGAACCGAGGCAACTCGCTGCAGCTCGGCGACCGTGGAGACGCTGACATCGACGTCCATGTCACCCAGCAGCATCAGCTCGGCGGCGTCGTACAGCCAGGTCAGGAGCGGGGCGGTCAGACCAGCGGCCCGCAACTGCAGGGCCTCATCGGCCCGCGCGACCCCAAGCCAGGTCGCCCCGGCATCGATGGCAGCCCGAGCCACCGGTACGGCGCCGTGCCCGAACGCGTCGGCCTTGACCACGGCCATCACGTCGTGCGGAGTCAGCCGCCGGAATGTCCGGACGTTGTCCCGCACTGCCGACAGGTCGACTACGGCCTCGGACAGACCGGCGATACCCGTGGGCGCCGGGCGCTGCCGGGCCTGGACCAAGTTCATGTTCCTCATTGTTGTAGCTGGCAACCATCAGTTCATCGGATCACGGAAGGATGTTGCGCAGATCTGACGTACGACTCTGGTCTGACGCTCTGCTCCCTACCAAAGGTTCACCCGAAGGCCTGAATACCTTCTCGGAGGTCCGTATCCGCTGCGTTTCACCATAGCCGCGCTACGCAGCGTGAGATTGGGTGGCTGTGTGCAGCTGCCGGATACTGGGCGTCGTGGAGCCCACCGAACACCTGCAAGCGTCGCTCACCGCGGCCATCGCGCTGGCGAACGTCTTCGGTGCACCCACGCGGCAGGGCCGGCCGGCCGCGCCGCCGGACGACGAGGCCATCCGCGGCGTGCTGCGGCTCACCACCAATCGAACCGTCCCGATCGAGCTCCATGAATATGAGACGGGCGCGCGGCAGTTGTATGACGCGCTGAGCCTGTTACCGGATGTCGACGGCGCGGTGGCGCTCGTCAACGACTTGCTGCGGCGTACTCAGGCGACCCCGCAGCTGACCCGGGAGCCGGGGCAGCTGTGGCACCTGCATTTCGCGGCGCCGGGGGTTTCCGCGGCGACCGGGTGGCTGGCCGAGTTCGCGACCGCGGTGGCGATGCTGCTCGGCAGTCACGACTCGGAGCGGCTGCGGCGGTGTGCGGCCTCGCGGTGTGATGACCTGTTCTTGGATTCGACTCGGAACCGCACTCAGCGGTTCTGCTCAACGGCTTGTCAGAACCGCACCAAGGTCGCTGCGCACCGCGCTCGCACTGCCTGACGCCGTCACCATGGTTGCTTCCGGCAACCAACCGAGTGAGCGGTAGAGCTGGACGCCGACTTCGGTCGCCATCAGGAGGGCGCTGTCCGCGCCGCGCTCGAGCGCTCGTTGACTGAGCGCGCCCATCACTACGCTGCCGAGGCCGCGGCGGCGATGGTCGGGGTCGGTGTGGATGTCGTGCATGACCGCGTCTGTGCCGACGGTTGCCATCATTCCGCGGGCGGCGACTGTGCCGTCCGCGGCCTGGAGTTGCACGCGATCCAGTGGTCCGTCGCTCTGCATGGACAGCTGGTACGGCGGGGGCGTCGCGGGCTGGGGGTGGTTGCGTAGCGCGATCGACATCAGCACCTTCTGTTCCGCGAACGGCTGCAGTCCGGCGGCGCTCATTCGTGCGGCCGCGGCGTTGCCGTACTGCGTGGTGACGGTCAGCCAGGTGGTCTCGGTGACGGCCGCGGCCAGGCGGTCGATGAGGGCCGGGTCGTCGGTCAGCGTGAACATCTCCCGCTCACGCCCGGGCAGGCCGAGGTGCGCGAGCAGGACGTCGTCGTACTCGAGCGGTTGTTCCAGGCCGCGGCACAGCCGCCAGCCCGCCATCCATCGCCTCACGGTATCCATTCCGTGAGTGTAACTGTTTATTTTGAGTTAGTCAGTTACCGAGGACGAAGGTCTGGATGGCGATCACCGCGCCGCCGCGGGCCCATTCGGTGAAGTCGGCGGGCTGCAGGACCATCGGCAGCTCGGCGCCGGACGGGTGCCGGTCGGCGTGCAGGGCGGCCAGCAGTTCGGTCCGGGCGACTTCTGCGAGTCGGACACCCTCGCCGCCGAGGACGACCCGCTGGGGCATGGTGAAGTTCGCGGCGGCGGCGATGAGCTTCCCGAGCGCGAACCCGGCCTGACTGATCACCGGCTCGGCCGCGGGGTCGCCCTTGGCCGCGAGATCCAGGCACTCCTCGTAGTCGACCGCCCGCCCGAGCGCGGCGCCGACCCGGGAGGTGATCGAGCCCACGGTGAGCAGACTGAGCGCGCAACCGCGGTGCCCACGGTCGCAGAGCGGGCCGTCGGGGATCAGCGGGTGATGACCGATCAGCCCGATGCTGGTGTCCGGGCTCTCAATCGTCCGGTTGTGGACGACGAGGCCGTACCCGACGCCGGCGCCGATCGTGATCAGCACGAACCGGTCCGCACCCCGCCCGGCCCCGAACCAGTGGGTCGCCTCGGTCAGCGCGTCAAGATCGTTCGCCACCACGATCGGCGTACTGGTCCCGGCGGCCAGCAGCTCGCCGAGCGGCACGTCCACCCAGTCCAGGTACGGTCCCCACCGCACCTCGGTCCCGTTAGCAACCCGCCCACCAAGCGTCACCCCGATCCCCGTGATCGCCCGCGGCGACTGGGCCGCGAGATCGTCAGTCAGCTCCATAATGAGGTCAACCACCGCGGACGGTGTGTGATCAGTCAATGGCCGCTCCAGGCTCGCGATCACCTCGGCCCGCAGGGTCGTCAGTACGCCGATCGCCCGGTCGCCGGTGAGTTTGATCCCCACGAAGTGATGAGCTGCCGGATCGAGATCCAACGGCTGCGATGGCCGTCCAACTCGGGCATCCGTAGGCCCGGCCGACACCTCGACCAGCAACCCCGACTCCACCATCGGCTTCGTCAACCGCGTCAAACTCCCCGGCGACAACCCCACCCGCCGAGACAACTCGGCACGCGACAGCGGCCCATCCAGCAGGATCTCCAACGCCACCTGCCGAGAGGGCCCCACCAACGGCTGCCAACTCCCCATCCCAACAGCCTAGTTGCCTAGTTGTCGTTCCAGGCGGCGTAGACGGGTGGAGCGGCTGCTTGCGGCGGCGAGGGTGAAGGTGGCGCACAGCATCACGAGCAGGCCGGGCATGGGGTGTGAGATGGCGAAGAGGAGTACGACGCCGGTTGCGAGCAGGAGGCCGGTGGCGATGCGCAGGCGGATGATGTCAGTCCGCAGCCGCCGGGCCGCCCACACCTGCTCAACCGTCACCCCGCCACCCTCCCAGATCCGCGAGCCTCAGTGCGGGAGCTTGCGGGTGTCGATCAACTGCTGGGCGACGTCGCGGAGTTTGGTGTTGGTGTCTTGGGAGTAGCGCTTGAGGATGGCGAAGGCTCGCTCGCCGTCGACGTCGAAGCGTTCCATCAGGATGCCCATGGCCTGGCCGACGAGTTTGCGGGCGTCGACGGCCTGGGCCATCGTCTCCTCGTGCCGGGCCGAGGCGACGGCGACTGAGGCGTGCCGGGCGAGGATGTGGGCGATTGCCTCGTCGTCCTCGGTGAAGGCATCGGGGGTCGGGCTGTAGAGGCCCAGTACGCCGACCGTCTGGCCGGCCGCGTCACCGGTTGCCAGCGGGACGTCCAGCGAACTGCGGACCCCGAGCGCCGCGACCTTGCTGGTCCATTCCGGCCAGCGGCCGTCGGTTTCGGTGTCGCGGATCAGGATCGTGGTCCGGTCCCGCAGGGCGGTCACCAGTGGGCCGACGTCAGTGCGGAGCTGCAGTTCGTAGACATCGGCCACGACCGGATCGGTCACCGCCGCGATCTCCGGGCTACCGCCCCGCGTGTACAGCGCGACACCGGCGTACGTGCAGCTCAGTGCCTGCAAAGCGAACTGGACGACGGCATCGATGGTCTCTTCGACGCCAGGCGCATCGTGTAGCTCGATGGCCAGCTGTGCGAACGCATCCGCCGAGGTGGCGGTGAGCTCTTGCTCGGTCAACGGGGCTCCCAATGGTCATTCGTACGCCGGAACGCCCGGGCAGACGGCGTCCGCAGGAGACATCATGCAGCCTCCACCCTGGATTCCCACAGTAGGGTTGCACCATGGCGGACTTCCCGGCCTTGCTGAGCGGCCGGACGAACTGGCGGCGGGAGTTCGCGGCTCCGATGCGCAGCTTCCTGCGCACCGAGGCCGGCAGCTCCGGAGTGCTCGCGGCGGCGATCCTGATCGCCCTGCTCTGGGCGAATCTGGCCCCGGGTTCGTACGACGAATTCTGGCGAACCGACCTCTCTTTCGAGCTCGGCCACCGCGCGTTCGGGCTCGACCTGCGGGAGTGGATCAACAGCGGTCTGATGACGCTGTTCTTCCTGGTCGTCGGCCTCGAAGCGCGGCGCGAGTTCGATCTCGGCGACCTGCGGGACCGGAGCCGGTTCGTGCTGCCGGTGCTCGCGGGCGTTTCCGGGATGGTCGCGCCGATCCTGATCTACCTGGCCTTCAACCTCGGCACCGACACCGCGCATGGCTGGGGCGTCGCGATGTCGACCGACACCGCCCTCGCGCTCGGCCTCCTCGCGCTCGTCGGTCGCGGGGTTCCGGATCGCGTCCGGGTGTTCCTGCTCACCGTCTTCGTCGTCGACGATCTGCTGGCACTGGTCGTGATCGCCGTGGTCTACAGCGAGAACATCGACCTGATGCCGCTGCTGATCGCGGTCGTCGCCTTCGCCGTCGTACTGGGCCTTGCGCTCCTCCGGGTCCGCAAACCCTGGGTGTACGTCGTTCTGGGCGTGATCACGTGGGCCGCCTTGCTCACGAGTGGCGTCGACCCGGTCGTGGCCGGGCTGGCGATCGGTCTGACCGCACCGGCGTACTCGCCTGGTCGTGAGGAGCTCGAGCAGGCGAGCGGGCTGTTCCGGGTCTTCCGCGAGCAGCCCACACCCGAGCTGGCAAGGTCGGCGACCGTCGGGCTGACCGCGGCGATCTCGCCGAACGAGCGGCTCCAGTTCCTTTATCACCCGTGGACGAGCTACCTGATCGTCCCGTTGTTCGGCCTCGCCAACGCCGGTGTAACGATCGACGCGGCCTTCCTCGGCCGGGCGTTTACCTCGCCGGTCACGCTCGGCATCCTGATCGGCTACGTGGTCGGCAAACCGGTCGCGGTCACCCTGGTCTCCTGGATGCTGGACCGCTTCTCCGGTGGCAAATACGGACCGCAGGTCGGCTGGGCGGCGGTCGCCGGCAGTGGCACGATCGCCGGTATCGGCTTCACCGTCTCTTTGCTGATAGCAACGATCGCGTTCGAAGGTCCGGCCCTCGCGGAGGCCAAGCTCGGTCTGCTGTCGGCGGTGGTCGTGTCGTCCGCGGTGACCTGGGCAGTGTTCCGGTCGGTGAAGTTGCTCAGTCCGCCGAAGAAGGCGCTCGCGCTGCTCGGTCGAGCCGAAGAGCTGGTCGATCTCGTCGATCCGGTCGACCCCGACCTCGATCACGTCCGCGGTCCCGAGACCGCCTCGGTGACGCTCGTCGAGTACGGCGATTTCGAGTGCCCGTACTGCGGGATCGCGGAACCCGTCGTACGGGATCTGTTGCAGGACGACGACCTGCGGTACGTGTGGCGGCATCTGCCGTTGTCCGACGTACACCCGCGGGCGCAGATTGCGGCCGAGGTGGCCGAGGCCGCGCATGCGCAGGGTGCGTTCTGGGAGATGCACGACCTGCTGCTGTCCAACCAGGAGAACCTGCAGCCCAAGGACCTGATGTCGTACGCCGAGCAGCTCGGCCTCGACAACCAGCGGATCCACGACGAGGTCAAGCGGCATGTCGCCGCAGCCCGGGTCGCGCGGGATGTCGAGTCGGCCGACCTCAGCGGAGTGTCCGGGACGCCGACGTTCTTCATCAACGGCCAGCGGCACTACGGCGCGTACGACGTCGAGACGTTGAAGACCGCGATCAAGGTGGCCCGGGCCCGCGCTCGGATCAGCCAGCGGTATGGCTGAATCTTGATGTACTAGGTCATTTCTGCCACTATTCTCGCCGACCGCGATCGCCGACGCTGAGGACATGACAGAACAGACCGCAGCCGTCGCCCACTTCGCAGGTCGGCTGGCCTTCGAGACCGATGTTTCCGACGTGGCCGCCGACATCGGCGCCGGTACGACGGGCTGGGTGCTGATCGACAGCCGCAGCCAGGAAAGCTGGGACCAGGGGCACGTCCCCGCCGCGATCCACCTGCCGACCCGCGAAATCGCTGAGCGCGCGGCGACCGTCGTACCGGCTGGCGTGCGCGTAGTGACGTACTGCTGGGGACCCGGCTGCAACGGCGCGACCCGGGCCGCACTGGAGTTCGCGAAGCTCGGTTATCCGGTCAAGGAGATGATCGGCGGCTTCGAGTACTGGACGCGCGAGGGCTTGCCGGTGGAGACCGCCGACGGCATCACCCGCCGGCTGTCCGACCCGCTGACCGCACCCCGCGGCGTCGCCTGCGCCTGCTAGAGCCTGTGCCTGCTAGAGGTTGGCGAGGTACTCCGCGTTGCCGCGGATGGCAGCTTCGTACCGCTTGATCTCCGGCGTCTCCAGCCGGTCTGCGATCACCAGCAGCAAGGTGGCGAGCGCCTTGTCCTTGCGGTCGGCCGCGTGCAGGGTCAGCGCCTTGAAGACCCGCAGTGAGTCCGATTCGGGGAACTCGGCGCACGCCTTCTTGAAGATCTCCAGCGACTCGTCGAACCGGTCCAGGTTGCGCAGCGTGCTGCCGTACTGCAGCAGGCACTTGCGGCGGATCTCGCCGGTCAGGCTCGGCAGCGCCTGCTCGTAGTAGCCGACGGCCTTCTCCTCCTGCCCGTCGGTGTCGTATGCGCCACCAACCTCGTAGAGCACGTACGGATTGTCCGGGTGCTCCACGAGGAGGGCTTCGAAGAAGTCGATCGTCGGCTGCATGTTGTCCCGGTCCCGCTGGGCGAAGGCTGCCTCGATCGTCGCCGCCAACTCAGGCGTCAGTTCAGTTGTCACCCTGCCATCATGCCGCGAGGGCCGCGGGCGCGATGTTCTGGTTCAGGTGGAAGAGGTTGTCCGGGTCGTACTTCGCCTTGAGTTCGGCCAGTCGGGCGAGCTTGGCCGGCGGGAAGGCGCGGTGGATCGCTTCGCCGTTGAGCGTGTTGACATAGGCACCTTCGGCGTACGGCGTCAGTGTCGCCGCGTACTCGCGGATCTCGGCGATCCGTTCCTCGTCGGCGGCGGGGTCCTGCCAGCGGGTCGCGGTGACGAACTCGAACAGGGTGTCGCGGTGACTGAAGGCGGCCGCGTCGTCCGGGGTGTCGCAGATCGCGCCGCCGTAGGCCTGCAGGCTGGCGCTGGGGCCCGGGGTGTTGATCAGCGCCTTGATTGCCTCGTCGGGCAGCGACTTGAAGTAGTGCCCCTTCCAGTAGCGGCGGTAGCGGTGACCCTGCACGCTGTCGTCCCGGCTCTGCAGGGTCAGGTACGGCATCGCCTCGACCTTCTCGTGGAGCACCGGGCCGAGTGCGCGGAACTCGGGCAGCAGGTCGTCCCCACGCGGGCCGACCCAGACGTAGCCGAGGGTGACACCGTCCGGCGTGATCGAGGCGGTGAAGGTCGCCTCCCGCGGCGCGGTGCGGTTGAGCTCGCGCCAGCCACGCAACGCGTCGTACGCCGCCTCGATCGGATAGGTGAACTCGGCAACCAATGCACGCGTCCCGATCTCGTGCAGCTGGAACTCGAACGCGGTCACGACACCGAAGTTGCCGCCGCCACCACGTAGTCCCCAGAACAGATCGGCGTTCTCGTCCGCCGTCGCGCGGATGACGTCGCCGTTCGCGGTCACTACCTCGTACGCCGTGACGTTGTCGCAGGCGAGCCCGAATCGCCGGGCCAGCCAGCCCATCCCGCCGCCGAGGGTGAGCCCGCCGACCCCGGTGTGCGAGACGTTGCCCGCGGTCGTCGCCAGGCCGTATCGCTGCGCCGCGCGATCCAGTTCGCCGAGTAGCGCGCCGCCCTGGACGATCGCGATCCGGCGTTCGAGGTCGATCTCGACCCCGCCCATCGGGGTCAGGTCGATCATCAGGCCGCCGTCGGGGACGGCCAGGCCGGCGATGCTGTGGCCGCCGCAGCGGATGCCGAGTTCGAGGTTCGAGGTCCGGGCCAGCCGGACCGCGTCCACCACGTCGGCGGTCGTCCGGCAGCGCGCAATCACGGCCGGCCGGCGGTCGATCATCGCGTTCCAGATCGAGCGGGCTTCGTCGTACCCGCGGTCTCCCGGGTGCAGAAAGGTCGTCATGGATTCACACTGACGGTCCGGCGGTACTTCGATAAGGTCCAGTTTTGTGAGCCGAATCAGGACCAATTCAGGCGAACTGCTGATCGAGCTGCAGCGAACCGGCGGCGCTCCGCTGCATCAGCAGCTCGAGAGCGGCATCCGCGCGCGGATTCGCGAGGGCCGGCTGCGGGCCGGTGCGGTGATGCCGTCGACCCGCTCGTTCGCCAACGATCTGGGTTTGTCGCGGGGTGTGGTGGTCGAGGCCTATCAGCAGCTCGTGGCCGAGGGGTATCTGGTCAGTCGGGCCGGTGGGTACACCGAGGTCGCCGAGGTGGCCGCGATCGAGTCGCCCGGGGTGACGTTGCTGACGGGCGTCGAGGCGCGGATCGATTTCCGCTACAGCCGGCCCGACGTCTCGCAGTTCCCCCGAGCCGCGTGGTTGCGGTCGATTCGCCGGGTGCTGAACGAGACGCCGTACCGGAGTCTTGCCTATCTGGACGGGCGCGGGACGATCGAGCTGCGGACGGCGCTGGCCGATTACCTCAACCGAGTCCGCGGTACGGCGGCGCTCCCGGAGCACATGATGATCTGCAACGGGTTCGCGCAGGGATCGCGGTTGCTACTGCAAGTCCTTGCTGCGCAGGGATATCGGTGTATCGCGGTCGAGGATCCGTCCGACAACGACCTGCAACGGGTGGCCGCGTCGGCCGGGCTCGTGACGGTCGGCATCCCGGTGCTTGAGGGTGGGGTTGATGTCGAGGCGCTCGAGCGGTCCGAGGCGGATGTCGTACTGGTGACGTCGGCGCATCAGTTCCCGACCGGTGCGGTGATGTCGGCGGAGACGCGCGCCGCGCTGGTCGCGTGGGCTGCGCGGCGGGACGGGTTGGTGATCGAGGACGACTACGACGCGGAGTTCCGGTATGACCGGGAACCGATCGGTGCGATGCAAGGGCTGATGCCAGATCGGGTCGCGTACGCCGGGACCGCGAGCAAGACGTTGGCGCCGGGACTGCGGTTGGGGTGGATGATTCTGCCGCCGCGGTTGGTCGAACCGATGGCGCGCGCGAAGCTGATGGATGATCGCGGGTCGCCGGTGCTGGACCAGTTGGCGTTCGCGGACTTCGTGGCGCGGGGTGAATTCGATCGGCACCTGCGTCGGATGCGGCCGCGGTACCGGTTGCTGCGGGACACGTTGGTGGAGCGGCTGGCGCTGCGGTTGCCCGAGCTGACGCCGACCGGGGTCTCGGCCGGGCTGCACGTGATGGCGCTGCTGCCGGACGACCTGACCGAGTCCGCGATCCAGGCGGCAGCGCTTGAACGTGGGTTGGGTGTCTACGGGTTGGCGCCGTACTGGGTGTCGACGCCGGGACCGGCCGGGCTCGTCTTCGGGTACGGCAGCTTGACGGTGAACTCGGTCATCGAAGGCGTCGATCTCCTGGCCGAGGCGGTCGCGGCTGTGCGCTCATGAATAACTATTCATTTCGTTGCAATTCGATCCGGATGGTTCTACTCTCGGAGGGGTGATCACCGCCGCTGGAATCGACCACCTGATGAACCGGTGCTGGCCTGCCGCGCACAGCACCGAACTCGACGGCTGGCTGGTCCGACGAGCGGCCGGTGTCACCTTGCGGGCGAACTCGGTCCTCCCGGCCGGAGCGCCGTACGATCTCGGAAAAGCCTTGGACTACGTGGAAACGCTGTACCAGGCGCACGGCATCACGCCGTCCTTCCAGATCAGCCCCGCCGCCCAGCCGACCGACCTCGACGACCACCTGGCCGCTCGCGGGTACCAGCTGAAGAACCCGACGCTCGTGCAGTGCGCCGAGGTCGCTGACGTCCTCGCGGCGCTGCCGGCGTCGACGGTCGAGGTGAATATTTCCCCGGTCGCCGACGATGCCTGGATGGAATTCTGGTGGCAGAACGACGGCCGCGGCGGCCCCGATGAACAAGCCGTCGCCCGCCAGATCCTCGATCGCGGCTCGGCCCTCTACGCCACCATCACCATCGGCAACCAGATCGCCGCCATCGGCCGGCTAGCTCTGGTCGACGACTGGTCCGGCCTCTACTGCATCGCCACCGACCCCACCTTCCGCCGCCAAGGCCTCGCCCAAGCCGTCATCCGCGCCCTGTTGCTCAAGGCAACAACCCGAGGAATCAACCACGTCTTCCTCTCGGTCCTCGCCGACAACACTCCTGCGTTGACCCTCTACAACCGCTTCGGCTTCAGCACCATCTCCCGCTACCACTACCGCACTCTGCCCTGAGCAAAAGGATCCGTGGTCTGGACCGGTGGTCGGCGAGACTCGTGGGTGTGCTGACTCTTGATGATCACCGGACCGGCCTGCTCAGTCGCGGAGCGAGCGGTCCGCCGGTCGTGCTCCTGCATTCGCTCGGTTCCGACAAGCGCATGTGGGAGCCCGTGCTGGACCGGCTGGCCGACGGGCGCAGGGTTTTCGCATATGACCTGCGTGGTCACGGCGAGGCAGCTGCTGCGCCGCATCCACGGCGGCTGACCGACCTGGCGCGCGACCTGTTCGGCGTACTGGATGCCTTGGAGTTGGACACCGCGCACATCGTGGGCCTTTCGTACGGCGGTGGGATCGCGCAGACCGCGGCTGTCGAGGCGCCGGAGCGGTTCGCGTCGCTGGCTCTACTCGCGACCACCGACCGTCCGTTCCCGGAGGTCTTCGAGCAGCGCGCGGCCGCGGTCGAGACCGGCGGGATGGAGGCCCAGGTCGAGGAGTCGATCGCGCGCTGGTTCACGCCGGAGGCCGTGGCCGCCGAGGCCGCTGGAGTGCGGTTCGCGCGCGAGGGAGTGCGGGCGATGGACCCCGCGGCCTGGGCGGCGGCGTGGCGGGCGATGAAACAGCTTGACGTGCGAGGGAAGCTCGGGGCGTTCACCGCGCCGGCTCTGGTGGTGGCCGGCGGGGCCGACCTGGCCGGATCGGCCGACGTACTGCGGTCACTGGCGGACGGTATCCCCGGCGGGCAGTTCGTGGAGCTACCCGGCGTACCGCATCTGCAGACCTTGGAACGGCCCGAGCTGGTCGCGGACGCGTTGGACGGGTTTCTCCCTAGAGGGTGAGCTTCTCAAGGTGATCGAGTACGACGAACTTGGCGCCGGACTGTTCTACGGATTTGCGGAGCGGGGTCAGGTCGGTCCACGGGATGCCGGGGTCGGTGAGGGGTTTGTCGAAGTCGTCCCAGTGGGTGGCGAGGACGGTGGTGACCGGCTTGAGGGTTTGGAGGAGGCGGTCGGTGATGCCGGGTTCGCCACCGGGGGCGGCCAGGACGACGTCGACCTGGAGATCGCGGAGTGCGTGCGGGTCGAAGTTCGCCGTACTGAGGCTGAGGATGCGCAGGCCGCCGATCGTGATGACGTAGGCGAGGGTGCCGCCTTCGAGCAGGTCTTCGATGTGGCGGGGGCGCGGCGGTACGGCGTCTTGGTGGTAGCCGGGGTAGGCGTAGGTGTGGCGCTTGCCGCCGCAGGAGTGCAGCGACGGGAAGACCTCGATGGTGAAGCCGTCGAAGACCAGGTATTCGCCACCGCGAACCGCTGACAGCAGGTCGGCCTGGGTGCGCATCGCCTTCAGCAGGTTGACGTGTGTGCGGGTGCCGAACACGGTCGCCTGGGTCTTCTTGGCGACGTACGGGACGTCGGACAGGTGGTCGTAGTGGCCGTGGTGGACCAGGATCGCGTCGGCCTTGGTGAGGTGCTTGTCGATGACCGTCTTGTCGATGACCAGCTTGGTTTTCGGGTCGGCGCCTTCGGGGGTGAAGGTGCCGGTGTGGAAGCGGGTCAGCCACGGGTCGGTGAGCACGATGTGCTCACCGCAGCGGATCTGCCAGGCGTGCGTGCCGAGCCAGGTGAACTCCACCGGGGTACGTCGGGTTTGCGGCTTGCTGGTTGTTTCCGCGATGGCTGGGGTGCCGATCATTCCGGCCGCACCGACCGCCGCCGCCCCTGCGATCATGCCTCGTCGCGTCACCTTCACTGCGTTCTCCTCTCGCCGTTCCGGAGGTCTCATCCAAAGCGAGCGCTTGACCGTGTGTCGAATATGCTTTCAGGCATGAGGCAAGTGTCAGGGGATATCACCGCAGGTCAGCGGCATCATGCTGACTGAACGGCACCTCCAGATCTTTGTCGCACTAGCCGAGGAACAGCACTTCGGAGACGCGGCGCGGGTCGTCGGGATCACCCAGCCGCCGCTGTCGCAGGGGTTGCGCCGGCTGGAGGCGCTGGTCGGGGCGAAGCTGTTCGAGCGCGGTTCGACCGGTGTCGAGCTCACCGCCGCCGGTGCCGCGCTGCTGCCGTTCGCGCGCCGGGCGCTGACATCCATCGAGGAACTCCATCAAGCTGCGGTCGCCCGCGACCCCGAGGGGCCCGAGATCCGCCTCGGCCTCGCGCCCGAGGTTCCACCAGCCGCAGGTGCCGCAGTCGCCGCCGCCTGCGGTGCCGCAGTTCCCGGTAGTCGCGTGACAGTCGTCTCCGCGCCCACCAGCTCCCTCACCAACCAGGTATCCGCCGGCAGGTTGACGCTGGCCGTCGTACTCCATCCGACCGTCCTGGATGGGTTGGAGGCAGGCCCAGTGCAACTCCTGCCGACCTGGGCCTTGGCCCCGGCTGGCCTGGGCGCAGGATCTAGAGCCCGGGCTCTTGCGGCCGAGCAGTCGGCACGGGGCGGCCTGCCTGTGGAGTTGCGACGGTTGGGTGGGTTGCCGGTGGCGGTTCGGCCTCGGGCTGAGGCGCCGGCGGCTCGGGATCTGTTCTTGGACACGTTGGCCTTGCATCGGCCGGATGGTGGGACCGTCGTGGTGACGGATGAGCGCGCGGGCCTGGCGATGGCGGCGGCTGGGCAGGCGATTGTGATGACCGCGGACCCGACGCTGATCGCGCCCGGTGTCGAGCGGTACGAGTTGGCCGGCGATCCGCTGCCCACGCGGTTGCGACTGGTGTGGTCGCGGACTCCGTTCGCCCACCCGATCGACGTGATCGCGCAGCTGACCAACGCGTTGGTGACCCCGTGAGTGCCCGGATCCGCGCGGTTTTCGAGGACGCCGGGGTACGCGGCTGGCTGCATGCGGTCGCGCTCGACGCGCCGGAATCGACAGTCGACATCGACGCGAACGCCGTCGTACCGATGGCATCGGTCTACAAACTGCCTTTGCTGGTTGGATTCTGCCACTTGGTCGACGAAGGCGAGCTCGATCCGCGCGCACAACTCACCCTCGATCCGTCCACGCGAACGCCCGGCCCGACCGGCCTGTCCCTCATGGCAGACCCCGTGACCATGTCCCTCCGCGACCTGGCCGTCTCGATGATGACCGTGTCGGACAACGCCGCAGCCGATGCGCTGCTCACCGAGGTCGGCCTCGAGCGACTCGCCGAGTTGCTGCAATCCTTCGGCCTGCAACAGACCTGGGTACGACGGGGGACCGCGGCCAACCTGCTCGACCTGCAACGGCGTACCGGACTGGACGATCCGGATGCGGCCCTCGCCGTACTGGCGGATAACAACCGCACCACCCCGACCGGCGTCTACGAAGCCGCCAACGCCTCCGCATCGACCCCGTCCGACATGACCCTGCTCCTCCGCCGACTCTGGTCCGGCGAACTGCTCTCCGCGGCCCAGACAGACTTCGCGAAGGCGACCATGCAGCGGCAGATTTTCCAGCACCGCCTGGCCTCCGGCTTCCCGCACGACGCGATCCGCGTCGCCGGCAAGACCGGCACCTTCGGTGCGCTGCGGCACGAGGTCGGCGTCGTCACCCTCCCGGCCGGGGATGCCTACGCAGTCGCGGTCTTCACCCAGACCGCCCGCGTCGACTCCCGCCAGCCGCGCGCCGACTCCACCATCGGCCTCGCCGCGCAGCTGGCGGTCAATCTGCTCAGATAACGGCGTACGCCTCGATCTCGATCAGTGCCTCCGGACGGAACAGCGCCACCACCTGTACGGCGGTACTGGCCGGCGGGTTGGCAGTGTCGACGTACTCGTCGCGAACCGTGCGCAGAGCCGGCAGACCGGCCATGTCAGTCAAGTAGTAGTTCAGCTTCACAACGTTGGCCCACGTAGCGCCCGCGGCCTTCAGAGCCGCGTCCAGGTTGGCGAACACCTGCCGGGTCTGGGCTTCTGCATCACCCTCACCGACGAGGTTGCCGTCAGCGTCGAGGGCGACCTGACCGGCGATCGCGACCCACTGGCCCGGACCGGTCACCACGTGGCTGTAACCGTTGCCCGGTGCAACGCCCTCCGGACGCGGATATTCCAGCGTACTCATGCATCCTCCATCAAACGGTGATCTGTGGTTGCCCTTTCGCAGCCTAGGCTCCGGACGTGAAGATCCGTAGGGCGCTGATCGCGTTGGTAGTGCTGGTGCCATCTCTGGTGACAGCGCCGGCGAGCGCTGAGACATTCCTGCCGGTCGATCCGGGCGCGAGCGGTGCGTACACGGTCGACGTACGGGACTATCACTTAGGTGATCGGGCCGTCGACATTCCGGCGTTCAAGATCAAGAGCGAACTGACCGGACGAGCCTATACACCGGTGGGTGCACCCGGCCGCCGTCCGCTGGTGCTGTTCCTGCACGGAATCCACGTGCCTTGTTACGCCAAGGGCATGGATCCGGACGAGCTGATGGAATGGCCGTGTCCCAAGGGATCCAAGCCGATCCCGAGCTACGCCGGATACGACGCTCCGGCCAAGGCGCTGGCCAGCCAGGGCTACCAAGTGGTCTCGATCAGCGCGAACGCGATCAACCTCGCCGACTTCGACACCCAGATGACCGGTTCGCTGGCTCGCGCCCAGCTGGTGCTCGCACATCTCAAGCTCTGGCAGCGCTGGTCGACTCACGGCGACGGGCCCTTCGGCCGCAAGTACGTCGGCAAGGTCGACCTGCAACGGGTCGGCCTGATGGGTCACTCCCGCGGCGGCGAAGGCGTCGCCCGGGCGGTTCAGCTCAACGCCGAACTCGGTGAACCGTTCGGTATCCGCGCAGTCCTGCTCCTCGCACCCGGTGGCTTCCTCCGACCGAACCTGCCCGGAGTCGCGCTGAGCGTGATCCTCCCGTACTGCGACGGCGACGTGAGCGACCTGTCCGGCCAGCGGTACTACGACGACACGCGGTACTCGATGACGCGCGATCCCGCCGCGCGCTCGACCGTGCTGCTGATGGGCGCCAACCACAACTTCTTCAACACCGAGTGGACGCCAGGACGTTCGGTCGCGGACTCGGAGGACGACTGGACTGCCGATGACAAGGCCGAGCCCTGCGGAAAGAAGTCCAAGCAACGCCTGACCGCAGTCGAGCAGGAAGCGGCCGGTCGCGCTTACATGGCTGGATTCTTCCGTCTCGAGCTCGGCCGCGAGACCGCGCTGCTGCCGTTGCTCGACGGTTCGAATGCGCGCGCCCACTCAGCCGGTCGTGCGGTCGTCTCCGTGATGGCGCAGTCGCCTCGCCGGTACGACGTCGCTCGCCTGGACGGAGCTTCCGGCGTACTGACTGGGTCTGCTCGGACGCGAGTGTGCGCTTCGGATTGCGTGCGCAACCCCTATGGGCGATACCCGCATTGGGTCACCGATCCGCCGGTCGAGCACCTTCCGGCCGGGCGGGTGACGGAGTTGAGCTGGACCGCGTCGGATGGGCGACTCCGCTTCGACTTGCCGGTCGGCCGCCGCGATGTTCGACAGTACGACGTACTGTCGTTGCGGGCAACTGAAAGGGCGACCGATCTGTCGGTGCGGTTGACGGACGGCCGCGGGCGGTCGGCCAGTGTGCTGGTATCCACCGTCAGCAAGGCGTTGCAGCCGTTGCCGGGGAAGATCGCCGATCTGCTGCCGAAGGTGATGTTGCAGACGGTCCGGATTCCGTTGGCCGGTCTGCCGCTCGACCTGCGGGACGTGCGGTCGGTGGAGATCCGGACCGACCGGGTCGCCCGAGGTACGGCGTACCTGGCTGATCTGTCGTTCTCGACGCCGTCACTTAGTCACTGGCGACCGCGGATGCTGCCGGTGCTTTCGGTCGCGGATGTGGACATGGTGGAAGGCGATTCCGGACCGCGGACGGCCGACTTCAAGGTGCGGCTGTCGCGGGTCAGCCCGCGGCCGGTGACGTTCTGGGCGGAGGCGTCCGGGGACTTCATCAGCGATGTGGTGGAGCCGTTCCATGCCCGCGTGACGATCCCGGCCGGGCATCGGTCGGCAACGATCAAGGTGCCGCTGCGGCCGAACAAGCGAGATGGTGACGACGTCACGTTCATCATGGTGCTGTCCGGGTCGACGGACGCGATGATCGGCCGCTCGCTTGCCGACGGGATCGTCCGCGACGACGACCCGACTCCCTCGATAACCATCTCGCCGGGTGTGGGAACCGAAGGGCGTGGTGGTGTGGTGTTCCAGATGAAGTTGTCCGCTCCGTCGGACCGTGGTGCTCGCCTGACCGCTGAGCTGCGCAGCGGTACGGCGAAACTCGGCACTGACTTCGTCGATCCCGAGGGAGGTCTCTATCCGCAGGTCGATGCGGGCAAGACGACCGGGCAGTTCGTCGTACCGATCAAGGACGACAAGCTGCGGGAGAAGGCCGAGACGTTCACGGTCGTGATCACGGCCGCAGACGGCGCCGTACTGAAGGTCCCCTACCGGGTGCAGGGGACCATCCGCGACAACGACTAGAAGGTTGGCAGGCCGGTCGTCGGCGAGGACGCCTGGCCGGAGTGCCAGCGGCGGGGGACCCGGCCGGCCAGACGGGCGTTGCGGCCGGCGCTGACGGCGTCGCGCATGGCGGCGGCCATCAGGGCCGGCTTCTCCGCGCGGGTGACCGGAGTCGCCAGCATGACCGCGGCGCAGCCGAGCTCCATCGCGAGGGCGGCATCGCTCGCCGTACCGATGCCGGCGTCGACGATGACCGGGACGTTGGCCGCCTCGGCGATCAGTGCGATGTTGTGCGGGTTGCGGATCCCGAGGGCCGAACCGATCGGTGCCGCCAACGGCATCACGGCCGCACACCCGGCCTGCTCCAGCCGGCGAGCCAGGATCGGGTCGTCGTTGGTGTAGGGGAGCACGGTGAAGCCGTCGGCGATCAGGATGTCCACGGCGTCGAGCAGCTCGACCGGATCAGGCAGCAGCAGGTGGTCGTCGGCGACCACCTCGACCTTGACCAGATCGGTCCCCAGCGCCTCGCGGGCCAGTCGGGCGGTCAGCACAGCCTCGGCCGCGGTGTGACAGCCGGCAGTGTTCGGCAGGATCTCGATCCCGTGCCGCTTCAGCACGTCGAGCACCGAGCCCTCGTGCCCGGTCCCCAGCCGGCGCATCGCGACCGTGGTCAACTGGGTGCCGGAGGCAATCAACGCCTCTTCCATCACTTCCAGGTTCGCCGAACCGCCGGTGCCCATGATGAGCCGCGAGGAGTACGTCCGGCCGCCCAGCTCGAAGGGGTCGTCCATGTCAGCCTCCCTGGACCGCGCCGACGATCTCGACCCGGTCACCCGCCGTCAGGATCGTGGCCGACCACTCGTCGCGGGTCAACACACTCTGATTCACCGCGACCGCGATCCCGGTCTGCCGATCCGACATCTCCGCGACCAGCTGAGCGACCGACATCCCCGGTCCGCTGCTGGTCGCCGTACCGTTCACCCACACCGCGTGCTCAAGCGGTGACTCGTCGTACTGCGTCATGCGTCCTCCCTACGCCGGAATTACCCGATTCAGGTTCAGCGGTCGGCGACGCCTGCTCTGTCGCCCTCTCAGCCCACTCCGGTGCGAGCTCCCGCGGTCTGTTTCGACTTTAGTTCCCCGTCAGCAAACTCGCCAATTCTGTTGGCCTGTAGAGCACTTGCTTGCCGGCTCGCTGGGGTTCGACCAGACCGGTACGGCGGAGCAGTTGCAGGTGCTGGCTGACTGCGGACGGGGTGACCCCGAGTTCGGCGGCCACGTCGGTCGTGGTGCGCGGGTGGGTGAGCAACTGCAGGATGCGGGCGCGCGCCGTACCGATGAGTTTGGCGAGGTCTTGTGGTGTGGGTGGGTCGACGACTGTCCACAGGTTGGCCTGGCCGCGGGGTGGATAGCCGAGGAACGGTTCGGCGCCGGGGTCGTAGGGGATCACTGCGTGCGGGCCGAAGAGGGTGGGCTGCAGGACTAGGCCGCGGCCGTCGACCTTCTCTGTGCGGCTGATTGCACTCACCTTGGCGACCTTCAAGAGGCCTTGGCTATAAGAGATCGCGGGGCCGAGCTCGTTGAGCATCGCGCCGGTGCCCTGTTGCGTGAGCACGTGACCGCGGTACGTGATGTCGGCGGTGAGGATGGTGCGCATGCGATTCCAGTACGGCGCGATGACCGTCTGCCAGTAGTCGTCGAGTGCTGCGGTGACCCGGGCTGGTGTGAGGCCTTCGGGCAGCTCGCCGTTGACTGCTGTGTGCTGTCTAGTGAAGGTTTCTTGATCGACTGCGGCTATGAGCTGGAGTTCGTCGGTGAACTGGGTAAGTGGGGAAGTCGGCCGCGGCGTGAGGTAGTCGGGGCTGCCCATGGTGTCGTTGACCAGGTGGCTGAGTACGGTCCAGTCGAGGTCTTCGAGTAGCGGCTGGACTGTGCGGATCCAGGGGAGTTGGAGCGGGAACCGGCCGGGGTCGCGGAGGGCGCGGAGGGACAGGACGGTCTCCGAGGCGGGTGACAGGGCGAAGCGGACCTCCTCCAGATCCCGGGATGTCAGTTCGTAGGTCAGCACCCGTTCATTACATCCCGCGGTAGCCGGGACCGCCTCGTGGGGTTACTTCTGGCCTATGGAGCTGGGTGGATGGGCCGGTGTCGTCGTCGAGGACCTTGCCGGTGGCCCAGGCGTCGTCGGTGATCGCGTTGCGCGGTACCGCCAGCGCGAGCTTGAAGTCCTGGTCGGGCTGGGCGGTCGTATTGCCGTGGATCTGTACGGCGACGGTCTTGCGGGTCTCGCCGGGCGCGAAGGTGATCGTGGTCGACAGCGGCCGGACGATCTCGGGGTCCGCGGTGAAGCCGGCTGTCTCGGCGTGGACTGTGATGGGCTGATGGCTTGATCTGCTGAGGGTGACTGTGAAGTCGACCTTGGTCGTGCTGTTGCCCTCGGCAATCGGTGCGGCGTCGGCGACCGAAATCCGGGGGAGCTGGTTGATCGTGGTCCGGCCTCTTGAGGGCGTGCTCAGGGCGAGGTCAGAGATGAAGATCCGGCCTGTGCTGGTGCGATCGGTGCGGAGTTCTACTGCCTTGAGAGCCCTTGTTTTCAAGGGGATTCGGACTGTTCGGAGCAGGGTCTTGGGTTGGCTGTCCTCGTGCTTTCCGGGGAGCTGGGTGAGGGCGTCGCCGACCTGCGAGACGGCGACATCGCGGTACTTGCCGTGGTTGTCGATCAGTCGGACGGTGAGGTCCTGGGTGGGCCGGTCCGGGTCCGCGGCGGCGCGGAACGTCAGTACGTCGTACTGCTTGCTGGTCTTGACCGGGATGCGGAGGACGCCGTTCCGGCTGGTCCATTGGAGGGCGGTGATCGCGGGGGTCGGGACGGCGGGGAGGAAGAAGCTGGGGACCCAGTGTGGGAAGCGATCGGGCTGCTCGTTCTCGGTGCAGAATGGTTCGGGGTTGGGGTCGGGTAGCCAGGACGGGCTGCCGGTGCAGACAGTCGCGGTCAGATCGCCGCTCGTGCTCACGGGTTTGTCGAACCTTGCGAGTTCGTGGCGGTCGGGGGAGTGCGAGGTGACCTTGGGGTTGGAGCCGTCGAACAGCTTTCCTTGGGTTTCGTCGCCGCCGAGAATCCAGCGGAAGAAGCCCGAGATGTACACCCGCCCGGCCGCCTGCTGCTCAACCGCGGTCAGTCTGGTGGCGGTCGCCGTACCGCAGGGCTCGTCGTCGGGATTGAAACCCCAGTCGTCCGTTGCCGGCGCCTCCGCCTGACCGGGCGTCCACTCACTGTTGAAGAAGTTATGGTTGGCCCCCATCAGGAGCACCGAGGATTTGGGTGCGTCGTCGTCCGTGGCGCGCGCGTCGTCGTACAGGTGCTGGCCTTGCAGGTCGTAGACATCGCCGTCGCAGTAGCCCGACAACAGGTTGAGCGCGACACCTGGGAGAGCTTGTCTCGTGGCTGACGTGGATGCGAGTGGGAGGACCGCCTTGATGCCGTACGGGTGCGGGCGAGCCGCATTCGCAAGCGTCGCGGCCACCACACCCTCGCCACCACGCGAGTGACCCATCAGACCGACGTTGTCGAGGTCAACCCGGTTCGAGTGCTTCCACAGGTCGAGGTGGGCGAGGACGAGTTCACCGCGCAACCTGGTGCCGGCGTCAAGCGTCTTGCCGACATTGCGGTTGACGGCATTCGAGCTGATGGAGATGACGACGTACCCATGTCTGGCGAGCTCGATGCCCGGGGCGTCGTACCCACGAAAGCTCGGCACCGGCCGCTGATCCGGGGCACAAGGCCACCGCTGCACCCCGTCACCGCCATAACAGGCTTCATGAAATCCGTGCAGAAACAGGATGAGCGGCCGCTTCCCCGGTGCCCGCTTGGGCTCATAAACCTTGGCCCGTAACTCGGACATCACCCCGCCCAGCAGGGTGATCGCCTCGTCCCCGAGGTTGTACTCCGACGTCACTACGCCGTACGTCGGCTCCCCGGCATACGCAACCCCAGCAGTAGCCGACAACACTACCGCCAGGACCAACCCCAGCCAAGCCCTCAATGGCCCCCACCCAAACAAGCCCGTCACGAGCCCCACCCCTCTCAGGCCCTCACCATCGCCCCCTCCCACCCCCACGAACCAGACATCTGCCCCGCAACCCCGCACACCCTGCCCAGACGTGCCGACCCAGGCCCGCCTCCTGCGCTCAGGCGCGGACCCCAGGCCCATCACAACTGCATGCTGCGCCCGACCCCCACGCTCAGCGGGCGGCGGTTCGCCCAGTTGTGATGGCCGTGGGGTTCGCCTCAGTCCTCGCAGCCGATCCCGTCGTGGTCGGAGTCGAGGCGGTAGATGTCGGACCCGGTCACCGTCACCGGACCATCGACGTACTCGGGCCCGTTCCCGCTCCCGCCCGAGCAGTCGACATCACTCGCGACCGGTACGCACCCGCTGTAGTTCGGATCGCACCCCGACTCCACGTCCTCCTCGACCTTGGTCCCCACCACCGTCACCTGCGACCGCGGCTGCTTCGCGACCTCCTGGCGAATGAGCTTCTTCGCCGTCGACTTCCCACCGACGTACGTGACCTCGTACGTCAACTTCCGCGACCCGTTCACCCCCACCGTCCGAATGGCCCGCTCACCCTTCGGCAGCTCGCTATCCGTCACCGTCTTCGTCTTGAACGGAATCACCCGATACTCGACAACCGTCTTCGTCGTCGTCTCCGGTACGACGGACGTCGGTACGACGGGCTTCGGCGTCGGCCTGGCCTTCGGCGTCGGCGGTTGACTGGTCGGCGCGGTCACCGTCCGTGTGATCACCCGCCCACCGGCAACCGCAGCCGGTTCGGTCGATTCCGCCGTACCGCACCCGACCCCGAACCCGAGCACAGCAACCACCATCAACGCAGCACGAATACGCAACACACTTCCCCCCAAACCCGCCGTCGGTTCCCCCCCGCGGCGGGATTGCCAGCGCCCGGACCACCCAGGCGAAGACAACTGCATAGCACCCCGATCGATCCCTCGACCAGACCTCAGCGCCGTACATCTCACCGAGCGGCTACGCCAACCCCGATCAAAGCTGCGAAAATGATCCCGACCAGCAACCCCGCGGCTCCGAGCGCAATCAACGGCCCCGCACTGATCGGCGGCTCCGGCACCCGCTTCTGGAACACGGCGAACAACCGCTCCTCAGCCGGCCGAACCTCCCGCAACAACACCGCCGACGGATGCGACCGCGCACTGAAACTCTCCAGCGCCTCCATAGCAGCCCGAGCAGCCTCCACCGCCGCCCGAATCACCGCCACGATCACCCCGCCAGAAGCAAGCGTCAAGAACCCGATCAACGCCGCCTCGGTCTGCGCCATCCCCGCCTCAGCCGCCTCCGCAGCCGGCGCCCAAGCCTTCCGCAGCGCCTGGAACGACCACAACCCGAAGAACCCCAGCACCCCACCCGCGAACCCCACCACGGCAAGCACCGTCGTCAACGGATTCTGCGCCTTCACCGCCGCCGCAAAAGCCCGGGCATCCGTCGCCAGATCCCCCGCATCCCGAGCCAGCCCCTCCCAATTGGCCAGCGCCTCCGCCCGAGCCCGCAACTTCACCCCGATCACGATCCGATCGGCCAGCCCCATCGAAGAGGCCTGCCAAACGATCTCCTTCCAGGCAGACACCACCTCGTCATGCCCCTCCACGATCGCAGCCCGCTCCACAACCCCCATACCGCCCCCTTGCCCCAGCCCCCCGGCGCGCGAGTAGTACTCCCCAGACCCCGACAGTACGCCTCAGACCACCCCCCGAACACCCCTTCACCCACCCCACCGCCCCCACCCCACCCCCAAACCTGCAACACTTGTCCCCAACCCCTCACCACCGGGGCCTCTAGCTCAATTGGCAGAGCAGCGGACTTTTAATCCGCGGGTTGTGGGTTCGAGTCCCACGGGGCCTACCAGCGGCTGACCTGCAGGGAAACCTGCAGGTCAGCGGCACCCTAGCAACGGTCTGTCAATGGCGCTGTCAATGAGTAGACTGTTTTCATGCCTCCGAAGCCCCGTCCCCGCGGTCATGTGAGGCGTCGCGGCCGGTCGATCCAGGTGATGGTCTACGAGGGCGTTGACCCGGTGACGGGCAAGGATTCGTACGCTGTCGAGTCGACGACCGACGAGCGCGCCGTCCAGGAGATCCAGACCAGGTTGCAGGCGCAGGTCGACCGGCAGCGCAGCGCGAAGACCAAGGCTGAGCTCGGGTACGTGATTGAGACCTGGCTCGACCAACACGACGGTGAAGACACGACGCTCGACGGCTATCGGGGGTACCTGCGTCGCACGATCCAGCCGCATCTGGGCACCGTGCCCGCAGGCAAGGTCACAGCGAAGGTTCTCGAGACGTTCTACGCCCAGCTCCGCAAGTGCTCGGTGATCTGCAAAGGGCAACCGCTCGTGGATCATCGGACGACGCAGCCTCACGAGTGCAAGACCGTCAAGCACCGTCGGAAGCCTGGCCGGCCGGCACGGAATGCACCGCCGCATGACTGCGCGCAGTCTGGTTGCACCGTGATCGAGTGTCCGCCGCACGCTTGCAAGCCGATGGCTCGTTCGAGTGTCAGGCAAATCCACGCCATCATCAGCGGCGCGCTCGACCTGGCTGTGCGGTGGGAGTGGATCGACACGAATCCCGCCGATGTTGCAAAGAAGCCTCGGCAAGAGAAGCCAAAGCCCAATCCGCCGTCCGCGCAGGAAGCGGCGAGGATGGTCGAAGCGGCTTTTGAGGAGGACTACGCGTGGGGCATGTTGGTTTGGCTCAAGCTGACCACCGGGCCGCGCCGCGGCGAGATACTCGCCCGGCGATTCGAGGAGATCGATTTCGATGAGCTAAACCCCGAGCCCGATGATCGCGAGGGGATGTTGCGACTCGGTGATAGCTACGTAGTGCGGTCCGGCAGGAAGTTCTTTAAAGACACAAAGGATCATCAGCAGCGACAAAACTCTATCGACGCCTTTACGCTGGCGGGCCTCTGGCAGCTATGGCTTATGTACGTCGAGCGGATGGAGAAGCTCGGTCGCGAGCCAGTACGTAGCGCGTTCATCTTCTCGTACGCCGCCGACAATAGTCGTCCGTGCAACCCTGATGGCATCACGCACCGATTTGGTCGCCTCATGGTTCGGCTTGGAATGGCCTACCACCTACATTCGCTTCGACACTATTCTGCGACCGAGTTGATTGCCGCCGGAGTGGATATTCGCACCGTAGCAGGACGCCTTGGTCATGGCGGTGGCGGAACGACGACCCTGCGCATCTATACGGCGTTCGTGCCAGAAGCAGACAAGCGCGCGGCAAAACTCCTGGCTGGGCGACTCGGCCGGCCGCCGCAGCGTACCGACTAGATGTGGATGCCGGGGGCTGTGGCCCCCTTACAGCAGTGAGTTCAGTTCACTCATTGTCCCGATGATGACATCCGCGCCTGCTGAGGCCAGTCTTTCTCGCTTGCCAGGCTTGTTCGCGTAGCCGATCGCCCGGACGCCAGCGGCGCGCCCGGCCTCCATATCGCTCGTGCTGTCCCCGACAAATCCAGTACCAGCGGCCATTGCCGCTAAGGCAGTCATTGCTTCAAGCAACAAGTACGGATCGGGCTTCATGAGCGCCACATTGTCCGGGTTCCTGCCGGAGACGTGTGCGACATGGGCCGAAAGGTCGTGCTCGGCGAGGTACTTCTCCACGGCCGGACCGTGATTGTTGCTGACGATCGCGGTGCTTATCCCCCTCGCCGAGCATCGTCTCAGGAGCTCCGCCGCGCCGGCCGTGGGTGTTGCGGACTCGACTGCAACCAGCTCGGCCGCCTGCAGGGCGAGTTCGACCTGGTGAGCCGCCGCGGGGGACTGGGCATGGACGGTGCGAAGGACCTCATGAGGATCGGTGGTACCGGCGGCCAGAATGACGCCCGCGCCGGCAGCGACAGTGACGAGTTCACCAGCAATCACTGGAGCCGGGTAGCCGGCGAAGGCGGAGCAGATTGGGCCGTCGAAGTCGAGCAGCAGCCAATGCGTGCTCGCGATGGAGTCGCTCACGGCGTGTACTCCCGGGAGATGGTGTTCCACACGCTGTCGAACCACTTCCGCGCTTCGCGGACGTGCAGACTCTCCGTCGACTCTGGGTCGTCGGTCATGGCGTGATGGAACAAGGCTGTGTCCTTGCCAAGCAGGTCGAAAGATTCGATCGGCTCGCCATCGATCGTGATGGTGTGTTCGTAGACCGGGTAGAACCCGAAGAAGACCTCAGATTCATTGATGATGTACAGCTTGAACATCGGTGTCACGCTGTGGCGGCGAATCTCGGTCGTTGCGCTTTGTACCAGGCCGACGTCGGCGAGCTCCTGGACCGAGTCCACGAGCGCACCGGCGTGTCGATCCACGATTCTCTGCATGCGGGCGCGGAGTCGGGGGTCGTCCGCGAGCCCAGCGATCCGAGTCGGGATAGCCATCGGAACGGACATGTCCGGGACAAGAATTCTGACCCGCAGTGAGTTTGGTGTCAGTCGGCCAGTCCGGATCTTGTCGAGCTGCTCCTGCAGCATTCCGTGCAGGGTCTCACTGGAGAAGCCAGCGAAGTCGACCGCGACATCGAGTGCCTCGAACGCCCGTTCCACGTGAGGTCTCAGGCCGACGGGTCGCTCGGTTCGTGCCTTGACGTAGACACCACTGCCCTGGCGTGAATACACGAGACCTTCGTCCTTCAGGACTCGAACTGCCTGCTGGGCAGTCATCCGTGCCACACCGAACTGCTTCGCCAGCTCCGCGCCCGATGGCAGCCGTTCTGCAGGCTTCAGCTTCCCCGTCAGGATCGCAGCGCGCAGAGCGTTCGCGACCTTGATGTAAGGCGGTCTGGGGTCCGTTGGGTCGATCTCCATGGCGGAAGCCTACGCGTATCAGCCTAGGCGGCCAAGAACATGCCTAGCCAACACTTGATTAGCCTAGGCCACCTGTGCCACTATGAACATGCCTAGGCAGGCTAGGCAGCTTGTGCAAGTGGAGGACTCATGGAACAGCAGAGCAGCTCAGACCACGAGGACAGCTCAGATGTGAGGGCAGCACGCCACGATGGCGCCGCCCGTCTGCGTGCCGCAACCATCGCTTCTGCCCTCGAAAGTGCACTACGCAAGCGGAGCGCTGGCGTGCCGACGTACACGGTTCCGGAAACGGCCGCGGTCCTGAGCGTCTCGCACGAGCACCTCTACCGCCAGGTGCGGCTCGGCCTCTTTCCAGCGCTGAAGTTCAACGGCAGGTATGTCATTCCGGCTCAGGCCGTCGAGGACCTGCTTGCTACCGCGGCCTCGGCCGCTGGCGGTCTGGACCTCGCTGAGTGGGCCGCCAGCTGGCAAGCGGGTGGAGCCGCATGAGCGCCACTCACCACACAGACCGGCCCCGCAGAGGCGCCAACCAGGGCGGGGCCGGTTCTCCCATCACCCAGGTACGAGTTCGAGAGGTCTACAGCATGACTGACACGCAGCAGGTCGGCACGGAGTGGGTGCCGCCTTTGGGGATGTTGGAGGAGTTGCCGTCGGAGCATGCGGCGGTGATTCGGGGGCTGTTCGAGCTGGCCGCGTTCGTGGCCGTTCACCCGGAGTTCCGCGCGCCGGTCGTTCAGGCGCGCTTCTATCTGCCGTGGGACACCCGGCCGTCTGACGCCCAGGCGGAGTACGCCGCCGAGCGCGAGCTGGTGGATGGATTGGCTGTGGCGCTGGGTGTGGGGCCAATCGATGACGAGGCCAGCGGTCACTACACCGTGAGGCGGGCGCTGGGTGGGGTTGAGGCGTGCAGCGTCGCGATCACGCCGGCGCGCATGGCGCGGTATGACGCGGAGCGTTCGTACACGGGTTCGGTTCAGCCTGACGAGCCGGAGCGCGCGAAGGTCTTCACAGACGATGCGGCCACGGTGGGTGGTATGCGATGAGCGGCTTCGTGAACACCGACGAGCAGCTGTTGTGGCGCAGTTACGACGCCCAGGTCGCCGAGATCGAGAAAGCCGACACGAAGGCTAACTTCGCGGTGGCGGCCGAGACCGCGCTGGCCGTGATCGTGCTGAACCTGCTGTCGACCTCGCACAGCCCGGTGTTGGCCGGTCGGGTGATGCTCGGTGTTTCGCTGGCCGCGTTGGCGGTCGCGCTGGGCGCTGCGCTGCTGGTTGTCATGCCGCGTCTGCACCGGCCGGGCGGGATGGTGCAGCCGGGGGAGTTCTTGTATTTCGGCGCGGTCCGGGTCCGGTCGCTGGACGAGTTGCTGCGCCAGATTGCTGAAGCCGACACCGTCTATGCGCTGCGGGTGCAGCAGCGGGCAATCGTGCAGCACACCAAGGTGCTGGCGCAGATCGCGTGGTCGAAGTACGCGTGCTTGTGGGTGTCGTTCGTCGCGGCCGGTGCCGCGATGGTGTTCGGGATGCTCGGAGTGCTGCTGGGCGGTGGTCGGTGATGCACAGGCGACCGAGTGCGCGCGAAGGCGTGATGGTTCCGCACGAGCTGGTCGGCGTGATGGTGCTGGCCGTGGTGGCCGGTGTGGCCGCTGTCGGGTTCGGTGAGCGGCTCAATGGGTTCGGACCGTTCGGTCCGGCGTTCGGCACACAGTTGGTCGAGGTCGGCTACTGGGTGACCGCCGGTGCAGGCCTGGCGCTGCTGTCGGCAGGGCTGATGTTCTGGCAGGTCGGCAAGGGCCTGCTGGTCTCGGTGATCGGGTGGCTGGGCTTCGCCGGCGCGGTCGCCCTCAGGGTCTCGCTGCCGGGAGGTGCGGGTGGCTGGCTGATCGCTGCCGGTGCTCTGACGGCGTTGTGTGCGGGGCTGGTGTCGCTGAACCGCACTATCGGTTCCGGGATCGCGGCCGGTGCGTGGCTGGTGTTCGCCGGTCTGCTGATGCGCAAGCTGCCCGCCTCGGTGTCCGTAGCGAGTTGGTGGGTGCTGGTGCTGATCGTCGGTGTGCTGCTCGTGGTCGCGATGGCTGCCCGGGTGGTGTTCTCCCGGTCGTCGTCGCGCGGGTTGCTGCGGCGGTTGGGTCGGGCGGGCCGTGAGACTGACGGGTTGGCGTCGTGGCTGGATGTGTCGCGGACCTCTTCGGCGCGGGTGATGCGCAAGAAGATGACCAGGCTGCGCCCGTCCCTGGCTGGGTTGTCGCGCTGGGCGCGCCGCAAGGTGGCCAACGTCGAGCTGGGGGTGCGGATCGCGCGGGTCGGGTTCGTGTCGGTGTGGTCGTCGTGCCAGGACCACACGATCACGTTCGGCGGGCCGCGTAAGGGCAAGACCCAGCAGGTCATGAACTACATCCTTGACGCCCCGGGCGCGGTCATCACGACCTCGACCAAGCAGGACGTGATGATGGCCACCGCGACCGCGCGGGCCGTGAGCGGGCCGGTGTGGCTGTTCGACCCGTCCGGTGTCGTCAACGAGACCGATGGCCGGGGTGGTCCGACCGACGGCGCGAAGCTCATTGCGTCGGTCGGTGTGCAGCGGGTCCGGTTCGATCCGCTGGCCGGCTGCGAGGTGGCAGCTGTCGCGATGGATCGCGCCGCCGACCTGATCGACGGGGTTGGCCGGGACAGCAACGACGGCCGCGGCGAGCGGTGGGACGGGTTCGCCAAGCAGACCTTGCAGGCGTTGCTGCACGCCGCCGCTCTCGGTCCCTACACGATGAACAACGTCCAGGAGTGGGTCGCGCACCCGAACAAGGACGCCGAGCTGGCCGTCACCTACGAGCTGCGCGCGGCGGGGGCGTCCGCGACGGGCATGTTGCAGGAGGCAACGCAGTTCTTCCGCAACAACCCCGACACCCAGTCGTCGATCTCGACCACGATCATGCCCGCACTGTCGTGGCTGTCGGTGGCCACTGCCGCAGCGTCCGCGGCCCCGGGTGGCCAGCAGTTCGACGTGGCCGAGCTGATCGCGTCCGGCGGGACGGTGTACCTGATCGGCAAGGACGACAAGAAGACCGCTCCGCTGGTCACCGCTCTGACCGCCTACATCGCACGCCAGGCCCAGCAGATCGCCGCAGGCATGCCGGGCGAGCGGCTCGACCCACAGCTAACGATGGTGCTCGACGAGGCCGCACTGATCTGCCTGATCCCGCTCGACCAGTGGTCGGGTGACTTCGGGTCCCGAGGCATCACCCTTCACATCGCGGCCCAGTCCCGCGCGCAGATGCGCCAGCGGTTCGGCGACGAGGCCACCGGGTCACTGCTGACCAACTGCGCCACGAAAGTCCTGTACGGCGGGTGCGGCGACGACGACGACCTGAACTACTGGTCAACCCTGGCAGGCGAACGCGAGGAGCCCGCAGTCACCCGCGACCAGGCCACCGGCAACCGCTCGGTCAGCACACGCAAATCGTCTGTGCTTACCCCGGCCCAGGTCGGGCAGCTACGCGCCGGGCAGATCCTCATCATCAGCGACGGCATGCCGCCGGCCATCACCAAGGGCCGGATGACCTACAAACGTCGCGACGTCCGACTCGCCCGCTTCCGCGCCCGCCGCGACGTCCAAGCACTGGTGCGATTCACCACCGAGCAGGTTCTGCCGCACGTCGCGCGCGCCAGCCACGCCATGGCCACCACCGTCAGGGTCACGGCCCGGCGAGTGTTCGGCCCCGTCATCCGCCGCGGCGACGCCGCCCTGACCTGGCTCGACCGCAACGACCCGGTCCGCGAGTTCCGCGCCCGGATCGTCCTGCGCCGTTCCGGACGCAAGGCCAGCGCCGCACTCGACACCCGCAGCACCACGCCTCGCGAGCTGACCGACGCGCCCACCGGCACCGACCACAGCGACCAGAAGGACAACTGACATGGCCACCACCAACTGGATCACCCGCCTCACCAACAAGCTCACCGGCGCACAGAACTCACCGGCGGCCACACAGAACTCAGCAGCCAGCGCGGAGTTCGTTGCCGCGCCGACCGGCCGGAACGGGTCGGCCGACTCCAAGGCCACTGCCCTCGCGCCGCAGTCACTGCGCGAGCAGGACAAGGAGAGGAGACGAGAGCAGCGTGCCCGCGAGGAAGCCACGATGCCGATCGAGAGCAAGCTCCTCCAGCTTCGCGAGCTGGCCGAAGCCCAGTGGTCTTTGGCCGACCACGAGCAAGCGATGGACCTACACCGCACCATGACCGCCGAAGCGGCCCGCGTCTACGACGAGCTGAAGACCGGCCTGCACTCACTCGACGAGGTACACGCCGCCGTGCGGCGCTGGGCTACGAGCGGCCTGAGCCACGTCCCGGTGTTTCGCGGGACAGAAGCTGCCGAAAGCATTCTTGCCTACGCCGTCGACCACGGACCGGTGCAAGACCACGCGATCCACGCCTACATTCCTGACCTCGGCTCGCCGGAAATCCTGGACTACCTGGAACGCCGCATGATCGCCGCGGCCGACTCCGGCGAACGCAAAACCGCCAACACGCTCAAGGACATGATCGACAACGTGGCGGCGCGGTCTGACGAGCAGCTCACCGCGGCCCGCTGGAACCATTACCCGTTCATCGACTGGGAGCGGCGCGCCCGGACAGACCGTCTCAAGTTTCAGCAGGCCGTCCGCGAGTTTGCCGTTCGCTGCGGTGTCGAGCTCCCAGCCGATCTTCTCGACGCTGAAACGCAGACGGACGAGACGACCGTCGCGCAGGACAGCTCCGATGTCTTCGGTGTAGCGCCGATCAGGGCCCACCTGACCCGGCTGCACGACGACGCGATCGCTCGCCGCGAACTCGACAGAGCCAGCGAGGTCCGTGACACCTACGACCAGATCGACGCCAACCTCGACACGTTCGCCTGGGAAGACAGCACAGACGCTGCCGACGCCTCCGTGGACCGCACAGCCGCGCGACGGGCCCAGGTCCACAGCAGCCTGCGGGAATACACCGACAACCTCGGAATCGCCGTCCCGGACGGCCTGCTCGACGTCGCCGTCACCGGCCAGGCCTCCCGTGAGGCCACCACCGACGGCGGCGACGATGACCTCGCCACTATGAGGACCGAGCTGACCAGAGAGCACGACGACGCGCTCTCCGCGCACGACCTGGAAAGAGCCACAGACATCCGAGTGACTCTCGGCCAGATCGACGAGGCCGAAGCCATCGACCGCCGCATCCACGCCACCCTGCACGGGCAGGCTGATGCGCAGCGCGCGCCGGCCGCGACCGAACAGCAGGCAACGGACACTGTGCCTGCGCAGGAATCCGAGCCGTCGGTCCTCGCCGGCGAGCAAGCACGGATGTCCCAAGCGCAGTACCAGGCCATGACGCACGAGCTCGTGGTCGGTGAGGACGATGCCGTCTTCGCCGGCGTGGTGATGAGCCGCGAAGAGTACGACAAGGAGATCGCGGACTGCTGGGTGGATCCCACTGACGATCACTGGGATCAGCATTCCGAGGACGACGTCTCCGACACCGTCGCGTGGGACAAGGCCCGGAACGAGAAACCCGTCGAAAACGACGCCACGCAGCAGGACGAGCCAGCAGACGCTGAGCAGCTTCGCGCTGCAGCCGCTGACACTGCGCCCGAGGCCGCGGGCGAGGCTGCGGCCGAGAACCCAGTCACGGGCGAATCTGTCGCGGACGACACGGCTTGTGCGGAGCCGCTGGAACGGGCGGCCGAGGCCGTGACCCAGGCGCGCGCCGCACTGGACCACGCCCAGGCTGCGATCGCCCAAGCCCGCCAGCAGGCGGCCGACGCCGAGCGCGATACGGAACTCGAGCGGTGGCACGCCGACGACGAGACCGCACGGCGCGACGCCGCCCGCGACACCCACCGCGACACCGGCAACGGCGCCCAGACGAACGGATACCTGCGATGACGAAGCCTCCCGTGATGGCCCCGTCCATCGTCACCATCTGCGGCTCGACCCGGTTTCGGGCCGAGATCACCGACGCCAACCGTGCGCTCACCCTGGCCGGGTACATCGTGCTCGCACCCGGCGTGTTCCAGCACGCCGGCGACGACCTCACGACGAACGACAAGCTGCGGCTGGACTCGCTGCACATGGTCAAGATCGACCTGGCGCACTGGGTCTACGTGGTCAACCCCGGCGGGTACGTCGGCGAGTCCACGACCCGCGAGATCGAGTGGGCAACCCTGACCGGCAAGCCGGTCTGCTCCACCGATCCCACGACAGGCGTGATCTGCGCCCCGTTGAGCGAGCTGGACGCCCCGAGCTGGGGTGAGTGGTGATGATCCGCGTTCAGCAGTGCACCTGCCCGTGCCATGTCCTGATGCATCACCACGTGCCCGCGCCGCGGGCGGTGCTGTCGCCGGAGGTATCGGCCGGCGAGGTTCGCGCCCGGTGGGGCTGTGGCGAGCTCGCGGTCAAGTTCGGCATCGACGCCGTACCGGCCCACGACGAGCACGGCGCTGCGACCGGACGGGTCGCCATCGAGCCCGACGAACTCCAGGAAGCGATCCACAACTACCACGCCGACACCGACAAGGAGGGCAGCTGACATGAAGCACACAGACCACGAGCCGCCGGCCGACCGGAACGCGCGAGCGATCGCCGCGCTAGCTGGCGAGCTGGACAGGGCGCGCCGCGAGCACACGAACACGCTGCTCGCAGTGGGAGCGAAGGCGAACCAGGAAGACCTCACCCGGCTGGCTCAGGTGGTCCACGAGCTGAGCGAGCTGGTAATGACCAGCCGTGCCAAGAAGACCGGCGGTGACGCGCCGGCTGTCCGGTCGTGGCTGATGCTTGCCGAGGACGAGACCGCCGTCCAGGCTGTGCTGGCGGAGCTCCTGCCGTGGATGAGGGATGTGTTCCTGCGCTATCGCGACGGCCGCGAGGCGCTGTGCGTGTGCTGGTTGTGGCACCCCGAGATCGTCGAGGAACTCGTCGTTCTCATGGACGCGTGGACTGTCGCGTTCAGCGGCGACGAAGCGTCGGTGAAGGCCGCGAGCGACTGGCACGACCGCCAGCGGCCCGGGGTCGCGCGCCGGGTGGCTGTGTACGGGGAGAGCTGCGACGTCCTGAAGCACCGCGACGACGCGGGCAAGGACGCCCCGGACGTGCCGCTGGTCAACGACTGCGACCCGTTCGTCGGCTGGTGGGCCACCGACCGCGCTCACACCGGCCCGGTCCCGACGCCCGCGCACGTCGACGCCGGTCGACGCCACCTGTCGCCCGTTCCTGGAGCCGGCCAGGCCGCGGGGGGTACCCGATGACAAGACACGCGAGCGCCCTCGCGGCCGTTGCTACAGGCAACGTGCCTGACTGGTTGGCCCAGCTCGGCGGCTACCTGTCGACGCCGAGCGGTGCCGCACTCGTTGCGGTGACTGTTGCCGTGTCGGTCGGAGTTGTCGTGCTGCTGGGAGTCGCAGCTCGCAGGACACGTCGCCCGGTACGGCGTCCCGGACGGCCGAGTGGTGCGGGCGCGCTGATCACCACCGCAATCGTCATGTCGGCTGTGGTCGCCGGGGTCGGCGGCGCCCGGTCGTTCAACGCCGTGTCCGACAAGTTCGACAGCGTGCTCGTGCCGCTGGTGGTCGACGGGATGATCATCGCCTGTACCGCGCTGCGGCTGGCCGCGCTGACCCGTGGCTGGCGTATCCCGGGAGCGTTGGTGACGACGTGGGTGTTCATCGGCGGCACGGTGTGGCTGAACGTCGACACCGCCGTCGGGGTCGCTGACGCTGTCGCGCACGCGCTGGCCCCGATCGCCTACGCCGTACTGGTCGAGATGCTGGCGCATCTGCTGCGTCTGCACCTGAAGCTGGCCCAGCCGGCGCGGGCGAAGCTGTCAGCGCTGACCTGGATCACCTCGCCGGTCATCACGACACGGGTATGGCTGCACCTGGCCCGGACTGGCACCGACGACCCCGTGGTCGCCCGCGCCCTGGTCCAACAGGTCGTGCGGATGGCATCGCGCCTGTCCACGGTGTGCCCGAGCCCGCTGCTACGGCCATTCGGTGCTGCCCGCGCCGCGAGGTCGGCGGCGTTGCAGACGATCCGCGACGGACTGCTCACCGCGGGCGACCTGGCCGCGAAGCTGCCCACCACGGGCCAGATGACGGCCGGGCAACTCCTGGCTCTCGTCGACGGCGCCGCGCTCGGCATCATCCCCACCGTCCAGGACACCGGCACGGCCAGTGATTCCAGCGAGGCCGTTGACTCGCTAGTGGGCACGGGCCGGGTCACGGTGCCGCTGGCGACGCTGACCTATCTGCTCGGTCGCGCCACTGAACGCCCCACTCCGGTCCCTGCCGCACCGGCTCCCTCACCGAGCGGTGCACCGGTTGGCGAGTCCACGCCTGCACCGGAGCGCACCGGTTCGGACCGCACCGCTGACGACCGCACCGGTGCACCGGTGCACCATGAGGACCGCACCGGTGAGACGGCACCGACGCAGACGCGATCTGGACGGCGCCGCCGCCGTCACGACCGGGACGCCGCCGACCTGGCCGAGCTGCACCGGGTTTCGGTCGAGCAGTACAACGGTGCACCGCTGTCGCAGCGAGAGATCATGCGCGTCCTCGCCTGCGGGACACCGAAGGCCCGGCGCCTCGAAGCCGTGGCCGGCTGGGCCCCGGCCCCTGACGCCGAGGTCGCCGACAATGCCGAGCTGCCGGAGCCCGTGGCCGATACGCCGGAGCGGTCCGAGGTCGACGGGCAACTGCCGTTGCCGCCCGAGGCGTTCTCGCCGGTGGCGTCGGATCCCGCGCCTTCGGGCGATGCGGTGGTGGCCGCTGCGCGGCCTGGCGTGGTTGTCGCCAACGACGACGACACGGACCAGCCCATCGAACGTGAATTCGAAACGAGCAGCCACCGATGAACACCCCCAACAGCAACCCCAGCAGCCAGCCGAATCCGAACAGGAGCACCAGCATTACCAGCGGCCAGCACAGCAGGCAGCAGGACAGCAGCCCCCTGATCCACGTCGCGACCGGATCCCAGGCAGCACACGACGCAGCCAAGAACGGGGACCCGACCGCGACGCGGATCAGGACGGCAGACAGGAATACACACCATGGCATCACGATCAGATGGGGCTCTCCGACCCCTAGTTACCTATCGGTAACAAGCGGGGTCGTCGAGCCGGGATCGCCCGCTGCCGCGACGCGGGGCGGTGGCGCCCGATGATGAGCATGAGCGCTGGTCACGACCCCGATTACCTGCTGGGCGCGGTCGCGACGGGCCGGGAGAACTACTACACCGGCGCCGTCGCGGCCGGCGAGCCGCCAGGCCGCTGGTACGGCCGCGGAGCGGAGGCCCTCGGCCTGCGCGGCGAGGTCGACCACCAGGACATGGCGGCGCTGTACGAGCGATTCATCGACCCGCACGACCCGAACTTCCGCGACCCGCTGAAGTGGGACGAGGCCGGGACGCTCGGCCACACGGGCCGTGCGTACAAGACGCAGAACGAGAAGTACAAGGCCGCGTTGGCGGCCGAGCCTTACGCCGACGCTGCCCGGCAGCGAGAGCTGTACCGGCTGGCGGGCAAGGGGACGCAGCAGAACACGACGTTCCTGGACGCGACCTTTTCGGTGCAGAAGTCGGTGACGGTGCTGCACACCGCTGTCGATGCCCAGGCGGTGCAGTCCGGTGCACGGATGCGCACCGAACGCACCGCGTGGCGCACCGCTTTGCGGAACCGCGATGCACGCGGTGCGGTGCGGCACTTCCTGGCCTATCGCACCGAACGCAAAGCGGTGCAGGCATGGAGCCAGTATCGCGACGCGATCGAGGAAGCGATCTGGGCCGGGAACCGAGCCGGCCTGGACTACCTGGCCGACAAGGCCGGGTATGTCCGGATCGGTCACCACGGCGGCGTCAGCGGTCGATGGGCCGACGCCCACGACCTCACGGTCGCGTCGTTCTTCCAGCACGACGGCCGTGACCACGATCCCCAGCTGCACATCCACAACGCGATCCTGAACAGAGTTCAGGGTCCCGACGGGAAGTGGCGCACGCTGGATTCGAAGGCGTTCTACAAGTTCCAGTCGGCGGCCGGATCGGTGGCCGAGCGGGTGATGGAGCAGCACCTGAGCCGGGTGCTGGGGGTGCAGTTCAAGCTGCGGCCCGATGGCGAGGCCCGCGAGATCGTCGGTGTCGATCAGAACGTCATGGACCTGTTCAGCAAGCGGCGGCTGGCGATCACCAAGAAGACCTCCGAGCTGGTCAAGCAGCGGGAAGCCCAGCTCGGTCGCAAGCTGACCAACCTGGAACTGGACGACGTGCAGAACAGGGCCACCGACATCACCCGGCAGGCGAAGTCGCACGGCGAGACGGCCACCGCTCGGCTCGAGCGGTGGGACCGCGAGCTGCGCGCGCAGGTGTCGGGCGGGCTGCGATCCGTGGCGGAGCAGGTGCTCGACAAGCGGCTCGGTGCGCGATCCCGGGCCAAGGCCGACACGTGGACGGTCGACGACGTTCTGGCTCAGGCGCTGGCCAGGGTGCAGGAAACCCAGGCCGAGTGGCGCGCCGGCGACCTGACCCGAGCGATCAGCATGTGCCTGCCCGACGAACTTGGGCAGATGGAGCCCGACGAGCTGGTCGGGCTCTTGGACGAGCTGACCAGGGAAGGGCTGAACCGGGCGGTCGCGCTGGACGCCGAGCGGCCCGGTACGTCGAGCCTGCCGGAGGAGTTGCGGCTGGCCAACGGCGACTCGTCGTACCGCGCTCCTGGCCGGGCGACGTTCGCGACGCCGGGCCATCTCAACGCCGAGGACCAGCTGGCCCGCGCCGCCTACGCACGCGGCGGCCCGGTGATGACCGATCAGCACGCCAAGCACTTCGTGGCGCTGCTGGCCAAACAGGGCCTGACGATCGGCGCGGACCAGGAGTCCGCGCTGAAAGGCATCCTCACCTCAGGCGCCCGGGTCGAGGCGCTGATCGGCCCTGCCGGGACCGGCAAGTCCCGGGTGGTCGGGAGCCTGGCCAAGGCATGGACCGACCCGGAGCTGTGGCACGGCCAGCGGCGCCGAGTGGTCGGCCTGGCCGTGTCCCAGGTCGCCACCGATGTACTGAAAGCCGACGGCGTCCCGGCGATGAATATCGCTCAGTGGCTGCAGACGCAGGCCAGATTGACCGCCGCCACCACCGATCTGGAATCCCCGCACCGGTTGCGGTCGGGGGATCTGGTGATCGTGGACGAGGCCGCGATGGCCTCGACCGACGATCTGACTGCCATCGCGGGGCACTGCGAGCAGCTCGGCGCGAAGCTGCTGGTGGTCGGTGATCACCGGCAGCTGGGCGCCGTCGGTGCCGGCGGCGGGATGGAGCTCGTGACAGCAGCTTCGCTGACGCACGAGCTGTCCGAGACGCACCGGTTCGCCGAGGACTGGGAGGGTCCGGCGTCGTTGCGGCTGCGGACCGGAGATGCGTCCGTGCTCGACGAGTACCACCGGCACGGCCGGATCGTCGACGGCGGCCAGACCGAGACCGCATCCACGCTGGCGCAGGACGCGTGGCTGGCCGATCACCTTCGCGGTCTGCACGCGCTGCTGATCGTGGACACCAACGAGCAGGCCGCGCAGGCGTCGGCGCAGATCCGCGCCCGGCTGGTCAACCACGGACTGGTCGACGACGAGCACACGGTCGTGCTGGGTCTCCAAGGCACTCACGCGGGCCGCGGTGACCTGATCCAGGCGCGCCGCAACGACTGGGCACTGGCCCGGTACGGCGCCAACAACCGGGCCGCGATCAACCGCGCCGAATACGAAGTGCTCCACGTCAGCGACGACGGGTCGCTGCTGGTCGCGCCGCTGGTCCAGGGCACCCGGACCCGCGATGGCGACGAGACGATGATCCTGCCGGCGTCGTACGTGGCCAGCCACGTTGCCCTGGCCTACGCCTCGACGGTTCACTCGGCCCAAGGCCTGACGGTCGACACCGCGCACGGTGTCGTCAGCCCGTCGACGTCACTGAACGCCGTCTACGTGGCGGCATCACGTGGCCGCGGCGGCAACCACCTGTACGTCGTCACCAAGACCGCCGCCAAGGACGCCGAGACCGGCGACGCCGCCCAAGCCGTACACCGGTCGGCGTCAGCGGTCCTGACGGATGTGTTCGACGCCGACGAGGAGCGCCGTCAACGGTCAGCGACCGAAGCCCGCGAGGAATCCGCCGCCGAAGCCGCCCGGCACCGCACGCCCGCCGAGCTGCTGGCCGACGGCATCGCCATGGTCACCACCGGGCGCACCGACCTGTGGCTCGACGGCGCGGTCGCCCAGAACTTGCTGACCGCCGACGAGCGAACGCAACTCGCGGCCGAGGCCGGGGCATCGACGCTCAACCTGCTGCTACGCCGCGTCGAGCTCGCAGGCCACGACGCCCGGGCCGTGCTCTACAAGGCCATCACGTCACGGTCGTTCGAGGGAGCAGCCCAGCTGACCAGCGTGATCCAGGACCGGATCACCAAGACGACCCGGCTCGACCCGGCCGGCGGCACCTACTCCGACCGGCTCCCGCGCGGACTCAGTCCCGAATGGGCGCGCTACCTCGAAGACCTTGCAGCCCAGGCCGACCTGTCCGCGCGGGAACTGGCCTTCGGCTACGCCGCAGACACGCCTGCGTGGCTGGCCGACGCAATCGGGCCTTGCCCGGTCCCACCGAACGACAGTGGGGACCCTGCAGCGGCACCGAGTGACCAGGAACAGCAGGCGGTCGAGGAATGGCTGCAGAAAGCCGCCAAGGTGGCGGGGTACCGCGACCTGTCGGGGTACAACGGCCCGCGGCAGGCGATCGGCCCGGCACCGGCCGCGGGCCAGACCGAGGACTACGCGTCCTGGCGGGCCGCGTGGACGGCGCTCGGACAGCCCGAGGATTCCCGGCCCGAGGCCGAGATGACCGAGGGACAGCTGCGGGTCCGGGTCGCGGCCTACCAGCGCGAGCAGAACTGGGCGCCGCCATCGGTCGTGGAGGAACTCGCAGGCACCGTGCAGGCCGCCGACCGAGCTCGCCAGCGGGCCACGCTGCTGCGCTCCGAGGCCACCGCCCAAGCCGGAGCGCAGGACGGCGACGACGCCAAGCGCGCGGGTCTGCTGGCCGAGGCCGACCAGGCCGAGGCACTGGCCCAGACCCACGACGAAGCCGCGCGGGAACTGCGCGAGGTCGACAACGCCTACAACGAGTGGCTGGCCCACACAGCAGCCACAAAACAGGCCCATCTGCGGGCCGTGGCCGAGCTGAAGCTGCGCGACCTGGCGGTCGAGCCAGACCCCGGCAAGGCCGCCGAAACCGAGGACTGGTGGGCGCAGCAACGCGCCGCGCAAGCCGCCGAGGACGACCATCTGCACCCCGTCGACGAGCACGACCTGGCAGAGGTCGAGGAACAGCGCCGCCTCGACCTGGCCGAGGCCGTACGCGGAGACGAGTACGTCGAGGCCGAGCTGGTCGACGACCAGCTGCCCAGCCCCGGCGAGGTCGCAGCCGGCTGGAGCGTCGACGAGATCGACTCGATCCCGGACGCGATCGTGGTCGACCACACCGGTGCCGACCACGAACCGATCACCGCCGCGCCCACCCGGCAGACTCCGGCCGGCCAGGACGAGACCTCATCAGCTCGTTGGGTGCCGCAGGCCGACGCGGCCGTACCGGTCGACGTGCGCCAGGCCACCGCGGACGAGCCGCGGGTCCTCGAGTCATCCACCGTCGCCGTGCCGAGCATCGACGACACCGCCGAGGCCGTGCGACGAGCCCAACGGGCACTGATCGAGATCCGGCAACGCAGCGAGGCCGACCAAGCCCGCGAGGCCGCCGAACACGACCGAGACGACCTGATCGCCGACTGGCACGCCGACGACACCCACCACCGCGACACCACCGCACCGGGCACCGCCGAAGCCAGCAACAACAACGACGCCGCCGAGCACGCACCGCGCCGGGGCATGTCCCTGGCCGACGACTGACCTCACCAGCCGCGACGTCGTACCGGTCATGGACCGGTACGACGACTGATCACCAACCCACCGAAAGGAACACCGACCATGAAGAAAACCTCTTGGCCGGCACGGCGCAGCTGGACAGCGCGTCGGGTGCGCGGGGAGTAGCTGAAGACGCTACCCAGGCTCTCCCGCCCCTGGCGGGCGGCAGAGCTGACCCGGCCCTGGCGGCCGGAGCAAGAACCCCTGTGGCTGAGGCCGGCGGGCGGCTAGCAGACCAGGCCCCTCCACCGAGTTTGGTCCCGGCAGTTCTCACCTGCTGTACGTCGGCGCTCGCTGCGCTCACCGGTCGCTGCGCTCCCTCGCACTTGTCCACCAGGAGACAACGGCCGAAACCAAACTCGGCGAAGCCACTACCTGGCCAGCTAGGCGGCAGTAGCCGGCAGGCCCCCAAGAACGGGGCTGCCGCCAACACAACGCCCACCAGCGACCAAAGCCAGGGAGAACCGCGATGACCAACAAGCAGAGCACCGGAACCCCCACCCCGTGCCAGCCATGGTGCAAGAAGCCGACCCTGTGCGGCGGCCCGATCTGCTGTCCGCAGGTCCACAAGGTCCCGCAGCACAAGGCGCCGGCGCGTCCCCGGCGGCCGAAGAAGTGGTACTCGACCTCGGGCTGGTGAGCAGCATGGCGACCGCACTGAACGCATCTGACTCCATCACGGCGCAGCGTCAGATCGCCAACGTAGACAGGGGGATCGGCCGATGATGGCGACCAAGCGCACTCGGGTGATGTCGACCATGCAGACCCGCACGGCCTCGCACCGCCCGGCGGTCCAGCGTCGCCGGTTCAAGCACGACACTCTCACCGCTGTGGAGCTGTTCTCCGGGTACGGCGGACTGACGCAGGGCATCGAGCGGGCCGGGGTCGACGTGATCATGGCCGCCAACCACAACGCCTACAAGGTCGAGATTCACGAGGCCAACCACCCCGCCGCCGAGCATTGGGTCGCGGATCTGGCCAACCCGGATTCCGGCGACTACTACGACGTGCGTGACCTGCCTGCCGGTGACATCCTCACGGCCGGCGTCTCGTGCGTGAACCACTCGCCCGCGAACACGATGAAGGCCTACGACCAGGGCCTGACGTTGTTCGACATGGATGACCCCGACTACGACGAGCGGGTCACCCGCTCGGAGCGCGACCGTGCAACGGCCAACTGCGTGCTGCACTACGCCGCGGTTCACCACCCGCGAATGATCCTGGTCGAGTGCACGACGCAGTTGCAGTCGTGGGGCAACCTGGTCCCCGGCAGTAAGAAGATCGGCGACGGGTCCACCTACCGCTGGTGGCTCAAGCAGTTCGACAACGAGGGCTACAACCACAAAGTCCTGTTCCTGAACTCGATGTTCTTCGGCGTCGGCCAGTCCCGCGACCGTGCCTACTGGGTGTTCGTCGACAAGAAGCTCCCAATGCCGGACCTGGAGCACCGCCCGATCGCCTGGTGCGGCAACTGTTCCACCGTCGTCGAGTCGCGCCAGACCCCGGCGAAGATCCCGCCGACCGGGACGGTCTGCTACGGCAAGCAGTACCAGTACATCTGCTCCTCGTGCCGTCGTCCGGTGGTGCCGCAGTTCACGCCGTCGCTGGATGCTCTCGACCTGTCGAACTTGGGCACGCGCATCGGTGACAAGCCGATCCGGACCTTTAAGGACGGCTCGACCGGGCCGATGGCAGCAACGACGATGGCGCGGGCTGAGCGGTGCCGTCAGCGGTTCGCGCAGTTCCCGGCGGTGCTCATGCCCGCCAAGGCGACTCGCGGCTCAGAGCGGCACCCGTGGCAGCCGATGTCCACGCAGACCAGCCAGCAGGAGACGGCGATTCTGTCGACCGGGCCGATGGCAGCGGCTGGCAACACGTTCGATCGCGCGGGGTCGGACTGCCGCACTCGTGACCTGACCCCGCCGCTTCCCGTACAGACCGCCACCAGCCGCATGCCCCTGAACACACCGCTTACTGCGCTTGCCGTGGACAACTTCCAGGGTGTTGCGCGTGGCGCCGGCGACCCGCTGCCGACACAGGGCGGCTCGGAGACTATGGCGCTGTTGTCGAGTGGTGTGCTGCCGTACCGGAAGAACACCACGCCGACCATCCACGCCGAGGCGATGCCGACGGTCACGGCCGAGCAGGTTCCCGGGATGCTGTTTTCCGGCTGGTACAAGCAGAACGGTTCGACTGCCACCGAAACTGCAGCCCACCCGGTCACCGATCCGCTCGGGGCGCTGACCTCTCGCGATACCACCGCGGTCCTGACCGCCGAATGGCATGCAGCACTGGCCGATCTTGCGTTGGAGGACTGCTACTTCCGGATGATGGCGACCCACGAGATCGGCCGCGGCTGCGGGTTCGACGTGACGTTCGGCGACCACCAAGGCACCTACGTCGTGTGGGGCTCGGCCCGTGACCAGGTCGACGGCTACGGCAATGCCGTCACTCCCGCTGTCGGAGAGTGGATCGGCGGTCGGATGCGCGCCGTGCTGCACCGCGAGGAGGTCACCTCTTAAGCCACGCCAGCTCCTCAAGCCTCGGGGGAGGGACCGCGCATCGACCGGCGTTCCTCCCCGCATCGCCAACCGTACAAGGAGAATGCCGATGACGACCGCATCACCCGCCAGCGCCAATGCGCAGGACAACGAGTCCGACGAGCCGGACAATTTCGAGATCGCCCACACCGCGATCACGCGCACGATCCGCGCGATGAACAACGAACAACGACCTGGTGATGGAGCCGAGTTCGTCACCCATGTACTCGCGACGGTTGCGGCCAACCTTGGCAGCACGTTCGCCGTGATCAAGTCGCGGTCCGGGTCGTGGGAGGCCGCCGGCGTGCGTGAGCTGCTGTGTAGCACGGTCGGCTACGACGACGAGTTCCTGATGACGTACCGCACCGATCCGATCGAGATCATTGCCAGTAGCACCTATGAGTTGGATGACCTCGGCTTCTACGGGGCTTACGAAGCAAGCTTGGATCACATCGGCCAAGTGCTGTTCGGAGATCGCTGGACGCCGTCACGCGGCAAGCTGACCCGCGCTGAGCTGGAACAAATCGAAGACGTTCACGACCACCTCTACGACTTGGAGGTGAGCGACCGCGCTGAGTACGAGGAGCGGTTCACCGCCGAGGTGGCGGCACGGCTCAGTCAGTTGCGCGCTGAGGCCCCGCTCAGTTATCCCGCCAGGTTGACCGCAATGGTCCGGTTCGTCAGCGACAGCGACGACCGAGCGCTGACCGAGGGATGGGGCAACGATCTGACCAGCCAGCTCTACCAGCACGCCCGCGAGAACACGCTGCTACCCGGCAGCGACGCCAAACCTGACTGGTCACCCGGCTTCGTCGCCAGCCTTCTAGATGATGGCCATTGGCCGCACCTGCGCGTCCCTGAACTCGCCCGCTACGGCACACCCGCCGAGACCCCGAAGGACAACTGATCATGGCGCAGCGAGGCCACTCCGAGTGGGTCCAGCCCCACCGTGAGGAGGTCGAGCCGTGAGCGGCTCAGGCCGCCGACCGTACTGTGGCCGCCGTACGGGACCGGTCACTGATCCGGTCCACCAGAGGCTGATCCGCGCGGCGCACTGGCACGCCGACCGGGGACTCGCGGTGTTCCCGTTGGCGCCCGGCCGGAAGGTGCCCGCCGTCGACAAGGACTGGGAAGCCGCTGCAACCCTCGACCACCGCACGATCAACCGCCTGTGGCTGCAAGCCCCCTACAACATCGGCGTGGCCACCGGCCGGTCAGGTCTGCTGGTCGTCGACCTCGACCGCCCCAGAACTCCTTCCGAGACGGCGCCACCCTCGCTGGCGGGACTTGCCGACGGCCGCGCCGTACTCGAGTCCTTGGCCGCACAGCACGAGCCGCTGCCTGCGACCTGGACCGTGACCACCGCCTCCGGCGGAACCCACCTGTACTTCCGGCAACCCGCAGGGCAGCAGTTGGGCAACACCGCCGGTCGGCTCGGCTGGAAGATCGACACCCGAGGTTGCGGCGGGTACGTCGTCGCCGCCGGATCAGTCGTCGCCGCAAACCGGTACATCGTCCACATCATCCGCACGCCAGCACCACTACCCGACTGGATCTCTACCGCACTCGCTCCCGCCCCGACGCCGGCCGGCTCAAGCAGCGTGAAGCCTGCGGTCCTGCACAACGCCACCGCGTACGGGCTCGCGGCCCTGGCCAGCGAGCTCGACACCTTGCTGGCCACCGCGCCCGGCAGCCGCAATCACCAGCTCAACAAAGCCGCGTTCGCCCTCGGACGACTCCTGCCGTCCGGTGCCCTCCATCAAAGCCGTGTCCACGGCGAGCTGATCACCGCCGCTCACCAGATCGGACTCGGCGCAGGCGAGGCCGAACGCACCATCGCCAGCGGCCTGCAAGCCGGTCTGCGGAACCCACGGTGCGTGTAGTCGCCTCAACTGCGAAAGGACCTCAGTGCACCGTCCATGGCGCACTGAGGCCCTCTCCTCGTGTCAGGAGGCCTGCGTTCTCGGAGACCTCAGCGGCGGTACGCCGGAACCCCGCCATGTCCACATGAAGGTGGCCCACACGCCACCAACGTAGTCCGGCCTGCCGACCCGCGAGGGAGCCCGGACGGCCTGCTCGACAGCGACAACCTCGGCCTCGATCAGCTCCGGAGTGGCCGGCATGGACTGCCCGGTGATCGGGGACGGAACGACTTCGCCAGCCCACCACCTATACTCCGCGATCCAGCGGCACGTCTGGAGCATTCCGGTCACGAAATCACTGTCGCGGCCAGCAGCGCTCAGCTCGTCGGCGCGGTCCTCGATCGCCTGCCAAACCTCAGCGAACTCGGCGGCCGTCACGCCGGACAGATGCTCTAGTCGGACACCGCCGAAGTCCTTCGCCGTCAGCTTCACACCACAGCACGATCCCAGACCCCACCGACAATTTCCAGAGAAGCGGCACGTTGGGTGAAGTGCGCCGACGCAGGCTCGGCCCATGGTGGTGCAACGAAGCACTACAAGGCGCACCGCGGCGCACAAGACTTGTATATCCGGAGGCGCATTCACGGCGCGCCGCGTTCTCCCGATACAGGGGGCAGCGATAGGTGTAATCTCGGCTGCTACCTGGACACACCTACTGTCCAACCGCGGGTGTGTCAACGCCGAGTCCTGCCAGGCGCGCTCGCTCCCCTCGAACACCATATGGCGGGAGTGGGGGACCCAGGAAGTTGGGTCCCGATCGTGAGTGGTCGGGACTCTGGGGTGAAGTCCGCGGGAGTGGACCGGGCAAGTCTTTCCAGCCCGAACCCGACAGCTAACTCCGCAGGCGTCGGGAGACAACCATGACCGAGACCGAGCGTCGTCAGGCGACGGCGCCCGCCTTGCCGCCAGCCGCGAGTCAACCGGCGGGACAGTCAGCGCGCCGGCCTTGGAAGCAGCTGCTGCCCTTCCGATGGTTCGCGCTCAATGGAGTGAGTGCTGTTTCCACCGCGATTGGGTGGTGGACGCAAGTCAAAGCGCCGGGCGCGCACGGAAGCGTCGACGTGTGGTTCATTCACGCGACCCGAGAGAACTTCCTGACGTATTTTGGCCTCACCGCCGTCATCGCTGGTGCTCTGCTGGTCATAGTCGCGCAGTACGTGCAGTACCGCACATCCGCTGCAGAGATTTCCGAACGGGAACGGGAGCTCGCTAGCCGAGAGCATCGGCTCGGGGAGAAGGAGGACGAGATCGTCCGCCAGCACGCCGAACTGATGGACGCGCATAAGCAGCTAGAGGAGCAGTTGCTCCTCTCCAAGGTCATCCTGCGGCCTCTCATCGGTACGTCGATCAACCTCGGGAGCCTCGACCCAAGCACGCTCTCTGACGATCAGAAAACGCTGCCGGCCCGCCTGTACGGCGAGGCTTTGGTGACGATGCAGTCGGGCATTGTCGAGTACCTCGGCGGGAGTGTGTCCGACGTTCGTGTCATCTATTGGCAGGTGGAGGGGAGCACGCCGAACCGGATCCTTCGGGCCGTTGACCGACGAGGCGATCGGAAGAAGCCGACCTTGGTGATGCGGGAAGGCGACAGGAAGCGCGGAGACGAGGCGTTCAAAGCGCTGGACGCGCGGCAGCCCCGAATCTGGCATCTCGGCGAGGCCGGCGCGCCCATCGAGTGGGCAAAGCGCAAGGCATGGAAGGCGTTCGCTGCGCTCCACGTCTCGGGTGGAGAGGGGGACGTCTTCGGCATGGTGACCATCGACAGCCCGGACCCGCAGGCGATCACCGAGGATCATGTTCGAACTGCTCAGGTCATCGCGGACGCGTTCGCTGCCGTTTGTGCAAACTACACGAGATTCGATAGCTACCCGAAGGCCTAGTTTTCTGGCTTATGAGGGGTAGTGCTTGATGATGGCCGAGGTCTACGCGCCTCGGCCCGCACCTCCGCCCGGCCGCGAGCGAAGTACTCAGCGGGGTTCCGAGCTACCTCTTTGGCGCGCTCGACGCTGCCAGTGTCCTTGACGACCTTCACGATAGCCCCCTACTCGGTCGGGTAAGAACAGCTTTACACGCGAAGAGGCTCAGCAACAGGACCGCGAGTGTGTGTATGTACACAGAAGGAACGATTCGGGATGTATTTCGCTATCCCATGAGGTGTTAGATGCAGATCTGTGACCTGCCGTGCGCAGCCTGTGCGGCGCCGCAGGGTCTGCCGGATCGGCGCGAGGTCAGGTCCTGAAACTGGGTACATACGGCGATCGCTGGCCGAGATCGCCCACCGTTGCCGTCTCGCCCTAATCCTCAACGGGTGGAACGATCATCCACGTGTAGATACCTTTCCGCGAGTCGTAGTCGCACTCGTACCAGATGTCGTTTGCTTCGTCGTGTTCAAGCTTGTGCAGATCATTTGGTCCCCGGCAGGCGTCTGGGTCAGGAGTCTGTGGCCCGGCGCTCATTCGTCCCCGGTAAATGCGAGCTGCTCGGACTCCAAGTCGGCTGCATGCTTCGTAGCCGTTGGTACGGGGGCGCTCTCGCCCCTGTCGATCTTGAAGTGCTTGCCAAGCGTCTCGGTCTGTCCCTGGTAGTTCGATCCAAGGCCCCCTTCGCCGTACAGCATGGTTGGCGGCTCCATCATGCGCTCGAAGGTCAGCTTGCACACCGGTTGCCGGTGTTCAATCATGAAGGCGACGTCGTGGGCGCGGACTTCCAGCGCTGCGGTCGAGCCCGTTCTTGGGTGTTCGGGGTTGTATCCGAATCCAGGATCGAAGAATCCGGCGTAGTGAGTCCTGAGTTCGCCGCTTGTGGGGTCGTACGCGGCCATCTCCGAGGCCAGATGCGGTGGGATAGTGACTGCCTCATGCGACATGAGTAGATAGAAGCTGTTCGGCTGCAGGATGATGCGGTCACCTTCCTCTCGATTCACCCTGTCCCAGAACAGGCTCGGGTCAGATGCTCCCGGCCGCCTGAGGTCGAGCAGTGGAGCGCTGCTACGCGCGCGCCATCCAACGCCGCGTCCTTTCTTGGAGCCACGCAGGTTCAAACCCAGGAAGAGTCCGGAGGAGAGCTGCAGCTTCGATGCCTGCACGGGCTTGCCGCCGACCGACAGCAGCGGACTCTTAGCGTGCTCGGCCCGGATGTCTGCGTCGGACAGCGCCGCCTCTCCGACGGATAAGCGCAGCTGATTGAGTGTGAGTCCCTTCCGGACCCGGATCGGAAACGACAGCGGGACGACTTCGAGGTATAGGCGGCCGGCGTAGCCCAACTGGATGTCGTCGAAGCGCGGCCCGCGATCAGTGATTACGCGGGTGAACACGTCTGCTCGACCAGTCGAACTCTTCGGGTTCGCGCGCGCTCGCATGTTGTGCGGGAGGTGAAGTCGCTCCATGAGCGGAATGACGTATGGTAGGCCGACCTCCAGGACCGCGCCGTCTGGACCAGTGAGATCGACCTCGTACTTGCCCAGCTCCCGTAGCCGTTCGTCCACGGTGTGTTGCCCGGGGAGGAAGCTGCACTGGATCCGGTGTGCCACGTCGCCAAGACGCAAGTCAAGGCTCGCGGGTTGGATGTTGGAGGCCGGGATATCGTCGCCCGCCGCTGTGATGATCTCGTCGACGATCGCCTTTTCTAGGTGCTGATTTGGCAGCACTCCATCCTTGCCTCTAGATAGGTCTACCATGCCGCCAGTCTCCTCCTCCGTGATTCGTGGGAGTCTAGCGACACGACATGAGCATGGTTCGTCGGAGATGCAATCGAGTGTTCGAACCAACCCACTAGCCGCGCTGGCTGCCGCGCAGGACCGGGATGTCGATCACGCCAGGTGGAGGCGGTAATCACACCAAGTAGGCCTACACCGCCGATTTGTCAGGCGTCCTTTGCGGCCTCGGCGATCGATGCGCCATCGTGGCGATTCCAGCCAGCGGCACCACTGTTGCTCGATCGCGGCGCTCGACTGATGAAACTGTCGTGACTATTCATGTTACGTCTTAGGACATCACACCCGCTGACGACCCCGCATTTCCACCACGCCGTTCGCGCCAAGCCCGGTCCAGGGGGCAGGCATGAAAAAACCCGTCCCCAGCGGGGACGGGTGGATAATGCCTGAAGACTACCACCGTCGGACGGACTTCCCAACCGCCAGTGAAGCGTGTGCGTAGATCACCAGCCTGCAGGACGGGTGACCTGGCCGGTCTGGGCTGGGAGTTGGTGGATAGTGAAGTCTGCGGGCTGGAGCTGTGCCCACCAGTGGTTGCCGACACCGTCGCGGGGGTTGCCGCGCAGTGCGCCGGCCAGAGGGCGGTTGCCGGGGTTGATCAGGCCGACCGGTACGGCGGTGCGAGCTTGCTCGATCGGGAACCGCAGGTCGCTGTCGTTCGACACCACGATCGCCGCGTCGACGTGGCCGCGCAGTGTGTCCAGCAGCAGGTGCGAGGCGACGTTGACATCGGAGCCTTTCTCCTCGGTGTTGAGCACCGAGGCCAGGAATCTGGCCTGCGGTAACGGCTGCCCGGTCGTGTCCTGCACCATCACCGGCCAGGCCGGCTGAGCTGGGACCGGCCGGTGGTGGGAGTCCTTGACCGCGAGCGGGGCGTACTTGATCCGCGCGACGTAGTGGCCGTACTCGATCAGGTCCACCGAGCCGGAACGTTCCAACGCGCGTAGGTAGTCGGCTTGGTCCAGGTGCGCGCTGCGGTTCACGGTGGCGTCGACACGGGCTGTGCAGTACACCACCCGCGACACCGACGCACCCGCCCAGCGCGAGCGTGAACTCATCACTGCCGCGACCATCGCGCGCACGTCGAGCCACCGCCACCCCGCGGCCCCTCGGCCGCACCAGGCCCGGCCGCCGTAGTACAGGTTGTAACCGTCGATGTAGACGCCAACACGCATGGGCGCGAACCTACCCGACCCGCCCGACAACCAGGGAACCACCGCGCGACGGCTCAGGCAGCAGCGGCACCCGGAAGGCCGAGCGCTTCCAGTACCTTGCGCGCGCATCCGTTCTCGAGCTCTGGATGTTTGCCGGTGTCGGGGCAGAACATCACCGCGACCAGCCGGACCTTGAGCGATACCGTCGCCAACGGCGCCAGCGCCGGGCCCAAGGTCACCGTGGCCAGATGCCCGGCCACCATCGAGGCAGCCTTGCTCCGCAACGGGCCCCACCCAGCCTCGATGCATCCGTCGTATACCCCGTCGGAGACCATGCCGCCCACGTTGCCGAGCTCGTCGAGCATGTCCGCGGCCTCGGACAGGATCTGGCACAGCCAGTGGCCCCGGCCGGCCTTGCGGCGGCGCGGCTGCTTCTCCCACATCCGATCCCACGCCTTGTCGGCGACGATCTCCTGCACCGCGTTGTACAGCTGCGCGGTGTCGGCCGGGGACCGCTTGATCACCTCAGCCAGTACATCGACCGCCGCCCGTGAAGGCTTTCCGACGATCTCGAACGTCTTCGATTCCGTGTAGCTGCTGGCCATCGACCGGTACAGGTGTGCGCCGACCGCGCCGTGCAGACCCCCTCCGCACGAACACTTGCACCGCGTTGACGTCGATTCCGAGCACGCTCGACCGTGGGACATGACGAATCCTCCTGAAGGGCACCACCTGGACTGTTGTCACGCATTGCTGTGACGCGGCTACATTCAGTGTGGTTCCAGGCAATTCCCGGCGCATGGCCAGTGCGCGGCGAAAGCACTCAATGTGGGGCGCCCGTCCCCCTGACCGCTCGATCATCCGACCGGCCACGCCGCCGCAACGGTGCTCCGCATCCCCTATCGGGGATCGAGCGCAGCTCGCCCCTTGCTTCCACCGTGGTCCGGTTCAGGAATCGGCAGCTACCAGGTAGAACGGGGGAACATGTGGTGGCCGTGCAGAGCGCTTCGTTGAGGCTCTCCTGATGTCCAAGAGGACTGCGTTCTCGGTGCCCTCAGCCGGCGCATCTGTCAGTACGGTGGGTGGTGGCCGTTCTGCGGGCTTGAGTTGAGCAGATCCTCCAGGGCATGCAGGCGGGCCGAGTCGAGTGGCTGTGTGCCGCCCACTGTCTGCCTGAGTCCTTGTTCGGCGAGCTGGGCACGTTCGTACTCCCGACCCTGGAACACCTGAGCCAGCAGGAAGCCATACCCAAGGTCGAACGCGACCCGATCGGCCATCTTCTCCTGCACCCGCGCTACCCACGGCACCACCACTGGCGCCGCGAACGGCGACAACAACAGCCATACCCACACGCTGTCGAACCCGAGAAACAGCCCGATACCGATGACGCTGATCAGGAAGAACCCCACTACTACCTTGAGCAAGGTCTTGAGTAGTCGGTGGTTCCAGCAGAAATCGACGATTCGGCCCGCGATTTTCGCCGGGAGCGTCAGCCAGTACAGCAACAACGATGGGATGCGGGGCAGGGCCAGACTGTGCGCGAGCTCGTGCGCCAGGACTGCCTCTAGGTGCCGGTCAGGAAGCCTGGACAGTGCCCAGTTCGTAACCGCGATCGCGGCGCCGGGCGCGGGGTACGGCGGGGTTGCTTCTGGTCCCTCGTGGATCCACAACCGGTACCGGTTCGGGTCGGCGCCGGCCGCGGTGCAGACCGCCCACCAGGCCGGGCCCAGCCGCCGGAGTTCCCACTCGAACGGCTTCCGCAGCCGGTAGACCTTCGCCGCGAGCACGTGCTCAAGTGGCGGGTAGACGACGACGGCGAAGGCCGACACCAGCCAGACGACGCTCAGGACAACGCCGAAGGTGTCGAACGGGCCAGAGATGAGCGCGATTGCCAGCCAGGACCACCAGAGCCAGGGCAGTGCCAAGGCGAGCTCGACCCAGGCAGATGGCTTGACCCGCCGTACGCCGGCGGCCATGTGCGCTGCCACAGCCTTGACGACCGGGTTTGGTCGAGGCGGGACTGGAGCAGGCGTTTCCGGCACCCACTGCGCTGCGGAGGGGTGAGCTGTGGACTGCGGCGGCCGGCCTGCTGCACCAGCTCCCCGCTGATAGTTGCTTTGGGCATCCGTCATTCACTCACGGTAGGCAGCATTCGGTGCCGGTAACCACCGTTTTGCACCTTGCTGCAGTCCGTGAATGAGTGGGTCCCGTACGGGGGATTAGCGAGCGTCCGGGAAACCGAGCTTCGTGAAGACATCCTCGGGTGCTCCGTGCAGCAGGTCGCGCAGGGAGATCTTCAAGGCGCCGCACAGCAACACTGCTTCGACCAGCGTCAGTCGGCGCGAGCCATTCTCAAGGCTTGTCACCGTTGCTCGCTGCCAGCCCATCGCATCGGCCAGGTCTTCCTGGCGCAGCCGTGTTCGCGCGCGGGCGGCGCGAACGTTGCCCGCGATCAGCTGCTCCAGTTCCTCCGGCTCCACAGAGATGATCCTGCCCGCTTGCCGCTGGCAACCGCATGGCCTCGAATCAGACGTGACGAAAGTCAAAGCACCCTGTGGAATGTAATTCGAGCTCAGGGTTAGATAATCTCTCCCTGTGTCTGAAAACCTGACTTGGTGTGACTTTTGTTGGTTCGATGGCGCCCGGAGCCATAGGTGTCGCGAGAGCAACCCGCATGCCGGCCATCGGTGCAGCTACTGCCGTGCAGTGCACGATCCGGAACTGCGCGTCACGGCGGAGACCATCGCGGAAGCGGCTGGCCTGCGCGTCACCCCAGGCGACTAGAACATCAGTTCGATTAATGGCAAGCTGTGATCATGGTCGGACGGTTCAACGTGCGCCCCGATGACGGGGACGCGGATCAGTGGGTCGTGTGGGATAACGCCATGAACGGCCACCGCGGCCGGTGCGCCACCAAAGAAGAGGCTTTCGAGCTCGCAGGCGAACTCGAACTGCAGAACACAGTCCACGGTCCACGAGATCCATCCACCGTCAGACGAGTGCAGCCGCCAGTGCCGGTAGCAGGGTGGGAATCACCGATTGGCGAACTCGACGCCTGGGTCTACGAGGGCGGCATCTGGCTAGGCCGCGTTCGTCGCCCGGACGGCCGAATCTCATTCGTCGAGCAGGACGCTATCCGACCCGCTGGCCAAGCCCCGCCGAGCGCTGGCTAGCTGCAGCCGAGTGGCGCCGGGCATGGCTATTGCCGTGGGATAGTTGGCGAGGCGCCGCGCCAGTTGCGCGTCGACCTAGAGCCGCCGCGCCAGCTGCCCGGACGGGCGATCTGGTGTCAATGTGTCTGTCAGTGAACCGAGCACGAAACATGCCACTCCGGACACTGGAGCCACCGGTGGGACTAGTGCCAACGGCTCGGGACAAGCCAGTTATAGGAAGCCCTCAGACTTTTAATCCGCGGGTTGTGGGTTCGAGTCCCACGGGGCCTACCAAATCAGTCGCCGCCGACCGTCCAAGGACACCGCCTCCGGCGGTGACAGCACCTTTGGCGCCTCCGGCGCGTACGCCCACCGCAGCCTCGCCCGACCCAGCCCAGGCGGCAGACAGGCGGCAAAACCCCAGGTCAGAAGCCTGACCCGGGGTCAAACGACGCCGCCTCCGGCGGCGACAGCACCTTTGGCGCCTCCGGCGCGTGCGCCAACCGTGGTCCCCCTAACCCAGCCCGGCTGCGGAGAGGTGGCCGGGTGGTAGGCACGCCTGTTGCGGGACGATGCATCGACCTCGATGCCACGGTCCCGATTGGCCTCAGCTGCCATCGGACCGGTAGTGCCTGCGAGCGCACGCTAGACCAGGGCCGAACAGGTCAGAGGTCTGGCAGTGACAGTCAGACAGGACGATGGCAGCGCTTCGACGGATGCGGCTGGGACCTGGGGAGCCAGCTGGACGACTGGGCGCCAGCGTTTCGCGCGTTAGCGCACCTCGACCACCTGAGCAACCGTCGATGCGCTCGGTGCTGCTGCTGACCGGACTGCCCGTCGCTTGGGGGCTCAGCTCCTCAATGGCTTAGGTCTTTCGGACGGCGCCCGTGAACCCGGCGAGGAACAAGGTCGCTAGTGCCCAGGCAAGTAGTTGGAGGGCCCAGCCTGCGGCGGTGATGGCCTCGCCTGCCGTGGTGGGTGTCGCGGCGCAACTGTCTCTGGCGGTGACCTTGATCAGGGGCAGACCGAGATCGATCCCGACGCCGATCTGCTCCACCGTGGTACAGGCGGCATTGGGTGTGGTGGTGCGGGTTGTGTGAGCAAGACCGCCGTGGTGGCCGCCGGCAATGATCGCCAAGGTGACTGCCGCGGCCAGGACGGCGAGAAGATAGAGGAGGGCGCGCCAGGGCTGATAGCCGAAGCCCAGCAGGACGCCTGTCGCCTTCGCCCAGGTGCGTTCGGAGAATCCAGTGACCGCTCTGCGGCGAATCTGATCGCGGCGTTGAGCCATGAGGACTCTCCGCGTGTCGCCGTCGTGGCCAGCAGCGCGGGTCGCGGCCGCCAGTTGCTGATAGGGCTGAGCGCTGTAGCTAGGCGTGCGATGTGCGAATGCGGCCAGCCAATCGGCGACGCTCGGACCTTGCGGCGAGCCAGCGTAAACCAGGCCGTCAACATCCAGAGTGCCATTCGCTCCGGTCAAGTGCTTGATGCCCGCCAAGTCGAGCGCAAGTCCACCGACACGGGCCATCGTCAGCACGAGCGCTGGATGCTCAGGCCCTGAGGAAGCGGTGAATCCGTCAGTCATCACCAGATTGCCGTCGACCTGCAGGTTGTGGGCATACAGAGCGGGGCCGGTCGCATTGGAAATGACGCCCGTCGCGCTCAGTTGATTGCCGATGTGCGCGCCAAGCAGTCGGACGGCGCCGCTGTCGCCAGCTCCAGTTGCCGTGAACCCAACGCCCAGAAACAGACTGCCGTCAACCCGAAGCCTGTCGGCGGCCAGTGCTGGGCCCGTGGCGTTACTGACAATGCCGCTCGTGCCGCTCAGTAGACCGCCGACGCGTGCACCATTCAGCCGGACAGTGCCTCGTCTGCCGGCACCTGTTGCGGTGAACCCATCGTTCAGGAACAGATCGCCCTCGACCCGCAGCCCGTCGCCATAGAAGGCAGGACCCGTGGCGTTGCAGATCGCGGCACCCGCGACGATCAGGTGGCCGCCTACAGATGCACCGACGAGCCGGACAGCGCCACTCTTGCCGGCACCTGTTGCGGTGAACCCATCGTTCAGGAACAGATCGCCCTCGACCCGCAGCCCGTCGCCATAGAAGGCAGGACCGGTGGTGTTGCAG